>NZ_KI911770.1:4283-6419 GCF_000515355.1 Promicromonospora kroppenstedtii DSM 19349 | reverse complement strand
GCCCGAGCCGGTGGGACCAGGGCGTCCCCCTCGCCGACCTCGTGGACGTCGTCCGCCACTGGCGCACCGGATACGACTGGCGGTCGTTCGAGGCGCGCCTCGACGAGATCGGCCAGTTCCGCACGACGATCGACGGCCTGGGCATCCACTTCCTGCACCGCCGCTCCCCGCGCGCCGACGCCACGCCGCTGCTCCTGACGCACGGCTGGCCGGGCAGCGTCGCGGAGTTCACGCACGTCGTCGACGAGCTGGCCGACCCGGCGAATCCGGACGCGCCCGCGTTCCACGTCGTCGTCCCGTCGCTGCCGGGGTTCGGCCACAGCGAGCGACCGGCGGCCACCGGGTGGGGCATCGAGAAGATCGCGGCCGCGTGGGTCGTGCTGATGGTCCGGCTCGGCTACGACCGGTTCCTGGCCCACGGCGGCGACTGGGGCGGCGTCATCACCACGATCCTCGGCGGCCGGTTCCCGGACCACGTCATCGGCATCCACACGACGGTCGCGCAGCCCCCGCCCGGCCTGACCACGGACGGGCTGACGGCGGCCGAGCGCACCTGGGTCGAGGAGTCCCGTGACTTCTGGGGCCGGCGCGCGGCGTACGCGAAGCAGCAGGCGGCCCGGCCGCAGACCATCGGCTACTCGCTCGTCGACTCACCGGTCGGGCTGCTCGCCTGGATCCTGGACAAGTTCGCCGAGTGGTCGGACACCACCGACAGCCCGTTCGAGACCATGTCCCGGGACAGCGTCCTGGACAACGTCACCCTGTACTGGCTCACGCGCACGGGCGCGTCGTCGGCCAGGATCTACGCCGAGAGCCACGCCTCGCTCGACCCCGACCTCCGGGTCGACGTCCCGGCGGCGGTCACCACTTATCCCCGCGACATCGAGCGGTGGCCCCGGCCCTGGGCCCAGGAGCGGTTCCGCCAGATCGTGCGGTGGCGGACACCGGAGGCGGGCGGGCACTTCCCGTCCCTGGAGGTTCCGGGGTACTTCGTCCAGGACCTGCGCGAAGGCCTCGCAGCCGTGCAACGGGGATGACGCGGCCGTGCGGACGGGCGAGCCCCGTCCGCACGGCACCCCGGTCGACGCCCGGTCAGGACCCCGTCACCGAGAACGGTGCCCGCAGCAGGTCCGCGTCCCGCGAGGACGGCCCGACCAGCAGCTCGAACCCACCCGGCTCGACGACGCGGTTGCCCGCCTGGTTCACGATCGTGCAGTCCGCGACCGGCAGGTCGAGCTCGACCACGACGCTCTGCCCGGGGGCGACGTCCACCTGCCGGTAGCCCTTGAGCTCCTTGTCGGTCCAGCTCACGGACGTCACCGTGTCGCTGACGTAGACCTGCACGGTCTCACGCACCGGACGGGCACCCGTGTTGGTCAGGGTCACGCGGGCATGGATCGTGTCGTCCGGGCCCAGCTCGGCGGTCCGCAGCTCGAGGCCGCTGTACTCGACCGTGGTGTACGACAGGCCCTCGCCGAACACGAACGCGGGTTCCTGCGTCAGGTCGGCATACCGGTCCCCGTGCTGGCCGCGGAGCTGGTTGTAGTAGATCGGCTGCTGGCCCACGTGCCGGGCGAACGAGATCGGCAGGCGCCCGGACGGCTCGATCTGCCCGAGCAGCAGCTCGGCGACCGCCCGGCCGCCCTCCATGCCCGGGTTCGCCGTCCAGACCACGGCCGCGGCGTCCAGCGCGGACTGCGGCAGCACCAGCGGCTTGGACGCCATGACGACGACGACCAGCGGCGTGCCCGTCTCGGCCAGCGCGTCCAGCAGGGCGACCTGCCCGCCCACGAGCTCCAGCGTCGCGGTGGACCGGCCCTCGCCCACCAGCTCGACCTGGTCGCCCACCACGGCCACGACGTAGTCGGCGTCCCGTGCCTGTGCGACGGCCTGTGCGATCAGGGCCTCGTCGGGGTCGCGCGGGACGACCACCTTGGGCCGGGGCTGGCCGTCGGGGAACGTCTCGCCCTCCGGCGGCGTCACGAGCGAGAGGATCTCGGCGCCGAGCGCGCTGGTCACCGTCCAGCCCTGCGGGGTCAGCTCGCGCAGCCCGTCCAGCACGGTGGTGATCATGTCGCGCGGGTGGCCGTCGGGCAGCCAGTCGGCCTGGCCCGAGCTGCCGGCCCAGTCGCCGAG
>NZ_KI911770.1:0-4183 GCF_000515355.1 Promicromonospora kroppenstedtii DSM 19349 | reverse complement strand
CGGCGTCCTCACTCCGGCGCATGGCTCGCGCCGAGCAGGTCGCGCAGGCGCTCGGCCGCCGCCGTGAAGCGGGGGTCGGCCAGCGTCGGCCCGTACTCGCGGCGCTCCGGCAGACCGGGCTCCAGCGTCTCGACGATGCGGCCGGGCCGCGGGCTCATGACGACGATCCGGCTGCCCAGGTACACCGCCTCCGGCACGGAGTGGGTCACCAGCACCACGGTGGTGCCGGTCTCCCGCCAGATCCGGTTCATCTCGATGTTCATCTGCTCGCGGGTCAGGGCATCGAGCGCGCCGAACGGCTCGTCCATCAGCAGCACCCGGGGCTCGTGCAGCAGGGCCCGGCACAGCGCGACGCGCTGCTGCATGCCGCCGGACAGCTCGTGCGGCAGCGCCTTCTCGAACCCGGTCAGGCCGGTGAGCTCGATCAGGTGGTCGGCACGCTCCTCCGCGCGGCGCCGGTCCATGCCGCGCATCTCGGCCTGGAGCAGGATGTTCCTGCGCACGCCCCGCCACTCGAGCAGGGCCGAGCGCTGGAAGGCGAACCCGATCTCGCGCTGCGGTCCGGTGACCGCCCGCCCGTACAGGCGCACGTCCCCCTCGGTGGCGAGGGTCAGCCCCGCGATGATCTTGAGCAGCGTCGACTTGCCGCAGCCCGACGGCCCCGCGATCGTGACGAACTCCCCCGGCAGCACGGCCAGCGAGACGTCGTCGAGCGCCACGGTCTCCGAGCGCTTGGAGGTGAAGCGCCGCGTGAGGTGCGAGACCTCGATGATCGGTTCGGCGTCGGCGGCCCGCGCGGCCGCGCCGTGCTCGGTCGTGGGGCCGGTCGTCGCGGTCACATGCCCTCCCCGAAGGTCCCGTCCCAGTACGCGTCCGGCGTCGGCTCGCCCTCGAACTCGGTGTTCTCCGTGAGGAACGTCAGGGTGTCGGTCCACTGCTGCTCGGTGTTCACGCCGGGCGCGGGGGCCTCCTCGAGGTTGAGCAGGCCGATCGTCGCCTCGAGCTGCGCAGCCAGCACCTCCTCGTCGGGCGCCTGCTCGGCGTCGGCGGCCATCGCGGCGACGGCGGCGTCCGGGTCCTCGGACGCCGCGAGGAACGACTTCGACGTCGCCCGGACCATCGCCTGGACCAGCTCGGGGTCGCCGTCGATCGTGGCCTCGTGCGCCAGCAGGCCGGTGCCGAGCATGTTCATGCCGAAGTCCGAGAACGGCAGGGCCGAGACCTCCTTGCCGGTCTGGTTCTCGATGGTCGCCGCCTGGTCGTGGTAGAAGCCCTGGATGGCGTCGACCTTGCCCTCGATCAGCGCGGCGATCTTGCCGGCGGCGTCCACGTTGACCACGGTCACGTCGTCCGGGTTCACGCCGTTGATCTCCAGCCACGCCGGGAACGTGCCGTACATGGCGTCCCCGGGCGTGCCGCCGACGGTCTTGCCCACGAGGTCCGCGGGCTCGGTGATCCCCTGGTCGTCGAAGAACTCGACGGAGCTGGGGCCGGTCTGCAGGAACACGCCGACGCTGCGCACGGGCATGCCGGAGCTGATGCCGTTCGCGAGCGGCGGCGTGTCCGCCCACCCGAAGTCGGTGTTGCGCTGCGCCACCTGCTGCACGGTGTTGCCGGACCCGTTGCCCGGCTGGATCGTGAGGTCGATCCCCTCGTCCTCGAAGATGCCCTCCGCCACACCGTAGTAGAACGGCGCGTGCTCGCCGTACGGCACCCAGTTGAGCGTCACGGTGACCTCGCTCAGGCCCTCGGCGTTCTGCTCGGCGGGCCCGCCACCGGCGGTCTGCCCGCAGGCCGCGACCGTCGCGAGCGCGACGCCCGCCACGCCCACCGACATCGCGATCCTGCCGCCACGTCTCTGCTTCGTTGCACCACGCATGGGAGAGCCTTTCTGGTCGTGCCGCCACGGTGGCGGCGGGAACGCGGAAGTTGCTGGGCCGGGATCAGACGGTCGCGAGCGCGAGGTTGCCGCGCCGCGAGGCGTGCCACGGGATGAGGAGTCGTTCGAGCACCTCGACCAGGACGAACAGGACCACGCCGATGAGCGACATGAGGATCAGGTCGGCGAACAGCAGCGGTGCGTCGAGGTTGCCGCTGGCGAGCAGCAGCACGTACCCGAGGCCGCGGTCGGCGCCCACGAACTCGCCGACGACGGCGCCCACGACCGCCAGCGTGACGGCGACCTTCAGGCCCGACATGAGCTGCGGCAGGGCGCCGGGGAACCGGATCTTGCGGAAGGTCTTCCACCGGGAGGCGCCCATCGTCGCGGACATCTCCAGCAGCTCGGGGTCGACCGAGCGCAGCCCCGCGACGGCCGAGACGACGACCGGGAAGAAGGCGATGAGCACGGCCAGGACGATCTTGGGCGTCATGCCGAACCCGAACCAGACGACCAGGATCGGGGCGATCGCGATCTTGGGGATGACCTGGGCGAAGAGGATGAGCGGGTAGAGGGACTTCTCGGCCGTCCGGGAGTAGACCAGCAGCACGGCTGCCGCGACGCCGATCACGGCCGCGAGCACGAACCCGACGATCGTCTCCAGCGTGGTGACCCACGTGTGCTCCAGGAGCATCGGCCAGTCGGCCGCCATGGTCTCCGCGACCGCACCCGGGGAGGGCACCAGGTAGGCGGGGACCAGCTCGCGCCAGGCCACGAACCACCAGACGGCGAACAGCGCGAGCAGCACTGCCGCCGGCCGCCACGACTCCGCGAGCAGCGAGAGCGCCCGGCTCGCCGCCGTCGGCCCGCCGGAAGGCTGGGCGGGCGGCCGGGACCTGGGCGGGGACGGCGCCGTGGGACGGGCCTCCTGGGTGGTCACCATGGCGTGATCCTCCATAGTTCGCTCTTTCCGTTTCGTCGCACGGGGTCGACGTCGACACCGTGGGGCAGCGGGTCAGGGCACACCGGACGTCGTCGTCCCGGAGGTGCCGGTCGGTAGAGCAGGTCAGCGGCTCCGGCCTGGAGCCGCTTTTCACGGGGGACACTATGAGCCCCACCAGGGCCGGACAACGAGTTGCCACTTGTTGCCCCGCCACCGCGAGCGCCCGGTGGCACGCGGTTGCCACCGGGGCCGGGTCAGCCGTCGTGCGGGTCGGTCGCGGCGTCCTCGGCGACGGCCTCCAGGTCGACGGCGACCGAGCGGAAACCCGCGGACCGCACGGCACGCAGGACCTCGCCGCGCAGGGGCTCCGACGTCATGGTCGCGAGGTCGCGGTGCGGGGCCTCGAGCCGGGCGAGATCGCCGTGGTGGCGTACGCGGATCTCCTCGAGGCCGAGGCGGCGCAGCTCGCTCTCCGCGGCCTCGACCTGGACGGCCTCGTCCGCCGGCTGGTCGCCGGGCTCGTCGTCGTCCCCGGGTGGCGGGCTCGTCCCTGGTGCGGCGCGCATGGTCATGCGGTCATTCGAGGGTGCGGCACCAGGGCAGTCAAGGTGTTGCCACCTCTTGCCGGGCAGGCAAGGACCTGCCACGCCCGCGCCGGTCCTTGGCAATTGGTTGCCGTCGACGGGTCGCGCGCCGTACGCTCCCCGCGCATGGGCGAAACTGCCGAAACAGGGAGCTCTCGGACCAGACCGACCATCTACGACGTCGCCAAGGCCGCCGGCGTCGCGCCCTCGACGGTCTCGCGGGCGTTCTCCCGGCCGGGCCGGGTCAACGCGGACACGGCGGATCGCATCCGCCGCGTCGCCCACGAGCTCGGCTACCGGACGAGCCCGATCGGGCGCGCGATGCCGGACGGCCGGACGGCGCTGCTCGCGATCGTCGTGGCCGACCTGACCAACCCGTTCTTCTTCGAGATCATCCGCAGCGCGGAGAAGACCGCCATCGACTCGGGGTACACGCTGCTGGTGGTGGACGCGCACGAGTCCAGCGGGGCCGAGCGCCGTGCCCTGGAGCGCACGCTGCCCCTGGTGGAGGGCGTCGTGCTCGCCACCTCGCGGCTCTCGGACGCGGCGATCCGCGCCGTCGCCAAGCAGCGGCCGACCGTCGTGATGAACCGCGTGGTGGCGGACGTCCCGAGCGTCGTGACCGACAACGCCCAGGGGATGCGGCGCGCCGTCGAGCACCTGGCGGGCCTGGGGCACTCCCGGCTGACGTACCTGGCCGGGCCGGAGGCGTCCTGGGCCGACGGCATGCGCTGGCGGGCCTTCCGCGAGGCGACCCGGGAGCTCGGCCTGCGGGCG
>NZ_KI911769.1:2383-5374 GCF_000515355.1 Promicromonospora kroppenstedtii DSM 19349 | reverse complement strand
ACGGCCTGCCGCTCCAGCGCGGGGCCTGGTTCACGCGGCGGCTCTCGGACTGGCTCGCGCATGGCCGGCCCGCGCGAGGCACAATGCAGGATGACCACTGACGAGAACCCCCCGGTCGACGTCAAGCCCCGCTCCCGCCAGGTGACGGACGGCCTCGAGGCCACCGCGTCGCGCGGCATGCTCCGCGCCGTCGGGCTGGGCGACGACGACTTCGCCAAGCCCCAGATCGGCGTCGCGAGCTCCTGGAACGAGATCACGCCCTGCAACCTGTCGCTGGACCGTCTGGCCAAGGCCTCCAAGGAGGGGGTGCACGCCGCCGGCGGCTACCCGCTCGAGTTCGGCACCATCTCCGTGTCGGACGGCATCTCGATGGGCCACGAGGGCATGCATTTCTCGCTCGTGTCCCGCGAGGTCATCGCCGACTCCGTGGAGACCGTGATGCAGGCCGAGCGCCTCGACGGCTCGGTGCTGCTGGCCGGGTGCGACAAGTCGCTGCCCGGCATGCTGATGGCGGCAGCCCGCCTGGACCTGTCCAGCGTGTTCCTCTACGCCGGCTCGATCATGCCGGGCTGGGTGAAGCTGACCGACGGCACCGAGAAGCAGGTCACGATCATCGACGCCTTCGAGGCGGTCGGCGCGTGCTCGCGCGGGCTGATGAGCCAGGAGGACGTCGACCGCATCGAGCGCGCGATCTGCCCCGGCGAGGGCGCGTGCGGCGGCATGTACACCGCCAACACGATGGCGTCGGCGGCCGAGGCGCTGGGCATGTCGCTGCCCGGTTCGGCAGCCCCGCCCGCGGCCGACCGCCGTCGTGACACCTGGGCACACCGGTCCGGCGAGGCCGTGGTGAACCTGCTGCGCAAGGGCATCACGGCGCGCGACATCCTGACCAAGGAGGCGTTCGAGAACGCGATCGCCGTGGTCATGGCGTTCGGCGGGTCCACGAACGCGGTGCTGCACCTGCTCGCCATCGCGCACGAGGCCGAGGTGGAGCTCACCCTCGACGACTTCTCCCGCGTGGCCGACCGCGTGCCGCACCTGGGCGATCTCAAGCCGTTCGGGCAGTACGTGATGAACGACGTCGACCGCATCGGTGGCGTGCCCGTGGTGATGAAGGCCCTGCTCGACGCCGGTCTGCTGCACGGCGATGCCCTGACCGTCACGGGCCGCACCATGGCCGAGAACCTCGCCGACATCGCGCCGCCCGACCCGGACGGCAAGATCCTGCGGGCCATGGACAACCCGATCCACCGCACCGGCGGCATCACGATCCTGAGCGGCTCGCTGGCCCCGCAGGGCGCCGTCGTGAAGTCGGCGGGCTTCGACTCCGACGTGTTCGAGGGCACCGCGCGCGTGTTCGAGCGCGAGCGCGGCGCGCTCGACGCCCTGGAGGACGGCACCATCCAGGCCGGCGACGTCGTCGTCATCCGGTACGAGGGGCCGAAGGGCGGTCCTGGCATGCGCGAGATGCTCGCCATCACCGGCGCGATCAAGGGCGCGGGCCTCGGCAAGGACGTGCTGCTCATCACCGACGGCCGGTTTTCCGGCGGCACCACCGGCCTGTGCGTGGGGCACATCGCCCCCGAGGCCGTCGACGCCGGACCCATCGCCTTCGTGCGCGACGGCGACCGGATCCGGCTCGACGTGGCGAGCAAGACGCTCGACCTGCTGGTCGACCCGGCCGAGCTCGAGTCACGGACGGCGGGCTGGGCGCCGCTGCCGCACTCCTACCAGCGGGGCGTGCTCGCCAAGTACTCGAAGCTGGTGCAGTCGGCGTCGAAGGGGGCCGTGCTGGAGTAGACAAGCCCACACTGCGGACCAGGTCGTTGCCGAGGGTAACTATCTGGCACGATGGCGACGTGACGAGCGACGGCGGTTCAGACAGTCCCGGTCCGGACGGTTCCGAGGACGATCGGGACTTCCGTTTTCGCGACATCGCCGTCGTCGCCTACCTGCCCTCCGTCGTGAGCTCGATCGGCCACGGCGCCGTGATGCCGGTGCTGGCGATCCACGCCGGCAACCTGGGCGCGGCCACCGC
Source organism: Promicromonospora kroppenstedtii DSM 19349 (assembly GCF_000515355.1). GTDB lineage: Bacteria > Actinomycetota > Actinomycetes > Actinomycetales > Cellulomonadaceae > Promicromonospora > Promicromonospora kroppenstedtii. Next base: position 3,336 of record NZ_KI911769.1, on the reverse strand, counting down.
CATGGCGGCGTTCGTCGTCGCGCTGCTGGGGATCGGCCAGCTCGTCAACTCGCTGCCCTCGGGCGCGCTCGTGGCGCGGCTGGGCGAGCGGCGCACCCTCGTGATCGCCGGCCTGGTCGACGCCGTGGCGATGATCGTCGCGTTCCTGGTGCCCTCGGTCTGGCTGCTGTGCGTCTGTGTGTTCGTGAGCGGCATGAGCTGGACGGCGTTCCTGCTGGCCCGGCAGGGCTTCCTGATCGACGCGGTACCGCTCAGCCACCGGGCGCGCGGTATGGCGCTCCTGGGCGGGTCGATGCGCCTGGGCATCCTGATCGGCCCGCTCCTGGGCGCGCTGCTGATCCACCTGTTCGGGGTGCGCTCGGTCTTCCTGCTCGCTGCGTGCGCGTCGGTCGCGTCGGCGCTGATCGTGACCCGCATGCCGGACTTCGGCCGGGTACGCCGGGGCACCGTGCCGCTGCCCGTGCGCTCGGTCCTGTGGGAGCACCGCCGCACCCTGCTCACCCTCGGCGTGGCAGTGATCATCATCGGCGCGTCGCGGTCCGTGCGCACCGGCCTGCTGCCCCTGTGGGCCGACCACGTGCACATCTCCGCCGCCGTCGTCTCGCTGTTGTTCGCGGTCGCGGCCACCATCGACATCCTGCTCACCCTGCCGGGCGGCTGGCTGCTCGACACCAAGGGCCGCCGGGTGGTGGCCGTCCCGGTGGTGGTGGCCGTCGGCGTCGGCTGCCTGCTGCTCCCCCTCGCAGACTCCGCACTCACCGTCGGCGCCGTGATGGCGCTCATCGCGCTGGGCAACGGGCTCGGGTCGGGCATCGTGATGACGCTCGGCGCCGACGTCGCGCCGCAGGAGGGCCGCTCCCAGTTCCTCGGCGGCTGGCGGCTGTGCGGCGACATCGGCAACACCGGCGGGCCGCTGCTCGTCTCGGCCGTCGCGGCGATCGCGCCGCTGGCCG
>NZ_KI911769.1:0-2283 GCF_000515355.1 Promicromonospora kroppenstedtii DSM 19349 | reverse complement strand
GGCTGGCAGGCGCCAGCGAACCGCGTCCCGGTCCGGCCTGAGCCGCACCAGGGGCCTGGCGCACCCGGTGCGGGTGCCGGGTCCGAGGCGGGCGTCGGAACTGGCACGCGCGGCGGGCGCCCCCGGGTGCTCGTCACGTTCGGCACTCACTTCTCCGATCCGGCGACCCTGACCCCGATCCTCGCCGAGCTGCGCACCGTCGGCGTCGACCTCGTCGTCACGCTCGGCCTCACGGCGAGCGCCGCGGACCACGATCTTCCCGGCAGCGCCCCGGGAACGAACGCGGCCGGAGACATCACCTTCGTGCCCTTCACGCCCCTCGCGGACCTCCTGCGGGACGTCGACCTCGTCGTCACGCACGGCGGCGCCGGCACGACCCTCGGCGTCCTGTCCCGCGGCCTCCCGCTCGTGGTGGTCCCGCAGGGCGCCGACCAGTTCCTCCAGGCCGCCGTGGTCAGCGCGACCGGCACGGGCATCGCGGTCCAGCCGGGTCCCTACGTCCCGGAGTCGGTGGCCAAGGCGGTCGTGACCCTCCGCACCGACCCGAGCTACGCGGAGGCCGCGGGCAAGGTTGCCGCCCAGATCGCGGCAATGCCGACGCCGTCCGAGGTGGCCGACCGGCTGGCCGAGTCGCTTTCCTGACCCAGCCCGTCCTGACCCAGCCCGTCCTGACCCAGCCCGTCTTGACCCAGCCCCGTCCTGACCCAGCCCTCACGTCGAGCAGCCGGGTCAGGACGGCGCAGGCCCCGTCGAGCCCCGCCAGATGATCGTGTTCAGCGGGCCGTCCGACGCCGCCTCGGCCACGCGGGCGGTCTCCGCGCCCGGCTGGAGCGTGGCGACCAGCCGGGCCATCGCCGCCCGGCCCAGCTTGCGGTGGTCGACGTTGACCGTGGTCAGCGTGGGCTCGAGGTACGCCCCGAGCTGGTTGTTGTCCCAGCCGGTCACACTGAGGTCGCCCGGGATGGTCCAGCCGCGCTCGCGGGCGCCCAGCACCACCCCGGCCGCACCGACGTCGCTCGCGGCGATGACGGCGGTCGGGTGGTCCTCCTCGGGCAGGGACAGGACGGCCGCGCGTGCGCCCTCGGCCGACCAGTCGCTCTCCAGCACCAGCGCGGGACCCAGCCCGAGCCGTTCGACCGTGGCGACGAAGACGTCCCGGCGGCCGCGGGCGGAGGCGTAGTCGAGCGCGCCGGTCACGTGCGCGAACCGCCGGTGGCCCAGCTCGGCCAGGCGCACCACGAGGTCCTCGACCGGTGAACCGTCGGCGAGCTCGCCCACGCCGCGGAACTTGTCGTCGTAGTCCGCGGACACGACGATCGCGGCCCGCTCGGGGAACCGCCCGCCGGAACCGGGCGGCAGCGGCGCGAGCGCGAGCACGCCCTCGACCTGCCCGGAATCGGCGAGCTCAAGGACCCGCCCGAAGCGATCGGCCGGCGACCCCTCCACGCTGAACGCCTCGACGGTGTACCCGTGCTCGTGGGCCACCTCCATCACGCCGCTCAGGATCTGCGGCGGACCGTACGTGGCGACCGCGGGCAGCAGCACCGCGACCCGGCCGCTGCGCCGGGTACGCATGGACCGCGCGGTCAGGTTGGGCCGGTAGTCGAGCTCCTCGACCGCCCGCTGCACCCGGGCCACCGTCTCGGGCCGCATCTTCGCGTCGTTGCGCAGGTAGCGCGAGACGGTCTGGTGGGAGACGCCGGCGGCCTTGGCGACCTCCCAGATCGTCGCGCGCCGCCGGCCCGCCGAGGTGCTGGTCGAGCCATCCGCCGGGCTGTCGGCCGAGCCGTCCGTCGAACTGCGCGTCGAGCTGTCGTTCTCCATGCCCCATCCTCGCTGATCATCAGGGCCTTCCGGACACCGCCCGGTGCGAGACCCTTGCGAAGTGATCGATCACCTCCTAGCCTAACCCGCGAACGGTGATCGATCACTCTGCAACGGAGCAGCCGTGGAACAACGATGTACCAGGCCTCCTGCCGTAGTCCACGGCACGGGACCTGCAGCACGCGACAACCAGCAGCGCGCGACGACCAGCACCACCCGGACCTCGTCCGGGAGGTCGTCCGCGCCCGGGGCACGCCCCCGGGCCGCCTGCCCGATCACCGAGGAGCATCACGATGCCCGAGCCCTTGCCTGAGAGCGCGCCCGAATACACGCGCCCACTCGCGGTCCTGCCGGCCACAGCCCTGCCCGCAGCGCTGCCGGTCACAGTCCTGCCGGTCACAGTCCTGCCGGTCACAGCCCGGCCCGCAGCGCTGCCCGCAGCGCTGCCCGGGACTCTGC
>NZ_KI911768.1:19001-20811 GCF_000515355.1 Promicromonospora kroppenstedtii DSM 19349 | reverse complement strand
CCTGTTCGCCGACTGGGTCGGCGTGAGCCCCAAGTGGGTGCTGCGGCGGCACCGGGTGCACCTCGCCGCAGAACTGCTGGGTCGCGACCCGGCCCTGGACCTGGCGGGGCTCGCGGCCGCCGTCGGCTACTACGACCAGGCGCACTTCACCGGGGAATTCGTGCGCGCGGTCGGTGTCGCGCCGGGCGAGTACGCGCGGAGCTGCGCGGCGGCGCTCGGCGCCTGAGCAGGTCGCCCTACCGCGACCCGATCCGGCCCGGACAGGACGCCTACGAGCTGATACGCGGGTTCGGGGGCCTCTGCGCGGGCGCCGGGACCGATCCCTGCTACGACGCGCGCCGCCTCGTCGGGCTCCTCGTCGCGGGCCTGCCCGCCTGACCCTGCCGGGTGTGGACGACGGCGTCGTGGCCCGCCGCGCGAGCATAGACTTCGGAGCGTGGCCGGGCTGATCAGACGTGAGGATGTGGACCAGGTCCGCGAACGAGCGCGGATCGACGAGATCGTCTCGGCGCACGTGACCCTCAAGCCTGCCGGGGTGGGCGCGCTGGTGGGCCTGTGCCCCTTCCACGACGAGCGCAGCCCCAGCTTCAACGTGCGGCCCAGCGTGGGCCGGTACCACTGCTTCGGCTGCGGCGAGGGCGGCGACGTCATCGAGTTCGTCATGAAGATGGACGGGCTGAGCTTCACCGAGGCCATCGAGTACCTCGCGGGCAAGACGGGCGTGACGCTGCGCTACGAGGAGGGCGGCAACGCCCGTCCGCGGGAGGAGCCGGGCAAGCGCCAGCGCCTGCTGGAGGCGCACCGGGTGGCCGCGGACTTCTACGCGGAGCAGCTCATGGGGCCCGACGCGACGGCGGCGCGCGCGTTCCTGGCGGAGCGCAGCTTCGACCGGTCCGACGCCGAGCGGTTCGGCGTGGGCTTCGCGCCCAAGGGCTGGGACTCGTTGCAGCGCCACCTGCAGGGCCGCGGCTTCACGCAGGCGGAGCTGGTCGCGAGCGGGCTGATGTCGCAGGGCCAGCGCGGCATCTACGACCGGTTCCGCGGCCGGGTCATGTGGCCGATCCGCGACGTGACGGGCGCGGTGATCGGGTTCGGTGCGCGGCGCCTGTTCGAGGACGACCAGGGGCCCAAGTACCTGAACACCCCCGAGACGAGCCTCTACAAGAAGTCGCACGTGCTGTACGGCATCGACCTGGCCAAGCGGGAGATCGCCAAGGGCAAGCGCGTGGTGGTGGTCGAGGGGTACACGGACGTCATGGCGGCGCACCTGTCGGGTGTGACGACGGCGGTGGCCACCTGCGGTACGGCGTTCGGCGGCGACCACGCCAAGGTGGTGCGGCGCCTGCTGGGCGACACGACGGCGGGCGGCGGCATGCAGCTCGCCTCGGGCGGCACCGTGGGCGGCGAGATCATCTTCACGTTCGACGGCGACGCGGCGGGCCAGAAGGCCGCCGAGCGTGCCTACGGCGAGGACCAGCGGTTCTTCGCGCAGACGTACGTGGCCGTGGCCGACGGCGGGATGGACCCCTGCGACCTGCGCATGGCCAAGGGCCCGGAGGCGGTGCGCGCGCTGGTCGACGGCCGCAAGCCGCTGTTCGCGTTCGTCATCCAGGCCAAGCTCAGGCAGTACGACCTCAACACGGTCGAGGGCCGCGTGCTCGCGGTGCGGGCGGCCGCGCCGGAGATCGTCGGCATCCGCGACCGCAGCCAGCGCGACGGCTACGTGCGCCAGGTCGCGGGCTGGATCGGCACCGAGATCGAGGAGGTGCGCCGCGAGGTGGCGCGCGCGGCGTCGACCCCGTCGCAGCGC
>NZ_KI911768.1:17872-18901 GCF_000515355.1 Promicromonospora kroppenstedtii DSM 19349 | reverse complement strand
CGTCGCGGCCAAGCCGCAGGCCGCCCGCCTGGTCGCCGTGCCGGTCGCGGCGGACGGCGCGGCGGACTGGGTGGTCTCGATGGTCACGACCCCGGACCGCGCGGACTCCCCGGCCCCGCACCTGGCGGAGCTCCTGTCCGACGCGGCGCCTTGCTGACCACCCGCGGCAGACCCGGGTCGGGAGCGCGAACGTAGGGTTGGTCGGCTTCCCAGTGCTGGAAGGGCGACCAACCCTACGTTCGGTGGCCCGGGCGGCGGCTCGGGCTCTGGCTCAGGCGCAGGCGAGGTTCAGCGACAGCCAGTCGGCGCGGTCGTTGTAGCCGCCGTCGCCCGCGTCGCCCACCGCGAGGGTCAGGTCGCGGATGCCCGTCACGTCCACGTCGAACGCGATCGCCGTGCCGCGCTCGACCGTGCCGCTGCTCCAGAGCGTCTCGCCGTCGCCGACGACGTCGAACGTCGCCGTGCCGCCCTCCGGCCCGACCGTGCCGACGACGTCGTCGATGCCGATGCTCCCGGTCAGCCCGGTGCACGCGGCGCCGAGGTAGTAGCGCACCCGGGACGGGCTGGCGACGCCGAGCCCCGTCTGGTGCACCGTGCCCGCCACCGTGAGCGGCGAGCCGCCGCCCACGCTCTGGTCCACCGTGGGTGTCAGCCAGCCGCTGGTCGCACTCACCCAGGGGTGCCTGGACAGCACGACGTCGCCGCCCGACGGCGCCCCGGGCGCGATCGTCACGCGCGACGGCGGCGTCGTGACCTGGCCGGAGCCCGAGGTGACGGATGCGGCGACGTCGTACCCGCCGGTCTCGGCCCCGGGCGGGACGGACACGGTGAACGCCACGGTGGCGGAATCGCCCGGCCGCACCACCCTGGGCGTGGCGCCGAGCGTGCGGGCAGTCCAGCCCTCCGGGAGCGCGAGCGCGACGCGCGGGTCGCGCACGGTCGTGCCGCCGTCGTTGTGCAGCGTCACCTCGGCGGAAACCCGGTCCCCGGCGGCCGCCAGCACGTCGGTGGTCGCGACGACGGCGTCCG
>NZ_KI911768.1:13977-17772 GCF_000515355.1 Promicromonospora kroppenstedtii DSM 19349 | reverse complement strand
CGACACGGCGACCGTCGGCGTCGGGGGCATCTCCCTCGGCGGCGGGATCGGCTACCTCAGCCGGCGCGACGGGCTCACGGTCGACAACCTGCTGGGTGCCGAGGTCGTCCTGGCGGACGGCAAGGTGGTCCGGGCCGACGCCGACAACAACCCCGACCTCTACTGGGCGCTGCGCGGCGGCGGCGGGAACTTCGGTGTCGTCACCCGACTGGACCTGCGGCTGCGGGAGGTCGGCACGGTCACGGGCGGCATGATGATGTGGGAGCCGACCCCGGCGAGGCTCGCCACGGTCCTGCGGGCGTTCGCCGAGGGGCCGGAGGAGTTCTCGGGCATGGTGAACGTGATGCTGGCGCCGCCTGTGCCGATGATCCCGGCCGAGCTGCACGGCAAGCCGGTGCTCATGGCGCTGCTGTGCCACGCGGGCTCGGCGGAGGACGCGGCCGAGGTGTTCGGGCCGCTGCGAGCGCTGGGCACGCTGCTCGACGGCGTCCGAGAGATCCCGTACACGGCGCTGTTCGAGGGGCCGGGCGGGCCGCCGGCGGGCGGCGTCGGCGACGTGCGGACCGGGTTCCTCGGCGAGGGCGTCTGGGCGCCCGACGAGGACTGGGCCGCCGCCGCGATCGAGGCGGTGGCCGGGGCGAGCGGGCCGTCCGCGGTCAACATCCGGCCGATGGGAGGCGCGATCTCGCGGGTCGACCCGGCCGCTACGGCCTTCGCGCACCGGGACCCGGCGTTCATGGTCTCGGTCGGCGGTACCGCGATGGCGCCGGAGGCGCTGCCCGCGACGACGGCCTGGGTGGCCTCGGCCGCCGAGGCCCTGGGCGTGCGCGGCCGCGGCTACGTGAACTTCATGGGCACGGCCACGGACCAGGATGTCCGCAACGCCTACCCCGAGGCGACGCTGGCCCGGCTCCGCGAGGTCAAGCGGGCCTACGACCCGGGCAACCTGTTCGCGTCGAACCACAACGTGGCGCCCCAGGCCTAGCCTCCGACCGGCACCGGCCCAGGTAGGGGGGTGCGTTGCTCTGCGTAGAAGTTGTCTACGCGGAGCAACACACCCCACGGTCCCGTTCCTGTCCGCCTGCCGACGGCGGCGCCCGCGTCAGCGGGTCACGGGACGGTGTAGCCCGCCGTCCGGAACATCTCGTACCACTCGGCGCGCGTGAGCGGCACCTCGGAGCCGAGCGCGGCGCCCGCGACCCGCTCCGGGTTGGTGGTGCCGAGCACCACCTGCATCTGCGCGGGGTGGCGCGTGATCCACGCCGTGGCGATCGCGATGGCCGGCACGTCGTACTTCTTCGCCAGGCGGTCGATCACGGCGTTCAGCTCGGGGTAGTCCGGCGAGCCCAGGAAGACGCCGTTGAAGAACCCGGCCTGGAACGGCGACCAGGCCTGCACGGTGATGTCGTGCAGGCGGCAGTAGTCGAGCGTGCCGGAGTCGCGGCTGATCGACTGGTCCAGGCCCTGCATGTTCGCGGCCACGCCCTGCGCCACGAGCGGCGCGTGCGTCACCGAGAGCTGGAGCTGGTTGGCCACGAGCGGCTGCGTCACGGACTTGCGCAGCAGCTCGATCTGGCCCGGCGTGTGGTTCGAGACGCCGAACGCCCTCACCTTGCCCGACGCCGACAGCTCGTCGAACGCGCGCGCCACCTCGTCCGGCTCCACGAGGGCGTCCGGCCGGTGCAGCAGCAGGATGTCGATGTAGTCGGTGCCGAGCGCGGCCAGCGAGCCCTCGACCGACTCGACCAGATGCTCGTACGAGTAGTCGAAGTACGGCCCCTCGCGCACGATGCCGGCCTTGGTCTGGAGCACGATCTGCTCGCGCTCCGACGACGTGAGCTGCATGGCCTCGGCGAACCGGGTCTCGCAGCCGTGCAGGGCCGAGCCGTAGACGTCGGCGTGGTCGAAGAACGAGATGCCGGCGTCGCGGGCCGTCTTGACCAGGGTGCGCACCTCCTCGTCGGTCTTCTCCTGGATGCGCATGAGGCCCAGGACGACGTTCGGGACGGTGAGCTCCGTCCCGGGCAGGGTGAAGGTCTTCACGGGTTCTCTCCTGTGGTGGGTGCGGTCGTGGCTCAGGCCGCCGACAGGCGGGCGACCTCGTCGGGGGTGAGCGTCAGCTCGCTCGCCTGGGCCGAGTCGGTGATGCTCTCCGGGCGCGACGCCCCGGGGATAGGCACGACGACGGGTGCGAGCGCGAGCTCCCACGCCAGCGTCACGCGGAACGGGGACACGCCGTGCGCGTCCGCGATCTCCTGGAACGCCGAGTACTCGGCGCCGAGCTCGCCCGAGCGGGCCAGCGAGATGCCGCCCAGGGGGCTCCAGGGCAGGAACGCGATGCCCAGCTCGGCACACAGCTCGAGCTCCGGCAGCGAGGAGCGGAAGCGCGGTGAGAACTGGTTCTGCACGGACACGAGGCGGCCGCCCAGGATGTCGTTGGCCTCGCGGATCTGGTCCGGGTTGGCGTTCGAGATGCCCGCCAGCTCGATGACGCCCTCGTCGAGCAGGTCGCGGATCGCGCCCACCGAGTCGCCGTACGGCACGTTCGGGTCCGGGCGGTGGAACTGGTAGAGGCCGATGGCGTCGACGCCGAGCCGCTTGGCCGACGCCTTCGCGGCCTCCTTGAGGTACTCGGGCCGGCCGTCCTTGGTCCAGGACCCGTCGCCGGGCCGCAGGTGGCCGCCCTTGGTGGCGACCAGGACGCCGGAGGTGTCGCCGCCGTAGGACCGCAGGGCCTCGGCGATGAGCTGCTCGTTGTGCCCCACCTCGTCGGCGAACTGGTGGTAGGCGTCCGCGGTGTCGATCAGGGTGACGCCGGCGTCGAGGGCGGCGTGGATCGTGGCGATCGAGCGCTCGCGGTCGGGCCGGCCCTCGATGGACATCGGCATGCCGCCGAGGCCGATCGCGGAGACGGAACGGCCGCCGATGGAACGGAGCTGCATGGTTTCTCCTCGTGTCGCAACGGGTTCGGACCAGAGACTAGGAAGCGATAACCTAGAAGTCCAACAACTCCTCATCATCATTCCCAGAACTGGTATTTCTTAATGGAACTGCGTCAGATGGAATACCTCGTGGCGCTGGCGGAAGAGCGCCAGTTCACGAGGGCCGCCGAGCTCACCGGCGTCTCCCAGTCCGGGCTGTCCGCCGCCATCCGTAACCTCGAGGTCGAGCTGGGCACCAAGCTGTTCACCAGGACCACCCGCCGGGTCGAGCCCACCGAGGCAGGCCTGGCGCTGCTGCCTTTCGCCCGCTCCATGCTCTCCTCCGCGACGGAAGCTCGCGATGCGGTGGTCCAGGTCTCGCGCGAGCTCGCGGGCACGCTGCGGGTCGGCGCGGAGCAGTGCCTCGGCCTCGTCGACGTCGCCACGCTGCTGGAACGCTTCCACCGGCGCTACCCGCGCGTGGAGATCGCGTTCACGCAGGCGGGCTCGCACGAGCTCCTGGCGGGGGTGCGCGACGGCGACCTCGACGCCGCGTTCGTCGCCACGGCCGACCATGTGGGCGTGCTCCCGCGCGTCGTCCTGGGCGAGGAGCCGGTGGTGTTCCTCTGTCCGCCCGACCACCCGCTGGCCGCCCGCGCGGCAGTGGACCGGGCCGAGCTGGGCGGCGACAGCTTCATCGACTTCCGCCCGTCCTGGGCGATCCGCCAGCTCAACGACGACGCGTTCGCGGCGCGGGGCGTGCGCCGTCGGGTGCGGTTCACGGTCAACGACGTGCACACGCTGCTGGACCTGGTCGACCGCGGGCTGGGCGTCGCCGTCGTGCCGCGGCACGTCGCGGCCAAGCCGCAGGCCG
>NZ_KI911768.1:11406-13877 GCF_000515355.1 Promicromonospora kroppenstedtii DSM 19349 | reverse complement strand
AGCTGTTGGCGTCGCGGCACGCGGCCGACCTGCGCCACGCCGTCGCGCGCCGGGGCGAGGCGCTGCTGCACGGGCCTGCCGCCGTCATCGGGGAGGCTGTGGACCAGGCCCCGGGAATCTGACGGGCGCGGACCGACCCGCGCCCGTGATCGGAGAGGTACCAGGTGCGCCAACGAGGGCGCACGAAGGAGGAACAAGGATGTCCAAGCGAACGATCACCCGCCGCGAGCTCCTCGCGGGCGGTATGACGCTGGGCGCGGCGAGCCTGCTGGCCGCCTGCGTGGGGACGACGTCGGGCGGCAGCGGCGGAGGCGGGGGCGGCACGAGCTCCGGCCTCATCACCCTGCAGAACTCGATCCAGGACGCCGACCCCAAGGCCGCGCTGGAGGCTCTGGTCAAGGCCTACCCCGGCGGCGACGTCACGATGAACTCCGTGGCCACCGAGCAGTTCCGGGCGCAGCTGACGAACTACCTGCGCTCCGGCGACTCGCCCGAGGTGCTGAGCTGGTACGCCGGGTCGGTGGCCCGGTCCTACGCCGAGGAGGGGCTGCTGCTCGACGTGTCGTCGCTGTGGGAGGGCGACGGCGCGTGCGCCGGGTACTCCGACGCGCTGCGCAGCCTGTCCTCCGACGCCGCGGGCAAGCAGATCTTCGTGCCGACCAGCTACTACTGGTGGAGCGTCTTCTACAAGAAGTCGGCGTTCGAGAAGTGGGGCGTGGAGCCGCCCACGTCGTGGGACGAGTTCCACGCGCTGTGCGAGAACCTCAGCGGCCAGGGCATCGTGCCGCTGACCAACGGCCTGTCGTCCACGCCGTGGATGGCGTCGGGCTGGTTCGACTACCTGGACCTGCGGATCAACGGCGCGCAGTACCACCGGGAGCTGCTGGCCGGGGAGCACGCCTTCAACGACCCCGAGGTGGTGGCCGTCATGGAGGAGTACAAGCGGCTCATCCCGTACTTCGACAAGAACGCCGCGTCGTACACCGCGCAGGACGCCGCGACCCCCGTCGCCCAGGACAAGTCGGCCATGTACCTCGTCGGGGCCTTCGTCTCCGGTTACTTCCCCGAGGACCAGCGCGACGACCTCGACTTCTTCTCCGTTCCGGTCATCAACGACTCGGTGCCGACGGCGGAGGAGGCCCCGACCGACGGGTTCTTCGCCGCCGCGCGGAGCGACAACCACCAGGGCGCCCTGGACCTGCTGAGCTACCTCGCGTCCCCCGAGTCGCAGCAGCAGTACATCGAGCAGTCGAAGTCGTCGAACCTGCCCACCTCGCCCGACGTCGACACGTCGTCGTTCAGCCCGCTGGTCCAGAAGGGCATCGAGCTGCTGAACAACACCGAGGAGATCACGCAGTTCTTCAACCGTGACTCCTCCGACGCCCTCCAGGCCACCGCCGACACCGCCCTGACCAAGTTCCTCGCCCAGCCGGACTCCATGAAGAGCATCCTCGACGAGTGGCAGACGGCGGCCGAGGGGGTCTTCGCGTCGTGAGCGCGCAGCCGTCCACCGCGACTCGCCGCCCGAGCCGGTTCGCGCGCGTCCCGCTGCTCGTCTGGGTGTTCCTGCTGGTCCCGTTCGTGGTCGAGCTGTTCTGGGTGTTCTGGCCGGCGGCCAACTCGTTCTCGCTCGCCCTGACCCGCTGGGACGGGATCGGCCTGGCCGAGCCCGTGGGCCTGCAGAACTTCCGCGACCTGGCCGCCGACCCGATCTTCCTGACCGCCCTGCAGAACAACGTGATCTGGGTGCTCGGGTTCGGCGGTCTGTCCGTGGTGGGCGGCCTCGCCCTCGCGGTCACCCTGAACAAGCCCGGCCCGATGGTGAGCATCTACCGCAGCGCCATCTACCTGCCGATGGTCGTCTCGCTCGCCGTCAGCGGCCTGTTCTGGCGCGTCATGTACGCGCCCGACGGGCCGATCAACGGCACCCTCGGCCTGCTCGGTCTCGACCACCTGGAACGCCAGTGGCTCGCCGACCCCACGGTCGCCCTCTGGGCCGTGCTGATCGCGGCCGTCTGGCGCCAGGTCGGCTACATCATGGTGCTGTACCTGGCCGGCCTCAAGGGCACCGACGGCTCGCTGGAGGAGGCCGCCGCCGTCGACGGCGCCAATGCCTGGCAGCGGTTCTGGCGCATCGTCATGCCGCAGCTGCGTGGCGTGAACATGGTCGTCTTCGCCGTGACCGTCATCGACTCGCTGCGCACCTTCGACATCGTCTGGGCGATGACCCGCGGCGGACCCTACAACGAGACCCAGCTCCTGAGCACCTACATGTTCCAGCAGGCGTTCACCACGGGGAACCTCGGCTACGCCTCCGCCATCGCCGTGGTCATCTTCGCCCTGGCGATCGGCTTCATCATCACCTACCTCGCCCGCCAGGCCCGGACGGAGGACTGACATGTCAGCACTCGCCCCACCCGCCGCCGGCGCACCCGCGGCGGTCCGCGACCGGCCCGCCCCGCGGCTCCGCC
>NZ_KI911768.1:9983-11306 GCF_000515355.1 Promicromonospora kroppenstedtii DSM 19349 | reverse complement strand
GGGTCGATGTCGGCAGCGACCGCGCCGGAGGCCTGGCCGGCGCGCACCCGCTCGGCCAGGTCGGCGCGGACGCGCCGGAACCGGGCGTGCACGAACTCGCGGGTCTCCGGGTGCTGCTCCGCCTGCAGCGCGTCGGTCGTGAGCGTCGCGTACAGCTCGACCAGGCCGGGGATCGACGCGTTGCGCTCGGCGCTGCGCTCCATCATCGCCACGGCCGACACCTCCTCGGGCGCCGACGGCTCGTGGGCCGTGGCCTCCCGCACCGTGGCCTCGTGCGCCCGGTACACCTCGACCAGCAGCTCGTCGCGGTGCGCGAAGTAGTAGCGCAGTGCGGCGTGCGACACGCCGATCGCCTCGCCGATCGCTCGCAGGGACGCACCCACGCCCCGTTCCGCGAAGACGGCGATGGCACTCGCGAGGATCTGCGCGCGCCGCTCCGGGGCCTTCCGGTACGACCGTGCCCGGTCTGCCGTGTCGCCGTTCACCATGGGGGTCATCGTACGAACGGCGGCCGGGCGCGGAGCGGGTGGAATGCTGCGCGCCGTCCCCGGGTTGGCGCTCGTATGACTACCTTCGGCATCATCGGAGCAGGGAACATCGGCAGCCAGGTCGCCCGCGTGGCGATCGCGCAGGGCAACGAGGTCGTGATCGCCAACTCGCGCGGTCCCGAGACCCTCGCCGACCTCGTGGCGGAGCTCGGGCCCAAGGCCCGCGCGGCGACCGCCGAGGAGGCAGCCGCCGCGGCCGACGTCGCCGTCGTCTCGGTGCCGCTGAAGGCCTACCGTGACCTCCCGGTGGAGCCGCTGGCCGGCAAGATCGTGCTCGACACGAACAACTACTACTGGGAGCGCGACGGCCACATCGAGGCCCTCGACCGCGGCGAGGCGACGGTCTCCGGGCTGCTCCAGGAGCACCTGCCGACCTCCAAGGTCGTCAAGGCGTTCAACCACATCGTGGCGGCGACGATCACCACCGACGGAACGCCGGCGGGTACGCCCAACCGCCGCGCCCTGGCCACGGCGAGCGACTACCCCGAGGCCGTCGAGCTGGTCACCGCGTTCTACGACGCGGCGGGCTTCGACACCGTCAGCGCCGGCCCGCTCAGCGAGTCGTGGCGCTTCGAGCGCGACCGCCCGGCCTACGTCTCCCGGCAGAACGCCGAGGAGCTCCGGGAGAACCTGACCAAGGCACAGCGGGTCCTCTGATCCGGTGAGCACCGCCGACCCCTGGTCCGCCGTCGCCGACGACTGGGGCCGCTACTGGGGCACCTTCGCCCGCCCGGTCTGGGAGCCGCTGCTCACCACAGCGGCGACCGGCCCGGGC
>NZ_KI911768.1:9514-9883 GCF_000515355.1 Promicromonospora kroppenstedtii DSM 19349 | reverse complement strand
TCGTCGGCGGCCTGGCCGACCGGTACGGGCCCCAGCCGGTTCGTGCCGCCGCTCCTGCTGCTCTGCGCGGCGGCCCCTGGCGCTGTGCGGCTGGTCGATCACCGGCTCGGGCCCAGGCGCGGCCTGGCTCGTGGTGGGCATGACGCTCGTGGGCGTCTCCTACGGCAGCCTGCAGAACCTCACGCTGGTCACCGCGTTCGCCGCCGTGCCCGACCGGGAGCGCAGCGTCGCCAGCGCCGTCTGGAACATCGGGTTCGACACGGGCACCGGGCTCGGCTCGCTCGTGGTCGGCTTCATCGCGGCCGGCACGAGCTTCACCGTGGGCCTGGCGACCACTGCCGCGCTGTGCGTCGTCGTCGCGGCGGTGGC
>NZ_KI911768.1:8428-9414 GCF_000515355.1 Promicromonospora kroppenstedtii DSM 19349 | reverse complement strand
GGCGGCGTCGACCCGGCGGCCCGGATGGTCGAGCTCGCGCGGGCCCGCGCCGTCGGCGCCGACGTGCGCCGCGGCGATGTCGAGCACCTCCCGTTCGACGACGACGCCTTCGACACCGTGCTCGCCGTCAACGCGGTGCAGTTCGCCGACGACCTGGACGACGCGCTGGCCGAGATCGCCCGGGTGCTGGTGCCGGGCGGCGTCGTCGGACTGGCCGGCTGGGCCGACCGGAGCCGCAACGACCTGGACGCGATCAACGTGGCGCTCGCGGAGGCCGACGACGAGGACCCGCCCGAGGACGGCCCGCTGCGCCTGCCCGGCGGCCTGGCCGACCTGCTGGCCGACGCCGGCTGGACGGTGCTCGACCACGGCGTGGTGCCGGTCCCGTGGACCGCCCGGAACGCCGACGACCTGGTGCGCGGGATCCTGTTCGGCGAGGGCAAGGCGACGGTCGCCGACCTCGCACCCGTCGTCGTCGAGGCCGCCGCGCCGTTCCGCCGTCCGGACGGCGGGTACCGCCTGCTGAACGCGTTCCGCTGGGCGGTGGCCCGGGTCCCTGAACGGCGTCGGTAGGGTGAGGCCACGTGAGCCTCCCGACCGACCCCGACCAGCCCATCCTGCGCGTACCCGGGATCGGGGCCCTGGTATGGATGTCGCTGTGCGGGTTCGCCGGCTACGCGCTCCTGCTGCCGACGGCGCCCCTGTGGGCCATCCACGGCGGTGCCGACGAGGCCGGCGCGGGGCTCGTCAACGCCGTGCTCATGGCGGCCACCGTCGCCTTCCAGACCACCGTGCCCTGGGCCCTGCGCCGGCTGGGCTGGCGCAGGACGCTCGTCGCGGGCGTGCTCCTGCTCGGCCTGCCGTCCCTGGCACTCGTGCTCACCGACCAGCTCGGCTGGATCCTCGCCGCCTCCGCCGTGCGGGGTGCCGGGTTCGCCGTCGTCACGGTCTGCGGCGCGACGGCGATCGCCGAGCTCGTCGGCGCC
>NZ_KI911768.1:3915-8328 GCF_000515355.1 Promicromonospora kroppenstedtii DSM 19349 | reverse complement strand
GGCCCCGGCGCAACCGAGCCCCGCGGGGCATCGAGCGGGCCCGGCGCCGCGAGGCCGCCGCGCTGGTCATGCCGTCGCTGCTGCCCATCCTGGTGCTGTCCGTCGCGCCGCTGCTCATGGGCGTGCTGCTCGCGTTCACCGACGCGGAGCTGGTGCGCCGCCCGGACTACCAGTTCGTCGGCGTCGACAACTTCGTGCGGCTGGCGGGCAACTCGTTCTTCTGGGAGTCGTTCCGCATCGGCATGGTGTGGGCGGTCTCGGTGACGCTGCTCCAGCTCGTCGCCGCGCTCGGCCTGGCGCTGCTGCTGAACTCCGGCCTGCGACTCCAGGGGCTCACCCGCGTGCTGGCCCTGATCCCGTGGGCGATGCCGCCCGTCGTCGTGGCGATCATGTGGAAGATGATCTACTCGCCCAACGCGGGTCCGCTCAACGCGTTCCTGGGCTCGGTCGGCCTGCCGGACGACATCAACTGGCTCGCCGACTTCTCGACCGCGCTGCCCGCCGTGATCGTCGTCGGCGTCTGGGTGGGCATGCCCCAGACCACGGTGACGCTGCTCGCGGGACTGCAGCAGATCCCGGACGAGCTGCACGAGGCCGCCGCGATGGACGGCGCCGGCGCCTGGCGCCGGTTCTGGGCGGTCACGCTGCCCAGCCTGCGGCCGATCGTCACGTCGATCACGTCGCTCAACTTCATCTGGAACTTCAACTCGTTCTCCCTGGTCTACGTGCTGACCGAGGGCGGGCCCGGCGGCCGCACCATGCTGCCGATGCTGTTCACCTACCTCGAGGCGTTCAAGAACCGGAACATCGGCTACGCCGCCGCGATGGGCGTCGTGCTCGTCGTCGTGGTGGTCCTCCTCCTGGCCCTGTACCTGCGCTCGCAGTTCCGCGAGGACCGCACCGAGAAGAAGGGCTGAGCCGATGCGCACCCTCGTCCGCCCCGCCCAGTACGTGGCGCTGGCCGGTTACATCCTGTTCCTGGGGTTCCCGCTGCTGTGGCTGATCTCGGCCTCGGTGAAGTCGTCCGGGGAGCTGAACTCGCTGGTCGTGAACCTGCTGCCGCAGGAGTGGCACTGGGAGAACTACTCCGAGGCGCTGGCCCGGCAGGGGCTCGTGCAGTCGGCGGCCAACAGCGCGATCGTCGCGCTCGCGTCCACCGCGCTCGTCATCCTCATCGCGTTGCCGGCCTCCTACGTGCTGGCGCGGCTCAAGGGCGCGATCCGCGCGGCCGGCGTCGGCTGGATCCTGGTGAGCCAGGTGTTCCCGGTGATCCTCGTGATCCTGCCGCTGTTCCTCATCCTGCGGACGATCGGGCTGACGGACAGCCTGGTCGGACTCACGCTCGTGCACACCACCTACACGCTGCCGTTCGCGCTGTGGATGCTGCAGGGGTACGTGGCCGCGATCCCCGTGGAGCTCGAGGAGGCGGGGTCGATGGACGGCGCCAGCCGTCTCGTGGTGCTGCGCCGGATCGTCGTCCCGCTGCTCGCTCCCGGCGTCGTCGCCACGGCGATGTTCAGCTTCGTGTCCTCGTGGAACGAGTTCTTCTTCGCGCTCGTGCTGCTCCAGTCGCCCGAGAACTACACCCTGCCGATCACCCTGTCGACGTTCATCGGCGGCGAGGGCAAGGTCGCGCTCGGCCCCCTGGCGGCGGGCTCCGTGCTCGCCGCGATTCCCAGCATCGTCTTCTTCTCGATCATGCAGAAGAAGCTCACCGGCGGCCTCATGGCCGGGGCGGTCAAGGGATGACCGTCCGTACCCGCACCACCAACCCGAAAGGCCGACCCATGAAGTCTCGTGGAGTGTTCATCGCCGCATGCCTCACGACCACCACCCTGCTGCTCGCGGCCTGCGGCAGCGGCGACGCGGGCGACGACGGCCCGGTCACCCTCAAGTTCCAGGCGCTGTCCGACCAGCCGGCCGCCATCGCGGCGACGGAGTCGATCGTCGAGGACTGGAACGAGGCCAACCCCGACGTCCAGGTCGAGATCGTCCCGGCGGGCTGGGACGGCGTCTACGACAAGCTGATCACCCAGTTCAACGGCGGCGCCGCGCCCGACATCATCCACTACGAGGCCGCGAGCATCGTCTCGTTCGCCCGGGACGGCTACCTCGCCGACCTGACCGACCTCATGTCGGACGAGCGCCGCGCCGACATCCCGCAGGGCATCCTCGACTCGGTCACGGTCGACGACCAGGTGGTCGCCTACCCGACCGAGCTGCAGTCCTACGTGGTGTTCGCCAACCGCACGCTGCTGGAGGACGCCGGGGTCGAGGTCCCGACCGGCGACACCATGACGTGGGACGAGCTGCGCGAGATCGCGCAGGCCACCACGAAGGGCGACGTCTACGGCCTCGGCTGGGGCCTGTCCAGCCCGACGGCGGCGTTCATGTCGCTGGCCCCCGGGTTCGGCGGCACCTACATCACGGGCACCGGCGAGGACGCCGACCTGACCGTCGGCGCCGGCGAGATGGCGCTGCCCGAGCTGGTGCACGCCATGGCCTACGACGACAAGACGATCCTGCCGGTGACCCTGACCCAGTCCGGGTCCGAGGCCATCGCGTCGTTCTACGCCGGGCAGACGGCGATGACGGTGCAGGGCTCGTACCAGGCCGCGAACATCGCCAAGGACGCGCCCGAGGACCTCGACTGGGTGGCGCTGCCCCCGCTGGCCGGCCCCGAGGGCCCGCAGCAGGCGGCCAACCCGCAGACCCTGTCGGTCAACATCGACTCCGAGCATGTCGAGGAGTCGGCCGAGTTCATCGAGTTCTTCACGCAGACGGACCACCTGGCCGCGCTGAACGAGGCGGACGCCCTGATCCCGGCGACGACGTCGGCCCAGGAGGCCATGACCGCCAAGCTCGGTGACGAGAACGGCTGGAGCACGATCCTGGCCTCGGGGCAGAACTTCACCGCGGCGCCGTACCTGTTCGCCGACTCGTACGCGCAGTGGAAGGACACGGTGGCGACGCCGGCCTACCAGCGCTACCTCGCGCAGGAGACCGACGAGGCGGAGCTCGCCGACCAGCTCACGAGCGGCTGGGACGAGATCACGCAGTAAGACCGACGCGAGCGACGACTGACGTACGCGACGCAGGAACGACGAGGGAGATACCGTGAGCTGGTTAGAGGACCGGTCGGTGGCCGTGATCACCGGTGCCGCAGTGGGGGACGCCCTGGGTGGGGCGACCGAGGGGTGGACGCCGGAGCAGATCGAGGAGCGGCACGGGGGCCGCGTGCGCGGCATCGTCGGGCCCTGGTACCCCAACTGGCGCGACGCCCGCCCCATCGCCCCGTACCACAAGGGGGACGGGCACATCACGGACGACACCCTCATGACCCGGGCGCTCGTGGAGGTCTACGCCAAGCGGCGCGCGCACCTGGACGCGTACGCCATGGCGGAGGACCTGGTGCCGCTGATGATCGGGGAGCCCCGGTGGATCCCCGAGCTCGAGTCGACGGCGCTGCTGCTCCAGCGGGTGTTCCTCGCCGAGAAGTGGCTGGTGGCCCGGCTGCACTACGGGCACGTGGACCCGCGAGAGGCCGGCGTCGGCAACGTCGTCAACTGCGGCGCGGCGATGTACGCGGCGCCCGTGGGGCTGGTGAACGCGGGCGACCCCCGCGGCGCCTACGCCGAGGCGATCGATCTGACAGGCGCGCACCAGTCCAGCTACGGCCGCGAGGCGGCCGGGGTCTTCGCGGCGATGGTCGCGGCCTCGGTTGCCCCGGGCGCCACGCTGGACGACGTCGTGGCCGCCGCGCTGGACGTGGCGCACGACGGGACGGCGGACGCGCTCCGCGCCGTCGTCGACGCCCTCGAAGGCTGGCCCGAGGCACCCGCGAGCGACGACGAGGAGCGCAAGCTCGCCCGCCTCGTGCGGGAGGTCGTCGCCCCCTACGACTCGGTCGGCCCGGAGTACCGGCAGATGTCGATGGACGCGCGTCGTCCCTCGCGGACCAAGTCGATCGAGGAGCTGCCGGTGGCCCTCGGGCTCCTGCTCGGGCACCGTGGCGACTTCCGCGGCTCCGTGCTGGCCGCCGTGAACTACGGGCGCGACGCCGACTCGATCGCCGTCATGGCGGGCGCCGTCGCCGCAGGCCTGGGCGGCAGCGACGTGGTGCCCACCGACTGGCTCGACGAGATCGAGACCGCCAGCAAGATGGACGTCCGCGAGACGGGTCGCCTCATGGCGGACGCCGCGGGCGACATCCTGCGGGCGGACCGCGAGCGGGCGCTGGCCCGGCTCACGGAGCTGGACGCCGTCGGGGCGGGTGAGCCCGCGTGAGGCTGACCTGGGCCCAGCCCGAGGACCTCCTGGCGCACGAGCTCGTGCAGTCGGCGGCCGAGGGCAAGGACGTCGCCGACGTCCGCGACCGCTGGGTCGCCGCGGGCGGCGACCCGACGCCGGCGG
>NZ_KI911768.1:0-3815 GCF_000515355.1 Promicromonospora kroppenstedtii DSM 19349 | reverse complement strand
TGCCCACGGAGGACGAGTGGCAGCTCGCGGGGGAGGCCGCGCCGTCGTCGTTCGGTGTGGAGCGGCCGGGCGTCGCGGTCTGGAGCTGGACCGAGAGCGAGCACAGCGACGGCCGCACCCGGTTCGTCATGCTCAAGGGCGGCAGCGACTACCGCGCCCCCGACTCCGACTGGTACGTCGGGGGCGGGCGGCACGCGCCGGACCACGCGGTGAAGCTGCTGCTCCCGGGGCTCGGGCTCGCGCGGGCTGCCACCGTGGGGTTCCGTTGTGCGTGGGACGTCGTCGAAGGGCCGGAGGTGTCGGCATGAGCGTGTCGCGCGACCCCGCCGTCGGCGCCCTGGCCGGACTGCGCGTCGTGGACGCATCCACGCTCTTCGCCGGGCCGATGGCGGCGATGCACCTGGGCGACCTGGGCGCTTCCGTCGTCAAGGTCGAGCACCCCACCAAGCCCGACCCGTCGCGCACGCACGGCGCGGCCAAGGACGGCGTCAACCTCTGGTGGAAGACGCTGGGCCGCAACAAGCGCACCGTCACCGCCAACCTGGGTTCGGACGGCGGGCGGGAGGTGTTCCTGGCGCTGGCCGAGCGGTCGGACGTCGTCATCGAGAACTTCCGGCCCGGCACGCTGGAGCGCTGGGGCCTGGGCTACGAGGAGCTGTCCGCGCGCAACCCGAGGCTCGTGCTGGCGCGGGTCTCCGGATTCGGTCAGACGGGTCCGTACCGCACCCGTCCGGGGTTCGGCACGCTGGCCGAGGCGATGAGCGGGTTCGCGGCGATGACCGGCGAGCCCGACGGGCCGCCCACGCTGCCGCCCTTCGGGCTGGCGGACGGCGTCGCGTCGCTCGCCACGGCGTTCGCGATCATGACGGCGCTCTCGGCGCGGGAGCGGACGGGGCGCGGGCAGGTCGTGGACACCGCGATCGTGGAGCCGATCCTTGCCATGCTCGGGCCGCAGATCACGCGCTGGGACCAGCTCGGCACGGTGCAGGCGCGGACCGGCAACCGGTCGAGCAACAACGCGCCCCGCAACACCTACCGCACCAGCGACGGGCACTGGGTGGCCGTGTCGACGTCGGCCCAGTCGATCGCGGAGCGCGTGATGCGCCTGGTAGGGCGGCCCGAGCTCGTGGACGAGCCGTGGTTCGCACGGGGCGTGGACCGGGCGCTGCACGCGGACGAGCTCGACGAGGCGGTCGGGGGCTGGATCTCTCTTCGGACGCGGGAGGAAGTGGTGGCGGCGTTCGAGGAGGCCCAGGCCGCCGTCGCGCCCGTGTACGACGCGCGGGACATCGTGGCCGACCCGCAGTTCCGGGCGCTCGGGACGATCCACGAGATCGAGGACCCCGAGCTCGGGCCCATGCTGATGCAGGGGCCGCTGTTCCGGCTCTCGGAGAACGACGGCGTCATCGGGTTCACGGGACGGCCGCACGGCGCGGACACCGACGAGGTGCTGGGGGAGCTGGGCTTCTCGGCGGAGCGCGTGGCCGAGCTGCGGGAGGCGGGGGCGGTATGACGGGGACGGCCGCGAGCGGCGGCACGCCGCTGACCCTGCTCTACGTGCCCGCCGACCGGCCCGACCGGGTGGCCAAGGCGCTGGCCTCTTCCGCGGACGCGGTGCTGGTCGACCTCGAGGATGCCGTTGCGCCGTCGCGCAAGGAGGAGGCGCGGGAGAACGCGCGGCTTTCCCTTGCTCTTGTCGGTGGCCGGTCTGTTCAGGTGCGGATCAATCACCGCAGCACGCCGTGGCACGCCGAGGATGTCGCTCTTCTTGGCTCGTTGCCCTCATCGGTGGGGGCCCGGGTGCCCAAGGTGGAATCGGTCCGTGAGGTGCAGGAGCTCGCGGAGGCCCTGCCGGGCCGGGCCCTGCACCTGCTGGTCGAGTCGGCGCTCGGCGTCGAGCGGGCCTTCGAGCTCGCGACGGCGTCGCCGCAGGTCGCGTCGATCGGCCTGGGGGAGGCGGACCTGCGCTCCGACCTGCGGGTCGACGACGAGGACGGGCTGCTCTGGGCCCGGAGCCGCATCGTGGTCGCGGCGCGGGCGGCGGGGCTGGTGGCGCCGGTGATGTCGGCCTACACGAACGTGCGGGACCTGGAGGGGCTGGCGGCGTCGTGCCGGGTGGGGCGCCGGCTGGGTTTCTCGGGGCGGACGGCGATCCATCCCGCGCAGCTCGAGGTGATCCGGGCGGCGTTCCTGCCCTCGGCCGAGGAGGTCGCGGCGGCTCGGGAGGTGCTGTCTCGGGTAGCGGGTGCGGCGGATGCCGGGGTGGGGGCGGTGGCGCTGGCGGACGGGACGTTTCTCGACGTGGCGATGGTGGAGCGGGCGCGGTGGGTGGTGGAGCTGGGGTCTGCATAGACCTGGGCTGCGTTTCAGGGGGTGGGGAAGCCGAATGCGCTCAGGACGTCGTCGAAGGTTTCCTCGACGAAGTCGGACCTCGCCCGGAGCAGCGCCTCGATCCGGCCCGGGTCGACCGCCGGGAACCCGGCCGCTGCGGCCCAGGCGATCACGTTGGCGGCGGTGTGCGGGATGTGAGCGTTCAGCCGGCGCACGAACTCGTCAGGGTCCATCCCGTCGGGGCAGAAGACCGCCTCGGGGTCGTCCTCCGCGTAGTGGAGCACCGTGTCGAGGTGCAGCGCGGTCCGCCACGGCCGGCCGCCCGGTGCGAGCCCGGTGACGATCGCGCAGTCACTGTCCAGGACCCAGGCGGAACAGGCGGGAGCCCCCGTCTCGCGGACCAGGTCGGCGAGTGCCGTCGGGCGGTCCTCGTCCCAGTAGCCCGCCTCGACGTGCACCTGCTGCCACCCTGCGTTGGTCAGCCACGCCTGGTCGACGATGACCTCGGGTGGATGACCTTCGGCGATGGATGCGAGCAGGGGGACCTCTTCGAGGGGGCCGTCGCTGCGCGCGACGACGAGATGACCGGTGGATCCCACTGGGTCTGTCCTTCCTGGGTGCTGGTGCCGGGCCACCCGTTCTGCTGTGGGCAGGTGCGGACTGTTTCGACGAGCGTTACGTACGTGTGTGCGATATGTTGATGGCATGAGGCGAACGGGTGAGGTGCTGGTTCCGGCAGGCGATGTGCAGCCTGCCGGGTCGGTGGTGCCCGGGGGCAGGGCGGTCGATGTCACTGAGGTGCGTGGGGTGCGCCAAGTGCTGGCGGGCATGATCTTGCCGGGTGCCACTGACACTCCTGCCGGCGTGCCCGCGGCAGTGCAGGCCGAGTGGGTGGATCTGCTCGGTGAGTTGGAAGCCGTGAAGAACGCGATCACCGCGACCCAGGCTCGACTCACGGTCGCCCTGGACGAGGCCACCCGTGCCGAGGAGGCGCGGCAGAGCATCCGGGCCGAGCGGCAAGGGCGCGGTATGCCCAACCAGGTCGGTGCCGCACTTCGGGTGAGTCCGCACGCGGGGGCCGGGTTCGTATCCACCTCCCGCGTCTGGATCACCCAGATGCCGTATACCTTCACCGCCCTGCAGACCGGGGTGCTGTCCCAATGGCGGGCCACCCTCCTGGTCCGCGAGACCTCACACCTGTCCGTGGAGCACCGGGCCCTGATCGATGAGGAGATCTGCGGCCCCACCCACCTGACCGAACTCGCCCGCATGAGCACCCGACGGTTGATCGCCCGGATCAAGGAGCTGGCCGCCCGGCTGGACGTGCGCGCGTGCGTGAACCGCAACGCCAAGGCCGTGACGGAACGCCGGGTCTCCATCCGCCCGGCACCCGACCTGATGGTCTACCTGACCGCCCTGGTGCCGATGGCGCAGGGTGTGCAGGCCTACGCCCAGCTCAAGACAACCGCCGATGCCGTGAAGGC
>NZ_KI911767.1:5081-6895 GCF_000515355.1 Promicromonospora kroppenstedtii DSM 19349 | reverse complement strand
CCGGGACCTCACGGTCCCGGCCCACCCTGGTCGCTCCGCAGGCGCGCGGCGCCCGTCAGCTGCCGAGCGCGCCCTTGCGACGCAGCACGATCAGCGTGACACCACCGCCGACGAGGGCCAGCGCGATGAGCGTGAAGCCGATGACGGTGCTCGCACCCGTCGCCGCGAGCTCTTCGGCAGCGTCGCCCGCGGGGGCCGGCGTGGCGCCCTCTGCCTCACCGGGAGCGGGGGACTCCCCGACCGGCTCGCCGCCGTCGACCGGCTCCACGCCCGGCTCGGTCGGCTCCGTACCCGGCTCGGTCGGCTCCGGCTCCTCGCCCGGCTCCGACGGCTCGGTGCCCGGCTCCTCGCCCGGCACGCTGGGCTCCGGCGTCGGCTCGGCCTTGATCGTCTCGAGCGTGTAGTGGCTGATGTCCTTGCCGGACGAGTGCGAGATCGTCACCTGGGTCGCGGGCGGGTCCACCTCGACGAACTCCGGGCCCAGGCCCTGGTTGGCCGAGCCGGCCTTCACGCAGTAGCCGGTGATCAGGTAGCCGTCGGGCGCGGTGACCACGAGGGTCTTGTGGTCACCCTGGACGTCCACCTTCCCGTCCTTCGGGCAGGTGGCGTCACCGGTGGTCGCGACAGGGGCCACGACGACGGGCGCGGCGAACGCGGCGGCCGAGGGAACCATGAGTCCGGCGACGAGGAGCGCGGTGGCTCCCAGGACGGTCGTCTTGCGCACTGAGCGCTCCTTCGAGAACGGGTCGGTCACATGTCCGACATCGGGCACGACCCTCGGAGCCTAGCGACAATGACATGAATCGCCAATATCCCACTATCTCAGCAAAATGTCTTACAAGTCTTTTCTTGCCCCCTACCTACCTTTGCCTTTTTTCTTCCCTTTGGGCGCAGGTCGGGCACCCTTGCCCCGCTGTCCGCCTGCACGACCCCCGGCGTTGCCCCCGCTCCGGCCCGCGGCAGACCGCGATCCGGCGCCACCGGAGGCCTTTCTCGGGGATTTCTTCACCCCCGCACGGTCGGCGGACCCGCCCGCGGCAGCCGCCTGGGCACGGCCTGCGGACGGCGCACCCCGGCCGCGCGAGCTGTTGACCGTGCGTCCCCGGACGATGCCGATCAGCTCCTCGACCAGGTCGGTGGTGCGGTCGATCGGCCACACCAGGCCCACCGGCGCCGTCGGCCCGTCGGAGAGCGGGCGGTACGTCACG
Organism: Promicromonospora kroppenstedtii DSM 19349; assembly: GCF_000515355.1. GTDB lineage: Bacteria > Actinomycetota > Actinomycetes > Actinomycetales > Cellulomonadaceae > Promicromonospora > Promicromonospora kroppenstedtii. Next base: position 5,687 of record NZ_KI911767.1, on the reverse strand, counting down.
TCCTTGCGCCGGTGCAGGCGCGCGAGCGACATCGGCAGCACCGCGACACCCACGTTCGCGGCGACGGTCGCGACGACGTCGGCCGTGGTCGGTAGCCGGTCCAGGGGGTTGCCGTCCGGATCGGCCGGCACGACACCGGGCACCGGGCGACCGGCGAAGAGGACGTCGTCACCGGGCACCCAGACGGGGTCCTGCGCGATGTCGGCGGCCGCGACCGCCTCGTCGTCGGACAGCGCGGCGAGCAGGTGGTCCCGCGAGAAGCAGACCACCGACGTCTCCTCGTACAGCGGGATCGCGGAGAACACGTCCTTGTCCACGGGCAGGCGACCGATCGCCGCGTCCGCGTCACCCGCCGCCAGCACCGCGAGGACGTCGGCCGACTCGACCTGGAGCAGGTCGAGGGGCACGTCGGGCAGACGCTCGCGCCACACGCCGGCCCACTTGCCCGGCGTCGCGCCGGGCACGTAGGCGAGACGGAACCGGGGGGCGTCGGGGTCGCCGTCGGGCGCGCCCGGTTCAGCAGGGGTGGGGACGTCGGCGAGGTCGTCGCCCGGGGCGGGCGGTCCGACGTCGGGCACGGGCTGGCTCACGCCCCCAGGCTACGGG
>NZ_KI911767.1:2559-4981 GCF_000515355.1 Promicromonospora kroppenstedtii DSM 19349 | reverse complement strand
GGCCAGCGCGCGCCCGGCGGCCGTGGGCCGGATGCCGCGGCCGTGCCGCGCCAGCAGCTTGAGCCCGGTCTCACGCTGGAGCGCGGAGACGTGCTGGCTGACGGCGGACGGCGTGTACCCGAGGTTCGCCGCCGCGGCGCCGATGGAACCGGACGCGACGACGGAGCGGAAGACCCGGAGGCGGTGGACGTCGAGCATGGAGCCACTGTACAGCGAGACTGAATCCAGATGAAGGAACAGTCGCTGGTGCTTCACGGTGGTCTCGGGCAAGGATCGCACCATGACCAACGCCACGGCCGATAGCCGCCAGACCTCGCCGCTCGCGCCGGGCAGAGTTCCGGGCATGAGCACCGCCGTCACCCCGCCGGCCCCGGCCGCGACGCCGCCCGCCCACGCCGCTCCGCCGGCGACGAACCGCTGGCTCGTCCCGGCCGCCGCCGCGGTCACCGTCGTGCTGTGGGGCTCCGCGTTCATCGGCATCCGGTCCGCCGGGTTCGACTACACGCCGGGCGCCCTCACCCTGGGCCGCATCCTCGTGGGCACGCTCGCGCTCACGGTCATCGCCGGCCTGGCAGGCAAGCTCCGGCTGCCGCGCGGCCGGGCGCTGGTGGGTGTCGCCGTCTGGGGCGTGCTGTGGTTCGGGCTGTACAACCTCGCCCTCAACGCGGCCGAGCGCACGCTCGACGCCGGCACCGCCTCCCTGCTGGTGGGCCTCGCGCCGATCCTCATCGCGGTGTTCGCCGGGATCTCGCTCGGCGAGGGCTTCCCCGCGCGACTCCTGGCCGGCATCGGCATCGCGTTCGCGGGCGTGGCCGGTATCGCGCTGGCTACCTCCAGCGGCGCCTCCGACGTGGTCAGCGTGCTCCTCGGGCTCGCGGCCGCCGTCGTCTACGCCGGGAGCACCATCCTGCAGAAGCGCCTGCTCCCGCAGGTCGACTCGCTGACCATGACCTGGCTGGGCTGCCTCGCGGGCACGATCGCGTGCCTGCCGTTCGCACCGGTGCTCCTGGCGGAGGTCGCCGCGGCTCCGGCGTCGGCCACCCTGAGCGTCGTCTACCTGGGCGTCTTCCCCACCGCGATCGCGTTCGTGACCTGGGGCTACGCCCTCACGCGGACGACGGCGGGGAGGCTCGGCGCGGCGACCTACGCCGCCGCGCCGCTCGCGGTCCTCATGTCCTGGGCGCTGCTGGGCGAGGTGCCGACGCCGGTCGCGCTGGTGGGTGGCGGGCTGTGCCTGACGGGCGTCCTGGTGGCCACGCTGCGGCTGCGCTGAATTCCTCTGGTGCACCGATTGACCACGTAAGATTGCGCTCGAGATGAGCGCCCCATGACAGCACCGAAGACGCCGCCCGGGCCGCGCGGCAGCGGCCGGGTGACGATCACCGACGTGGCCGCGCTGGCGGGCGTCTCAGCGGGTGCCGTGTCCAAGGTCTTCAACGGCAACGGCCGCATCTCGGAGGCCACCTCCGAGCGCATCCGCGAGGCCGCACGCAAGCTCAACTGGCGGCCCAGCGCGGCCGCGATCGCCCTGCGCACGGCCCGCGCGCAGGCGATCGGTCTGGTGCTGACGAGCGACAGCAAGGTGCCCGGCGTCGGCGCCGGCAACATGGACTTCATCTCGGGTATCGAGTCGGTGCTGAGCCCGCGCGAGTACGGGCTGCTGCTCAACGTCTTCATCACCGGGCAGCACGACGAGGAGCACTTCTACCGCACGCTCGCCGAGCGGCAGCGGATGGACGGGATCATCCTCACCAACTCCCGGATCGGCGACACCCGGCCCGAGCTGATGTCGCGGCTCGGCCTCCCGGCGGTGCTCGTCGGCGCCCCGTGGGAGCCCGGCGCCATCGAGTACGTGGACGCCGACCCGCCGAGCGCGGGGATCGCGGAGACCGTGGACCACCTGGTGTCGCTGGGCCACGAGCGCGTCGCGTTCATCAGCGGGCCCCGGCACTTCGTGCTCCCCGAGCTGCGCCGCGAGGCGTTCGTCCGGCGGCTGGCGGACCACGGGCTGCGCCCGCACGCCGTCGTACCGGTCGAGTACTCACCGGCCCGCGCGGCCGAGGAGACCACGGCGCTCCTGGCGGGTCACGTGCGACCGACGGCGATCCTGTACGGCACCGACACCATGGCGATCGCGGGGATGCGCACCATCCAGGCGGCCGGGCTCCGGGTGCCCGACGACATCTCCGTGGTCGGCTTCGAGGGCCTCACGCTGGGCGAATGGGTGGACCCGCCGCTGACGACGGTCCAGCGGTTCGCGTTCCAGCGCGGGCGCGCGGCCGCGGCCAAGCTGCTGACGCTGCTGGGCGAGACCGTCGAGGAGCCCGTGCCGTTGGAGCGGCCGGCGCTGATCGTCCGCGGCTCGACCGGCCCCTGCCGCGGATGACCATGCACCTGCTGCCAGGACGTTCGTCGTCCTGGC
>NZ_KI911767.1:0-2459 GCF_000515355.1 Promicromonospora kroppenstedtii DSM 19349 | reverse complement strand
GCACGACGTCGTGCACGGGGACCGCCGGGCCGTACCCGTTGCCGCGCTGGCCGGAGTGGTTCAGCAGGTGCACCACGAGCCCCGCCGCCGAGCGCCCGACGACGACCTCGACCTGCTCCGGCGCCTCGACGACGACCGGCAGCCGGCCGCCCGGCCGGTCGCGGAGCCGTTCGACGACGAGGTCGACCGCGACGTCGCGCAGCCGGGTGAGCCGGGTGTCCTGGTAGGCCGTGCCCACCACCCAGGGGAGCTGGACCACGGTGCCGGCGCCGTGCCGGCGTTCCCCGCAGACGGGCTCGGTGCCCGGTACGTGGCCGTAGGCCTTCTCCGGCGGGCCGTACGAGGCGTGCTCGACGAGGGGGTACCGCGTCGCGGCGTCCACCCGCCAGGTCACCCGGTGGTGGCGGCCGTGCCGCGGCACGAGCAGCGCGCCCTCGACCGAGGGGGCGTCGTCGAGCTGGACGTAGCTCGACCTCAGCAGGTCGCGGTCGGTGTCGACGGTGGTCTGGGCCAGCGCCGGGAACCAGTCGACCACCGACCCGTCGGGCCCGATGCCGCTGCGGCCGGTGGCTACGATCGAGCCGCCGTCCCGGACGAACCGGTCGAGCGCGGCGACGGCACCGTCGGACAGGGAGGGCAGGTCGGGCAGCACGAGCACCCGGAAGCGCTCGGGCAGGGCCACGGACTCCAGCGCCCCTGCGGGCACGACGTCGAAGGGCACGTGCCGTTCGACCAGGCCGGCCAGCAGTCCCCGGTGCTCCGCGGTGCCGGTGCCGTACCGGCCGTCGTCGTCCAGCAGGTCGGGACGGACCAGGGCCACCTCGGCCGCGGGCGCGAGCCCGGTGTAGTCGAGCCGGTGGTCGCGGTGGAACCGCGTGACCTCGGCGGCCGCGGACAGGCCGCCGTAGGCGATCCGGCCGGTGGGCCCCATGATGTAGGTCGACGGGTTGGCGCCGCGCGAGATCGCCTGGGCGAGGTACTGGCCGAGCATCTCGGGCTGCTCGTCGGCGAGCCGGTACGGCATGTCCCAGAACGCGACGGCATTGACCAGCACGGGCTTGCCGGGGCGCGCCGACCGCAGGGCGCTGACCGCCTCGCCGGTGGCGTACGGCCACAGGGTGCGCCCGATCGCGTTGTTCGCCTCGTGGAACAGCACGTCGGCCGCCGTGCCCAGGATGAGCCCCGCGTCCGGGCGGAGCGCCGCGATGTGGGCCCGGACCCGGGCGGTGAGCGCCTCGATCGTGGCGGCGGCGTACCCGCGCCACTGCCGGTAGCCCGCGTCACCCGCGCGGTCGGGCAGCCGGTCGAGCCCGGTGTGCTCCCGGAAGCCCGTGACGCACGCGGCGCAGTGGCACACGCCGTGCACGCGGCCGGCGTAGTCCACCTCGTTGAAGCCGAACCAGTTGAAGAAGAACCCGTCCACGTCGTAGCGGCCCAGCACCTCGTCGAGCACGTCGAAGAGGCGTTCCTGCTGGTAGCCGGCGCTGGGGCAGACGCTGACCAGGCCCTCGAACTCCTGGCGCGCGCCGGCCGGGGAGACATAGAGCCACTCCGGGTGCGCGTCCGCGATCGCCGGCGCGACCTTGGAGAAGTCCATCCGCGCGAGCAGCCGCACGCCCCGGCGCCGAGCGGCGGCCAGCGCGTCCCCGACGAGGTCGCCGCTCGCCCGCCCGGCCAGGTAGGGGTTGGCTGTCTGGAAGTCGAGCCGGGTCGGGTAGTGGGAGAGGATGCCGCCCACGTTGAGCAGCCAGACGTTCGCGCCGTGCTCCTCGACGGCGTCCAGCGTGCGCTCGACGTCGAGGTCCGCGTCGATCTCGCGGAGGTTGGTCTGGAACACCCCGAACGGCTGCTCCCACCAGCCGGGCCGCACCTGCTCGCCGGTGCCCGGGCGCTGGGTGGTCAGGCTCATCGGTCCACCGCCCCGTTCAGCTCGCGGGCCAGGGCCACCAGCGCCGAGTGGTCGAGGCCGCCGTCCCCGCGCAGCACGAGCGACTGGACCAGCCGCCCGACGACGGCCGTCACGGGCAGAACCGCCCCGCGGGCCCGCGCGGCGTCCTCGACGATGCCCAGGTCCTTGTGGTGCAGAGCGACGCGGAAGCCCGGCTCGAAGTCGCCGGCGAGCACGCCGTCGGCCTTGCGGTCGAGCACGGTGCTGCCGCCGAGCCCGCGGGCGATCACGGAGAGCGCCGTGGCGACGTCGGCGTCGTGGGCCTCCAGGAACACGACGGCCTCGGCGAGCGCCTGGAGGTGCGTGGCGACGACGAGCTGGTTGGCGGCCTTGACCACCTGCCCGCCGCCCGCGTCACCGACCCGCACGACGGTGGTCCCCATGGCCCCGAGCAGATCGCGCCAGCGCTCGAACGCGGCGACCGGCCCGCCGACCATGATCGAGAGCGCGCCCTCGCGCGCCCCGGCCTCCCCGCCCGAGACGGGCGCGTCGAGCGCGTCGTGGCCCGCCG
>NZ_KI911766.1:20597-22675 GCF_000515355.1 Promicromonospora kroppenstedtii DSM 19349 | reverse complement strand
ACCCCGAGCCCGGCCGCTGTCGCGCGGCCCGCGCCGCCCCGGCTGTACGCCCGCACCTCGTGCCCGGCGCGGACGAGGTTGGCCGCCATCGGCCGCCCCATGACGCCCAGCCCGACAAAGCCCACGACTGCCATATGACCGAACTCCCTCGTTCGATGATCTAACGATTGATCAGGCCGACCCGGCTTGCAGATCATCCCTGGCCTCAGGAAGGGTATTTCGATATACCTGTCGTGGTCAATGCCCCGAGATCGGAGAGTTCGATGCCCAGGTTCGCCGCCAACGTCTCCCTCCTGTTCAGCGAGGTGCCGCTGTCCGAGCGGTTCGCCCGCGCCCGCGCCGCCGGGTTCGAGGCGGTGGAGTGCTGGTGGCCGTTCGCAGACCCGGACCCGTCAGCGGCCCAGGTGGCAGCCTTCGTGAGTGCGCTGGATGCCGCGGACGTGCGGCTGACCGGGATCAACCTGTTCGCCGGGGACATGCCGGCCGGCGAGCGTGGCGTCGTGTCCCACCCCGGCCGCACCGACGAGCTGACGGCGAACCTCACGGTCGTCCGGAGCATCGTCGAGGCGACCGGCTGCACCCGGGTCAACGCGCTCTACGGGCAGCGCCTGCCCGGCGTCCCGGCCGCCACCCAGGACAGGACCGCCACGCTCAACCTGCGCCGCGCGGTGGACACGCTCGGCGACGTCGGCGCGACGGTGCTGGTCGAGCCCCTGACCGACGGTGAGAACGGCGACTACCCGGTGCGCACCCTGGAGGACGCGCTCGCGGTGGCCGACCGGGTGGGCGCCGGCGCCGCCGTGCTCTTCGACGTCTACCACCTGCACAACAACGGCGCCGACGTGGTGGCTGACGTCGCGCGGGTGATCGACGCCGTCGGCCACGTCCAGGTGGCCGACTCCCCCGGCCGCGGCGAGCCGGGCACGGGCACGATCGACTTCGCGTCCTTCTTCCGCACGCTGGACGCGTCGGGCTACACGGGCTGGGTGGGCTGCGAGTACCGCCCCACGGCCGAGACGGAACAGACCCTCGCCTGGCGCCCGTGACCGGTCCCTGGCCCGCCGAAGGGCGGGTCAGGGGGCCGGGAGGGCCGCGGCCTTCGACTCCAGGACCGTACGTTCCGCCGTGTTGCCGCACAGCTCGGCCGCACGGAGGTACTCGCCGCGGGCCTCCGCGGTGCGGCCGAGCCGGGACAGCAGCTCGCCACGCACACCGGGCAGCAGGTGCGACCCGGCCAGCGCACCCTGCTCGACCAGGCCGTCCACGACGCGCAGCCCGAGGTCGGGTCCGTGCGCCATCGCGACGGCCACGGCCCGGTTCAGGTCCACCACCGGCGAGGGCGCGATGCGGCCCAGCGCCTCGTAGAGCAGCACGATCCGCTCCCAGTCGGTCTCCGGCACGGACCGGGCCACCGCGTGGCACTCCGCGATCCCCGCCTGGAGCGCGTACGCACCCATGCCCTCGGGCCCCACGGCGCGGCGCAGCGCCGCCCGGCCGCGGGTGATCGCCGCCCGGTCCCAGCGTCGCCGGTCCTGGTCCTCCAGGAGGATCGGCTCCCCCGTCGGCCCCGTCCGAGCCGGGAACCGCGCGGAGGTGAGCTCCAGCAACGCGAGCAGCCCGAAGGTCTCGGGCTCCGGGGCGAGCCGGGTGAGCACGCGGGTCAGGCGCACGGCCTCGCGCGCCAGGTCGTGCCGGATCCAGTCCTCGCCCGACGTCGCCGACGAGCCCTCCGTGAAGATCACGTACAGCACGCCCCGCACCGACGAGAGCCGGGCGGCCCGGTCGGCGCCGTCGGGCACCTCGAACGGGACCTGCGCCGCCGCGATCGTCTTCTTGGCGCGCGTGATGCGTGCCTGGACGGTCGCGACCGGCACGAGGAACGCGCGCGCGATCTCGTCGCTGGTCAGGCCGCCCACCACGCGCAGGGTCAGCGCGATGCGTGCCTCCCGCGACAGCACGGGGTGGCACGAGACGAACATGAGGGCGAGCACGTCGTCGTCGATCCGGTCGGGGTCGAGCAGCGCCGGCTCGGCGCCCGGGTCGCCCGCTCCGGCGCCTGGCCCGGGCGCCGTCGGGCC
>NZ_KI911766.1:15648-20497 GCF_000515355.1 Promicromonospora kroppenstedtii DSM 19349 | reverse complement strand
GATCGGCCCCGACCCCGACGACCCGGCCGACGCCGAGCCCCGCGCGGCCGCCGCTGAGAGCGTTCGGGTGGTCGGCGCGGTGCTCCAGGGCTTCGGCCTGCCGGAAGACCGGCTGATCGACGCCGTCCGCGCCGTGCGGGCCGGCGTGCACGGCTTCGTGACGCTCGAGCTCGGCGGCGGCTTCCGCATGCGGGAGGACGTGGACCAGAGCTTCGGCGTGCTGCTCGACATGCTCGTCGCGGGCGTCGCCACGCTCGCCGCACCCTCCGCACCGCTGGACCACGACACCGCCGGGAGCCTTCGATGACCAACGCACCGAACACTGCCGCCCCTTCCTCCGCCGAGGCTCGCGCCAGCGCAGGCCCGACCACGGCCCGCTGGACCGCCGTCGCGTTCGTCGCGGCCGGGCTCGCGTTCCTCCTGTTCCCGCTGCTGCGGCCCTGGCCGGACGAGGCCGTGGCAAGCACCAGCCTCGCGGTCGCGTTCGCCTCCGACCGCTGGGTCGTGGCGCACCTGTGCGGCATCCTCGGCCTGGCGCTGGTCGCCCCGGCGCTGCTCGGTCTGCGGACCCTGCTCGCGGGTGCCGGCGCTGCAGGTGGCCGTCGTCCGGGTGTCCGCAGCGCGACCTGGGCCCTGGTCACCGCCTGGACCGGTGCCGGCATGGCCGCGCTCTACTTCGGCGCCGAGATCTTCGGCATCCGCACCATCGCGGAGGCCGCCCTGCGGGACGGCGACCTCAGCCTGCTCGCCGACGTCGAGGCGCTGCGCATGCAGCCGTGGGCGGTGACCCTGTTCGGCGCCGGGCTGCTGCTGCTCGCGGTGTCCGGGGTGCTCGCCGCCGTCGCCCTGTGGCGCGCCGGCGCGGGGCCGCGATGGATCGGGCTGCCGTTCGCGCTGGGCCTGGTGCTGGTGCTGCCCCAGTTCTTCGGCGGCCCCGGGCTGCGGATCACCCACGGCTTCCTCGTCGCGGCGGGGTGCGTGCTGATCGCGGTCGCGGTGGGCCGTGGACGTGTCCACAACTCGTCCCCTGCTGTGGAAAAGGCTGTGGACAACGCGGTGGCCCGCTGAGGCCGGTGGTCCCGCCGGCTGGGCCGTGCCGAGCTGGGCCGGTCGCGGAGACGACAGAGGCGTGAGCCCCGTCCGGAACTCACGCCTCTGTCGCACCTGCACCGCCCGCGTCAGCGGGGGGCGCGAGGGTCAGTCGCTGCTCTGGAAGATCGCGAGCAGCCGCAGGAACTCCAGGTACAGCCAGATCAGCGTCACCAGCAGGCCGAAGGCCGCTGCCCACGCCATCTTGGCCGGGGCCCCGGCCTCGACGCCACGCTTGATGGAGTCGAAGTCGACGATCAGCGACGCGGCGGCCAGACCCACGGCCACCAGGCCGATGATGATGCCCCACACGCCGCCACGCATGCCCCACCCGCTGAGCACGCCGGTCCAGACGAGGACCAGGTTGATCAGGGAGAACGCCGCGTAGCCGACCATCGCGATGATGAGCCAGCGCGTGAACTTGGGGGTGACCCGCACCTTGCCCGACTTGAACAGGAAGAGCGCACCGGCGAAGGTCGCGACGGTCGCGAGCACCGCCTGCAGCACGATCCCGCTGAACTGGGCCTCGTAGAACGCCGAGATACCGCCGAGGAACACACCCTGCGCGATCGTGTACAGGACGATCAGCACGGGGCTCGGGTTGCGCTTGAAGGCGTTGACCAGGCCCAGCACGAGGCCCACGATCATGCCCACGACCCACAGGCCGGGCGCGAGCGTCCACGTCGCCGCGCCCACCACGACCAGGAGGGCGAGCAGCCCACCGGTCTTGATGATCACGTCGTCGTAGGTCAGACGCTTGGTGTCAGCCGTGGTGGCCGACGGCGACTGGTACATCGCGTCGAGCTGCTGCGCGTCCATCGCCTGCTGTCCCGCGGCGCTGTACTGGCCGTACTGGCCAGGCTGCGGCGCGGTGCCGTATGCGGGAGTCTGGTTGGGGTAGGTGGCGGTGCCGCCGCGGCGTCCACCGGCTGCGCCGGTGCGACGGGGCTCACCGAAGACGTCACTTCTAGAAAAGACGGGGTTGCTCATCTGCTCCTCCTGGTCTGTCTGACCATCCTAGGGAACGCAGATGAGACCTCAGGAGTTCCCAGGTCATACCAACGAATGAAGTGGGTCCGCCCACGGGATGATCCGGGCCGGTATTTGGTGCGCCGGCCATGCCCGCTACCTACTCTCGTAGCTACGAGTCTCCTGGAAGGGCAAGTGATGATCGAGGCCAGAGGCCTGATGAAGAGGTACGGCGCCAAGACCGCCGTGAACGACGTCACGTTCACCGTCCAGCCGGGCCAGGTGACGGGCTTCCTCGGCCCGAACGGCGCCGGCAAGTCGACCACCATGCGCATGATCATGGGCCTCGACCGGCCCACGGCTGGTTCGGTCACCGTGAACGGCAAGCCCTACACGGCCCACCGCCGCCCGCTGGCGGAGGTCGGCGCCCTGCTCGACGCGAAGGCCGTGCACACCGGCCGCACCGCCCGCAACCACCTGCTCGCCATGGCCGCGACGCACGGCATCGCCACCAGGCGCGTCGACGAGGTCATCGACCTCACCGGCCTGCAGTCGGTCGCGAGCAAGCGCGTGGGCGGGTTCTCGCTCGGCATGGGTCAGCGCCTCGGTATCGCCGCGGCCCTGCTCGGCGACCCCCGCACCCTGATCCTGGACGAGCCCGTCAACGGGCTCGACCCCGAGGGCGTGCTCTGGGTGCGCAACATCGCGAAGTACCTGGCGTCGGAGGGCCGCACGGTCTTCCTGTCCAGCCACCTCATGAGCGAGGTCGCCCTCACGGCCGACCACGTGATCGTGATCGGCCGGGGCCGGATCCTCGCGGACGCGCCCGTCGCGGAGTTCGTGGACGGCGCCGCGCGCAAGACCGTGCGGGTCCGGTCGCCGCAAGCCACGGAGCTCGCCGAGCTCCTGAAGGCGAAGAACGCCGAGGTCGAGGACGTCGAGCCAGGTCTGCTCCAGGTCCGCGGCGCCGACGCATCCGCCGTCGGTGAGCTGGCCGCCGCCTCGCGGATCGTGCTGCACGAGCTCACGCCCGTCGCCTCGACGCTCGAAGAGGCGTACATGTCGCTCACCGCCGACTCGGTGGAGTACCAGTCCGAGGACCTCGCCGCCGTCGCGGCCGCGACGTCCCACAACGAGGGGAGCAAGGCATGAGCGCGACCGTCACCGCTCCGGCAGGCGGTTCGGCGTCGGGTACGACGACGGAGCACACCCCGGTGCACAACGTGACCTTCTTCCGGCTGTTGCGCTCCGAGTGGATCAAGCTGTGGACACTGCGGTCGACGTGGTGGACGCTCGGTTCCACCGTCGTGATCATGGCTGGCTTCGCGCTGATGATGGCCGTCGTGGTGCAGTTCCTGACGGACCAGATGAGCGACGTCGAGATGGCTCCCGGGGAGCAGGCGTCGATGAACTCGATGCTCGGTGCGCCGACCGTCATCGCCGGCGGGTACGAGTTCGCCGGCCTCGTGGTCGCGGTGCTCGGCGCCATGGTCATCACGGGCGAGTACTCGACGGGCATGATCCGCTCCACCTTCGCCGCGGCCCCCGGCCGGCTGGGTGCTTTCGCGGCCAAGGCCACGGTGCTCGCCGCCGTGACGGCGGTGCTGACCACCGTGTCCCTGGGGCTGGGCTGGCTCATCAGCTACCCCATCCTGAACGCGAACGACATGACGCTGGACTGGTCGAACGGTGACGATGTGCGCAAGCTGTACGGCGTCGTCATCTACACGGTGCTGGTTGCACTCTTCGCGTTGGGGATCGGCGCCCTGCTTCGCCACACGGCCGGGGCGATCTTCACGGCCGTGGCCGTGTTCCTGGTCATCCCCTTCATCTTCAACATCGTGGTGGCGTTCGCGTCGAGCCTGGACTGGGTACTGGACGTGAACAAGTTCCTGCCGAGCGTGGCCGGGTCTGCGATCACGCCGTCCGGCGCGCAGGTCCCCGAGGTCCTCGACCCGTGGGTGGGCATCAGCGTGCTCGGCGCGTACACCTTGGTCGTGGTCGTCGCCGGCGCGCTGCGACTCAAGTTCGACGACGCCTGACGGTTCGGTCCAGCACGACCCCACGAAAACAGGTACTCCCCGGGCTGTGTTGCTGAGAGTAGACAGTGTCTACGCAGAGCAACACAGCCCGGGGAGTTGTTCTTTCCCTGACCCCTAGTCCAGCGGGTCGAGCGGGTGAGGCCAAACCGGGATCGGCTGCTGGCGCTCCGGCTCCGGTTCGGGCTCCTGACGCCGCGCGGGCAGCGCAGCCTGCGACGCCGGCCGCTGCTGCGGCACGTAGGCCTGCTGCGGCACGTAGACCTGCTGCTGGCGGGCCTGCTGCTGGCGGGCCTGCTGCTGGCCAGGCTCCTGGTGGCCCGCCTGCCGGTGGTTCTGCTGCGGAGCGTATGCGGGTTGGCGGTCGGCCTGGCTCTGCTGCGGGGCGGCCTGATGCTGCGGCCGGTGCTGCGGGGCGAACTGCGGCGCGAACTGTGCCGGCTGCTGCTGGCTCGACTGCCGGTGGTCCGGCTGGTGGCTGTTCGCCGAGTGATCGTTCGCTCGGTGCTGGAGCGGCACCTGCTGGCCGGGTTGCAGCGAGCCGGGCTGCACCGAACCGGGCAGCTGCGAGCCAGGCCGCTGCGCGGACTGCTGCGGCATGTACGGCGGTGCGGGTCGCGGCATCGGAGCCTCGTGCGGCACTCGCTGGTGCCGCACGATCTGCTGCGGCTCGGCGACCGGCGGCCAGCCCTGGTCCGGAGCACCGCTCGACGCGACGCCGGCGGGCACCGCCCTCGGGCGTGCGACGGCTC
>NZ_KI911766.1:14189-15548 GCF_000515355.1 Promicromonospora kroppenstedtii DSM 19349 | reverse complement strand
GGCGGCCGACCGGTCAGCCGCTCCGCCGGCCGCCGGGCCCCCGGCGGAGCTGGGACCCGCGGCGCTCCGTGCCCTCGCGCACCCCCTGCGCATCCGCATCCTCGACCTGCTCCCCAGCCATGGGCCCCTGACCGCCAGCAAGCTCGGCGAGATCGTCGGTGAGTCCAGCGGCTCGACGAGCTACCACCTGCGCCAGCTCGCCAAGCACGGCCTGGTGCGCGAGGTCGAGGGCCGGGGCACGGCGCGGGAGCGCTGGTGGGAGCGCACGCCCGGCGGGTTCAGCATCTCGACCGTCGGCAAGGACTCCCCCGCGAGCCGGCAGACCGCCGAGGCGGTCAACATGGAGTTCCTGCGCCTGCGCCACGAGCGCGTGATGGCCTTCGTCCGCGCCGGCCAGGGCGCGGACGAGGAGACCCTTAAGAAGTGGCACGGAACCACCACGTTCTTCTCGTCCAACAAGTGGGCCACGCCCGAGCAGATGGCGGCGCTCGTCGCGGCCTGGGACCGCTTCGCGACCGAGCACATCGACCCGCTCAGCGGGCAGGAGGAAGCTCCCGGAATGATCCCTTTCGAGGTCCACTTCGACGCCTTCCCGACCATCGACCCGCAGGGCAACCCGCTCTGATCCGCGGCTCCTCTGCCGTCAGCAGAGGCTCCTCTGCCGTCAGCAGATCTGCGGCGGGCAGAGACGGCTGTCCTGCGGGCCGGCGCACGGCGATCGTGGAGCCATGACCGAGACCACCCTGACCCAGGCCTTCGACGACCACCTCGCCTCGCGGCTGCTGCACCAGCGGATCGTGCTGATCGGCGGCGAGATCGACGACGCCGTCGCCAACCGTGTGACCTCGCAGCTCCTGCTGCTCGCCGCGGAGGACGCGGCCGCCGACATCAGCCTCTACCTCAACTCACCCGGGGGCTCCCCCGGCGCCGGGCTCGCCGTCCACGACACGATGAAGCTGGTGCCGAACGCGGTGTCGACCGTCGCCGTCGGCTTCGCGGGCGGCACGGCGCAGTTCCTGCTCGCCGCGGGCGCGCTGGGCAAGCGCTACGCGCTGCCGCACGCGCGGATCATGATGCACCAGTCCACCGGCGAGGCGGGCGGTACGACGACGGACGTGGTGGTCCAGGCCGAGAACATCCGGCACGTCAACGACGTGGTGACGCGACTGCAGGCCGAGCACACGGGTCAGACGGTGGAGTCCGTCGCCGCGGACTCCGAGCGCGACCGCTGGTTCACCGCCGAGCAGGCACTGGCCTACGGGATGATCGACAGGGTCGTGGACCACGTCGACGACGTCCGGCCGGGCGGGAAGCGGCGAGCCGGGCTCTGAGGCCGCCGCCGCCCGGGGTCAGGCCGCC
>NZ_KI911766.1:10686-14089 GCF_000515355.1 Promicromonospora kroppenstedtii DSM 19349 | reverse complement strand
CTTGCGCGCGGACGGCGCGGCGGTCGTCGAGCGCGCCCGCGTCGGCTTCGCGGCGGTACGCCCCGCCGTCGTCCCCGCCTTCCGGTCCGTGGCGGCATCCTTGGCCGTCCTCGAGCCCTTCGAGCCCTTCGTGTCCTTCGCCGGGGAGCCCTTCGTGTTCTTGGCCGCGGGCCCCTTGGCCGTCTGCCCGGGGGCCTTCTTGGCTCCAGCCCGGCCGTTCGACGGCGTCGTCCCCTTGCCGCCCTTGGCGCCGGACGCACCCGTGCGCGGGGTCGACGAGGGGCGCGCACCCGAGCCGCGCGCCGAACCCGAGGGCCGCGCCGGGCGACGTGAGGAAGGCATGGGTCGATTGTGCCGATTCGCCAGGCCTTTGTACGGGCATTACCTCCGGCGCGCCGTGTGTGGATCCCGTGGAACCAAAAGGCTGTCAGACATGCGCGGACGTGTCCGCGCATGTCTGACAGCTCGGTGTGGTGCTACCGCACCGGCGCCGGTCGAACGGTTGAGGCCCCCTCGACCAGCGCCGTCAGGCCTGGATCAGCCCTGGAAGCGCGGGAACGCCGACCGGCCGGCGTAGGTGCCGGCCTCGTCGAGCGCCTCCTCGATGCGCAGGAGCTGGTTGTACTTCGAGATGCGCTCACCGCGGGCGGGGGCACCGGTCTTGATCTGGCCGGCGTTGGTCGCCACGGACAGGTCCGCGATGGTGGTGTCCTCGGTCTCGCCGGAGCGGTGCGAGGTCATCGTGGTGAAGCCGTTGCGCTGGGCCAGCGTCACGGCGTCCAGCGTCTCGGTGAGCGTGCCGATCTGGTTGAGCTTGACCAGCAGCGAGTTCGCCGACTTGAGCTCGATGCCCTTGGCGAGGCGCTCCGGGTTGGTGACGAACAGGTCGTCGCCCACGATCTGCACCTTGTCGCCGACCTTGCCCATGAGCCCGGACCAGGAGTCCCACTCGTCCTCGGACAGCGGGTCCTCGATGGACACCAGCGGGTAGTCGGCCACGAGCTGCTCGTAGTACGCGATCATCTCGTCCGGCGTCTTCTTGCCGCCCTCGAAGGCGTACACGCCGTCCGAGAAGAACTCGGTCGAGGCGACGTCCAGCGCGAGCGCGACGTCGGTGCCCGGCTTGAGGCCGGCCCGCTCGATCGCGACGAGGATCAGGTCGAGCGCCTCACGGTTGCTGCCGAGGTTCGGCGCGAAGCCGCCCTCGTCGCCCAGGCCGGTGGCCAGGCCCTTCTCCTTCAGCACGGACTTGAGGGAGTGGTACACCTCGGTGCCGGTGCGCAGCGCCTCGCGGAACGTCGGGGCGCCGATCGGGGCAACCATGAACTCCTGGATGTCCACGTTCGAGTCCGCGTGGGACCCGCCGTTGAGGATGTTCATCATCGGCACGGGCAGGACGTGCGCGTTCGGGCCGCCCACGTACCGGAACAGGTCCAGGCCGGAGCTCTTGGCGGCGGCCTTCGCGACGGCGAGGGACACGCCCAGGATCGCGTTCGCGCCCAGCTTGCCCTTGTTCGGCGTGCCGTCCAGGTCCAGGAGGGTCTGGTCGATGATGCGCTGCTCTTCGGCGTCGTACCCGATGAGCTCGGGGGCGATCTCGTCGTTGACGGCCGCGACCGCCTTCTCGACGCCCTTGCCCAGGTAACGGCCCTTGTCTCCGTCACGCAGCTCGACGGCCTCGAACGCGCCGGTCGATGCACCGGACGGGACCGCCGCACGGGCGAAGGTGTTGTCGTCGAGGACGATCTCCACCTCCACGGTGGGGTTGCCGCGCGAGTCGAGGATCTCGCGTGCTCCAACGGCTTCGATGCTAGCCACGGGGTCTCCTTCTAAGGATGTTGCTCGGAGGTTACGGCCCCCAGCCTAGGACGTCGGGCGAGAGGGCGCGGAACCGTCCACCGGCCCGCAGTTCACAGGCCCGCCACAGGTCTGCGACAGGGCCGCCACAGCGAGCCTGCCTAGCGTCCCGACCGTCCGGCGCAGACCGCTCGCGGCGCGGCGCGCACGCCTGCTCGCCCCTCCTCCACGGCGTGCGGCACCGCCCACGCGGCGGTCTGCGCGGACACCAACGTCCCCGCACGTTCCTCAGGACCCCAGGCAGGAGCCCATGTTCTTCACCTATCTGCGCAGAGAGCTGCGCAACCGACGCAAGCAGACGGTCGTGGTCGCGATCGGGCTCGCGGTCGCGATCGCACTGGTCATCGTCGTCAACGCGGTCTCGACGGGCGTCCGGAACGCCCAGGCGGAGGTGCTCGAGTCGGTCTACGGCGTCGGCACCGACATCACCGTGACCCAGGCCGGCGAGGGCCCGGGCGAGGGCGGCGGCCCCGGCCGGTTCGACTTCGGCGAGGGAGAGGGCGAGGCCGGCGAGGACGGCACGCGCAACCTCGCGCAGGACCGCCTCAGCACCGCCATGGGGTCGACGGCGTTCGACGCCGCCGCGCTGGAGTCCGTCGCGGGCCTGGACCACGTGTCCGGCGTCGCCGCGACGCTGGACCTGCAGAACATGTCGTTCTCCGGCGAGATGCCGGACTTCGAGGCAATGCAGGAGGGCGGCGGCCCGGTCACCATGCAGATGGGTCCGGACGGCTCCGGCGAAGGGTCGGCCGGCGGGTCGTCGTTCGAGATCGAACAGTTCACGGTCACGGGAGTGGACCCGGACGCCGCCGCCGTCGGGCCGCTGACCACCGCCGCCGTGGCCGACGGCCGGACACTGGCGGCGGACGACGAGAACGTCGCCGTCCTGGACGCCACCTACGCCACGCAGCAGGAGCTCGCCGTCGGCGACACGATCACCGTGGGCGGCGAGGAGCTGGAGATCGTCGGCACGGTCACCTCCACGACCGGTGACGACGTCGCCACGGCGTCGGACGTCTACGTGCCCCTGGCCACCGCGCAGACCCTCGCGGACCTCGCGGACCAGGTCACCGACGTCTACGTGCAGGTCGACTCGGCCGAGAACGTGGACGCCGTGGCCGCCGCGATCGAGGGCGAGCTGCCCGACGCCTCCGTGAGCACGCAGTCCGACCTCGCCGAGGGCGTCACGGGCTCCCTGTCGACGGCGTCCAACCTGATCGGCACGCTCGGCACCTGGCTGAGCGTCATCGTGCTCGCGGGGGCCTTCGGCCTCGCGATCCTGTTCACGGTGTCCGGCGTCAACCGACGTACTCGCGAGCTGGGCACGCTCAAGGCGATCGGCTGGAGCAAGGGCCGCGTGGTGGGCCAGGTCGCGGGCGAGTCCGTGGTGCAGGGCCTGATCGGCGGCGTCGCGGGTCTGGCGATCGGCGCGCTGGCGGTCTGGGCCATCAACCTCGCGGGCATCACGCTGAGCGGCGGCGCCTCGGGCGGCGGCTTCATGTTGGGCGGCCCTGGCGGTGGTGGCGGCGGACCCGCCGGCGCGATG
>NZ_KI911766.1:4559-10586 GCF_000515355.1 Promicromonospora kroppenstedtii DSM 19349 | reverse complement strand
GGCCGACCACCTGACGGCGTTCGTCACGGTGGACGACGCGGTGGAGGACGCGGCGGCCGACGCCGGGGACGCCGTCACGCTGGTGCTCGACGACGCCGCGTACACCGTGACCCGGGACGGGACGGTGACCGGTCCGGGCGACGGCGCCGACGCGGAGGTGAGCGAGCGGGAGGGCGGCTACGACGTCGTCGTGCACCTGCCCGCGACCCTCGCCGAGGGCGCGACCGCCACGTTCGACGCCCGCGTGACCAGCGGCGACGAGTCCACCGCGTGGAACTCGCCCGGTGCCGTCGGCACGCTGACGCTGGTCGAGGAGCTGTCGTACCTGGAGGTCACCGAGGCCGCGCAGGCCCCGGTGGTCGACGGCGACGTGGACGACGTGTGGGACGCGGCGGGTCCTGCGGTGACCACCACCAAGGAGGTCGAGGGCTCGGGCGGCGCCGTCGCGACCGTCCGCACCCTGTGGAGGGACGGCACGCTGTACGTCCTGGCGGACGTCGCCGACCCGGTGGTCGACGTCTCCGGCTCGGACCCGTGGATCCAGGACTCCGTGGAGATCTACGTGGACGGCGGCAACGCGAAGAACGGCGGCTACCGGGCCGACGACACGCAGATCCGCGTCTCGGCGCTGGGCGTCGTCTCGTTCGGCACCGGCGACGAGGCGGCGCAGCGCGCCCGCGTGTCCAGCGCCGCCACGGCGACCGACGACGGCTACCGCGTCGAGGCGTCGGTCGACCTGCTGTCCTACGGCGGCCCGGGCACGTTCCACGGCCTGGACTTCCAGGTCAACGACGCGGCCGGCGGCGCACGGACCGCCGTCCGCAACTGGGCCGACCCCACGGGCGCGGGCTACCAGTCCACCGCGCGCTGGGGCGTGGGCCGGCTCGTCGAACCGGAGGCGCCGGCGGTACCGGCCTGGTCCGCGAGCGCCGTGTACACGGCGGGTGACCAGGTGAGCCACGACGGCGCGGTGTTCACCGCACTGTGGTGGACGCGCGGCCAGACCCCGGGCGCCACGCCATGGGGGCCGTGGGCCGAGGTGGGCGCCCCGCAGGCGTGTGCCGGCGGCACGTACGCCGCCTGGACGCCGACCGCGGTGTACGACGGTGGCGAGACGGTGGTGCACGGCGGCCATCGCTGGACCGCGCAGTGGTACAGCCGGAACCAGGAGCCCTCGGCGACGCCGTGGGGTCCGTGGCGGGACCTCGGCGGCTGCTGACTCCTGCCGTTCGTCGGGTCTCCTTCCGCGTGAGCGCTGGTCGCTCGCAAGAAAGGAGACCTGACGAATCGTTACAGACGGTTAACACGACTTTCCAGGCGACCCCACTTGCGTGGCGATATGGTCCAAACCTCCCCGCCAGTTGACCGGGGAGACGAACTGGGGAGGCAATCAGTGAGGCAAGCACGCATCACCACCCTCGCCGCGGCGGCGGCCGTGGTGGCCCTGACCGTGGCCGGGTGTACCCCGAACGACACCGTCGAAGGCGACGGGCCGGTCACCCTGGAGACCTGGATCAGCCAGGACATGGAGACGCTGTTCCCCGGCGACGCCGGGGCGTACGACAACATCAGCGTCCTCGACGTGGTCTACGACGGTCTGGTCCGGTACGACCCGGAGACCACCGAGCCGTACAACTACGTGGCCGAGTCCATCGAGCCCAACGACGACAACACGGTCTGGACCATCAAGATCAAGCCGGACCTGACGTTCCAGAACGGTGAGCCCGTCGACGCCGATGCGTTCGCCCGCTCCTGGAACTACACGGCCGACGGCGACAACGGTCTGTACTCCAACTACTTCTTCGGCATCATCGAGGGCTACGACGAGATGCAGCCCACGACCGACGACGACGGCAACATCACCGCCGAGGGCGCCGCGGACGAGCTGTCCGGGCTGAAGGTCACCGACGACCTGACCCTCGAGGTCACCCTCGCCTCGCCGTTCGCCGGCTTCGCGACGATGCTCGGCTACACCGGCTTCTTCCCGATCGCGCAGGAGTGCCTGGACGACGTCGAGAAGTGCGCGCTCGAGCCCATCGGCAACGGCCCCTTCCAGGTGACCGACTGGCAGCAGAGCCAGGAGCTCACCGCCGAGAAGTGGGCGGACTACACGCTCGACGAGACGCCCAGCTACGACGCCATCCACTGGACCGAGTACGCCGCGGGCGAGACGGCCGGGTGGGCGGACTTCAAGGCCGGCGACCTCGATCTGTCCTTCCCGCCGACCGCGGAGGTCGAGTCCGCGAAGAACGACCCCGAGCTCTCCGAGCGGTATGTCGAGAAGCCCGGCGCCTCGCTCACGTACCTGGGCTTCTCCGGCTACACGGAGGGCCCGTGGAACGACATCGAGTTCCGCAAGGCGATCTCCATGGCGATCGACCGCGAGGGCATCATCTCCTCGCTGGGCAGCGGTCAGGCCACCCCGGCCGACTCCTGGGTGGTTCCCGGCGGGGTGCCCGGCGGCGAGGCCGGCACGTGCGAGTGGTGCGTCTACGATCCCGAGGCGGCCAAGGCGGCGCTGGAGAAGGCCGGCGGTTGGCCCGACGGCGAGAAGCTGCAGATCAGCCTGGGTGACGACGACGCCGAGGTGGAGTACTTCACCGCCATCGGCAACTCCATCGAGGAGGTGCTGGGCATCCCGTACGAGCTCAACATCCTGCCGAGCGACGACTACTTCTCGACCCGGTCGGCCCAGGGTTTCGACGGCATGTTCCGGAACAACTGGTTCCCGGACTACCCGCTCAACGAGAACTACCTCAGCTTCTACGCGTCGGGCGAGCCCGGCGCCGGGCACTGGGGCTGGTACAGCGAGGACTTCGAGACCAAGCTGGACGAGGCGGCCGCCGCGCCGTCGCTCGACGAGTCCGTCGCGCTCTACCAGGAGGCCGAGGCCATCCTCGCCGAGGAGTTCCCGACCATCCCGTTCCGCTGGAGCTTCAGCGCCACCTACTACAGCGACCGGCTGGAGAACGTGATCCTCAACCCGTTCTCGGGCGCGCCGATCCTCCGCAAGATCGACGTCACGGCGTAACGAACCACCGCGCCGGGCCGGAGCGGCACCACCGGCCGGGCCTGACGGGACACCGTTTCCGCCAGGTCCGGCCGGCACGGCCGTCCGCCGTCCGCGCATCCCCATACCCCCCGGAAGGACCCCATGGGGCGCTACATCCTTCGCCGTGCCGCCCAGGCGGTCGGCACCCTGCTGCTCGTCATGTTCCTGCTGCACCTGCTCACGACGGTCGCCATCCAGCTCAACGGCAACCCGGCCCAGGCGTTCTTCGGTGACAAGGTCGCCACCCCGGCGCAGGTCGCCGCCGTCGAGCAGCGCTTCAACCTCGACGACCCCTGCTACGACCAGGTGGGCAACCCGTGCCTCGGGCCGTTCGTCGAGCGCCTCGGGCAGTACGCCCAGGGCGACTTCGGCACCAACCTGCGCGGGCGTGAGGTCTCGGAGATCGTCGCCACAGCGGCGCCGAACACCATCCGCCTGTTCTGCGTGGTGCTGGTCACCTGGCTGGCGCTCGGCATGCTGCTGGGCTCGGCCGCGGCCCGCTGGCGCGGCTCGCCCGGCGACCACGGCATCCGGCTCACGTCGGTGCTGATCGACGCGTTCCCCGTCTTCGTGCTGTTGATCGTCTACCGGTACGTCGTCGCCGTGCCGCTGAACCGCTGGGCCGAGGACACGTTCGGCGAGAACAGCTGGCCGCCCTACTGGTTCAAGCCGTCCTTCGACCCCGACCACCCGTGGGCCACCGTCGTCGTCCCCGGCATCCTGCTCGGCCTGGCCGGGTCCGCGGCGTTCATCCGCCTGGTCCGGGCCAGCCAGCTCGACTCCTACCAGGGCGACCACGTGCGCACGGCCCGGTCGAAGGGGCTGACCGAGGGGCGCGTCGTCGTGCACCACGTGGTGCGCAACTCGTCGGTCCCCGTGGTGACCGCCGTCGGCCTGACCTTCGCCGAGGCGCTCGGCGGGGCCGTGATCACCGAGGGCCTGATGAACATCTACGGGATGGGCGGCGTCCTGTGGGAGGCCGTGCGGAACGACGACGTCGGGCTCGTGCTCGGCGTCGTGACCCTGCTGGCCGCGGTGACCGTCGTGGTGATGATCGTCGTCGACATCGCCTATGCCCTGCTCGACCCGAGGATCCGCTATGAGTGATGCCGCGACACCCACACCGACCGCCCGGCGCACCGCGGGCGCGTCGTCGAGCCCGCTCGCCGACGCCTGGCGTCGGCTCCGCCGCCGGCCGGACACGATCGCCGCCGCCGTCGTGCTCGTGTTCTTCGGGCTGATGGCGGCGTTCCCCACGCTGTTCACGAGCACCAGTCCTCGCACGTGCCCGATCCGGGAGGCCCGCACGACGCCGCAGGGCTGGGGCGGCGAGCACCCGCTGGGCACCGACGCGCTCGGCTGCGACGTCCTGGCCACGCTGGTGCACGGCATCCGGCCGTCGCTGCTGCTGGCGATCGTCGTGGTCGGCGTCTCGCTGCTGATCGGCGTCACCCTGGGTCTGCTCGCCGGGTACTACCTCGGCTGGGTGGACTACCTGGTCTCCCGTGCTGTCGAGGTCTTCCTGGTGATCCCGCTGCTGCTGGCCGCACTCCTGGTGCTGTCCCTGTTCAAGGGCGTCGACCTCGGCACCGGCACGTTCAACGTGATCCTGCTGCCCGCGGTGGTGCTCATCCTGTTCGGCTGGATGCCGTACGCCCGGTACGTGCGGGCCAGCACGCTGGAGGCGAAGAACCTGGACTACGTGACCGCCGCGCGCTCGCTGGGCGCGTCGGACCTGCGCATCATGGGCCGGCACGTGCTGCCCAACGCGATCGGCACCGTCACCGCGCTGCTCCCGACCTCCGTGGCCGGGGTGATCAGCGCGGAGGCAGTGCTGTCCTTCCTGGGCATCGGCGTCCGGCCACCGGCGACGAGCTGGGGGATCCAGATCGAGCAGGGCTCGGAGTGGGTGCTCGGCGGTGCCCCGCACATCCTGCTCGCGCCCCTGATCTGCCTGGTCGCGACCGTCCTCGCCCTGGTGGTGCTCGGCGACGCCCTGCGCGACGCCCTCGACCCGAGGCTCGCCGCATGAGCGCGGCGAGCCGCCTGCGGAGCGCAGCAGAGGGTGAGGGCCGAGGAACGAGGCACTCGCCCGGCGCGGAGCGCAGCGAGGGCGAGCAGAAGACACATCCCCTCCTGGAGGTCACCGACCTCGCGGTCGAGTTCCGGACGCCCGACGGCGTGGTGCGCGCCGTCGACGGGCTGTCCTACCGCGTGGAGGCTGGCCGGACGCTCGCGATCGTGGGTGAGTCCGGCTCGGGCAAGTCCGTGTCGTCGCTGGCCGTGATGGGCCTGCTGCCCGACACCGCGCGCGTCACACGCGGGTCGGTGCGGTTGGAGGGCACCGACCTGCTCACCCTGAGCCGCAAGGAGCACCGCGCCCGCTGCGGTGACCGGGTGGCGATGGTGTTCCAGGACGCGCTGGCCGCGCTCAACCCCGTGCACACCGTGGGCTACCAGCTCACCGAGGCGCTGCGGGCCCGCCGCGGACTGTCCCGCGGCGACGCCCGCAAGCGCGCGATCGAGCTGCTCGACCTGGTCAAGGTGCCGAACGCGAAGGCCCGCGTGACGGAGTACCCGCACCAGTTCTCCGGCGGCATGCGCCAGCGCGTGATGATCGCGACGGCGCTGGCCATGGACCCCGACGTACTCATCGCGGACGAGCCCACCACGGCCCTCGACGTGACGGTCCAGGCGCAGGTGCTGCGCCTGCTCGCGGAGATCCAGGCCGAGCGGCACATGGGCCTCGTGCTGATCACGCACGACCTGGGCGTCGTGGCAGGCGTCGCCGACGACGTCACGGTCATGTACGCGGGCCGCGCGGTCGAGCAGGCCCCCGTGGTGCCCGTCTACACCGCGCCCGCCCACCCGTACACCCGGGCCCTGCTGCGGTCGATCCCCTCCGCCGCCGGGACGGGCCGCCTACCCGTGATCCCGGGCCGGCCACCCAGCCCGGCCGCGATGCCGGCGGGCTG
>NZ_KI911766.1:0-4459 GCF_000515355.1 Promicromonospora kroppenstedtii DSM 19349 | reverse complement strand
ACCCGTTCCTGGCCCGCGAGCGTGCGCTGGCTGGCCAGGCCCTGGCCGACGGCGTGCCGCTGCTCGGGCTGTGCCTCGGCGGGCAGCTCCTGGCGCACGTCACGGGCGGCGGCGTCACGGCGCGGTCGGGCGAGACCGAGCGCGGCATGTGCGCGCTCACGATGCTGCCCGACGCCGCGGACGACCCGGTCTTCGGCGACCTGCCCGGCGTGCAGGACGGCCCGCTGTGGATGATCGAGAACCACGAGGACTCCGTGACGACGCTGCCGCCGTCGGCGACGCTGCTGGTGTCCAGCGACGTCTGCCGCACCCAGGCGTTCCGCGTGGGCGAGGCGGCCTGGGGCCTGCAGTTCCACCCCGAGGCACGGCCGGAACGGATCGCGACCTGGGACGAGGCCGCGCTCTCGGAGCAGGGCATCGACCGGGCCGTGCTGGCCGAGGCAGCGCTGGTGCACGCGGCCGAGAACGAGGCGCAGTCGCGTGCGCTGGTACAGGCCTGGGCGAACGTGGTGCACGCCGGCGCGAGGTAGGCCGTGACCGAAGCAGGGCGAGGATCGACGAGAGGACGAGCACGGACATGGTCTCGACAGGGACGCACAGCGACGGGGTGCCGGTGGTGGCCTACCGGGTGGCGCGGGCCTCGGGCGAGGTGCTCGCCGCGCGCCAGGACGACCTGGACTTCTACGCCGCCTCCACCGTGAAGCTCGCGGTGCTGGTGGCGGCCGCGCGCGCACTCGACGCCGGCACGGCGAGCCTCGACGAGACGTGCGTCGCGACCCGGACCTTCACCTCGCAGGTGCCCGGCGCGGGCGAGTACACGATCGAGCCCGACGACGTCGACGAGGGCCTGCCGCCCGACGGCACGCCGATGCCGCTGGGCGACGTCGTCGACCGGATGGTCACGGTGTCGTCCAACGAGGCGACCAACATGGTGGCCGAGCGCGTGGGCATCCCCGCCGTGAACCAGGTGCTGGCCGACGCCGGGGCCACGCGGTCGACCTTCGGCCGCAAGTACTCGGACCTGGCGGCCGAGAAGGCCGGAGCCTCGCACCGCACGACCGCGGCCGACCTCTGCCTGCTGATGTCCGCGCTGGTCACGGGCGCGCTCGCGGGTCCGGAGCGGACCGCCTGGATGTGCGAGCTGCTCGGTCGGCAGACGGACCGGCAGCTCACGGCCGCCGTCCCCCGCCGGGGCGAGCCGGGCGCCGTCCCGTTCGGCTCCAAGTCCGGCTGGGTGGACGGCATCCGGCACGACGTCGCCTTCGTGGGCGAGCCGGGTCCGGACGCCCTGGTGATCGCGGTGTGCACGCGCGGCTACGACGAGCAGGCCGCGGAGGAGACCCTCAAGGCGCTGGGCGCCCTGGCGGTCGCGCTCGCCTGACAGGTCGCGCTCGCCTGACGGGTCGCTCTCCCTGACGCGGGCTTCCTTCTCTACCCGTTCGCTCCTTCCCCTTCGAGGCCTAAGTTTCTTCGCTTTCGGCCGCCCGAAAGCGGAGAAACTTAGGCCTCGAAGGGGACAGGTCTCGCGGCCCCGACCGGCCGACGAGGGTTGCCTCCCGCATCCCCTTCCTATTGAATACAGGTGCAATAGTGGCGAGCCAAAGGGGGCGACGTGCTGACCACCAGTGCCGAGAAGGTCCGCGACAGCGGCCTCGCGCAGGTCGACCGCAAGGAGAACCTGCTCAACCAGGGCTTCTACCTCGTGCGTTCAGGCGTGCTGGCGCCGGGCCTGCGCGTGCACCGCGATGTGGCGGCCGTCTGGCAGCTCGTCACGTGGGGCCCGTCCATCGCCGGCGGCTACCGCGCCAGCACGGTCCGCGCCCCGCACCAGACGGCGTTCGCCGACGAGCAGCGCAGCGTGACCTTCCGCGAGCTCGACGAGCGCGCGAACCGCCTGGCCAACGCCCTGCGGGACCGCGGCGTCGGCCTCGGGTCGCCCGTCGCCGTGCTCTGCCGCAACCACGGCGGCCTGATCGAGGCCATGGTGGCCCTGGCGAAGCTCGGCGCGACCACGCTGCTGCTCAACTCCGGCCTCTCCCCCGCGCAGGTCTCCGCCGTCGCCGCCGAGCAGCAGCCGGTGCTGCTGCTCGCCGACCAGGAGTTCCTGGACCAGGGCCTCGACCTGCCCGCCGGCCTCGGCGTGCACACCACCTGGGCCGACGACGGCGCCCCCGACCTCGCCGCGCTCATCACGAACGGAGACCCGGCGCGGGTGCCCATCCCCGAGCGCCCCGGCCGCACCGTCGTCATGACCTCCGGCACCACGAGCACCCCGAAGGGCGCGCGCCGGCCGCAGCCGCACGGGCTGAGCGAGGCGGCGTCGCTGCTGTCGGTCATCCCGCTGCGGGCCGGCGACCGGATGATGATCTCCACGCCGATCTTCCACACCTGGGGGCTCGCGGCGCTGCAGCTCGGCATGGCGCTGCACGCCGAGCTGGTGCTGCCCCGGCGCTTCGACCCCGAGACGACCCTTCGCATGATCGCCGAGCACCGCGTGACCGCCCTGATCGCGGTCCCGGTGATGCTGCAGCGCATCCTCGACCTGCCGGCGGAGGTCAAGGCCCGCTACGACACGTCGGCGCTGCGCGTCGTCGCCTACTCCGGATCGGCCATGCCCGCCGACCGGATCACCCAGTTCCTCGACGAGTTCGGCCCGGTCCTGTACGGCCTCTACGGCTCGACGGAGGCCTCCTGGGCCTCCATCTCGACGCCCGAGGACCTCGCCGTGGAGCCGACGACGGCGGGCCGGCCCCCGCTCGGCACCCGCATCGGCATCCTGGACGACGCCGGCCGGCCGGTGCCCCGCGGCGCCGTCGGCCAGATCTGCGTGGGCAACGGCATGCTGTTCGAGGGATACACGAACGGCACGGGCAAGCCGATGTTCGGCGACCTGATGGCCACGGGCGACCGCGGTCGGCTCGACGACGAGGGCCGTCTCTACGTGCTGGGTCGCGCCGACGACATGATCGTCTCGGGCGGCGAGAACGTGTTCCCGCGCCCGGTGGAGGACGCGATCACGGCCCAGCCGGAAGTCGCCGACGTCGCGGTGTTCGGCATGCCCGACGAGCGGTTCGGCCACCGGTTCGCCGCGTACGTGGTGCTGCGCGAGGGCGCGACGCTCACCGCGGAGGCCCTGCTGGACCGGCTCCGGGCGGAGCTCCCGCGCTTCTCGCTCCCTCGCGACATCCACTTCCTGGACGAGCTTCCTCGCAACCCGACGGGCAAGGTCGTCCGCCGGGACCTGCCCTGACCTCCGGACACACTAACCGACCCATCGCCTTCGAGGCCTAAGTTTCTTCGCTTTGCGACGGCGCAAAGCGGAGAAACTTAGGCCTCGAAGGTGATCAGGTTCAGCCCAGCAGCGTACGGACCGCCCAGAGCCCCTCCGCCAGCTCCGTGAAGCTCGTCGACAGCGGCGACAGGCCCACCCTCAGGCCCTGCGGCGGGCGGAAGTCCGGGATCACGCCCCGCGCCCAGGCGTCCGCCACCACCCGCTTGAAGTCCGGGTGGTCGAGCATGACGTGGCTACCCCGGCGCTCCGGGTCGCGCGGTGAGGCAACGCGCACGCCGGGCAGGTGCTCGTCCGCGATCTCGATCGCGAAGCCGGTCAGCGCGAGCGACTTCGCACGCACGGCGGGCATGCCCGCCCGGTCGATCAGGGCGAGCATGTCCCGCATCGGCAGCATCCCGACGATCGGCGGCGTGCCGCTGATGAGCTGGCGGATGCCGGCCGCGGGCTCGTACTCGGGGCCCATCGCGAACGGGTCGGCGGCCCCCATCCAGCCCTGCACCGGCTGGCGCACCTCGCCCTGCAGGCCGGCGGCCAGGTAGGCGAAGGCCGGCGAGCCGGGCCCGCCGTTCAGGTACTTGTAGGTGCAGCCGACGGCGATGTCCACGCCGTCGGCGTCCAGGTCGAGCGGCACCGAGCCTGCCGAGTGGCACAGGTCCCACAGGACCAGAGCGCCGGCGTCGTGGACGACCCGTGTGATGGCGGGCAGGTCGGCGACATAACCGGACTTGAAGGCCACGTGGCTGAGCAGCACGAGCGCGGTGTCCGGCCCGACGGCGGCCGCCACCTCGTCGGGCGTGACGCCGGCCTCGGCGTCGGGCGCGATCCAGCGGATCTCGAGGCCACGCTCGGCCGCGATGCCCTGCAGCACGAACCGGTCCGTGGGGAAGTTCTCGGTGTCGGCGACGATCACGCGCCGCCCCGGCCGCGCGTCGACGGCGGCGCGGGCCAGCTTGTAGAGCAGCACGGTGGTGGAGTCGGCGACGACGGTCTGGCCAGGCGCCGCGCCCAGCGCAACCCGGCCCAGCTCGTCGCCGAGCTCGGTCGGCGCGTCCATCCAGCTCTCGTCCCAGGACCGGATCAGCCGCGCCGCCCAGGGCCCGTCGACGAACGACGCCAGCCGCTCGCGGGTCGCGGACAGCGGCCGGCCCAGCGAGTTGCCGTCGAGGT
>NZ_KI911765.1:98547-102506 GCF_000515355.1 Promicromonospora kroppenstedtii DSM 19349 | reverse complement strand
GCCGCCCGCCGCCCGCCGCCCGGCGTCAGCGCGTGACGACCAGCTCCGACCACGCGGGGATCAGCACGCCTCGCGCCGCCCGACGTCGCACGATGCGCAGCGGCCGGTCCTCGGACCACAGCATGCGCAGCAGGGTGCCGATCTCGGCCCTGGCGAGCGCCGCGCCCAGGCACAGGTGGCGGCCGGCGCCGAACCAGAGCTGGCGGGACTCCCGCACGTATGGGCGATCGGCCCGGAACGGGCCCGCGGCGGCGTTCGCCGACCAGACCAGCAGCATGATCCGCTCACCGGCACGCAACGCCGCACCGCCCACCTCGACGTCGGCCGCCACCCCTCTGCCGATCACCGACGCGGGACTGGTCACGCGCAGCCCTTCGCGGACCACGTTCTCGACCGGGTCCGCCTCCCCGGGGTTCAGCAGCCGGGCCGCCCGCTCGTCGTCCACCGCCGCGCCGAGCGCGACGACAGCTGCCCCCGCCTCGGTACCCGCCCGGAGCGCCTCGGTACCCGCCCGGAGCGACGCGAGCATCCGATGCTGCTCACCCGTGTCGACCAGCAGAGCGGTGATCCGGGCCATGGCGCTCGCGGCGGTCTCGGTGCCCGCGACCATGAGCAGCGAGGCCAGGCCGGACGTCTCGGTCAGTCCGAGGCCGAGCTCTCGGCAGCGGCCGAGCAGGGTGTCCGGCGGCGCGTTCCGCCAGCCGTCGGGGATCCCGGCGTTCAGCTCGGCGGCGATGCCCCGCGCGGTCGCCACCTGGGCCGGCGTCAGGATCGTCGAGCCGGCGGTGCCCAGCGCCACGGTGGCGAGCCGCTCACCGGTCTCGAAGATTCGCAGCGCACCCTCGTCGTCGGGCCAGGACCCGCCGTGCCCGGCGGGGCGCGGGACCCCCAGCAGGCTGATGACCATGCGGCCCACCAGGATCCGGGCGAGGTGCGCGACGTCCAGCGTTCCGCCTGAGCGCAGCGCCTCGCCGGCGACGGCGACCCGCTCGTCCCACGCGGCGCTCACGAGCTCCCGCGAGACGGCCTCCGTGAACAGTTCGCGCGTGCGGGAGCGCAGGTCGTGGTGTCCCGCACCGTCGAAGAGGTCGAGCACCCAGTCGCCGAGGATCTGGGCCCAGAGGTTCCCTACGCCGCCCTCGCCGAGGATGGTGAACGAGCGGTGGTCGCGCAGGACCGTGCGAGCCACCACCGGGTCGGCGGTGACCCACCCGATGCCCGGCACCTTGCGCACCGGTGAACCATTGAGCGGCCACCGCTGGGCAGCGGTACCCGCCAGGAGCAGGCCGGCCATCGCGGGCCGGGCTCGGTAGAGGAGGCCGAGCTCGTGCCGGGTGGTCGGGAGGATCGGGATCACGGCCGTCACCCTACGGGCGGGCGCGCCGGGCACGGTACCGGGGTCGGGCGCTCGGCCGTGCAGGCCCTGGACGTCGAGCTCGGCAACGGCTGATCGCCCAGCCGTCACCATCGCGTCACGGGCGTGCCCTAATCTGTCCCGGGTGCTTCCCGAACCGGCCGCCGTGCTGAACCCGGTCAACACTCGACCTGCCGAGCCGTCCGCGTCCTACCAGCGGACTCAGCAGCCCCAGCAGTCGTCGAGGCCTGTCGCCCGCATCGCCGAGGTGGCCGTCCACCTGCCCGAGAACAGCCGGGACGTGGCCGAGACCGAGCGCGACCTGCACCGCAGGAACCCGAAGGTCGCGCCTCGTCTCCCGATGGTGTCGCGGCTGACCGGCGTGCGCCGTGTCCATGTGGCCGACGCCGACCAGCAGGCCTCCGACCTGGCCGTCGCCGCCTCCCGGACCCTGCTGGAGCGGGCGGGCCTGGGGCCCGGCGATGTCGACCTGCTGATCTTCGCGTCCGCGACCCAGGACATGATCGAGCCCGCCACCAGCCACATCACGGCGGCCAAGCTCGGCGTCCGGGCGCCCGTGATGGACGTCAAGAACGCCTGCAACTCCGTGCTCAACGGGATCGAGGTGGCCGAGGCCCTCATCGGGACCGGCCGGTACCGGCGCGTGCTGGTCGCGTGCGGCGAGATGCCGACGCGCGGCGTCCGGTGGGACGTGCCCGACCGGGCGACCTACGCCATGTCCGCCGCCGGCTACACCATGTCCGACGGCGGGGCCGCGGTGCTGGTGGAGGCGGCCGAGGCGCCGTCCGGCTTCGAGGACGACCTGGCCGCCGAGCTGGCGGGGCTGGTCGCGTCCGGCGACCGGCCCTCGGGGATCCTCGGCTCGGCGTTCACGGCCGAGTCGCAGCACTGGGACGTCGGCATGCTGCCGGGCGGCGGCACCGTCAACCCGCGCGACCCGGAGCGCAGCTACTTCGAGATCGACGGCTCGCGGCTGCGCGAGGCGTTCCTCGCGCTCGGCCCCGGGCCCGTGCAGGAGGCGCTGGACCAGGCGGGCGTGACCATGGACGAGGTCGCGCTCGTCGCGGTGCACCAGGTCGCCGTCGGCTACCTCGCCGACGTGCACGCGGCGCTCGGCGTGCCCGCCGACCGCACGATCGTCACGGTGGCCGACCACGGCAACCTGGCCTCCGCAACGCTGCCGCTGCAGCTCGTGACGGCCCTGGAGTCGGGCCGGCTGCGGCGCGGCGACGTGGTGCTGCTCCTCGGGCTGGCGGGCGGCATCAGCATGGGTGCGATGGTGGTTCGGTGGTGACACGGGGTACCGGAGCGGAGCGCGGCGAAGGCGGGGCGACAACACCGCCCCGCCTCGCCGTCGTCGTGCCCGCGCTGAACGAGGCGCACGAGCACGGGATCCTGCGCACCCTCGAGGCGCTGCACGCCCAGGAGGACGACGACTTCGACCTGGTCGTGGTGGACAACGGCTCCACGGACGGCACCCCCGACGTCGTCCGCAAGGCGATCGCCGACTGGGGGCGGTTGCGCTGGCAGGTGGTGACCGAGCCGGAGAAGGGGACCGGGGCCGCGGCCGACACGGGGATGCGGACCGCGATCGCCCTGGGCGCCGAGCTGCTGGCACGGACCGACGCCGACTGCCTGCCGCCACCCGGGTGGACCCGCGCGGTGCGCGAGGCGTTCGCGTCCGGCGACGAGCTGGTCGCCGGGCGGCTCGTGCCACGCAGGGACGACCTGCCGGTCTCGCGGTTCCAGCAGGGCGTGCTGTCGTTGGCGCTGTGGGTCTCCAGCGCGTTCGGCAAGGTGCGGCCCGGGAACCAGGACGAGGGGTACCTGGGGCCGTACGTGATGGCGCCGGGCTGCAACATGGCGATCACGGCGTTCCTGTACGAGCGGGCGGGCGGGTTCCCGCGCACCCGGATCGAGGACGTGCACGAGGACCGCGCCCTGGTCAACGCCGTGCGCCGGCTGACCACGCGGTACGCGGAGCACCGCGAGGTCTGGGTACGGGCGTCGACCCGCCGCGTGCACGCGTGGGGTCTGGTGCGCACGCTCGGCTGGTACGCCGACCACCGCTACCGGCCCGAGGTCGTGGACATCCGATGACGGACGTACCCACCGAGGGCCGTCCGCCGACCGGTGCCGGGCCTTCGCCGGCCACGGCAGTTCCTGTCAGGACGGGCCCGGCTCCGGCAGGAACTGCTGTGGTGGACAGCGGTCGGACGGGCGGGGCCGAGGCGCTCTGGGAGGAGCGGGTGCAGCGGGCCGCGCACCCGCTCGCGTACCCGGCGCTCCGGTTCGTGCGGCGCCGCCCGGTGGTGCGGGTCCCGCGCATCGGCGTGGTGGTGAGCGACGCCGCGATCGCGCGCGAGGTGCTGCTCGACCTGGACCACTTCTCCAAGGTGGGCCCGGGAGCGCCGTCGGACCTGTGGACGCCCGTGCTCGGGCCGTCCGTGCTGCTCAACATGGAGGGCGCGGAGCATGCCGCGCTGCGGCGCGCGCTCGGGCCGTTGTTCTCGCCCCGGGCGGTGCGGGAGCTGGTGTCCGGGGCCGGCGTCGCGGACGGCGTCGGCGTGCTGCCGGACCTGAC
>NZ_KI911765.1:97171-98447 GCF_000515355.1 Promicromonospora kroppenstedtii DSM 19349 | reverse complement strand
GGGGCCTGGCTGCCGCTCCCGGGCGGTGGCCGGGTGCGCCAGCACCTCACGCACGTCGACACCCTGGCCCGCGCGGTGCGCGCCGCCCTGGACGTGGACGTCCAGCCCGAGATCGCCGCCGGGCGGCCGCTCGTCGCGAACGTCGCCGACGCCAGCCCCGTCGACCTCGACCAGACGCTCGAGCTCCTCATGTTCGCCCGGTTCCGCCCGGTCCAGGTGGTGGAGATCCCGCTGCGGCTGGCCAACGCGCTGGCCTGGGTGGGGGAGCGCGTGGCCCGGTGGACCGGGCGCGAGCCCCGCCTGACGCGCTACGCCATCAGCCACCTCGCGATGGAGCGCACCTACGACCTCACGGTGCTGCGGGAACGCCTCGGCGTGGACCCCGCCCCGACGTCGCTGCACGGCGCGATGAGCTGGTAGCCCCACGCGACAGACGTCCAGGTCACGGGAGTGACCTGGACGTCTGACACGTTCGGGTGCTGTCCGGAATGCCCTACCCTGTGCGGGTGATTCCAGGGAACGGCGTCGCGATCGAGACGCTCGAGCTGCGCAAGGCGTACCGCTCGGTACGCGGCCGCGCCGTGGGCGTGGACGGCATCGACCTGCGGGTTCCGGCCGGTGGCGTGCACGCGCTCCTCGGGCTCGCGGGGTCCGGCAAGACCACCACGCTGCGCCTGCTCACCGGCCTCGCCCACGCGGACGGCGGAGCCATGCGGATCTTCGGCACCCACGTCCCTGACGGCCTGCCCGACCTCGCCGGCCGTATCGGCGCCGTCGTCGGCGACCCGGGCTTCCAGCCCCGGCTGAGCGGACGCCGCAACCTGACCCTCCTCGCGAGCGCCGCCGGCGTGCCGCGCGCCCGGGTCGACGAGCTGCTCACCCGGGTGGTCCTCGCCGACCGCGCCAAGGCCGCCTACGGCACCTACTCGCCCGACGAAGGGCGCCGCCTGGCGCTCGCGGCCGCGCTGCTGCGCGATCCCGACCTCCTGGTGGTCGACGACCCCAGTGCGGGGCTCGACGCCGTGGGCACCCGCGAGATCCGCCAGGCCCTGCGCCGCCTCGCGGACCGGGGCACCACGGTGCTGGTCGCGACCGGCGTGCTCACCGAGGCCCAGCAGATCGCGGACACCGTGACCGTGCTCGACGCCGGACGCGTGCTCGCGCAGGGCAGCGTCACCGAGCTCCTGGGCGACGCCCGAGTCAGCGTCCGCGTGGGGGTGGACGAGCCGGCGAAGGCGGCCGCGGCCCTGCGCGCCGCCGGGTTCAAGGTGCGCGC
>NZ_KI911765.1:96872-97071 GCF_000515355.1 Promicromonospora kroppenstedtii DSM 19349 | reverse complement strand
GCTGACCGCACCGGCCCGGGTTGCCTACCGCGCCGGCGACCCGGCGACCGTGCCGGGACGTATGCGTGACCTCGGGCTGTCCGAGCGGGAGGCGATGGGCGCCGTCGGCGCCTTCGTGCTCACCGGGACGGAGACCATCCAGTCGCTCGTGCCCCGGCTCGTCGCGATCGCACACGACACCGGCTGGACCGCGCGGCTG
>NZ_KI911765.1:82936-96772 GCF_000515355.1 Promicromonospora kroppenstedtii DSM 19349 | reverse complement strand
GCGCGGGCTGCCGCGAAGGAGGCGGCGCAGGCCGAGCGGGCCGCCGCGAAGGAGGCCCGGAGGTCGGTGAGCCCGCAGGCGGCGGCCCAGACCGGCGTGAAGCCCGGCGCTCGGGGGTCGAAGTCGACAGTGCCCGCTGCGGACTCGGTGCGGGTCACTGCGAAGCCTGCTCCGGCGTCCGCCACGGACGGGAAGGGCGAGGGAGCCGCGTCCAGCGAGGCCGATGCGCCGACGAAGCTGTCGAGGTTCGCCCAGCGGCGGGCCGAGTTCGATGCCAAGGTCGCGGAGAAGCAGGCGGCCGAGGAGGCGCGGCTCGCCGAGCGACAGGCGGCCGCGGACGCGAAGGCCGCGGCCAAGCAGGCCGCCGCCGAGTCGAAGCGCGCCGCCGCGGAGGCCAGGCAGGCCGACAAGCAGGCCGTCGAGGAAACGAAGGCTGCCGCGAAGCAGAGCAGGCTCGACGCACGGCAGGCGAAGGTCGACGCGAAGCAGGCCAGGATCGACGACCGGGCGGCGCAGAAGCAGTCCGGGTCCGACGCCCGTTCCGCCCGGAAGCAGGAGGCCGCCACGGCGAGGACGGCCCGGCTGTCGGCCCGTGAGGACGGCGCTCGGTCGCTGCTGGGCCGGCGCGCGGCGGAGACGTCCGGCGGCCAGGACGCGGCGAGCGACCCGAAGGGGCTTGAGTCGGGGGCGCCGGAGGCGGAGGATCGGGAACCGGACGACCTCGAGCTCGAACGGCTCGAGGCGGAGGGCGCCGGGCTCGAGGACCTCGACCCGGACGCCACCGATCTCGACGAGGCAGAGCTGGGCGAGGCAGAGCCGGGCGACCTCGATCCGGACGGCAGCGACGCGTACGACGACTGGTCCGACGATCCCGACCCGGACGACTCAGGACCGGACCACTCAGGACCGGGCGACTCAGGACCCCGGGGTTCAAGCCAGCAGAATGCCGGCCGGCCGGGCTCCGGCCGGGGCAAGAAGCGTTCCAAGGGGAAGCGATGATGGGGCTGCTGTGGGCCGAGCTGCGCCGGTTCGCCGCGCGGCCGGCGATCCGGTGGATCGCGGTGGCGATGCTGGCGCACGTCGTGCTCGCGGTCGCCGTGACGGCGTTCGAGCCGGAGGCGTCGACGCTGGCAGCGATGCTCGAGCAGGGGCAGATCTCGTTCTACGCGATGACGTCGATCTTCCTCGCCTACGTGGCGGGTGTGCTGCTGGTGACCGGGGTGGCGGCGTCGGGCGGGACCCGGGCGGTACTGACCGTCGAGCCCCGGCGCGGCCGCGTCTACTGGACCAAGCTGGCGGCGGCCGGGCTGGCGGTGGTGCCCGGCATCACGGCGGCCTGGGCGGTGCTCGCGTTCGGCATGTACTGGACGCAGCAGCGCGCCGGGGTGCTGGGTGGCACGCCGTCGGACCTGGCGGAGGCGCTCGTCTGGTGTGGTGTGCGCGTCCTCGCCCTCGCGGTGTGCGCGGCGGTCAGCGGTGCCACGCTCGGCCTGCTGGTGCGCCGCTGGTGGGTGGCGGTCGGGCTCGCGGTGGCGTGGTTCCTGGTCGAGGAACAGGTGGTGCTGGGGGCGTCGTCCGGCGTCGGGAGCTGGCTGCCGTTCAGCAACGCGGACGCCTGGGTGCGAGGCACGCGCACCGTCCCGTCCGGCGACGGTCTGCTGGCGGACCCGCTGCTGCACAGCGGGCTCCTGCTGCTGGGGATCGCGGTGGTGCTGTCCCTGCTCGGCTCCGTGGTCTTCCGCCACCGGGACGTGCGCTGAGACGTAGGCTGGGGGCAGCGGGCAGACCCGGCGGCCCCCGTGATCCCGCGGCTGGACGACCGTGGCGTCTCGGATCGTGGGACCTTTGGCCCGCTGGGTGACACCGGCTGGTTTTCGGCGTAACGTGCGTGGCGTGCAGACGATCATTCTCGTAGTACTTCCTGAGCGCGCGGCCTAGGCCCAGCACAGGCATCGTCCGCGCGCTCACCCTGGCAGTCCTTCTCACCAAAGGACCCGGGGTTTTTTTGTTGTCACGAACGCTCGCTTTCGCCCCAGGACGGGGCGCGACGGCAGGAGATCCGTATGACCGGCACACCGACACCCGCACAGATCGCCGCGCGCGCCGAGGCGCGTGACCAGGTGCGCACCGAGCTTCGGTCCCGCGTAGGCGGCAAGGCCGAGACCGAGGTCGCCGCACCGCGCGTCGGGCCGGAGGAGGTGACGGGGGCGCAGTCGATCGTCCGCTCCCTTGAGGAGGTCGGTGCGGAGGTCGTCTTCGGCATTCCCGGCGGCACGATCCTGCCCACCTACGACCCGCTGATGGACTCCGCCAAGCTGCGGCACATCCTCGTGCGGCACGAGCAGGGCGGCGGCCACGCGGCCTCGGGCTACGCCCACGCGACGGGCCGGGTCGGTGTCACCATGGCGACGTCGGGCCCCGGGGCCACCAACCTGGTGACGGCGATCGCCGACGCGAACATGGACTCGATCCCCATGGTCGCGATCACCGGCCAGGTGGGCGCGTCCGCGATCGGGACCGACGCGTTCCAGGAGGCGGACATCGTCGGCATCACGATGCCGATCACCAAGCACTCCTACCTCATCACCGACCCTGCTGAGATCCCGCGCACCATCGCGGAGGCGTTCCACATCGCCTCCACCGGGCGCCCGGGGCCGGTGCTCGTGGACATCTCGAAGTCGGCACAGCAGGAGCGCACCACGTTCTCGTGGCCGCAGGAGCTGAACCTGCCGGGCTACCACCCGGTGACCAAGCCGCACTCGAAGCAGATCCGCGAGGCCGCGAAGCTGCTGGCCACGGCCCGGCGGCCGGTGCTGTACGTGGGCGGTGGCGTGATCCGGTCCGGCGCTGCCGACCTGCTGCGCCAGCTCGTCGACCTGTCCGGCGCGCCCGTGGTGACCACGCTGATGGCGCGCGGCGCGGTGCCGGACAGCCACCCTCAGCACCTGGGCATGCCCGGCATGCACGGCACGGTGCCCGCCGTCGCGGCGCTGCAGAAGGCGGACCTCGTGTTCGCGCTCGGCGCCCGGTTCGACGACCGGGTGACCGGCAAGCTGTCGAGCTTCGCCCCGCTGGCCGCGATCATCCACGCGGACATCGACCCCGCCGAGATCGGCAAGAACCGCGAGGCCGACGTGCCGATCGTGGGCGACCTCCGCGAGGTCATCGGGGACCTGCTGCCCGAGCTGGCCAAGGAGCACGAGGAACACGGCAAGCCGGACGTCGAGGGCTGGTGGCGCCAGCTCGACGAGTGGCGCCGCACCTACCCCCGTGGGTACTCGCAGCCGGAGGACGGCAACCTCTCGCCGCAGCACGTGATCCAGCGCCTGGGCGAGCTGACCGGACCCGACGGCATCTACGTCGCGGGTGTGGGGCAGCACCAGATGTGGGCGGCACAGTTCATCAGCTACGAGCGGCCCAACACCTGGATCAACTCCGGCGGGCTCGGCACGATGGGTTACTCGGTGCCCGCGGCGATGGGTGCCAAGGTCGGCCAGCCGGACCGGACCGTCTGGGCGATCGACGGTGACGGCTGCTTCCAGATGACCAACCAGGAGCTCGCCACCTGCACCATCAACGACATCCCCATCAAGGTTGCGGTGATCAACAACAGCTCGCTGGGCATGGTGCGGCAGTGGCAGACGCTCTTCTACGAGTCGCGCTACTCCAACACCGACCTGCACACCGGGCACGGCACCATGCGCGTGCCCGACTTCGTGAAGCTCGCCGACGCGTACGGCTGCGAGGGCATCCGGGTGGAGCACGCCTCCGACGTCGACGCGGCGATCAAGCGGGCCAACGAGATCGACGACCGGCCCGTGGTCGTGGACTTCACCGTCTCGCGTGACGCGATGGTGTGGCCCATGGTCGCCCCCGGCGTGAGCAACGACGACATCAAGTACGCACGCGGCATCTCGCCGGCGTGGGAGCGAGAGGACTGACCCCCATGTCGAGGCACACCCTGTCCGTGCTCGTGGAGAACAAGCCCGGCGTGCTCACGCGCGTCGCCGGACTGTTCGCCCGTCGCGCGTTCAACATCCACTCCCTGGCCGTCGGCCCCACGGAGCACGAGGAGATCTCGCGCATCACCGTGGTGGTCGACGTCGAGGAACACCCCCTGGAACAGGTCACGAAGCAGCTCAACAAGCTCGTCCACGTGATCAAGATCGTCGAGCTCGAACCCGAGTCGTCCGTGCACCGCGAGCTCCTGCTCGTCAAGGTGCGGGCAGACGCCGCCACCCGTACCGGGGTGCTGGAAGTCGTCGAGATGTTCCGGGCGCGCGTCGTCGACGTCGTGCCGGACTCGGTGGTCATCGAGGCCACCGGACCGGCGGCGAAGCTCGACTCGCTCCTCGCGGCGCTGGAACCGTACGGCGTCCGTGAGATCGTCAAGTCCGGGACGCTGGCCATCGGCCGTGGCGCCCGGTCCATCACCGACCGTGCGTTCGAGCGCGCGGTGAGGTCTGCGTGAGACCAGAGTGAAGTGGAGGGTGGGACCGAGGAACGAGGTGCCCGCCCGAAGCGGAACGTCGGTCTCACGCGGCGTGGGCTCCGCTTGAGCGCGCGACCCATCGATACTTCTTTCCACCCGAGTAATCAACTGAGGAGCAAGAACCGTGGCTGAGCTGTTCTACGACGACGACGCTGACCTGTCGATCATCCAGCAGAAGAAGGTCGCTGTGATCGGTTACGGCAGCCAGGGCCACGCGCACGCCCTGAACCTGCGTGACTCCGGCGCCCAGGTGACCGTCGGCCTGCGCGAGGGTTCCTCCTCCCGCACCAAGGCCGAGAACGAGGGCCTCGCCGTGGCCACCGTTCCGGACGCCGTGCGCGACGCCGACGTGGTGGTCATCCTCGCGCCGGACCAGGTGCAGCGGCACCTGTACGCCGAGGACATCGCGCCGAACCTCAAGGAGGGCGCCGCGCTCGTCTTCGGGCACGGCTTCAACATCCGTTACGGCTACATCAAGCCCGAGGCCGGCCATGACGTGCTCATGGTCGCTCCCAAGGGCCCGGGCCACATCGTGCGTCGCGAGTTCGCCGACGGCCGCGGCGTGCCCGTGATCGTCGCGGTGGAGCAGGACGCGTCCGGCACCGCCTGGGAGCTGGCACTGTCGTACGCCAAGGGCATCGGCGGCCTGCGCGCCGGCGGCATCAAGACGACGTTCACCGAGGAGACCGAGACCGACCTGTTCGGCGAGCAGGCCGTGCTGTGCGGTGGCGCGTCGCAGCTGGTCCAGTACGGTTTCGAGACGCTGACCGAGGCCGGCTACCAGCCGGAGGTCGCGTACTTCGAGGTGCTGCACGAGCTCAAGCTGATCGTCGACCTGATGGTCGAGGGCGGCATCGCCAAGCAGCGCTGGTCCGTGTCGGACACCGCCGAGTACGGCGACTACGTCTCCGGCCCGCGCGTCATCGACCCGCGCGTGAAGGAGAACATGAAGGCCGTGCTGGCCGACATCCAGAACGGCGCCTTCGCCGAGCGCTTCATCGCGGACCAGGACGCGGGCGCCCCGGAGTTCAAGGAGCTGCGCGCCAAGGGCGAGCAGCACCCGATCGAGGCCACGGGCCGCGAGCTGCGCAAGATGTTCTCGTGGATCAAGCCGGCCGACTCGGACTACGTCGAGGGTTCGGCCGCTCGCTGACCCGAGCCGTCTGCTGACCCGGGCCGTCCGCTGACCCGAGCCGTCCGCTGACCGCTCGTCGGCCCAGCCGGGCTGACAGCAAGAACAGCGCCCCGCCCTCCGTACGGAGAGCGGGGCGCTGTCGTGTTCCGGGAACGTCAGCTCTTGAGCGAGTCGACCCAGTCCTGGTTGTCCGCGAGCCAGGCCTCGACGCCGGCGGCCGGGTCACCTTCGTGCTCGTTGACGACCTGGTCCTCCAGGCTGCCGTACTGCTCGTCGTCCAGCTTCGCCTTGCCGATCATCTCGGCGACCTCGGGGAACTCCTCGCTGAACCCGGCGGTGGCCAGCTCGTGCAGGCCCTCCGCCTCGCCGAGGGCGCCCTTCGGGTCCTCGAGGTCGCGCACGGGGAACGTGTTGTTCGCCCAGAACGGCCGCCACAGCGTGACGACGATGTCCTCCTCGGCCTGGACGGCCTCGTCGAGCGCGTTCAGCATGGCCGGGGTGGAGGACGTCTGCAGCGTCCAGCCGTCCTCGTCCAGGCCGTACTCCGGGATGACCTGCTCCTGCGTGGCCTTGGTCAGGCCCGCGCCCGCCTCGATGCCGACGATCTTGCCGTCGTAGTCGGCGCTCTTGCCGATGAGGTCCTCGATGGACTGGAGCTCGGAGTACTCGGGGACGGCCATGGTCAGCTTGGCGCCGTCGTAGTAGGTGCCGAGGTCCTCCAGGTCGTCGCCGTACTCGTCCATGTAGGCGGCGTGGGTCACCTCGGGCCACGCGGACGGGAAGATGTCGATGTCACCTTCCGCGAGCCCGGTGTACAGCGGCGCGGCGTCGTTGATCTCGGTGATCTCGACCGTGTACCCGTCCTCCTCGAGGATGTTCTTCCACAGGTAGGCGGTGCTCAGGCCGTCGGTCCACGAGGGGATGATGCCCAGCGTGATGGTCTTGTCGCCGTCGCCGCCGCTCTCGTCACCCGAGGCGCATGCCGTGAGGCTCAGGCCCAGGCCGAGAGCCAGTGCGGCCGCTCCGATCCGCTTGCCGGTCGTGCCGATCATCGGTGTCCTTCCGTTTCGTATATCTGGGGTTCGTTATGTATGGAGGTAGGTCTGGGAAGAGGGTCAGGAGGCGCTGGCCGCGGTCGCCGGGGTCCGGGTGAACCGCTCGCGCAGCTCGCGCAGGCGGCCGTGACCAGGACGGCGGGAGCCGATCGACGCCGTCAGGCGGTCCAGGAAGATCGCCAGGATCACCACGGAGATGCCGGCGTCGAAACCGCGGGCGAGGTTGAGGGTCGAGATCGCGCCCACCACCTCGTTGCCGAGGCCGCCGCCGCCGACCAGACCCGCGATCACGGCCATCGACAGGGCCAGCATGATGACCTGGTTGACGCCGGCCATCACGGTCGGCAGAGCCAGGGGCAGCTGGATGTCCTTGAGGATCTGCCGCGGTCCGGCGCCGAAGGCCTGCCCGGCCTCGACGACCTCGCCGTCGACCTGGCGGATGCCGAGCTCGGTGAGCCGGACGGCCGGGGGCAGCGCGAAGATCACCGTGGCGACGAGGGCGCCGGCCACGCCGATGCTGAACAGCTTGAGCACCGGCAGCAGCCAGACCATGCCGGGCATGGTCTGCATGAAGTCCATCACGGGCTTGACGATGCGGCTGACCACGGGCGAGCGGGCCGCGAGGATGCCCAGGGGGATGCCGAGGATGAGGGCCACCACGGTCGCGACCACCACGAGGGCGAGGGTCTCGACGGCGGGCTCCCACATGTCCATCCCGATGATCAGGACGAGGCCCACCAGCGTCCCGACCCCGAGCTTCCAGTTGCGCAGGAGCCAGCCGAGCAGCGCGAGGATGATCGCCAGGACCAGCGGGTCCAGGGCCAGGAGCGGGTCGGCGATCCCGTTGATGGCGCCGGTGATGAGGTCACCGATCACGTCGAACAAGGCGTCGAACGTCTGCTTGAACCAGGTGAAGCCGGTCTCGAGCCAGGTGCCGATCGGGATGGGCGGCACGATCGTCACGGGGGCGGCGCTCTCAGGCACGGGCGGCCTCCTTGGTCTCGTCGTCGGCCGTCACGGGAGCGTCCGCGACGTCGGTCTCTGCGTGCGCGGCGAGCGCCGAGAGCAGGGTGATGCGCGG
This sequence comes from Promicromonospora kroppenstedtii DSM 19349, assembly GCF_000515355.1. Lineage (GTDB taxonomy): Bacteria > Actinomycetota > Actinomycetes > Actinomycetales > Cellulomonadaceae > Promicromonospora > Promicromonospora kroppenstedtii. The sequence continues at coordinate 89,009 of NZ_KI911765.1, read as the reverse complement.
GACGACGCCGATGAGCCGCCCGGCGTCGTCGACCACGGCGATGGCCGGGGTCTCCGCGGCCGGGCCGAAGAGGTCGGCGAGCGAGGTGTCGGGGGAGACGCTGGCGAGGCCCGGGACCGGGTGCAGCAGACCGGTGAGGTCCTTCTGCTCCAGGTGCCGGCCGACCTCGTCCTCGGTCACGTAACCCTTGAGGGTGCGGTCGCGTCCGGTGACGAACATGGCCGGGATCTGGTGCTCGCGCATCAGCTTGTGCGCGGCGCGCGGCCCCTGCTCGGCCCCGAGGACGGCGGCCGGCTTCTCCATGACGGACGCCGCCGTCAGGACGCGGGTCCGGTCGACGTCGGCGACGAACTGCGCCACGTAGTCGTTCGCCGGGTCGGTGAGGATCTCCTCGGCGGTGCCGACCTGGACGATCCGTCCGTTGCGCATCATGGCGATCCGGTCGCCGATGCGCATGGCCTCGTTGAGGTCGTGGGTGATGAACAGGATCGTCTTGCCGAGCTTCTGCTGCAGCTCGATCAGCTGGTCCTGCATGTCCCGGCGGATCAGTGGGTCGAGCGCGCTGAACGCCTCGTCCATCAGCAGGATGTCGGTGTCGGCGGCGAGCGCCCGGGCCAGGCCGACGCGCTGCTGCATGCCGCCCGAGAGCTCGCTGGGCAGATGCTCGTCCCAGCCGCTCAGGCCGCACAGCTCCAGCGCCTCGTGCGCACGCGCGCGACGCTCCTCCTTGCCGACGCCCTGGGTCTCCAGGCCGTAGGCGGCGTTGTCGATGACCGAGCGGTGCGGGAAGAGCGCGAAGTGCTGGAACACCATGCTGATCCGCTGGCGCCGCAGGCGGCGCAGGTCCTTGCCGGTGGCGGCGGTGATGTTCTCGCCGTAGAGCTCCACGTGCCCGGAGGTCGGGGCGTGGAGCCCGTTGATCATGCGGATCAGCGTCGACTTGCCGGACCCGGACAGGCCCATGACGACGAAGATCTCTCCTTCTTCCACGGTGAACGACGCGTCGATCACCGCGGGTGTCAGACCTGCGGCCTTCAGCTCGTCGGTGCCGGCGCCGGCCTCGAGGCGCTTGACGCCCTCGCGACCCTTGCGGCCGAACACCTTGTACAGGTGATGTGCCTCGATAGCTGGCACAGAGCCCCCTCGTCTTGGCAGTTGTCTTGGTTTCATCTGGGCAGCACTGGTTACGAAAAGTCTCAAAAGGTACGTCGGTGCGACGTGAACCGCCGTTCACCAGACCATGTCAAGTCACGCACATGCAAATTAGGTAAGCGTTCGTTACCGGATCGTTCAGTGTTCGTTACGGCCCGCCGGGCGTCGTCCGGCACGGGCTGTTAGGGCAAGATGTCCCCGTGACCAACGACGCGAATCCGCAGGCAGCGGACGACAACGAGCAGACCGCCGCCGCCGGGGCGGAGTCCCGCGACAGCGTGGAGCGTGAGCCTGCCGGGGCCGAGCCGGAGGAGTTCGACCCTGCGACCTTCGACCCCGAGTCGGTGCCGGTGGAGGACGCCGAGCTCGCCGCCGAGGTGCTCGACTTCTGGGGCGCTACCCGCCAGCACGCCGGGATGGCCAAGGCGAGCATCGTCGTCGGGCACACCGTGAGCGAGACCGTGCCGCCGCCCGCCTGGTCGTTCGGCGACGAGCCCGAGCTGGCGGAGACGCTCCTCGCGGCGGTCCTCGCGGGCGACAAGACGGCGACGTCGTCGGCCCTGTGGGACTACGACGACGAGGGCGCGCCGCTTCCCGTCGTCGGCGAGCTGTCGATCCTGCTGGACGGCGAGCGGCACCCGCGCGCGCTGATCCGCACCACGAGCGTCGTGACCACGACGTTCGACGAGGTCGACGACGACTTCGCGGCCGCCGAGGGCGAGGATGACCGCACGCTGGAGTCGTGGCGCGCGGGGCACGAGGCGTACTTCCGCCGCACGCTGGGTGAGGGCCGCGAGTTCTCGGCGGACATGCCGATCGTGTGCGAGCGGTTCGAGCTGCTCTACCCGAAGCGCTGACCTGACGCCTGACGCCTATGTCCTCAGGCGTCGAACGTAGGGTTTGTCGGCGCAAGGAGGCTCTTGCGGCGACGAACCCTACGTCCGACGAGCCGGGTGCCGTGTCGAGGGGCGCCCCCCGGGGAGTGTCAGTGGCTCGGCCTAACGTGGGGGCATCGGTCTCGACGAGAGGTGAAGGCGATGGCGCTGCGCTGGTACTCGAACGTGGTGGAGTCCACGGACCACCGGAAGCTGGCCCGCTGGTGGGCTGAGGCCCTGGGCTGGGAGGTCGTCTTCGACCTGGACTCCGAGGTGGTCGTGGTGCCCCCGTGGGCGCTCGAGCTCTCCGGCAGGCTGGACTTCCACCAGGTGCCGCCAGGCATGGTGTTCGTCCCGGTCGACCACGAGAAGTCCGGCAAGAACCGGCTGCACTGGGACTTCGCGCCGCACACGAGCGACGACCGGGACGCCGAGATCGCGCGGCTGGTCGACCTGGGGGCCACGGTGATCGACGTCGGCCAGCCGGCCGAGGCGACCTGGACCGTGCTGGCCGACCCGGACGGCAACGAGTTCTGCGTGCTGTCCGCCCGGGACCAGTAGGCCGGGACCAGCAGCCCGGACCAGCAGCCCCGGAACCGGCAGCCCCGGGGCAGTCCGGACCAGCAGAGTCGCGGCCGCCGATGAGTTCCGGTCGCCGGGGCGGTCGGCCAGGGTATGAAGACCAAGAATCTCGCGACCCTCTATGACCTGCCGACCCTGGACTGGGCGCCCGTGGCGGCCAGCCTGGACCGGCTCACGCAGGCTCCGGGCACCGGTGGCCCGGACCGGCACTCGCACTGGCTCACCACGGTGAACGCGGACGGGAGCCCGCACGTCACCGGGATCGGCGCCATCTGGTTCGACGGCGCCTACTGGGTGGTGTCCGGCCGCTCGGCGCTCAAGGCCCGGAACCTGGAGCGCGACCCGCGGTGCGCCGTCGCGGTGGCGACGGCCGACTACGACACGGTCGTGGACGGCACGGCGCGCCTGGTCACGGACCGGGAGGAGGTGGCCGAGGTGTCCCGGCGGCTCAACGAGGGCGGCTGGCCGTGCGAGCCGGACGCGTCCGGCTCGGCGCTCACCGCCCCGTACAGCGCGCCGTCCGCGGGGCCGGCACCGTGGCACGTCTACCGCGTGACGCCCACCCGGGCGACGGCGCTCTACGTGCGGGGGGAGGGTGGTGCGACGTCCTTCGAGTTCGACTGAACCGAGCCGGCTGCGCGCCTGCCGACCGGTCCCGGGTTTCGTCCATACCGTGAGACCCGCGTCTCAGCGGGGTGACGGCACGCGTAGGCTCCGGACATGGCACAGGTGGCTACTACAGACGGCATCAATCTCGCGGTGGTCGCGGGTGACGGCATCGGTACCGAGGTCGTGGAGCAGGGTCTCTCCGTCCTCGAGGCGGCGCTGGCGCCGTCGGGTACCAAGCTCTCCACCACCGAGTTCGACCTCGGTGCGCGGCGCTGGCACGCGACCGGCGAGACCCTCACCGACGAGGACCTCGCGCGGATCAAGACCCAGGACGCGATCCTGCTCGGCGCGATCGGCGACCCGTCGGTCCCGAGCGGCGTGCTGGAGCGCGGGCTGCTGCTCAAGCTGCGCTTCGCGCTGGACCACTACGTGAACCTGCGCCCGACCAAGCTCTACGAGGGCGTCTCCAGTCCGCTCGCCGACCCGGGCGAGATCGACTTCGTGGTCGTCCGTGAAGGCACCGAGGGCCCGTACGTGGGCAACGGCGGCGCGCTGCGCGTCGGCACCCCCGCCGAGATCGCCACCGAGGTCAGCGTCAACACCGCGTTCGGCGTCGAGCGCGTGGTCCGGGACGCCTTCGCGCGTGCCGCGGCCCGTCCCCGGAAGCACCTCACGCTGGTGCACAAGCACAACGTGCTGGTGCACGCCGGCCACCTGTGGCGCCGGACGGTCGAGGCCGTCAACGCGGAGTTCCCCGACGTCACCACCGACTACGCGCACGTCGACGCCGCGACCATCTACCTGACGACCAACCCGAGCCGGTTCGACGTCATCGTCACGGACAACCTCTTCGGCGACATCCTCACCGACCAGGCCGCCGCGATCTCGGGCGGCATCGGGCTGGCGGCGTCGGCCAACATCAACCCGGACCGCACCGCTCCGTCGATGTTCGAGCCGGTGCACGGCTCCGCGCCCGACATCGCCGGCCAGGGCAAGGCCGACCCCACCGCGACGATCCTCTCCGTCGCCCTGCTGCTCGACCACCTGGGTTTCGCGGCCGAGTCCGCGCGCGTCCAGGACGCCGTCGCCGCCGACCTCGCGGCGCGCGGCGACGTAGTACGCACGACCGACCAGGTAGGCCGCGACATCGCGGCCCGCGTGATCGGGTAGCACGCTTCACGAAAGCGGCGCCCGGGTCTCGCAGACCGATCCCCGGGCGCCGCTCTCGTATGTCGGGAGCCGTCCGGGCAGACGTCCGGCTCGGATCGCTCCGCCGCCTTGCCGGGCGTGGAAGACTGACAGCAGCATTCCGGTGAAAGGCATCGACATGACAACTACGACGGACCCCATCCTCCCGACCAGGCTCGAAGACCTGGTGGCGCTCTTCGACGTGCGGCCCACCGACGCGCCGACGTCGGACGAGGACCGCCTCGAGGCGCTCCGCGCCCCGAAGTTCGGGACCAAGTTCTCCGACCACATGGCGCGCATCTCCTGGAGCAGCGCCGACGGGTGGAAGGACCGGCGGATCGAGAAGTACGGTCCGCTGCTGCTCGACCCGGCCACCGCCGTCCTGCACTACGCGCAGGAGATCTTCGAGGGCCTCAAGGCCTACAAGCACGCCGACGGCTCGGTCTGGACGTTCCGCCCGGACCAGAACGCCGCGCGCTTCGCCCGGTCGGCGCACCGCCTCGCGCTGCCGTCGCTGAGCGTGGACGACTTCATCGGCTCGCTGGCCGCGCTGGTCCGTACCGACATCGACTGGGTGCCGGACGGCGAGGACTCCTCCCTCTACCTGCGGCCCTTCATGTACGCGTCCGAGGTGTTCCTCGGCGTGCGCCCGTCGCTCGAGGCGGAGTACCTCGTGATCGCCTCGCCCGTCGGCCCGTACTTCGCGGGCGGCGTGCGGCCCGTGTCGATCTACGTGTCCCAGGAGTACCACCGGGCGGGCCCGCCCGGAGGCACCGGCGACGCGAAGTTTGGCGGCAACTACGCCGCGAGCCTCCTGCCGCAGCTCGAGGCCCAGAAGGCAGGCTTCGACCAGGTGTGCTTCCTGGACGCGGCCACCAACACCTACCTCGAAGAGCTCGGCGGCATGAACGTCTTCGTCGTGATGGAGGACGGCACGCTGCACACGCCGGAGCTCGGCTCGATCCTGGAGGGCATCACGCGCGGCTCCGTGCTGCAGCTCGCCGCCGACCGCGGCTACGACGTGGTGGAGCGGCGCATCCCGCTCGCCGAGGTCATCGCGGGCCTCGAGTCCGGCGCCGTCAAGGAGTTCTTCGCGTGCGGCACCGCCGCCGTCGTGACGCCGGTGGGGCGGCTCGCCGGCTCGACCTTCGACCACGAGCTCAACGGCGGCGAGCCGGGCGAGCTCACCATGGCCATCCGCCAGGAGCTCACCGACATCCAGTACGGCCGTGCCGAGGACCGGCACGGCTGGATGCGCCGTCTGGCCTGATCACTGTCGGCGCGGTCGGTCAGCCCCAGAGGCGGCCGATCGCGTCGCGGGCCACGAGGAACCCGACGATCCCGACGACCCATGCCGTCGTGCTCGCCGCGTTCCGTGTCAGCCAGCCGTCCAGGCGACTGAGCGGTCGCTCCACCAGCCGCGACGCGAACACCCGCGCGGCGGTCAGCACCAGGGCCGGCAGGATCATGACCAGGCAGTACCCCAGGACCCAGAGGCCCGACGTCGGCCACCCCGGACCCTGCGTGCCGATCAGGCCCAGCGCGGCGAGGTAGGGCAGCATCGACGCCACCTCGACCAGCCCGGCCCCGACCGCCAGCCCGGCCAGCGCCGGCCAGCTGCCGGACTCGCTCCCGAGCGCGCGCTCACGCCAGCGGCTCAGCCTGCC
>NZ_KI911765.1:82616-82836 GCF_000515355.1 Promicromonospora kroppenstedtii DSM 19349 | reverse complement strand
GTGACGCTGTCGGGGTCACGCGCGACCTCGGCACGCGCCTCGTCCAGCCAGGCGGCGCCCCGGGGAGCCGCCCACGATGCTGTCCGGACCGGCGGTGGTGTCGACGTTCATGACAGGGCCTCCTTGCTGCTGCTGGCGTCTGTGCTGCTGGCGTCGGTGCTGATCGTGTCGGTACTGGTCGTGTCGGTACTGGTCACCTGAGGACTGGTCGTGTCTGTGC
>NZ_KI911765.1:81640-82516 GCF_000515355.1 Promicromonospora kroppenstedtii DSM 19349 | reverse complement strand
GTCCCGGGCGAGCCGGGGCGCGTCGTGGGAGTGCCGGGGCAGCTCGACGGCGGCCACCCCCGAGTAGCCGATGTCCGCGAGCGTCGCGAGCACCAGCGGCAGGTCGATGTCGCCCTCGCCGAACGGCCGGTGCTCGTGGTGCGTGGCGGGCATGTCGTCGAGCTGCACGTTGCTCAGGTACGGCGCGGCGGCGCGCAGCGCCCCCTCGACGCCGCCGGGCTCCACCACGAGGCAGTGCCCCACGTCGACGGTGATGCCCAGCTCGGGCGGCGCGCCCAGGTCGCCCAGGAGCCGCAGCGCGTCGTCGACCGTCTCGACGAGCATGCCCGGCTCGGGTTCGAGCGACAGCCGCACGCGGCGCTCCCCGGCGAGCTCGACGAGCTCACCGACGCGCTCGCGGAGCCGGGCCCAGCCGTCGGCGGCGCTCGCGTCGTCGGGCAGGATGCCGGAGAAGAACGAGACGCACCGGGCGTCGAGGTCCGCCGCGATCTCGACCGCGCGCTCCAGGTACCGCATGCGCAGTGTGGCGTCCCGGTCCACGAGCGTGGGCCGGTGCTTGTGCAACGGGTCGAGCAGGTACCTGGTGCCGGTCTCCACGACCGTCGCAGCCCCGGTGCCCCCGCGCATCCGCCGTAGGTGGGCGCGCAGGGCGGTGACGTCGTCGCCGGCCAGGGGCGCGAACGGGTCCAGGTGCGGAAAGCCGAGCGTGACCGCGACGGCGTCGTACCCGACGTCGTCGAGCACGTCCAGGGCGACGCGGAGCGGGTGGTCCCCGAAGCCGTTCGTGCCGTAACCGAGCAGGAACGGGGGCCTCACGTGATGCTCACCCCGGCCCGGCCGCGACGGCGGCCCAGCAGGCGCAGCCCGTGGCCGGCC
>NZ_KI911765.1:79904-81540 GCF_000515355.1 Promicromonospora kroppenstedtii DSM 19349 | reverse complement strand
CGCCAGCTCGCGCAGCTCGGCGGACAGCGTGGCGAAGGCGCGCGTGGCCTCGTCGTCGTCGGCGCGGGTCCAGGGCGCGCGCCACGCGAGCGGCAGGGTCGAGATCGACCCGGCGACGCCCTCGGGCAGAAGGTCGGCCAGTACCCGGGCGCACGCGAGCACGTACTCCAGCCGCGCCCGCTCGGCCCAGGTGGGGGAGTACACCGCGAGCTTGACGACCTCGCGGTGGAACCCGCCGTACGGGAACGCGTTCAGGGTGTGCACCTGGAGCCGGTGCTCGGCGAGCGCAGCGCGCAGGCGCTCGCGGTCGGCGGTGGACGTGTCCAGCCGGTGCGCCAGCTCGGCCGGCAGCCACAGCCCGACACCGAGGGTGTCCAGGCCGGCGGCCTCGCGCACGGGACCGGCGTACCGGGCGAGCTGGTCGATCACCCCGTCGAGGTCCTCGGCGGGGTGCACGTTGGTGCAGTAGGAGAGAAGCATCTGGGTATCCCTTCTCAGGCCCGCTCAGGCCCGCGCGCCGCGCAGCACGGACGATCCCTCGAACTCGACGCCCGGCGTCGGCGGTTCGCCCGCGCTGAACCCGGGCACCGGGTCGAGCACGAGGTTGCCCGACTGCTCGTAGAAGGCGACGGGGTTGCGCCACAGCACCTGGTCGACGTCGTCGTCGGAGAAGCCGGCCGCGAGCATCTCCTGGCCGGTGCGGACGGTCTTCAGCGGGTCCGAGCGGCCCCAGTCCGCCGCCGAGTTCACGATCATCCGGTCGGTCCCGTACTCCCGTAGCAGGGCGACCATGCGGTGCTCGTCCATCTTGGTGTCGGGGTAGATCGAGAACCCGGCCCACGCCCCGGCGTCGCGTACCAGGGCGACGTTGGTCTCGTTGAGGTGGTCCACCAGCACCCGCTCCGGCGCGATCCCGGACTCGCGCACGACGTCGAGGGTGCGGCGCGTGCCGGCGAGCTTGTCGCGGTGCGGGGTGTGCACCAGCACGGGCAGCCCGGCCTCCTTGGCCATCTCGAGCTGGGCCGCGAACACCTCGTCCTCCTCGGGCGTCATCGAGTCGTAGCCCACCTCGCCCACGGCCACCACGCCGTCCTTCAGCAGGTAGCGCGGCACCTCGGCGAGCACCTCGCGGCAGCGTGGGTCGTTCGCCTCCTTGGGGTTGAGCGCGATCGTCGCGTGGTGGCGGACGCCGAACTGCGCCGCCCGGAACCGTTCCCAGCCCAGCAGGGAGTCGAAGTAGTCGGTGAACGAGCCGACGCTGGTACGGGGCTGCCCCAGCCAGAAGGCGGGTTCGACGACGACGCGCACGCCCGCGGCGTACAGCGCCTCGTAGTCGTCGGTGGTGCGGCTCGTCATGTGGATGTGCGGGTCGAGGATGCGCAACGTCACTCCTTCGTGGTGCTGAGCCGGGTGTCCGTGGTGGCCGTGACCGTCGGCCGGGTGTCTGCCGGCTGGGCGTTCGTGGTTCGGGCGGCCGTGAGGCGGTCGAGGTCGTCCGGGACGGGCCGGCCCGCCGCCCGGCGTTCCGCGGCGAAGTCACGGGCCATGCGGGCCAGCTCCTCGTCGGCCCGGCGGTCCAGACCGCTCGCGGCGGCGAGGCTCGTGCCCTGGAACACGAGCTTGAGGATCGCGTGGC
>NZ_KI911765.1:74283-79804 GCF_000515355.1 Promicromonospora kroppenstedtii DSM 19349 | reverse complement strand
GTCCGCGGCGCCGGCCGCCGGTATGGCGCTGCCAGTCGGCGTCGTGCCTGCCGCTGCTCCGCCCGCCTGCGCCGCGGCCACCGCGTCGGCGGCCTTCTGCTCCTTGGACGGCTCGAGCTTGAAGCTCCACACGAACAGGCCGATACCGACCAGGAGCTGCGCGATCAGGAACGGGCGCGAGCTCGACAGGGAGGACAGCGTGTCGCCCAGCGCGCCCGCCCCCAGGAGGATCGCCAGCCCGACCAGGGCGTAGAAGCCCGCGATCGAGCCGAGGTAGACGATCATCCGGCCCACGCGCACCCGGCCGGGCGACATGAGCAGCCACACGGGGATGAGCAGGGTGCCGAAGCTCGTCGAGTCGATGAGCGCGAGCACGGCCAGCGCACCGATCAGCGCGGCACCCGTGAGCTCGCCGGAGATGAGGTCCATGCCGTCCACCCTGACGCCCACCGTGCGCGCGCACATCCGCCGAACCGCCGAGGCCCGTACATCCTTCGGATGACCCGCCGCGCGCCGCGTCGTGCTGAGATGGACGTATGCCCCGCCTGTCCGAGCTGATCGCGCCCGTCGTCAAGGTCGTCACGGCCGAGGACCGGCGCGGCGACATGATCACGGCGGCAGGAATCCTGGTCACCGCCCTCGCGCTCGACGCGCTCGGCCTCATCCGGACGTCGTGGAGCGGCCTGCCGGACGCCCCGTCCTGGTGGTTCGCGATCCCCGCCGCCATCGGCTGCACCGCGCTGATCTGGCGCCGGATCCACCCGCTCGCCGTGCTCGGCGTCGCCACCGTCGCCTTCGTGCTCGACGTGGTGCTCGGCGGCAGCGTCGGCCTCATCGTCGTGCTCTGGGAGGCGATGTACGCCGTCCACCTGCACGGCACCCGGACCGCGCGGCTGGTCAGCATCGTCGGGGTCACGATCCTGACCACCGCGCTGATGATCACCATCGCTGTCGTCACGGGCGGGCTCCGGCCGACGGTCCTCGTCGGGCTCCAGGCTCTTACCCTGCTGGTCACGCCCATGTGGTGGGGTACCAACGTGCGGCAGGGCCGCGAGCTCACCGCCGCCGCCCGCGAACGGGAACGGCTCGAGCGCGAGCGCGGCGCCGCGCTGCTCCGTCTCGCCGAGGCCTCGCGGCACGACGCCGTCCGCGCCGAGCGCGCCACCGTCGCTCGCGACCTGCACGACGTCGTCGCCTCGCACCTCTCCGCCATCGCCATCACCTCCGGCGGGGCGCTCGCGGGCGCCGCCGAGCCGGACCGGGACCGGGCCGCGCTGCGGAGCATCCGCGCGGAGAGCCTGGCCTCGCTGCAGGACATGCAGGCGATGATCCGCGTGCTGCGGGCCGACGGCGTGGAACCGGAGGACGTGGCGCCGTCACGCGCTGCCCAGCTCACCCCGGTGATCGAGCAGGCGCGGCTCGCCGGCCTGGACCTGACCGTCTCCGACCCTGACGGCGTCCTGACGGGCGCGACGCCCCTGCCCGCAGCGGTGGACCATGCGGTCTACCGGGTGGTCCGGGAGGCGCTGACGAACGTCCACCGGCACGGCGGCGCGCGGGCCGACCTGACCTTCGCCGCCGGCGGGCAGCTCGGGATCGAGGTGCGTGACGTGGGGACGGGCCACGTGCCGGGATCTGACGTGCCGGGGTCTGATGTGCCGGGGTCTGACGCGCCGGGACCTCACGTGGCCGGGGACGTCGGCGAGGGGACCGGGATCGGCCTGGTGTCGATGCGGGAGCGCGTCGAGTCCCTCGGTGGCTCGTTCTGGGCGGGTCCGGGCGATGCCGGCTCCGACCGACCGTGGTCGCCCCACTCCACGGCCGGGTCGGGGTGGCTGGTCCGCGCGGTCCTGCCCCTTCCTGACCGGGTCCGCGCGTGATCCGCGTCCTGCTCGCCGACGACCACGCGGCGATCCGGGCCGGCCTGCGCATGCTGCTCGCCACGGCCGGCGACATCGAGGTGATCGGCGAGGCCGGCGACGGCGCCGTCGCGGTCACGAACGCCCGCGCGTTGCGTCCTGACGTGGTGCTGATGGACGTGCGCATGCCCGGGACCGACGGCGTCACCGCGACCCGGCAGATCGTCGACGAGGGGCTGGCGGAGGTCCTGGTGCTCACGACCTTCGACCTGGACGAGTACGTGTTCGGCGCCCTCCGGGCCGGCGCCGCCGGTTTCCTGCTGAAGACCGCCGAGGCGTCCGCGCTGGTGGACGCCGTCCGGCACGTCGCAGCCGGGGACGGCGTCGTGGCGCCGGAGGTCACCAGGCGGATCATCGCGGAGCTCTCCGCACCCCGCGTCCGTCCCGGTCACCGCAACGGGGTGGTCGGCTCGAACGGCGCAGGCTCGAACGGCGCAGGCTCGAACGGCGCCGGGCGGGGAGCCAGGGGCTGGGGGAACGGGGACGGGACGGGTGCGGCGAGCCTCCCCGCCGACCTGACCCCGCGGGAGCGTGACGTGCTCGCGGGCCTCGGCTCGGGCCTGTCGAACGCGGAGCTCGCCGCTGCGCTGACCATCAGCGAGGCCACTGCCAAGACCCACGTGTCGCGGGTGCTCGCCAAGCTCGGCGTGACCTCCCGCGTCCAGGCGGCGATCGCCGCCCGGGACGCGGGCCTGGCCTGACCGTGCCCGCGCTGACCCGCCCGGGAGCCGGGCCGGGCCGGCGGAGGATCAGGTGCGCTGCACCACCGTGCGGCTCAGGGTGCCGGTGAGCAGGGAGTACACGGCCGAGCCGATGATGATCCAGACCACGGCCGCGAGGATCGCCGGCACCAGGTCGGCCCGCCCGGCGAACGGCACGGCGGCGAGGATCACCGTGGCGAGGGCGACCACCCAGCCGAAGAACGACCGGGGGCGCGGTGTGCTCAGCACCAGCAGGTAGAGCACGATCGCGGCCAGCAGGGCGAACAGCGCGCCCGCCACGACCCAGGCCATGGTGTCGGAGCCGGTGCCGAGCAGGTCGGCCTGCGGCTGGACGTCGAGGCCCAGCACCTCCTCGAGGATGAAGCTCGCGGCCAGGCCGATGAGCGCGGCCACCAGCATGGTCGCCAGGGCACCGGCCCAGTAGCGGCCGACCTCGAGGGCGAGGCGCGGGTTCTCGGTGCCGGACGTGACCGGCTGGGCCCGCGCGTCGGCGGGCGGCTGGCCCACGGGCTGCGTGGGCACACCGGGCGTCTGGGCCGGCGGCGGGTACGCCGGCGGCGGCGGCTCACCGTAGTCGGCGTCATAGGGGCGGTTCGGGTCGCTCATCGCGTTACCTCCCGGTTTGTGTAGCCCTATGTCCACTAGACCACGGATCGGTCGACGTCGCACGGCGCACGTGTCAGCCCCACAGGTCACCAGATGGACCTGTGGGGCTGACACGTCGGAGGAGGAGTCAGCGCAGTCCTTGCAGGTCCAGCACCAGGCCCTTCACGGCCGACGCCGGCACCTGGCCCGCGTCGTCCTCGACCCAGTCGGCGACCGACGCCGGCACCTGGCCGTCCGAGCACAGGACGAGCGGGGTGTCCTCGGACGAGTCCGGCAGGCGGCCGTGCGTGCCGCGCACGTACGAGGCGTCGAGCGGAGTGGTGCCCATCGCGTACCGCAGGCCCAGCTTCTTGCGCACGAGGTTGAGGCCTGCCTTCGCCTTGGCGAGCGGGTCGGCCGGGTTGAAGAACAGTTCGGCGGGGTCGTATCCCGGCTTGCGGTGGATGTCGACGCCGCGCGCGTACTCGGGCGCGCGGTCGTCGTCGAGCCAGAAGTAGTACGTGAACCAGGCGCCCGGCTCCGCCACGACCACCAGCTCACCGGCGCGCTCGTGGTCCAGTCCGTACTTGGCCTGCGCCTCACGGTCCAGCACCTCGTCGACGCCGGGCACCTTGCGCAGCAGGCTCGCGACCCGCGCCAGGTCAGCGGCGTCGTCCACGTAGACGTGCGCCACCTGGTGGTCCGCGACGGCGAACGCGCGCGACGTCCACGGATCGAGCTGCTCGCGCCCGTCCTGCACGTAGACCTCCAGCAGGCCCTCCCTGCGCAGGATCCGGTTGATGTCCACCGGCCGGTTCGCCGGCCCGATGCCGTACTCCGAGACGGCGACGACGGTCATGCCCGCGGCCTCGGCGTCGTCGAGCAGGGGCGCGAGGGCGGCGTCCAGCTCGGCCGCCGCCCGGTCGGCCTGGGGCGACTGCGGCCCGAACCGCTGCAGGTCGTAGTCCAGGTGCGGCAGGTAGGCCGTGGTGAGGTTCGACGTCCTGGTGCGCAGCAGGTGCCGCGTCACATCCACGATCCAGCGGGTCGACGCGATCGACGCCGTCGGACCCCAGTACTGGAACAGGGGGAAGTCGCCGAACCGGCCCATCAGCTCGTCGTGCAGCTCGGGCGGCCGCACGTACCCGTCCGGCGACTTGCGGCCGTCGGCGTGGTAGATCGGGCGCGGCGTGATCGTGACGTCGGTGGACATGCCCATCGCGTACCACCAGCACACGTTGTCGGCCTGGTAGCCCGGGGCCCGCTTGCGGGCGGCCTCCCACACGTTCTCGCCGCCGACCAGCCGGTTGTGCTGCCGCCACAGGTAGACGTCGCCCAGCTCGCGGAAGTACCAGCCGTTGCCCACGACGCCGTGCTCCGCCGGCATCAGGCCGGTGAGCATCGTCGACTGCACGCTGCAGGTCACCGCGGGCAGCACCGTGGCCAGCTCGGAGTGCCAGCCGGACTCGGCCAGCCGCCGCAGCCGCGGCATGTGCGCCAGCGCGCGGGCGGTCAGCCCGACGACGTCGAGCAGCAGGACGGGCTTCATGCCTTGACTCCTTCGGGGGTGACGCTGACTCCCTCGGTCAGCAGGTGCTCTGAGGCCCAGCGCAGCTCGGCCGCGATCCCCGCGACGAGCTCGTCCGCGCCGTCGGGCCGCTGCGTGGGCAGGGCGTCAGGCGGCAGGACCGACCAGGTGTACGTCTCGACGTCGAGGTGGGCGTCGGCCCCGTGCGGTGCCTCCCGCACCGCGGCGACGGCGTCGCGCAGCACGTCGGTGGTCGCGGCCAGCGGAGCCGCCGGCTCGTGGTGCAGCGGCACGTGGAAGTGCACCCGCCACGGGCCGTCGCCCGGCAGACCGGGCCGCCGCTCCTCGTTGCCGAGCGCCACGGGCAGGTCGTCCGAGGCCAGCACGTCGCCCGCCGCCGTCAGCTCGCGCACCTGGTGCAGGTACCGCTGCTCGACGAACCGGCCGACGGCGTCCCGCGCACCGGGGGCGGACAGGTCCGCGACCTCCAGCGCCGCGGACGCCTGCACCTTGACCACCCGCAGGCCCGCGTCCGTGATCCGCCGGACGGCGCCCGCCGGATCCGCGAACGACACCGCCAGGTGGCACGTGTCCAGGCAGACGCCCACGTGCTCGGGGTCGATGCGCCGGTCCTCCGGGAACTCGGCGCCGGTCCGCGGGGCCAGCCACGCCACGACGTCCTCCACGGTGTCGAGCACGCAGCCCGGCTCCGGCTCGACGGCGACCCGCACCGTGCGGCCGGTGCGCCGCGCCAGCTCGCGCAGCTC
>NZ_KI911765.1:65645-74183 GCF_000515355.1 Promicromonospora kroppenstedtii DSM 19349 | reverse complement strand
GGCCCGGCCGGCCGCGAGCCCGGCCAGGGTGTCGCCCACGACGCTGAGCGCGGCGGGGGCACGGACGAGCTCGGCGACGTCGGCGAGGCCGGGAAGCCCGGCCGTCTGCCGTGTGTTCGTCGGCTGAGTGTTCGTCTGCCGTGGGTCCGTCAGCCGCGCGCCCGTCTGCCGAGCGTTCGTCGGCCGGGGGCTCATCGGCCGACCTGTGCCGCGGCGCCGCGCACCCACTCCTCGACAGCCCGGGCCTGGTCGGCGGCGTCGTGCACGTCGGAGCCCCAGGGATCCTTGAAGAAGAAGCCCAGCTCCGGCACCGGACCACTGATGCCGGCGGCGTGCGCGAGCGCGAGCAGGCGCGCCAGGTCGAGCACGAGCGGCGCGGCGAGCATCGAGTCGTGCGCGCTCCACGTGGTCTGCAGCGTGAGCCGCGACCCGAGGAAGCCCTCGACGTGCACGTGGTCCCAGGCCACCTTGGTGTCGCCCAGGTCAGGCACGTTGTCGATGTGCAGGGGAGTGGTGTCGCTGCCGGTCAGCGCTGTCAGGCCCCGGTTCTTGCTGGCCAGCTTGCTCCGCACGGCGTCCGGGTCGGCGAGGGTGGCGCCGTCGCCGCCGCCCAGCAGGTTGGTGCCGGCCCACGAGAGCACCTTGAGGCCGCGGGCGGCGAACGCCGGCGCCAGGACGGTGCGCAGCCAGGTCTGCCCGGTCTTGCCGTCCTGCCCGGCCACGGGGATGCCGCGCTCGCCGGCGAGCCGGGTGAGCGCGGGCAGGCCCATGCCGGCCGACGGCGTGAAGGCGGCGTACGCGGCTCCGGCAAGGATCGCCGCGTACGCCGAGACGGAGGACGCCGGCAGCACGGCGCGGGCCGGGTCGGCCAGTGCCGCGAGCAGCGCGTCGACGTCGTCGTGCTCAGGTGCCGGGTCCACGGGCGGCTCGGTGGAGGACAGGTCGATGACGACGACCCGTGCGAGGTCGTGCCGCTCCTGGAACGACGTGATGTCAGCGGCGAGCCGCTCGGCGACGGCCTGCTGCGACTCGGTCCGCGGGCCGTCTGCGTGTGGGCCGTCGGCGTGCGAGCCGTGCGGGTCGTAGCCCGGACGCACCTCGGCGTCCGCCCGCTCGAGGGCGTCATGGGTGGCGGCGAACAGGCGCGGCCCGATCATGCCGGTCTCGACCAGGCACTCCGCGCGCTTGGTCATGGTGACCGAGGAGATGTCGTGCCCGCCGACGACGAGGTCGGCGAACGCCGGGAGGCCGGCCGAGGCGAACGGCTCCCGCGCCGTGACGCAACCCGTCGGTGGTGCCTGACCGTCGGCGATGGCCGCGAGTCCCACCGTGGCGGTACTCGCCACCGATCCGCGGGCCCCGACGAACCAGATCCCGGTCCGCTCGGCGGCTTTGTGGCGTGCAGAGGCGTGGTGCATCATCGCTCCCCATTCCGACGACGTCGTCGCGAGCACGCTAGTCCCACTTATGGCGATTAGCAAACAAAAGTTCAAAGTCGTTCGCGATAAGCGAGATTCCCGACATCGACCGGATCTCCGCGGTCGGCCCTGCCGGGGCGACGAGCCGGGTGTTCGCGGACGCTCGTCGCCCGGCTGGTGGTCACTGCTTCCGCGGACCGCCCGGCTGTGGCACCATGACCCGCATGAATCAGTGCCTCACCCTGAGCTCCACCCTGCGACAGGTGATCATCATTTCGTAGCGCGTCCGGCGAGAACCGCACCGGACGCGCAGACCTTCCACACCCTGGAGGGTCTTTTTTGTTGGCCTGAAGATCTGACCTCAGCCACGCAAGCCAGACACATCGTTGGGAGCATCGATGACCACCGCCTCGTTCCAGGTGTACGACACGACGCTGCGTGACGGCGCGCAGCAGGAGGGTATGAACCTCTCCGTCTCCGACAAGCTCGCGATCGCGGCGCTGCTCGACGAGCTCGGCGTCGGCTACATCGAGGGCGGCTGGCCGGGGGCCGTACCCAAGGACACCGACTTCTTCGCCCGGGCCGCCACCGAGCTGACCCTGAAGAACGCGGTGCTCGCGGCGTTCGGCGCCACCCGGCGCGCGGGCGTCCGCGCGGGCGACGACCCTCAGGTGCGGGCGCTGCTCGATGCCGCGACCCCCGTGGTGACCCTCGTCGCCAAGTCCGACGTGCGGCACGTGGAGCGCGCTCTGAAGACGACGCGGGCCGAGAACCTCGCGATGATCGGCGACACCGTCAGCTTCCTGGTGGGCGAGGGGCGCCGCGTGGTGCTGGACGCCGAGCACTTCTTCGACGGCTTCCGGTTCGACCGGGACTACGCGACCAGCGCCGTCAGCACCGCGTTCGAGGCCGGGGCCGAGGTGGTCACGCTCTGCGACACCAACGGCGGCATGCTGCCCACCTGGGTCGGCGAGATCGTGAGCGAGCTGCGGGCCGGCACCGGCGTCGGGCCGGAGCAGATGCTCGGCGTGCACGCGCACAACGACACGGGCTGCGCCGTCGCGAACTCGCTCGCCGCCGTCGAGGCGGGCGCCACGCACGTGCAGGGCACGGTCAACGGCTACGGCGAGCGCACCGGCAACGCCGACCTCGTCACGGTCGTGGCGAACCTGGAGCTCAAGGCCGGCATGACCCTCCTGGCGGACGGCGGCCTGCGCGAGGCCGCCCGGATCTCGCACGCCATCAGCGAGATCACGAACATCTCGCCGTTCGCGCGCCAGCCGTACGTCGGGGCGAGCGCGTTCGCGCACAAGGGCGGCCTCCACGCCAGCGCCATCCGGGTCGACCCCGACATGTACCAGCACACCGACCCGACGCTGGTCGGCAACGACATGCGCATGCTGGTCTCCGACATGGCGGGCCGCGCCTCGATCGAGCTCAAGGGCCGCGAGCTGGGCTTCGACCTGGCCGGCCAGGGCGAGCTGCTCTCCCGCGTGACCAACCGCGTGAAGGACGACGAGGCCGCCGGCTACACCTACGAGGCCGCCGACGCCTCGTTCGAGCTGCTGCTGCGGTCCGAGCTGGGGCAGCGGCCGGACTTCTTCACCGTCGAGTCGTGGCGCACCATCGTCGAGACCGTCCCCGCGGGCGCGGCCCCGCCGTCGGTCCACGCGCCCGACGCCGTCGCGGTGGCCGAGGCGACCGTCAAGCTGCGCGCAGGCGGCGAGCGGATCGTGACGACGGGGGAGGGCAACGGCCCCGTCAACGCGCTGGACCAGGCGCTGCGCACCGCGCTGTCGCAGGTCTACCCGGAGCTGGCCCGGTTCGAGCTCATCGACTTCAAGGTGCGGCTGCTGGACACCGAGCTCGGCACCGACGCGATCACGCGGGTACTCACCGAGACCAGCGACGGCGAGCGGTCTTGGTCGACGGTGGGCGTGGGGCCGAACGTGGTCGAGGCAGCGTGGGAGGCCGTGACGGAGGCGTACGTGTACGGCCTCCTGAAGTCGGGCGTGGACCCGCGCCCGTGACCGGGTTGGCTCCGGCTCCGCCCCGGAAACGTTGAGTGCGGGGTATTTGTGGGTCCGACGCCCGTCGGACCCACAAATACCCCGCACTCAACGGGTCTCGATCAATGAGCGGTCTAGCGGCAGGTCAGGCGACCGGGGCCGGCGGGCGCTGCTCGGCCTTGGTGGTCCCGAAGTCCAGGCGCTGGTCGCGCACCGCGTCGTACGTCGCCTTGATCGCGATCGACGAGCGGTCGTAGGTGCGCTGCGCGACGCGGACGAACAGGTAGTCCACGACGGTGAGCTGCGCGATGCGGCTCGACATGGCGCCCACCCGGAACTGCGTCTCGCGGGCCGTGGTGGCCAGCACGACGTCGGACACCAGGCCGATCGGGGCGTCGGGGAAGTTCGTGATCGCCGCCGTCAGCGCGCCGCGCTTGCGGGCGATCTCCAGGGCCTGGTTGGTCTCGCGGGTCTGGCCCGAGTGCGAGACGGCCACGGCCACGTTGCCGGGCTCGAGCAGCGCCGACGAGGCGAGCTGCTGGTGCGGGTCGGGCGAGCTGAACACGAAGACGCCGATACGCTGCAGCTTCATCGCGAGGTCGGCCGCGGCGAGGTTGGACGACCCGACACCGTAGACGTCGACCCGCTTGGCCTCGGAGATCGCCGTGGCGACGCGCTCGATCGCGTCGGTGTCGATCATGCGGGCCGTCTCCTCGATGGTGCGCGCCTCGTGGAACGCGATCTTGGAGACGACTGCCTCGATGTCGTCGGTCTGGTTGATCTCGCCCTCGGCGATGCCCGACCGCTCCATCTCGACCTCGCGGCGGCTCGTCGCCTGCGCCAGGTCGATACGGAACTCGGGGTAGCCGGCGTAGCCGACGGCGCGGCAGAACCGCACCACGGTGGCCTGTGACGTGTCCGCGTGCCCGGCGAGCTCCGTGATGGTCGAGGCGACGACGGTGTTCGGGTCGTCGAGGACCGTCTGCGCCACCCGCGCCTCCGCGGGTCGCAGGGTCGGCAGTGCGCGCCTGAGTCGGACGAGGACGTCACCTGTCATGTCGCATCTCCCGGAGTGGTGTGGTGAGGCTGGGTCGAGAACATACACCTGTACCGGGGATCCGGGCACAGCACGTCAGTGAAGGACCATGCGGGTGACTGCCGTCGTTCACTGAAGCTCGTCACCGGGCAGGTCGGTGGCCGACAGCTGGGCCGTGAGCACGTCGGCGGCGCCCACGTCCTCCGGCGTGTCGCGGCTGGTGTGGTGGCCGTCGACGCGGATGGTGAGCCACGGGCGGAACCCGGTCACCGAGTGGGGCGCCTCGCGCAGCCGGCGGGCCAGGTGGAGCGCGCCGTCGAGCGGCGAGCCCTGGCTCGGCACCAGCGAGACGTCGGGGCGGTCCTCCGAGAGGTGCTTGGTGAGCGACACCGTGAGCGGCGACTCCTCCTGGACCAGGCGACCGGTCGTGGAGGCCAGCGGCGGGATGTCGCGGCCCAGCGCACTCGCGAGCGTGTCGGCGAGGTGCCGGCCGGCCTCCTCGAGGATGCGGATCGACGTGCCGTCGCCCTCGGCGGCCGCGATCATCACCTCGGGAGCCATCGACGCGAGCTGCTTGGCGCGCTCGGCGTTCTTGTAGAACTGGTTGGGCCAGCTCTCGATGAGGCCGAACTTGGCGACGGCCGCCTCGAGCAGGCGCTTCGAGGCGCCACGGCTCGCGCCGTCGTGGTAGCGACCGGCGGCGCGCAGCGCCTCTCCGCCGACCCAGACGCCCGCACCGAGGTCACCGAGCAGGTGGCCCCAGCCGTCGGCGCGACGCCAGCGGTTCACGCCGTCGTAGCCGAACGCCACGGCGCCGGTACCGACGGACAGCACCGCACCGGCGCGTCCGCGCAGGGCGCCGAGGTGGGCGGTGAGCGCGTCACCGGCGACGGCGGTGCGGTTGGTCCGCAGCTCGCGCGCCAGGATGTCGTGGATGTCGAGCGGCTTCTCGACCAGGGAGGTCAGCCCGGTCACGCCGACGGCGGCCGAGGAGACGGGTGCGGTGCTGCCGTCGCTCATGCCGTGGTGGCCCATGCGGGCGGCCCACGCGTTGAACGACTGGCACAGGGAGGCGACGACTGCCGAGGCGTCGCTGCCGTGGTGGTTCACCTTGACGGCGCGCCCGCTCAGGCTGATGCGCTCGGGGTTCACGGAGTTGCCGAACTCGGCGACAAGGCGCGAGCCGCTACCGCCTACGTCGAGAGCGACGACCCAGGCGTCAACGGCCTCGACCGCCACTCCATCAATACCCTGTGAGAGTTCCGACACCAGGTCATTCTGACACGAAACCAGGGCAAGGTTGTCTAAAGAGAAGAGGAAATTCTGGTCTGTTCTGCTGCGCCTTCTCGCCAAATATCGGACGTGCCCGACGTCGGCGCCTGCCTTCCGTACCTAAGGCGGCTCCGACGTCGGACACCACAGGCACCGTCGCCTAGTGTGAACACGTGCGAGGAGAGTTCAAGGTTCCACTCGGAAAACTGGTTCGTGTCGAGACCGAGGTGGACTCGGCGGCGGGACCACCAGGCCGCCTGGTGGGCACCCGGGTCAGCGGAGACTTCTTCCTGGAGCCCGACGAGGCCCTGGAGGCCATGGGTGAGGCCCTCGACGGGATGCCCGCCGACGCCTCCAAGGCGCAGCTCGCGGAGGCGGTGCGGACCGCCCTGGACGGTGCCACCGCCGTCGGCTTCGACGCCGACGCCGTGGCCGTCGCCACCCGGCGCGCGCTCGGCCACGCGACGGCCTGGGACGACCACGAGTTCGAGGTGATCCGCACCCCGGCCGTCTCGCCGCTGCTGAACGTCGCGCTCGACCAGGTGCTCACCGAGGAGCTGGGCGCGGGGCGCCGCGGGCCGACCCTGCGGTTCTGGGAGTGGGACGAGTCCGCGGTGATCATCGGGTCGTTCCAGTCGCTGCGCAACGAGGTCGACACGGAAGGGGCCGTGCGGCACGGCGCCCGCGTGATCAGGCGGATCTCGGGGGGTGGGGCCATGTTCATGGAGCCCGGCAACACCATCTCCTACTCCCTGTACGTGCCGGGCTCGCTCGTGGACGGGCTGAGCTTCGAGCGGTCCTACGCGTTCCTCGACGACTGGGTGATCGGCGCACTGCACGGGCTCGGGATCGACGCAACGTACGTGCCGCTGAACGACATCGCGTCGCCGGCCGGCAAGATCGCCGGCGCCGCCCAGAAGCGGCTCGCCGGGGGCGCCGTCCTGCACCACGCGACCATGGCCTACGACATGGACGCCGACAAGATGACGGACGTGCTGCGGATCGGCCGCGAGAAGCTCAGCGACAAGGGGACCCGCAGCGCCAACAAGCGCGTGGACCCGCTGCGGTCGCAGACGGGGCTGACCCGCGCCGAGGTGCTCGACGCGCTGGAGGCCGCGTTCCGCGAGCGGTACCGGACCGTGCGGGGCGAGGTCACGCCCGACGAGTGGCGGCGGGCCCAGGCCCTGGTCGATTCGAAGTTCGGCACACCGGAATGGACCGCGCGCGTGCCTTAGCGGCGGGCGAAAAGAGGGCGTGCCATGATGGCCAATCACGGTTTGGTAACACCCCTAGCAGATGCGTCACCCGGTCAGTAATCTCCACGCAATGCCGCGTATTGGGAATTTCATTTCTTGGAAATGTGACCTGGCTACTCTCGCGGCTCTCGGCGCACGACCCAGCGCAGGACCAGCGGAAGGAAGCCCAGACGATGACCCGAGCGATGCGACGTTCCCTGGCGGCGGCAACCGGAGCAGTGCTCGTCGCGGCCACGGCGGCCGCCTGCGGCGGCGGTGGCGGCGGTGACAGCGAGGGTGACGGCACCCTCAGCGTCTGGATCATGCAGGGCACCAACCCCGACGCCGAGGACTTCTTCGCCGACGTCTCCACGGCGTTCGAGGAGGAGACGGGTGCGACGCTCGACGTCGAGTTCGTCGAGTGGGGCGACGCCCACGACCGGTTCGTCACCTCCATCGCGGGCGGGACCACCCCCGACGTCGCAGAGACCGGCACCACCTGGACCCCCGAGTTCGCCGACGCGGGCGCGCTCGCCCCGCTCGACGAGTACGTCGACGGCGCCGGGGTCACCGACGACCTGGTCGAGGGCCTGGTCGAGGCGGGCACCTACGACGAGCAGCTCTACGGCATGCCCTGGTACGCCGGCGTGCGCTCCCTGGTCTACAACACGGAGATGTTCGAGCAGGCCGGCGTCGAGCCGCCCACCTCGTGGGCCGAGCTGGAGGACGCCGCGGCCGCGCTCAAGAAGGAGTTCCCCGACAAGGTCGCCGTCGCCGTGCCCGGTGACGCCGAGTTCACCGTCTACCCGTGGGTGTGGGCCGCGGGCGGCGAGGTCGCCACGCTCGACGGCGGCACCTGGACCTCGGGCCTCGACAGCCCGGAGGCGCAGGAGGGCATCGGGTTCTGGACGGGCCTGGCCACCGAGGGCGGGTACTCCTCCAGCGGCGCCACCACCTGGCGCGAGACCGACGTGCTCGACTCGTTCGCCGCGGGCGACGTCGGCATGGCCGTCATGGGGTCGTGGACCCCGGGCGCGATCGTCGAGGCCAACCCCGACATGGAGGGCAAGTTCGCCGCCGTGCCGATCCCGGGCCAGGACGGCGGCATCGCTCCGTCGGTACTCGGCGGGTCGCACCTGAGCATGTTCGAGACGGCCGACGACAAGGACCTCGCCTGGACGTTCGTCGAGATGATGACGACCGGCGAGTTCGCGCAGCAGTGGGCCGAGCAGTCCGGGTACTTCCCGGGGCAGGTGTCGCTGCTGGACGAGACCCTGGCCAGCACGGACCCGCTGGTGGCGCCGTTCGCCGAGCAGTTCGTCGACGGCGGCGCGTCCGTCCCGGCCGCGCCCACGTACGGCGCGGTGCAGGCGAAGCTCACCACCAGCACGATGATGCAGTCGATCCTCTCGGGTGACGCCGACGTCGCCACGGCGTCGACCGCCGCCGCCGAGGAGATGACGAGCATCCTGAATGGCGCTGGATGACGGCGCCCGCCCCGCCCACGCCTTCGACACGCGCGCCGGCCCCCGCCGGGGCCGTCGGCGATGGCGACGGTGCCGGTGCCG
>NZ_KI911765.1:63602-65545 GCF_000515355.1 Promicromonospora kroppenstedtii DSM 19349 | reverse complement strand
CGGCGGATGGGCGGGCCGGGCACGGGCCGCCGCCGTGCGGCCCTGGCTGCTGCTCGCGCCCGCGCTGCTCGTGCTGGCGGTCCTGCTGCTGTGGCCGCTGGTGCGGGTGGGCCTGTTCTCGCTGCAGGACTACGGCCTGCGCGAGATCACCACGGGTGAGCCCAACTGGATCGGCCTGGAGAACTACCGCGAGATCCTGACGACGCCCGAGCTGTGGACGGTGGTGCTGCCCAACACCGTCGGGTTCGCCGTGCTGTCCGTGGTCGGTACCGTCGCCTTCGGCACGGCGGTCGCGGTGCTGCTCGCGTCGCTCGGTACCTTCTGGCGCACCGTCACCTCCAGCGCGATCATGGCGGCGTGGGCCATGCCCGCCGTCACCGGCACGTACGTGTGGGTGTGGATCTTCGACGCCGACCGCGGGGTCTTCAACGACGTCCTGATGAACCTCGGGCTGCTGGACGACCCGACCAACTGGTTCACCAACCGGTGGACGTTCTACGCGATCGTGCTGCTCAACGTGATCCACCACGGCTTCCCGTTCGTGGCCGTGACCGTGCTCGCGGGGCTGCTCGGGGTGCCGAAGGAGATGCTGGAGGCCGCCGAGATGGACGGCGCCGGCTCGTTCCGGCGGTTCTTCTCGATCGTCGTGCCGCAGCTGCGGCAGGTGTTCGCCGTCGTGATCATCCTGTCGACCATCTGGGACTTCAAGGTGTTCGCGCAGGTCTACCTGATGCCAGGCGGGGCAGGGTCCAACCGGTCCGTGCTCAACCTGGGCGTGTGGTCCTACGTCGAGTCGTTCGGGCAGAACCGGTACGGCTTCGGCTCGGCGATCGCCGTGCTGCTGACCCTGCTGCTGCTCGCGATCACCGCGGTCTACGTGCGGACCGTCCTGGCGGAGGAGGAACGATGAGCGCCACGCGCACGCCCCCGCGCGCGGTGAGCCGCACCCGGCCGGGCCCGCAGGTGCTGCGGCGCGGCGGGCGCCGGTCGCCCCTGCGCCAGCTCGGCAAGGGCGTGCTCGTGGCGCTGCTGCTCGTGTTCACGCTGTTCCCCGTCTACTGGATGCTGAACAGCTCGCTCGACGCGCAGGCCGGGCACACGAGCAGCTTCTGGCCTGCCGAGCCCACGCTCGAGCACTACGTGTTCGTGCTCACGGAGGGCGGGTTCGGCACCTTCCTGCGCAACTCCCTGCTCGTCGCGCTCGGCACCGTGGTGATCTCCTCGGCGCTCGCCCTGTTGGCGTCGGTGGCGGTGGCCCGCTTCCGGTTCCGGATGCGCACCCAGATCCTGATGCTGGTGCTCATCGTGCAGATGGTGCCGCTCGAAGCGCTCGTGATCCCGCTGTTCGTGCAGGTCCGCGACCTCCAGCTGCTGGAGACCCTGACAGGCCTGATCGTCGTGTACGTCGCGCTCGCCCTGCCGTTCGGCATCTGGATGCTGCGCGGGTTCGTCGCGGCCGTGCCGGTCGAGCTGGAGGAGGCCGCCTATCTCGACGGCGCGAGCTGGGGCCGCATGTTCTGGTCCGTGCTGCTGCCCCTGGTAGCACCC
Source organism: Promicromonospora kroppenstedtii DSM 19349 (assembly GCF_000515355.1). Taxonomy (GTDB): domain Bacteria; phylum Actinomycetota; class Actinomycetes; order Actinomycetales; family Cellulomonadaceae; genus Promicromonospora; species Promicromonospora kroppenstedtii. The sequence continues at coordinate 63,997 of NZ_KI911765.1, read as the reverse complement.
GGGCTGGTCGCCACCAGCATCTTCGGCTTCATCACGGCGTGGAACGAGTTCATCTTCGCGATGACGATGCTCGGCGGGGCGACCGAGAACTACACGGTGGCGATCGGCCTGCGCTCGTTCTTCGGCGTCCACTCCAACGACTGGGGCGCCATCATGGCGGCCTCCACGGTCATCACGGTGCCGGTGATGATCTTCTTCATCCTGGTCCAGCGCCGGCTCGCCTCGGGTCTCACGGCGGGGGCCGTGAAGGAATGACCGGGGCGAAGGAATGACCGACGCGCCGGCGGGGCCGACCCGGACGGAGCGGGCCGTCAACGGCGTGCTCCTGCCGGGGTTCGAGAGCACCGCCGGCGGCTCCGGCGGCGCGGTCCCCGACTGGCTGGCGGACGCCGCCC
>NZ_KI911765.1:58485-63502 GCF_000515355.1 Promicromonospora kroppenstedtii DSM 19349 | reverse complement strand
TCGAGCCCGGTGGGGTCAGCGGGCCGTCGGTGCGGGAGGCGCTGGCGCGGCTGGGGATCGAGCCGGCCTGACGCGCGCGTTCGGTGGTCCGCGGCGGGGCCGGCAGTTGGCCCTGAGATCGGCACGGGCCTGTGCCGATCTCAGGGCTAGTTGCCGCCCGTGCCGATGAGGCTGGTCCTGCTGGAGCGGGTGGGTCAGGCCGCGGCGGGGGTCCGGCGTCTGCCCGCGTCGCGGACGTCCGCCGCGAGCTTGGCGACCAGGATGTCGCCGCCCTTGGTGAGCTGCTGACCGCGCTCCGAGAAGCCGAGGCGGCCGTGGAAGCGCATCGACCCGGGGTTCGGCGGGTTCAGGTTGACCTCGCAGGTGACGACGTCGTGGCCCGCGGTGCGGGCGGCGTCGAACACGGCGTCGTAGAAGAGCTGGCCGATGCCGCGGCCGCGGGCGCCCTCGCCCACCACGATCCGGTCCACGTACAGGTGGTCCAGGCCGCGCTCCTCGAACCAGGCGTAGTTCTCGCCGGCCCAGTCCTCGCCACCCTCGAGCGCAACGACGAAGCCCAGGGGGTCCGTGGGCACCGCCGGGTCGATCGCGACCAGGGCGAGCGACGAGGCGTCCAGCAGCTCGGACATGTCGTCGGCCGGGGTGTCCGGCACGGCGGGCACGGAGGCGTTGTTCAGCGTCACCAGGTGCGAGATGTCGGCGTCGGTCGCGGGGCGCAGGACGGTGGCCGTGGACATGGCTCGATCACTCCAAGGAGTCGGCAGGGGAACCCGAAGACACTAGCCGTGAGGCCCCTCGCACGTCTGTGACCTGGGTCAAAGAGTGGTGGCGGTCACGCGCGGGCCGAAGACCGCCGTTCCCACGCGCACGATCGTCGCGCCCTCCGCGATCGCGAGCTCCAGGTCGCCGGTCATGCCCATCGAGAGCTCCGTCGCGGAGGCCGTGCCCGGGGCGCCCGACGCGAGCACCTCGTCCCGGATCGCGCGCAGCCGCGCGAAACCGGCCCGGACGGTCTGCTCGGCCTCACCCGCTGGGCCCTCGGCAGCGGTCAGTCGCGCGCCGATCGTCATGAACCCGGTCAGGCGCAGGCCCGGCAGGGCGGCGACGGCGGTGGCGAGCGCTGCGGCGTCCGGCGGCTCGATGCCCGACTTGCTCTCCTCGCCGGTGACGTTGACCTGCACCATCACGTCCAGGGCCCGGTCGCCGGTGCGGTCGTCGCGCACACAGCGGTCCGAGATCGCGCGGGCCAGGTCCAGCGAGTCCAGCGTCTCCAGGCCCGTGGCCGTGGCCAGCACCTGGTTGATCTTGTTGCGCTGCAGGTGACCGATCATGTGCACCTGCAGCGAGCCGTCGGCGACCCGGTCGGCCACGGCCGGCGCCTTCGCGACGAGCTCCTGCACACGGTTCTCGCCGATCAGGTCGACACCTGCGGCCAGCGCCTCCAGCACGGCGTCCGCCGTCTGCGTCTTGGTCGCGACCAGCAGCCGCACCTCGTCCGGGCGGCGCCCGGCGGCGTCGGCGGCCGTGGCAATGCGCTCGCGGACGACGGCGAGCCTGCCGGCGACCGTGCCGGGCGAGTGCTGGGCGGGGGTGAGCTGGGGATGGTCGGACACGGGGTGAGTCTATTTCGGCGTGCCGGGGCAGACGGACGTCGGCAGACTGGACGGGAGGTCGCGGTGGAACGAAGGCTCAGGGTCGGATCAGGGGGGTGCCTGGTTCCCTGACCTGCTGCTCTACGGAAGGATGGGCTCCATGAGAACGCTGCTGAACATCATCTGGGTCATCTTCGCGGGGTTCGGGCTGTGGCTCGGGTACATGCTCGCGGGGATCATCTGCTGCCTGCTCATCGTCACCATCCCGTTCGGCGTCGCGTCCTTCCGCATCGCGGGGTACGCCCTCTGGCCGTTCGGGCGTGAGGTCATCGAGAGCCCCCGCTCCGGCATCTTCTCCCTGATCGGCAACGTCATCTGGGTGATCGTCGCCGGCTGGTGGCTCGCGCTGGGCCACGTCATCACCGCGATCCCGCTGGTGATCTCGATCATCGGCATCCCGATGGCCTGGGCGAACCTCAAGCTCATCCCGGTCTCGCTCATGCCGCTCGGCAAGCAGATCGTCCCGAGCGACGCCCTGCTGCCGACCTACCGCAAGCAGGTCGCCGCGGCCTGAGTGCTCAGGCCGGGTGCTCAGGCCGGGTGCTCAGGCCGAGTGCCCGGGCCGGGTGCTCAGGTTGAGTGCTCAGTCGCGGGCGATCGGAGCCGTCGTCCCGTTCGTGAGTGTCAGCAGGTCGGCCGGTGCGAGGCCCACGTCGAGCCCGCGCCTGCCGCCCGACACGTAGACGACGTCGAACGCCTCGGCCGACTCGTCCAGCACCGTCGCGTGCCGCGTCTTCTGTCCCAGCGGCGAGATGCCGCCCACCACGTAGCCGGTGGCCCGCTCGGCCGCCGCCGGCTCGGCCATGGCGGCCTTCTTGCCGCCCGCCGCACGGGCCAGGGCCTTGAGGTCCAGCTTGCGGTCCACGGGCACGATGCCCACCACGAGCTTCCCGTCGACGTCGGCCAGCAGGGTCTTGAACACCTGCGGCGCGTCGACGCCGATCGCCTCCGCGGCCTCCATGCCGTAGCTGAGCTCACTCGCCGGATCGTGCTCGTAGGGGTGCAGCGTGTGCGGCACGCCCGACTTCTCCAGGGTCACGACGGCGGGCGTCCCGTGGCTGGCGCGGGCGGACTTCGAGTTCTTGGCCACGAGGCGATTGTGCCGTGCGGGCCGCCGGCCGGCGCAACGGTTTTGCGGTACGGACGGCGTCGTCGGACCTGGGCGCCCGCTCAGGTGTGGGACCAGGAGTCGGACCAGATGTCGGACCGGGTGTCGGCTCGGGTGCCGGGCCAATCCCCTGGAGTCCGGTCGGAAACTACGTGGCTAGCGTAGGGGGAGTGCTCGCCCTCCTCGTTCTCGCCATCCTCGTCGGGGGCTCCCTGCAACGCGTGGCGGGAATGGGCTTCGGACTCGTCGCCGGACCGTTCATCGTGCTCCTCGTCGGCCCGATCGAGGGCGTCATGTTCGTCAACCTCGTGGGCGCGCTGATGGCGCTGCTCGTGCTCGGGCGCACGATCCGCCACGTGAACTGGCGCCGCTACGGCTGGCTGGTGAGCGCGTCCGTGGCGGTCAGCGTCCCGGCGGCGCTGGTCATCCGGGAGGCGAGCGCGTCGGCCCTGGAGATCGGGGTAGGCGGCGTCGTCGTCGTGGCCATGACCCTCGCGCTCGTGACCTCGCGGCTGCGGGGCGCGGAGCGGCCCTTCGCGCCGGAGGCCCGGCTGCCGCTGCTGGTCACGGGTGCAGCGGCCGGGTTCGGCAGTGTCGCCGCCGGGATCGGCGGGCCGCCCATCGCCGTCTACTCCGTGCTCGACCGGTGGGACCCGCGCGACTTCGCGGCAACCGCCCAGCCGATCTTCCTGACCAACGCGCTCGCCGCGATGACGGCCAAGCTCCTGGTCGCCGACGTCACGTTCCCCGGCTTCGCCGTCTGGGAGTGGCTGACCGTCGGCGTCGCGCTCGTGGCGGCGATCGGGCTGGGAGAGCTGCTCGTGGGGCGGATCTCGGCGAGCGCGACGCGCAAGGTGCTCGTGACGCTCGCCTACATCGGTGGGTTCGCGACCCTCGGCCGAGGGCTGCTCGGGCTGTTCGCCTGACCCCGCCTCCTGGCCCGGCACTCTGACCCTGTTCAGGCGTGGAGCCCGGACGTGGCAGAGCGCGGACGTGGCAGAGCCCGGGCGTGGCAGACGTACAGGTCACCGGGGTGACCTGTACGTCTGACGGGGAGGGGCTACTCCAGCGGCCCCAGGACCATCGCCGGCTCGCCCGACGGCGTGAGCCTGGCCGCCCCGAGGTTGCCGACGGTGCAGCTCCCGCTGCGCGGGCTGCCGGCGTTCCAGACCTGGCGCAGGCAGTTGCGCATGGCCAGCTGACCCCAGTAGCTGGGGTGCAGCGACTCCTGGACGTAGTAGGGCGAGTCGCCGATGGTGGATACCGTCCGGATCTGGTTGACCCACTCGGTCCGGTCGACCGCGCCGGCCGACTGCCAGCTGGACAGGCCCACCTCCTCGTACAGCCCGACGCCGTTCTCGCACAGCCGCTTGCCGTCGAACGCGTGCGTCATGTCGAGGGTGCGGACGTTCGGCAGCCCGACGTCGTCGGCGGCCCCCAGCAGCGCGCCGTTGATGGTGGGCAGGGCCGTGGAGTTGGCCCAGTCGGCGTCCCGGTTCCACAGGCCGCAGCCGCCCGTGGACTGGCGGGTGTACCCGGACTCGGAGTAACGGATCCCCGAGCCGTTCGGCACGGGCGACGGGTAGGTCTGGACCACGAGGGTCCACTGGCTGGTGCTGTACCCGGCGTTGCTCATCGCGGTGGCGACGTTGTCGAGCGCCCCCACCACCCGGGACCGTACGTCGGCCACGTTCGAGGCGGTGAAGTTGGCCGCGACCGAGCTGTCGTCGTGGCAGTAGTTCTTCCACCAGGTGGGCGAGGTGAGGAAGTTGACGACGCAGGACTGCACGACGCTCGCGAACTCGAAGTCGTTCCCGCCGATCGAGACGACGACCATGCGCACGTTCCTGGTTGCGGCGGCCTCCTGGAGCATCCGGGCCTGGCCCTTGCCGGCCGATCCCTCGTAGAAGTCGATGCCCGGCTTGAAGTTCGTGCCGGTCGAGGTGGCGGTCGTCGCCCCGCTGCACGCGAGGTTGAGGCCCTCCACACCGCCGCCGATGTAGGCCTCCGCGGAGGAGGCACGGTGACAGCGCGGGATGGTCTCGCCCGTGCCGGAGGCGTTGTCGAAGTAGGCGGTGGGTCCGAGGGCGTCTGCCCGGTCGGAGTCGCTGTTGGAGGCGCCCGCCCAGCGTCCGGCCTCGCCGGAGATGTAGGAGTCGCCGAGTGTCACGACCCACGGTGTGCCGACGCCGGGGCCGTCGGCAGGCAGGGGAGCCGCGGTCGCCGGCGCGGCTGCCGGCACCGCGACCGCGAGGGC
>NZ_KI911765.1:56709-58385 GCF_000515355.1 Promicromonospora kroppenstedtii DSM 19349 | reverse complement strand
CAGGCGCCCGCGGACCTTGCCGAGCTCGGGGCAGGCATCGCCGACGCCGTCGTGCACGTGTCAGGTGCGGGTCTGGTGCCGCTCGGGCCCGACGCCGCGCCCGACGTCGTCGACCTGCGGGTCCGGCTGGACCACGCCGCCGGACGCAAGACCCGGCACGTCCAGACCGCGGTCGCCGCCCGGTGGCCCGGGGCCAGGATGTTCCCGGAGACGGACCCGCCCGGGGGGTCGTCCCAGTGGCCCGGACTGGACGATGATGGACTTCCAGTGCTTATTGCCCGATTCACCCGGTACGGTGTATCGGCGGATCTCGACAGGATCGGTACCGAACATGGCGCAGAATTTCCTGGGCGGCCTCCTACGGAGGATCCCGCGAGTGCTCCGCGTGGTGCCGAGCCGCTTGTCGTGATCACCCGGGAACCTGTCCCGGGTTCAGTGGAACACGCCCGGCTGGAGCGGCTGTACGCCGTCCGGCCGGACCTGGTGGTGGTGCACACGGGACTCCCGGGGCCGGTCGGGGACTGGTTCGGGACGCTGAGCGGTGGGGGCCCCGCGGTCGTGGTGGCGTGCGGGACCGGGCGGGCAAACGCCGCGGCGGCCGTGGCGCGCTTGAGCGGTCGCGGTCGGGCAGGAGCAGTCGAGAAGTCGCGGTAGAGCAGTCATGAACGACGAGCAGGAGGTCCGGACGAGCACGAGGTCCGGACGAGCACGAAGTCCAAGAGCACAGAGCAAGAAGAACGAAGGGGGCTCACCGATGATCGCGGAGGCGGGATTCGAACGGCACGCACAGTCGGCGCCGCGCCCGGTCTCACCCACCGAGGAGCGCAACCCGCGCACCCGTGACATCGACGTGGTCTCCACGGCGGACATGGTGCGCATGATCACCGACGAGGACGCCGCCGTCATCGCCGCGGTGCGCGCGGCACACCCGCGCATCGTCGAGGCGATCGACCTCGCGGTGGAGGGGATCCGCGCCGGGGGACGGGTGCACTACGTCGGCTCGGGCACGTCGGGCCGCATGGGCCTGCTCGACGCGGCCGAGCTCCTGCCCACCTACGGCGTGGGCGAGGAGATGTTCGTGCCGCACCTGGCCGGCGGCCTGGGCGCCTTCAAGAAGGCGGCGGAGGGTGCCGAGGACGACGTCGAGGCGGGCGCCGTGCTCGTGTCCGACGTCGGGCCCGCTGACGTCGTGTTCGGCATCGCGGCCAGCGGGAACACCCCCTACGTCGGGGGAGCGCTCGACATGGGCCGCTCGCGCGGGGCACGCACCGTGCTGCTCGCGTCCAACCCCTTCGCCGCCCTGGCGCCGAAGGCCGACGTGCCGATCCTGGTGAACACGGGGCCGGAGGCCATCACGGGGTCCACCCGCATGAAGGCGGGCACCGCCCAGAAGATGGTGCTGAACACCTTCTCGACGGCGGTCATGGTGCGGCTCGGGAAGACCTACTCCAACCTCATGGTCGAGGTGCTCGCCACCAACGAGAAGCTGCGCAAGCGCCTGGTACGCCTGCTCACGCAGGCCACGGACCTGGAGGCCGACGTGTGCGAGAACGCGCTCGCGGCGACCGACGGCGACCTGCGGGCCGCGCTCGTCATGCTCGTCGCGGGCGTCGACCGGTCCGCTGCCGTGGCGGCGCTCGCCGTCGAGCCCGGTGGGGTCAGCGGGCCGTCGGTGC
>NZ_KI911765.1:55621-56609 GCF_000515355.1 Promicromonospora kroppenstedtii DSM 19349 | reverse complement strand
GCCCGGGCCGGGCTCGCCGGCGTCGTCTACTTCGCGCGGAACACGCCGGACGTCCCGACCACGGCGGCGCTCTCGGCGGCCCTGCACGCGATCTCGCCGGACCTTGTCATCGCCGTCGACGAGGAGGGCGGCGACGTGTCACGGCTGGAGGCGGCCGACGGCTCGTCCCTGCCCGGGGCGGCCGCGCTCGGTGAGCTGCCCACCGCCGTCTCGCTGGACGCCGGGCGGGCGCTCGGCCGCGTGCTCGCCGCCACCGGCATCGACCTGCTGCTCGGCCCGGTGCTCGACGTCGTCTCCGCACCCGACAACCCCGTGATCGGGGTGCGCGCGTTCGGCACCACGCCCGACGCCGTCGCGCGGCACAGCATCGCGTTCGCCCGTGGCGTGCGCAGCGCCGGCGTGGGCGTGTGCGGCAAGCACTTCCCCGGCCACGGCGCCACCACGGTGGACTCGCACGTGAGCCTGCCCGTGGTGGACGAACCGCTCGACGTGGTGCGGGAACGCGACCTCGTGCCGTTCGCACGGGCGCTGTGTCCTGAGGGGCGAGCGGACGTGGGGCGAATGGACGTGGAGCGAGCCGGGCTGGATCGGGCTGGGCTGGATCGGGCTGGGCTCGACCAGTCCCGGCTGGATGCGGTGATGACGGCGCACGTGCTGTTCCCCGCGCTCGGGCCGGCGCCCGCGTCCCTGGAGCCGGCGGCGACGCGCCTGCTGCGCGACCTCGGCCACGACGGCCCGATCATCACCGACGCCCTGGACATGGGCGCGCTGCACCAGCTCACGGGCTCGGTCGGCGAGGCCGCCGTCCGCGCGATCGAGGCCGGGGCCGACCTGCTCTGCCTGGGCCTCGACCCCGGCCTGTACACCGAGTCGTACGACGCACTGAGCCGGGCCGTCGTCTCCGGACGCGTGCGCGTCGAGCGGCTCGAGGAGTCCGGGGCGCGCACGCGCGCGATGGTGGCGGCGGTCCGCGAGCGGCAGGCCGCCG
>NZ_KI911765.1:41383-55521 GCF_000515355.1 Promicromonospora kroppenstedtii DSM 19349 | reverse complement strand
CGTGGCGAGGCAGGCGGCGAACCTGCCCGCCAGGTAGTTGCTGAGGGGGCGTGGGGCGAGCGCGTGGCGGGCGCTCCGAGGGCGGCGTCGGGTTCGTCGGAGGCTGGAGCGGTCGGGAGAGGGCAGGTGCGTCGTCATTGGCACTCCTGTGTCCAGGCAGCGCCCGAGCGGCACTGCTGACCGGATCTTCAATACCGGAGTTTATGCCACGGCCGAACTGGGGTAAATAGACGGTAAATCACCCGGGAAATGTTCCGGGTGTCGTCGGGCGCCTGGCTCGGCGGTCGGTCTAGAGGCGGTCGGTCTAGATCTGGCCCACGGACAGCACGGTCAGCACGACCTCGCCGGCCTCGTCGCTCGCCGCCAGGTCGATCAGCGCGGTGATCGCCCAGTCGCGGTTGCGGTCGGCGTCGTCGAGCACCTGCCGCACCCACCACGTGCCGGGCTCGACCCGGCCGCTCACGCCGTCCTGCCCGCCCGAGCCCGTACCGCCGCCGCTGCTGCCGCTGCCGCCGGTCGGCAGCTCCGCACCTGGCTCGAGGATCGTGAGCAGCGCGGCCGAGCGCGCCTCCGGTCCGATGCCGACGGCGTCGTCGCCCTGCTCGTCGAACAGGGGATCCAGCGCGTCGCCCCACGCGTCGGCGTCCCAGCCCTGGTCCAGTGCGGCCAGTGCCGGGTAGGCCTCGCGTGCGATCAGCTCGACGCGCCGGAACATCGCGTTGCGGACCAGGCGCCGGAACGCGCGCGGGTTCCCGGTGACGGGTCGCGCCGGTGCCTCGGCGCCGGCGTCGGCGAGCTCGCCGTCGGTCACGAGGTCGGCATCGTCATCCACGGGATTGGCCAAGCGCTCCCACTCGTCGAGCAACGAGGAGTCCACGCCGCGCACGAGCTCGCCGAGCCACTCGATGATCTCCTGCACCTCCTCGGTGCGGTGCTCGTCGGGGACCACCTGACGCACGGCCCGGAAGGCGTCGGCGAGGTAGCGCAGCACCACGCCCTCGGTGCGCTCCAGGCCGTACACGCTCACGATCTCGGCGAACGTCATGGCCTTCTCGACCATGTCGCGCACCACGGACTTGGGCGAGAGCTCGGCGTCGGCCACCCACGGGTTGGTGCGGCGATAGGTCTGGAACGCGGGTTCGAGGAGGTCGGCCAGCGGCTTGGGCCACGTGACCTCCTCCAGCAGCTCCATGCGCTCCTCGTACTCCAGCCCCTCGGCCTTCATGGCGGCGACGGCCTCGCCCCGCGCCCGGTTCTGCTGGCCCATGAGCACCTGACGGGGGTCGTCGAGCGTCGCCTCGATGACAGAGACGACGTCGAGCGCGTGCGTGGGGCTCTCGACGTCAAGCAGGTCCATGGCGGCCAGGGCGAACGGCGACAGGGGCTGGTTCAGCGCGAAGTCGCGTGGGAGGTCCACCATGAGGCGGGCCGACGGACGGTGCCGGCCGTCGGCGTCCGGCACCCGGACCTTCTCCACGACACCCGCGAGCCGCAGCGAGCGGTAGATGCGGAAGGCCTGCCGCACGTGCTCGGCCTGCTGTGTCTCCGAGTCGTGGTTGGCGGTCAGGAGGTGGCGCATCGCGTCCACGGGGTCGGTCGGGGCGGTGTGACCGGGGCCGGTGCCGGTGCCGTGGCTGGAGGCGCGGGCCAGCACGTTGAGCACCATCGCGTGGTTAACGCGGAACTGGGAGACCAGGGGCTCGGGATCGGCGTCGCGCAGGCGCTCGAACGTGGCATCGGTCCAGTTCACGCTGCCGGACGGCGCCTTCTTGCGGACGATCTTCTTGAGCTTCTTCGGGTCGTCGCCGGCCTTGGCCAGGAGCTTGCGGTTCTCGATGACGTGCTCGGGCGCCATGACCAGCACCTCGCCCACGGTGTCGTACCCGGCGCGGCCCGCGCGTCCGGCGATCTGGTGGAACTCGCGAGCGCTGAGGTGCCGCATGCGCTCGCCGTCGAACTTCACGAGGCTCGTCAGAAGCACCGTGCGGATCGGCACGTTGATGCCGACGCCGAGGGTGTCGGTACCGCAGACGACTTTGAGCAGGCCCTTCTGCGTGAGGCGCTCCACGAGGCGGCGGTACTTGGGCAGCATGCCCGCGTGGTGCACGCCCACGCCGTGCCGCAGGAACTTGCTCAGGATTTTGCCGAACCCGGTGCCGAAACGGAAGGCGCCCATCTCCGCGATGATCGCCTCCTTCTCGGACTTGCTGGAGACGTTCATCGACAGCAGCGACTGTGCGCGGTCGACGGCGTCCTTCTGGGTGAAGTGCACGACGTACACCGGGGCGCGGTGCGTGGTCACCAGCTCCTGGATCACCTCGGTCAGCGGCTCGACCACGTACGAGAAGGTGAGCGGCACGGGGCGCTCGGCGCCCGCGACCTCGGCGACCGGCCGACCCGTGCGCTCCTCGAGGTCCTCGCGGAGGCGGGTGGTGTCACCGAGGGTGGCGCTCATCAGGATGAACTGCGTGTTCGTGAGCTCCAGCAGCGGCACCTGCCACGCCCAGCCGCGCTGCGGGTCGCCGTAGTAGTGGAACTCGTCCATCACGACCTGGGCGATCGTGTCGTCGTCGGCGGCGGTGTCCGTCTCGTCGGCGGCGTCGCCGCGCCGCAGGGCGAGGTTCGCGAGGATCTCGGCGGTGCAGCAGATGATCGGGGCGTCCGGGTTCACCGCGGAGTCACCCGTCATCATGCCGACGTTCTTCGAGCCGAACGCGGCGACCAGGTCGAAGAACTTCTCGCTGACCAGCGCCTTGAGCGGGGCCGTGTAGTAGGTGCGCCCGCCGCGCCCGGACCGGTGCGCGGCCAGGGCGGCGAACTGCGCACCCATCGCGACCATCGACTTGCCGGAACCCGTGGGGGTCGCGAGAACCACGTGGGAGCCCGTCATGACCTCCAGGAGGGCCTCCTCCTGGTGCGGGTAGAGCGCGCGCCCACCCGCCGCGGCCCACTCGCCGAACTTCTCGAACAGGACGTCCGGATCGGGGTCCTTGCCCGTGGGCGCGGGCAGGTAGGGGATCAAGGTCCCCGCCGGCCTCGGGGCGCCCGACGTGGCGGGTCGGTCGGCGGAGGTGGGGGTCGAGGTTGTCGACGTCGTCGAGGAGGGCGCGGTCATGATGCCGCCCATTCTTGCAGGGGGTGAAGCGGGACGACGATGTCGGGTGGGCTCGCTGTTACGGGCGAGGTGTTCGCGTGGTGGGGAGACCGTCGTGCCGTAGTTGCGCCGAGGGAGTGCGACCACAGGGGGCGTCATTGACGAGTTGTGCACAGATTTCAGTTCTGGGCGTTGTGGTGGACGTTTGTTCTCTACGGTGGTGATGGATCGAGGCTCTGGTGGCTGTTTCCTCGGGCTCGATCTGGTGCTCGTTCTGGTTCTGGCCCGGTTCCGGCCCGGTTCTGGCACGGTCCTGTTCGGGTCGTGGTGGTGTGCGAAGGAGGTGACGGCCGTGGTTCTCGAGGCGATGCCTCCGGCGGGAGGCGGGGCGGGTTCCCCGCGTGGGGTGGCGGACGTCGTCGCCGACCTGGGGCGGATCGTCGACGAGCTCGTGGAGGTGGCAGGCCCGGAGGCGCTGGACGTGCTGGAGTCGGCTGGTGCTGGTGCTGGTGCTGGTGCTGGTGCTGGTGTTGGTGTTGGTGTCGGTGAGGTGGCGGACCGGCTCACGGTCCTGTCGCCGGTGCTCCGCAGGGCGGTGCACCGCCTCGATGTGCTGCGGGTGTCCTGGCTGCCCAGGATCGAGGCACACGGCCTGTGGGCGACCGACGGGTCGAGGACGTTCCCTGCGTGGCTCTCCCGGCGAGAAGGCGTGCGGTTCGGCACGGCGAGCCGCGACGTGAAAGCCGGACGTCGGCTCGCCGCGCACCTGCCGGCCACCCTCGCCGGCGCCCTGGCCGGCCGGGTGGGACCCGAGCAGCTGCGCGCGATGATCGACAAGGCGCCGACCTCGGACCTGCGCGCGGAGGCGCTCGCCGAAGAGATCCTGGTGGACCCCGGCGTGACCGAGCTCGAGGTGACCGGGGGAGCTGGGCCCGACGACGGCGAGGCCGCCGGGGGTGCTGGCGACGAGAACGCTGATGGTGGCGCTGCTGATGGTGACGCTGCTGATGGTGACGCCGGACCGACCGGCGTGACGATGACGGGCGAAGAACTGCTGCTGACCCACATCGACCTGAACACTCCGGACGGCTTCCGGCGCATCGTCGACCGGTTCGCCGACCAAGCGGACCCCGACGCCGACGAGCGGGGCTACCGGATCGCGAAGGAGCGCGAGCACCTCGAGCTCTCCAAGACTCTCGACGGTTTCCACGTCAGGGGGTTCCTCACCGACGAGCACGGTCACGCGCTGAGCGCGGCCCTCGGGTCCGTGATGGGCAAGCCAGCGCCGGGCGACGACCGGACGGCGACCCAGCGGCGCGCGCAGGCGCTCGCGGACCTTGCGCGCTCCGCGCTCGACAACGGTCGTACCGGTTCGGGGTCCGCGGTGCGGCCGCAGATCAGCGTACTGGTGTCGCTCGACGAGATGGAACGCCTGGTCGCGAGGGTTGGAAGCGAGGATGCTGGTGCTGGTGCTGGTGCTGGTGCTGGTGCTGGTGCTGGTGCCGGTGCCGGTGGCGCTGGCTGTGGTGGTCCTGCCGGCGTCGCTGGCTGTGGTGGTCCTGCCGGCGTCGCTGGTATGGGCGGCCCCGCCGGTCCGGGGCAGGGTCCGGGTCCGCGGCGGGGGCGGGGCGCGCGTCGGGCTACTGGTAGCGGGGGAGCCGCTTCCGTGCGGTCGGGTGCAGCGTTCGAGTCGATCCCGCCGACACTCACCGGGGACGGGCGCGACAGCGTCATCCCGAGGAGCCTCTTCCGTCGGTTGGCCTGCGACAGTGCCATCACGCGGGTCGTCTTCGGCCCGGACGGCGCGGTGCTCGACATCGGACGGGCGCACCGGACGGTGACCGGCCAGATGCGCCGAGCGGTCATCGCCCGAGATCGGCACTGCGTCTATCCGTCGTGCGACCAGCCGCCGTCCCGCTGCGAGGTCCACCATGCCGTGAGGCACTGGGCCGACGGCGGTGAGACCTCCGTGGCCAACGGTGCCCTGCTCTGCTACCACCATCACGATCTGGTCGACACGACCGACGTCACCATGCGCTGGCGCGAGGGCGTCGGCGGGTGGTCCTTCCGGGACCGGCACGGCCGGACGATCGCAGATCCCGCTGCACCGGCCGAGGCGGCGCTCCCCCTCGGTCCGGGCGGGCCGCCGGACTGGGCTGCGTGACGGCGCCCTGGCGGCGCCTGGCATCGCTCATGGCGCTCGGCAACGGCTGCGGCGCCGGTGGGCGGCGCTTGTTACGCCGGCAGCATCCTGCGGTGCCCGGCAGGCAGTGTCCGGCAGGCAGTGTCCGGCAGGCAGTGTCCGACAGGCAGTGTCTGGCAGGCAGCGCATGTGGCGTTGGCAGCGCCTGGTATCGCCCGGTATGGCCCCGGTATCGCTTGGGGCTGTGTCTGGTCTCTCTACCGAGCTTCGGTCTGCGTGATGCCGGTCGGCTGGTCACTCGCTGGCTGGTCACTCGCTGGCTGGTCGCTCGCTGCCTGGTCACCCGCTGCCTGGTCACCTGCTGGCGCGTTGGCCGGGCTCGCATCGACGCGCTTCTCGCCGGCCTGCACCGCGATCACCCCCGCGAGGATCAGCGCGCCGCCCACGAGCTGGATCGGCTGTGGCAGCTCACCCAGCAGTAGCCAGGCGAAGCCGATGGCGGACACGACCTCGAACAACCCGACGAAGGACGACAGCCGGGGGCCGAGCAGGCGGCCTGCAGCGATCCCGGCGACGTACGCGAAGCCGGCGGTGATGATGCCCAAGCCGACCACCGGCAACCACCAGGGCACCGCCGTGCCCGCGTATACCGGCGGTGCCGTGCTGTACTCGAGCGGCATCAGCCCGGTCGCGCCGAGCGCACCCAGAGCCACGGTGGCCGTCGTCAGGCCCCCGGCGGCGAGGGCGAGCGGCGGCAGACCCGTGTCGACGTCCGCGTTGATGACGAAGTAGGTGGAGACGCCGAGCATCGCCACCAGGGCCCAGGCGATTCCGACCGGATCGACGGCGGCGGCTCCCGGCGCGCCCGAGACCAGGTTCAGCACGAGCACCAGCCCGACGGCTGCGAGCAGCGTGCCGCCGATCGTGGCCAGGGTCGGGCGTTGTCCGTGTCGCAGCCAGAACCAGAGGACCACGGCCGCCGGGGCCGTGTACTCGATGAGCAGCGCCGGGCCGACCGGCATGTGCTGGACCGCCGAGAAGTAGGCGAACTGGCAGCCCGCGACCGACACCGCGCCGTAGACCGCGATCAGCCCGAGGTTCTTCCGCACGGGTCGCCAGTCACCGCGCAGCGACACGATGCCGAGCGGCAGCACCACCAGGGTCGCGATCGCCACGCGCACCAGCACCATCGCCCCGGGACTCCACCCGGTGTCGAGGAGGCCGCTGGCGAACACCCCGGACAGGCTGAATGCCACGGCGGACGCGCCGGCGAACAGCAGGCCCAGGGTGAGGTGTCGTGACGGTCCGGAGGGGGCGAACCGCCGCCTGTTCGCTAGAAGTCCGCTCCGGGGCGCGACGCCCGACCCAAGGATGCCGGAGCTCGGAACGCGAGGCGCGATGATTCCCAGCTCTGAGGTGCCCGGCCCGGAGATGCCCGGCTCGTTGGTGTCAGGTGTCACAGCGCCCATGAGTCCTGACGCTACGGGTGGGTCGAGTAATGTGTCAATGTGGTTTTCACTCATGACACCGAGGAATCGCTCCAGGCCGCCGTCGTGCTCGTGAACGCGGCTGAGCCACCGGTCTCGATCTCGACGGTGGCGGACCTCGACGAGTTCTTCGCCGGGCAGGGGTACACGGGCCGCCACGACAGCACCCAGGCAGAGCTGGACGAAGTGCTCGGCCTGCAGCCTCGACTACGCGAGCTGCTCACAGCGGACCGCGACTCGGCGGCCGGTCTCGTGAACGAGATGCTTGCCGACGCCGGCGCGGTGCCGCAGCTCGTGCGACACCCGCCGGCCGACTGGCACATCCACGCCGTGCCGAGCGATGCGCCCCTCGCCGCCCGCATCCTGGTCGAGACGGCGATGGCGATGGTCGACGTGATCCGCGACGACGAGCTCTCCCGCCTCGCGGTGTGCGCCGACAACGACTGCGAGGGGATCGTTCTCGATCTGTCTCGCAACCGGTCGCGTCGGTACTGCTCCACGACCTGCAGCAACCGCAATGCCCAGGCCGCCCACCGCGCGCGGCGGGCCAACCAGGCGACGGCGGCCCAGGCCGGCTGAGCGGGTCGGGCCGGCTGAGCGGATCGGCGGACCGACCGGATCGGGCTGGCTGAGCGGGTCGGGCCGGCTGAGCGGGTCGGGCAGGCTGAGCGGATCGAGCGGGCCGAAGGAACAGGGCGAACCGGGGATCAGTCCTCGACGATGTAGCGGGTCCTGCCCGAGGCCATGGCGGCGACGATCGCCTCGGCTACCCCGGCGACGTCGTCCGGCAGATCGCGCAGTACGACGCCCGGCGGGCCGGCGGGGCGTAGCGAGGGGGCCGAGCCGGCTGGGCCTTCTGAGCTGAGCGAGCCGGCGGGGTCGACCGCGCCGGGGAGCGTCGCCCGGACGAAGTCCTCGTGCATGTGCCGGGCTGCGTCGAGATCCGTGAAACCGTGGCCTGTGCGCGTCTCGACCCGCTTCAGGCAGGTCTCCACGGGCGGCAGCAGCACCACGTAGTCGAGCGCCTCGACGCCGCTCAGCCGGGCGAACGCAGGCAGGAACCAGGGGCCGATCACGCCGTCGTAGACCACGGCCATGCCACCTGCTGCGAAGCCGCCTGCGGCGGCCGCCGCGGCGCGGACGGTCGTGTCGTTCTGGGTGTGCGACTCCGGGAGCCACGGCGGGATCATCCCCCGCCGCAGGAACCGGAAGAAGGCGTCGCCCTCCACCAGCACGCTCGGTTCCCAGAGGTCGGCCAGGGCCTCGGAGACCGTGGACTTGCCCGAGCCGGGCGGGCCGGTCACGACGAGCAGCCCCGGGGCGACGTCGTCGACCGTTGCCCCGCTCATCCGAGGTCCCACAGGAAGCGGTAGTAGGCCACACGGTCCGGGTCCTCGTCGATGCCGTAGCCCTCATAGACGAGGTGGTCGTAACCCTCGCCGTAGTTCCAGGCGAGGCTGTAGGTCGCGACGGCGAGGTCGGCCCAGCGGTCGGCGACGCCGAGGCCGCCGAGGTCCACGTGCCCGGCCCACGCGCCGTCGTCGTCGAGCAGGGTGTTGGGCGCGCAGGCGTCACCGTGGCAGACCACGAGGCGGTCGTGGTCGGGAGCATCGGCGGCTCGGGTCCGCGCCTCTACCGACCAGCCGACGGCAGCGTGACCCCGTGCGGCACGGTCCTCGGCGACGGCGATCCGGTCCTCGACGCTCCAGGTCCACGGGCACTCCTCGACCGGCAGGGCGTCGTGAATCGCCCGGAGCCCGGCCCCGATGGCCCGGGCCGCGGTCTGGGGCTTCGCCAGCCAGTGCGGGTCGACGGCGGAGCGGCCGGTCATCGCGACCGTGACCAGCCACTGTGCCTCGTCGTCGGACCCCACCTCGAGGACCTGCGGCACCGGCGTGTACGGCGCTGCCCACCGCATCCGGGCGGCCTCGTTGGTCAGGTCGACCCTTTCGGTCGTGGCCCGGTCGTTGTACGGCATCCACTTGACGAAGTAGGGGTGGTGCTGGCCGCCCGGGTCGACCCGGAACGTGAGGCCGCCCAGCTCGTTGCGCCAGGCCGGGGTGATGAGTCCGTCGCCGGCCAGGTCACGCACGACGTCGGGCACCGAGGCCGCTTCGGTGGGGATGGTCATGGGGCCAGCGTCGCAGACCGGGTCGCCTGACCACGAGGTGAATTCCGCGCGCGTGCGGTGTGCCGGTTTCGCCTCCGCCGAAGGATGTATGTGCGCCCGCCCAGATCGCCCGAACGGCTGACGCGGCCGCGGTGCGTCCGGGACAGGCTCGGACCATGGTCACCAACCCGTCGTCGAGCACGTCATCACCGCAGGCATCGGTACCGCAGGCATCGGCACCGCCGGGGTCATCGCTGCCGGGGTCAGCCCTGCCCGATTCAGCTCTGTCGGATCCAGCTCTGCTGGATTCAGCCCTGCCGAATACAGCCCTGCCGAATACAGCCCTGCCGGATTCGGCACAGCCGGCGACGGTGTCGTCAGGCCCAACGGGGGCGACCGGGCGCATCCTCGCGCTCGACGTCCTGCGGGGGATCGCGATCCTGGGCACACTCGCCAGCAACGTCTGGCTGTTCAGCACCCCGGGCGGCCCCGCCGCGTGGATCTCGGACGGGTTCGCGACGGACGACCCGGCGCGGACGGTGCTGCAGGCCCTGTCCAACGGGAAGTTCCTCGCGCTGCTCACGCTGTTGTTCGGGGTGGGGCTGGAGCTGCAGTACCGGTCGATGGTGCGGCGCGGCATGCCGTGGCCCGGCCGGTACCTGCTGCGCGCCGGGATCCTCCTGGTCGAGGGCTTCCTGCACTACGTCCTCGTCTTCGAGTTCGACGTGCTGATGGGGTATGCGATCGCGTCCGTGCTCGCCGCCTACCTGATCGGGCGGAGCAACAGGGCGGTGCGGGTCTGGGGCGGCGTGGTGGCCGGCGTCTACGTCGTGGCGATCGCTGGCCTCACCGCGCTCCTGGCAGTGACCTCAGACGGGTCCACGGCTGGTGAGCCCGCGGCCGGTGCGTCTACGGCTGGTGCGTCGGGAACCGGGGGCGGGGCGTCCCTGTCGACGGCGAGCTGGCTGGACCAGGTTCTGGTGCGACTCACCTACATGGACGTGTTCCGCATCGAACTGCTGCTGATCGTGCCGTCGGCCACTGTGCTGTTCCTGGTGGGCTCGCGTCTCGTGCGTGCCGGTATGTTCTCCACGACGCCGGACGGCGCGCGGCTGCGCCGTCGGCTCGCGTGGGCCGGGCTCGGGTTCGGCATTCCGCTGAACGCGCTGACGACCTGGGCCGGGCCGACCTGGGTGCTCGTCGACCGGTACCTGGTCCCGCCGTTGGTGGCGCTGGGCATCCTCGCGCTCGGCACCACGCTCGTCGCCCGAGCACATACGGCGAGCGGACCGGCGAGCGGACCGGCGAGCGGGTCGGGGAGCGGGTCGGGGAGCAGGCCCGGCCTGCTGCGGCGCGGCGTCGAGGGGATCGGTCGGACGGCGCTGTCCTGCTACGTGCTGCAGAACGTGCTTGCCTCGGCGATCTGTTACGACTGGGGTCTCGGCCTCGCGGGCGGCGACGCGTGGCAGGTCGTTCTGATCTGGGCGGTCATCTCGCTGATCCTCATGGTGGCGGCGCCCCTGTGGCTGCGGCGGTGGCCGCGCGGCCCGATCGAGCTCGTGATGCACCGGGTCTACGACGCGCGACGCAGGTGATGCGGGCCGGTCCGTCGGCGCGGGCGTTCCGCGCGGCGTACCCGGACCGCCTCCTCGGCGTCCCACAAGGCCCGGTAGTAGGCCGTGCGTTCGGGGTCGGGCGCAACGCCGTAGGCAGCCAGCACCAGCGGCTCCAGGCCGGGGCCGTAACGGCGGGTGACGCTGCGCGTGGTGACGGCGATGTCCGACCAGCGGTCGGCCACGCCCAGGTCGCCGACGTCGACGTGAGCCGCGAACCGGCCGGCGCCGTCCAGCAGGGTGTTCGGGACCGTGGCGTCGCCGTGGCACACGACGAGGCGGTCGACGGGCGGCGGGTCGGCCAGGGCGGCGGGAAACCGGACGTGGTCCGGTCCGGAGGGCATGGAGGACGTGGAGGACGTGGGGGACGTGGAGGGTGTAGGGGATGTGGGGGACGTGGAGGGTGTAGGGGATGTGGGGGAGGTGAAGGACGCGCTGGATGCGGGAGGCGCGGCGGATGCGGGAGGCGCGGCCGACGAGGAGGATGCGGAGAGTGAGGTAGGTCCGGCGGAAGCAGCGGGCTCGGACGGTGGGTTTCCGGGGAGCACCGGGACTGCTGAAGCCCCCGAGCGGAGCGCGGGCTCGGTGATCCCGGGCGCCGCGGACGTTGCGGACGTCGCGGGCGCCTCGGACGTCGCTGGGACTGTGGATTTCGCTGGGACTGGGGATGTCGCCGGGACTGCGAACGTCTCCAAGGCAACGGCCGGCCCGAGGCCATTACCTTGCAGGGCCGCGACCCTCAGCTCCGCGGTGCGGACGAACGGGCAGGTATCCGTCGGGAGCGCATCGTGGAAGCGGCGCAGGCCCATCCCGATTGCGATCGCCGACCGCTGGGCGAGGGTCCGCCACCGGGGCTCGATGGCGGAAGTCGCGATCGCGTCGTCCGCATGGACAGCCTCGGTCAGGAGCCAGGCGCCGTGTGCGTCGCGCCCGGCGTCGAGCACCCGGGGGACCGCCGTGAATGTGCCGGCCCAGACGAGCCGGTCGGCCTCGGCGACCGGGTCGGGGCAGGACGAGAAACGGGGCACCCACTTGAGGTACGAGCTCTTGGCGTACCGGTGCTCACGGGGCGGAATCCCGACGTTCTGGCCCCCGGAGTGCTGATTCCGGAGGCGCTGGCCGCTGGAGTGCGGACTCCCGGGGAACGGATCCGGTGCTGACCGGGAAGTCGCTGCGCCCGGTGGTTTCCGCCGGTCCTCAAGGCGAGCGGTGAAACCGCCGTACTCGTTGCGCCACACGGGAACGACCGTCGTGCCGGGCCGCAGTCGTCCGGCCAGGATGTGCACGACGGGTGGTACTTGGACGGGCGTCGGACTGATGCCGACAAGAGCGCTCGACACGGACCTATCGTCCCATAGAGCGGGTGAAAAATGGCTCCGGGTTCACAGCGCGGGCGGGTACTGGGCAACCCGAGGCGCCAGTTGCTCAGGTGGTCGTCAACGCGTGGGCGCCGCCGCGGTGTGAGCCCACCCTTGAATGAGGGCCACGCGTGAATGCCTCGCGTGTGGGCCTTGTGCGAGGGCCTCGCGTGTGGGCCTTGCATGAGCACCATGTGAGCGTTGCCCCTCTGCGGGCGCCGCCACCTCGCGAGCGCTTGGAACGCGTCCGGGCCGGGTGTCCGACACGTGTGATGGCGTCAGCCACCCGGCCCAGAACGGAACGGTGCGGTGGACGGTGCGCTGGACGGTGCGCTCCGGACGGTGTGATCTGGTCCGGTCATGCGGTCCGGTATGGAAGGTCGGGTCCCGTCAGACCGCGCTCAGGGCGCCTGGGCCCAGCTTCTTCGTGCCGAGGGCGGCTGGGGCCTGTGAGCCCGACTCTGCCGGGGCGTCGGCCGCGGCCGAACCGGACACCGTCACGTCGACGCACTGGTAGAACGCGTTCACGGTGTCGGCGATGTTCCAGCGGGCGAAGATGGTGTGGTCGCCCGCGGGCAGGCCGCTCAGCGTGTGCTCGACGGTCGCACCGGGCTGTGCGCCGCCATCGTCGAACGTCTTGAAGAGCTGGCCGTCGACGAAGTACTCCCAGGTGGACGTGGAGTGCCGGGCGGTGATCTGCCAGCGGAACGTGGTGTTGCCGCTGATGGTGGTGCGCGGCCAGGCCAGGGAGTCGTCGTCGAGCACGGTGAAGCCGCTGCCGCCCGAGCACTGGGTGGAGCCCTTCGGTGCCTCGACGCTCTGCGGCTCGTACTGGAGGCCGCCGCAGTCGAAGCTCACGGCACCCGTGGCACAGTGGTCCGCGCGGCTCGGCGGGCTGGTGATCCAGCCGTGAGCCTGCGCCTGCGGCAGCAGGGCGTTCGGGGCGGAGACGAGGAAGGCTCCTGCGAGTGCCAGGGCGGCGAGCGCGGAGAGCAGGAGTCGGGTCGGCGGGCTGGCGGTGCGTGCGCGATTCACGGTGATGCCTTCCGTAGTTCGAACGGGACTGCCGGTCCAGGCGTGGCTCGGCGGTCTGCCGGGGCTGCGGTGGACCAGCGGGTGAAATTCGGTGATGGCGTCGAACCTAGGAAATGTTCGCGTTGCTGACAATGAGGGTGAATTCGTACGCGGTTCCCCGTATTTCGTCACTTCGCTGACCCTGGATCGACCCCGGGTTGGCTCCGGGATGGCTCCGGAACGGGTTTGGAGCGGCGTCCGATTGATCCCCGGAGCGGCGTCCGATCGGCCTTGGGTCGGCGCCCGGCCGGTCGCTGAACGCGAGAGCGGCCGCTGCCCCGAGTCGGGACACCGGCCGCTCAGTGCGGACCTTCATGCGGTTGGGTCTCTGCTGCCGTTCCGGCCTCAGCGAACCGTTACAGCTGCGCGGCCAGCAGGCGCCCTCCGCCCAACTGCCGGTCGGCGTCGACAGCGGTCTTGGCGGCGCTGGACCCGCCGCCGACGTTCACGTCCATGCAGGCGTAGAACGCCATCGCGGTGTCGTACACGTTCCACCGGGCGAGGATCGTGTGGTTGCCGCTCGGCAGGCCCGAGAGTGTGTGGGTGACGGTCGCGGGCGGCGTCGCCCCGTTGTCGTTCACGGTCTTGAACAGCCGGCCGTCCACGAAGTACTCCCAGCTGGCCGTGCGGTGGAACGCGGTCAGTGTCCACTGGAAGGTGTGCGTGCTGCCGATGTTCGTGCGGGGCCAGGCCAGCGAGGCGTTGTCGAGCGTCGTGAAGCGGCTGCCGCCCGAGCAGAGCATGGACCCCTTCGGCGCCTCGACGCTCTGCGGCTCCCATTCGACGCCGTTGCAGGACCAGCTCACGGTCCGCTTGGCGCAGTGGTCCTGGCGGCTCGGCGGAGAGACGACCCAGCCGTGGGCCTCGGCCCTGGGGGTCATGGCGCTGGGTGTGGCGACCAGTGCCGTCAGGGTCAGGGCCAGCACGGCGAAGATGCCGAGCACGACTCGGGTGACGGGTGTGTGCGGTGCGGTTGCTCTCATGGCGCTCACCTCGTGATCTGAAGTTGGGAATTGCCTGGACTGCTCCTGAGTGCTTGGGTGCGACGATCCGACGCTAGAAAACGGCGGTACCCGGCGACAAGTAGGGCAACTACGTACTCGGGTGCGGGTACGTGTAAGCAGTTCGGGGCGCGTCTTGGGTGAGATGGTGCGACCGCGGGGCGGTCCGACGGCGGGCTGCGACGGCGGGGCAGTGCGACGGCAGGGCAGTGCGACCGCCGGCCGGTGTGTCGGCGGCGGGCGGTCGGCAGACGCGGC
>NZ_KI911765.1:41167-41283 GCF_000515355.1 Promicromonospora kroppenstedtii DSM 19349 | reverse complement strand
TCAACGTCTTCTCCGCGCAGCCGACGGCCGGCAATCCCGTCGCCGTCGTGCACGGGGCCGAAGGCCTCACCGACGAGCAGCTGGCTGACTTCGCCCGGTGGACCAACCTCTCGGAG
>NZ_KI911765.1:38605-41067 GCF_000515355.1 Promicromonospora kroppenstedtii DSM 19349 | reverse complement strand
CGGCACCGGCCGGCTACGACTCGGCGGGTGCCGCGTCGAGCACCGCGTCGCAGGCCCGGAGCAGCCGGAGCCGGAGCTCACCGGA
This sequence comes from Promicromonospora kroppenstedtii DSM 19349, assembly GCF_000515355.1. Taxonomy (GTDB): domain Bacteria; phylum Actinomycetota; class Actinomycetes; order Actinomycetales; family Cellulomonadaceae; genus Promicromonospora; species Promicromonospora kroppenstedtii. Next base: position 40,982 of record NZ_KI911765.1, on the reverse strand, counting down.
CCGCTGCGCGAACTCGCGCTGTCGCCGCACGTACTCGGCCTTGCCCTGCGGCGTCTCGATCTGCACGGCCGGGACGCCGTACCCGGAGACGTCGTAGGGGGACGCCGCCATGTCGGTCCACCGGATGTCCCGGGCCAGCTCGAACGCGTCGAGCAGCAGGTCCCCGGGCACGGCCGGACCGAGCTTGAGGCACCACTTGTAGAGGTCCATGTTGGCGTGCAGACAGCCCGGCTGCTCCATGCCGACCTGCGCGGCACGGGTCGGCTGGAGCTGGTTGCGCGGCGTCGCCTCCGGCGTGAAGAACCGGAACGCGTCGAAGTGCGAGCAGCGCACGGGGTTGGCCTCGACCACGGCGTCGGTGCCCGCGTGCCCGAGCCGGAGCGGCAGTGGGTGTCGCTGGTCCCGGCCCGCCTCCCGGTCGCGGTAGACCATCGCCCACTCGTGGAGCCCGAAGCAGCCGAACGTCCCTGGGCGCGACGACGTCGCCGCGAGCAGGTCGCGGACGTACCGCACGGTGTCGCCCCGGTCGGCCAGGAATGCTGCGGCGTCCAGGTCGACGACGTCTTGGCCAGCGCCGTCCTGGGCAGCGCCGTCGTAGTTGGCGCCGTCGTGGGCGGCGCCGTCGTAGTTGGCGCCGCCGTGGGCAGCGCCGTCGAGCCGTGTCGTCCGGTGCCAGCGCAAGGTCGTGCGGTCGTCCGGGTCGGGGGCGCCGTTGTTCGCGCCGCTGCCGTTCGAGCTCCCGCCGTCGGCCGGGCTTGTCACGCCGGTGCGTGGCAGCAGCAGCGCGACGCCTGCGCCCGGATGCCAGCGGCGCAGGTGCGCGATCCGCGTCGGGTAGTAGGTGAAGAGGAAATCCTCGATCGCGTGCTTGCGGCCCTCCGCGCGCGCTGCGCGCCATACCGCCGTGAGCGCGTCGGCGCGCTCGGCGTGCGCGGTCGCGAGGGCCAGCCACTCGTCGGGCGGCAGGACTGCCTGGTCCCGAGCGGTGTCCACAGCGGACACCGGGCCGGCGTCTGGACCAGCATTCGGACCAGCATTCGGCTCGGCGTCCAGACCAGCGTCCAGACCAGCGTCCAGACCAGCGTCCGGCTCGTCCGGCGGCGCACCCGGCTCGTCCTGTGCGAGCGGGTGGCGAGCCACCTCGGCCGGGTACGGGACGGTGCCGCGCCCGCGGGGCGCGGTCGGCCCGTCGAGGACTGTGCTCACCGGTCCAGGGTACGGCGGTCCCGGCCCCGCAGTCCGGACACCGTAGGGTGCGACCATGTCCGACCTCCCCCTGCGCCGCCTCGGGCGCTCCGGCCTGTCCGTTCCCGTCGTCGGCCTGGGGTGCAACAACCTCGGCCGCACCGGCACCGTCACCGAGACCGCGGAGGGCGCCACCGCCCTGATCGACGCCGCCATCGACGCCGGGGTGACCTTCTTCGACACCGCGGACGCCTACGGCGCGCGTCCCGGGCTGTCCGAGGAACTGCTCGGCGCCGCGCTCCGGGGCCGGCGCGACGACATGCTGATCGCGACCAAGTTCGGGCTCGACCTGCACGGCGCGAACGGCCAGGACTTCGGCGCTCGCGGGTCGCGCCGGTACATCGTGCGGGCGGCCGAGGCGTCGCTGCGCCGGCTCGGCACCGACTGGATCGACCTCTACCAGCTGCACGCCCCCGACCCGGCGACCCCGCTCGACGAGACGCTCGCCGCGCTCGACGACCTGGTCCGCGCAGGCAAGGTCCGCTACGTGGGCCACTCCAACTTCCGCGGCTGGCAGGTGGCGGACGCCGAGCACGTGGCTCGCGGGACGGGCGGCACGGGCGGGACCCGGTTCGTCTCCGCGCAGAACAAGTACTCGCTGCTGGCCCGCGGCCTGGAGCGTGAGGTGCTGCCCGCGGCGCGGGAGTACGGCATCGGCGTGCTGCCGTACCACCCGCTGGAGAACGGCCTGCTCACCGGAAAGTACACGGGCGGTGCCCGACCCGACGGCTCCCGCCTGGTCACGACCAAGCAGCAGCTCCTGGACACGGCGCCATGGGCGGCCCTGGACCGGTTCGGCACCTTCTGCCGCGAGCGCGGCGTCACCGAGACGGACGTCGCGTTCTCGTGGTTGCTGACCCGGCCTGAGGTGTCGTCGGTGATCGCCGGGGCGACCCGGCCCGAGCAGGTCCGCGGGAACGCCCGGGCCTGGACCTGGACGCCGACGGCGGAGGACCTCGCGGAGCTCGACGAGATCTTCCCGGCCTGACGGCCTGGCCTGACTGCCTGGCCTGACGGCCTGGCCTGACGACTCTGCCTGACGACTCTGCCGGGCTGAGCCCGGCTGGACGATCCCGACCGGACCCGCCCGTCCGGACCCGCCCGTCCGGACCCGCCCGTCCGGACCCGCCCG
>NZ_KI911765.1:24899-38505 GCF_000515355.1 Promicromonospora kroppenstedtii DSM 19349 | reverse complement strand
CCGGGCACCCCACGCTCGGCACCGCGCACGCCTGGCTGGAGGCCGGCGGCGTCCCCCGCGGGCAGGACGTGGTCCAGGAGTGCGGCGTGGGCATGGTGCGGGTCCGCCGCGAGAGCACCGGCTCGGGGCAGCGTCTCGCGTTCGCCGGCCCGCCCCTGATCCGTTCCGGCGCCGTCGACGACGCCGACCTTGCCCAGATCGCGCGCTCGCTACGCCTCGAGGTGTCCGACGTCGTCCGCTCGGCCTGGGTGGACAACGGGCCCGGCTGGGTGGCGGTCCAGCTGCGGGATGCCGACGTCGTGCTCGGCCTGGAGCCGGACCTGGTGGTGATGGGCGACCTCAAGCTGGGCGTCGTCGGCGAGTACGCGCCGGACCGGGCCACCGCCCGGCAGGCGGCGGATCAGAGCGCCCCCGCCGTCGAGGTGCGCGCCTTCGTCCCGTCCATCGGCGTGGGGGAGGACCCGGTGACGGGCAGCCTCAACGCCGGTCTCGGCCAGTGGCTCGCCGGCGACGTGCTCCCGTCGACGTACGTCGCGTCGCAGGGGACCGCAATGGGCCGGGCGGGCCGCGTCCACGTCGAGAAGCTGCCTGACGGCGAGGTGTGGGTCGGCGGCGACACCGTCACCACGATCGTCGGCGAGGTGGCGCTCTAGGAACTGGTGCTCCGGGCCGTCGGCCGGTCCGGGAAGGCCCGCCTGGCGACCCACCCGAACAGACGCTCCAGCGGGCCGCGGCCCAGCAGCGCCCGCCACGCCGTCGCCAGCACGAGGGTGACCACCACCATCCAGCCCAGCGGCGTGTTGGTCGCGGGGTCGAGCAGGTCCCAGTAGGTGCGCGTCCACCACCAGATGGTGACGATCTGCAAGGAGTAGACGGTCAGCGCCAGCGCACCGACGGCCGCCAGCGGCGTGGTGACGGTCAGCACCATCCCGCGTGCGATGCGCCGGAGCCCGTTCTCCTTCCCATGGTCTTGCCCGTCGTCAGCTCCGCCGTACTGCCCGCCGTACTGCCCGCCGCCCCGGGCCACCGACCCGAGGAGCAGGCACAGCCCGAGCACGCCCAGCGCGAAACCGCCGGAGCCGAGCGCCTCGAACGTCGTGTCGTCGTGCGGCCCCTCGAGGTACAGCCCGGCCAGCGGTGGCCACGGGTCGGACCAGCCGGGTGCGGGCTGCACGTACTGCGACGACGTCACGGCGACCTGCCCCTCGACGGCGGTCAGCCCGCCGGCGTCGGCCACCATGACCGCCGAGGCGACCGACGTCAGCGCCGCCAGCCCGAACCCGCCCGCGACCAGGCCGAGGTGCAGCGTGGGGGACCGCAGGTCGCAGCGGCCCAGTGCGAGCCCGGCGAGCACGTACGCCATCCAGACCAAGGCGGGGTAGTGGCCCGTGAGGAGGAAGTCGGTGGCGGCCCCCGACCCGTCGTGGGGTGCCCGCAGCCCGGCCCGGGCCAGTACCTCGGGCCCGTAGTACACGAGGACGGGTCCGACCACCGCGACGGCCACCGCGATCGCCGCCAGCCGAGCCGGCGGCAGGCGCAGGAACGGCAGCGCGAGCACGAAGTACGCGGCGTAGAAGCCCAGGATGAGCAGCACTCGGGTGCCGAACAGGTCGAGTACCGCGACCAGGGCCAGCAGCAGCACGACCCGCACGAGGATCCGGGCGCGCGCCGTGCGCATCGCCTCGCCCGTCAGCGGCCGGGATCCGCCCGTGACCAGTGCCAGCGACAGCCCGGCGACCGTCGCGAACAGGATCGACGACCGCCCGTGCGCCAGGCTCAGCCAGCCCTCGAACGTGGCGAGGTCGTCCGAGGTGACCCCGACGTGCGCGGTGAACATGCCGAGCACCGCGACGCCCCGGGCGATGTCCGCCCCCAGCACGCGGCCCGGACCGCCGAGCAGGTTGTCGCGCAGCCTCCGGAGCCCGCCGCCGGAGGAACCGGCGAGCGGGCCGGACGACGCTCCGGACGACGCCTCGGACGACGCTCCGGACGACGCCCCGGACGGCTGAGCAAGCGTGGACATGCGCGCATCCTTGCGCGTCCCGAGGCCCGACGCTCGTGGGACCCGCCGGGGCCGCCTTGTTGGACAGCCGTCCCGAAGGATGAGAACGCGGATGTGCAGCGTGGCGCGGCGCACATACAGTGCGGCCATGACCGGCAGCGCCAACGAGCACGACATCGCTCGCATCGACACGGCCCGAACCGACGCGCCCAGCCACAAGCTCGGCGACACGTTCGGCGGCAGGTTCCCCGCGAACGAGGGGAGCGGCGGTCCCGCCCGGGACCGCACCAAGCCCGCGGGCACCGACCCGATCGACGCGGTCGACGCTCCCAGCAGCCTGTCGAGCCTGACCCGCGGCGCCAGCGGCACCGGTGCCGCCGGGCAGGAGAGCCCCGACAGCCCGGGCGCCGGCACGGACCTGACCAAGGAGTCCGAGTCGTACACGCACGGGCACCACGAGTCGGTGCTGCGCTCGCACCGACGCCGGACGGCGGCCAACTCCGCCGCGTTCCTGCTGCCCCACCTGCTGTCCGACATGACGCTGCTCGACGTCGGCTGCGGCCCCGGCACCGTCACCGTGGACCTCGCCGAGCGGCTCACGCAGGGCAGCGTCGTGGGCGTCGACGCCTCCGACGACGTGCTGGAGTCCGCCCGCGGCCTCGCGGACGCGCACGGCACCAAGAACATCACCTTCGAGCACGCCAACGCCTACGAGCTGCCGTTCGAGGACGACTCGTTCGACGTCGTCTTCGCCCACCAGCTGCTCCAGCACCTCTCCGACCCGGTGGCGGCCCTGCGCGAGATGAAGCGCGTCGCCAAGCCGGGCGGGTTCGTCGCCGTGCGCGACGCCGACTACGAGGCCATGACCTGGTACCCGGAGTCCGCCGAGCTCACCGAGTGGAACATGCTCTACCACGAGGTCACGCACGCCTACGGCTTCGAGCCCGACGCCGGACGTCGCCTCGCCTCCTGGGTGCGCGACGCCGGGTTCGACCCCGCCACGATCGAACCCGGCGCGAGCGTCTGGTGCTACGCCACCCCTGACGACCGCACGTGGTGGGGCGGCCTGTGGGCCGAGCGCTGCACGGAGTCGAACTTCGCCGTGCAGGCCAAGGACTCGGGTCTCGCGGACGACGTCGCCCTCGAACAGCTGGCCCAGGGCTGGCGCGAGTGGGCTGCCGCACCCGACGGCTGGTTCGCGGTGCTCAACGGCGAGGTCCTCGCCCGGGCGTGACCGGCGTGGGCCGCCCAGCCTGCCTGGCCTGCCTGGCCTGCCTGGCCTGCCCGGCCTGCCTGGGCCGTTCGAGGCGCATCAGCTGCACCAGGCGCGCCGTCAGGCCGCTGCCTGCGGCGAGCACGATCGCCACGCCGAGCAGCAGCACGGCCGGGTAGAGCCACAGGACTATCCGATAGGCGGCCACGGGTTCGCCCACGCCCATGAGCGTGGCGCCGAGCCACGGGAGCGCTGCCCCGAGCGGCACGAACAGGGCGAGCGGCACGAGCCGCAGCACCGTGGCGTGCCGGGTCCCGGCGGCGCTGCCTTCGGCGGTGCGTTCAGCCCTGCGTCCAGCCCTGCGCTCGGCCCAACGACGGGACCGGACCACGACGAGGACGCCGCCCAGCAGCACGAGCGCCGCGATACCGGACAGCACGGCGTTGAACATGTCGAACGGGTTGCTGGTCGGCAGCGTCGTGCCGCCGTCGACCGCGACGATCGCGTTGTGCGTCAGCACCATGGGTTCGCCGGCGCCGTTGGCGAGCACGACGGCGCCGGTGCCGGTGTGCGGAGAGAACTCGATCCCGGAGGCGAAGGTCGCCAGCGTTCCGCCGTGGCCGACCAGCGGGGCCCTCTCGCTGGTGCCCTCACCGTCGGTCCTGGTGTCGCTGCTGTCGGGGGTGCTGGTGGTCGGGGTGCTGGTGTCGGCGGCGCTGGTGCCGGGGGTACTGGTGGGGGCGTTGGTGTCGGCGGTCGTGCTGTGCCAGCCGTAGCCGTACGTACTCTCTTCGGGCACCTCACCGTCGGGCACCTCGTCGTCGGGAACCTCGTCGTCCGGCACCTTGTGGAACGCGGCGAAGGTCTCCGGGCGCAGCAGCACCTCGCCGGTGTCGGGCGACGTGCCCTCGCCCACCTGGAACCGCAGCCAGGCCGCCATGTCGCGCGCGGTGGAGACGATCCCGCCGCTGCCCGCGCAGGCGAGCGGGAGCTCCGGCACCGCGAGCCGCACGGGGCCGAACAGCGTGAAGCCCCGGGCGAGGCCCGCCGGCTCGACGTCGCAACGGTCGGTCGTGGTCGTGGACGCCATGCCCAGCGGCGTGAAGATCTCTCGCTCCAGGTAGTCACCGAAGTCCGCGTCGGTAGTGCGCTCGACCAGCCGGGCCAGCACCGCGTACCCGGCGTTGCTGTACAGGGTGGTCGTCCCGGGAGCGCTGGCCAGCTCCTCGTCGGCCAGCCGCGCCACGGTCTCCGCGGGGGCAGACGCCGGGTCGGACGCGTACTCCAGGGCGGTAGCGGCCAGGCCGGAACGGTGGGTCAGCAGGTGCTCCACGGTGATCGACCGGTACCGGTCGTCGGCCAGATGCAGCTCGGGGAGCAGCTTCGCGACCGGGTCGTCCAGGTCGAACCGCTCGGCGTCGACCTGTTGCAGCACGGCCAGCGCGGTGAACGCCTTGCTCATCGAGCCGATGCGCATCGGCGTGTCCTCGCCGACCGGCTCGCCGGCACCTGTCGTCCCGTGCACCCGGACGCGCACGTCGCCGTCGGCGAGCGTGACCAGCGCCAGGCCGGGGGTGCGGTGCACCCGGAGGTACTCGGTGAGGTGCTCGTCGACGGCGGCGTCGACGGCGGCGTCGACCGTGCCGTCGACCGTGCCGTCGACGGCGTCGTCGACCGTGCCGTCGAAGGCGTCGTCGGAGGCGTCGACTCCGTCCGCCGCGCGGCCGTCGGAGCCGACGCCGTCTGCCCGGGCCGTGCTCACGTTCTCCCGGAACGGAGCGCCTGTTCCGTTTGCGGGCGCCGCCCCTGCCGACGCCGCCCCCGCTGCTGCCGCCCTTGCTGCCGCTGCCCCTGCCGACGCCGCCGGGGTGAACGCGATCACCGCCACCGTCAGGAGCGCGATGCCTCGCGCGGCGCGGAGGCGCACCCGCCGCGCCCCGGTCCGGTCGTTCCTCATCCGAGCTCCTCGTCGCCGTGTCCTCCCGGGCCCGGCGCCGTGCGCGGCGGGCCGTCCTGTTCGCAGACGCTAGGAAAGGAGACGTGCCCCAGGCATCGGGGATCACCTGGGCCGCGCCCCTGACCGGCCCCTGATCCGACCCGGAGAGCGCCTGTGCCGGACGTGCGAGAGTCGCGGTTCCTCGGGAGAGCGGGCGGCAGAGCGGACAGGGCGGCGCCCACCGCTCCCGGGCACGGCGGCGTCCGGCATACGCTGAGCCCGTGCGTATCGCTAGATTCACCACCGGAGACGACCCCCGCTTCGCCCTCGTGCAGCAGGAGGGCGACAAGACCTTCCTCGCCGTGCTGGGCGGCGACCCCCTCTACATGCCGGCCATGCCGACCGGCGAGCGCATCGAGCTGGGCGACGGCGTCCGGCTGCTCGCCCCGGTGATCCCGCGCTCCAAGATCGTGTGCGTGGGCAAGAACTACGCCGACCACGCCAAGGAGATGGGCGGCGACGTCCCGACGACGCCGCTGCTGTTCTTCAAGCCGAACACCGCGGTGGTGGGCCCGGACGACCCGATCGTGCTGCCCGACTTCACGCAGGAGGTCTCCTACGAGGCCGAGCTGGCCGTCGTGATCTCCAAGGTCTGCAAGGACGTCACGCCCGAGAACGCGCCGTCGTACATCCTCGGCTACACCGTGGCCAACGACGTCACCGCACGGGACGCCCAGCGCACCGACGGGCAGTGGGCCCGCGCCAAGGGCTTCGACACCTCGTGCCCGCTCGGGCCGTGGATCGACACGGACCTGAACCCGGAGGACGTCGCCGTGCGCTCGCGCGTCAACGGGGAACCGCGCCAGGACGGCCGCACCCGCGACATGGTGTTCGACGTGCCGTTCCTCGTCTCGTACATCTCCGAGGCGATGACGCTGCTGCCCGGCGACGTGATCCTCACCGGCACCCCCGCCGGCGTCGGCCGCATCGACCAGGGCGATCGTGTCGAGGTGGAGGTCGAGGGCGTCGGAGTCCTGGCCAACCCGGTGCTGCGGCGCCGCTGACGTGACGGTCGAGACAGCGAACGGCACAGGGGATGGCACAGGGAACGGCACAGCGAACGACGTGACGGCCGGGCCCGCGCGCCGCTCCGGTGCCGGACCGGGGTCCCACCTGGGTGCCTCCCATGAGACCGGCGCCGTCCTGCACCGGGACGCCCTCGCGACCCTGCGCGCCTGGACCGGCGCCACGTCGGAGCAGGAGCGGCTGCGGGCGCGGTACGTCGCGCACCTCGAGTCCGCAGGGAAGGACGGCGCCGGGGAGAGGTCCACAGGGGAGGAGGGCGCTGGGGAGAGGTCCGCCGAGGAGAATGCCGCCGAGGAGAATGCAGCCGGTACGCCCGGTTTCGGGGTGCTCCGTGAATCCGTCCCGGACCACCTGACGGCCTCGACCCTCGTGCTCTCGCACGACGGCGCGCGCGTGCTGCTCACCCTGCACGCCAAGGCCCGGCGCTGGTTCCAGCTCGGCGGGCACCTCGAACCCGGGGACCGCACCCTCGCCGACGCCGCCGCCCGCGAGGCGCGCGAGGAGTCGGGCATCGCCGACCTCGTGGTCGACGCCGTCCCCGTGCACCTCGACGAGCACGTCGTGCCGTTCTGCCGGCCCGGGACGGGCGACCCAGGCCGCCCGGTGCACCACCTCGACGTGCGGTTCGTCGCGGTCGCGGGGCCCGACGCCGAGACCGCGCTGTCGGACGAGTCGCTGGCCCTGCGCTGGTGGTCCGCCGACGCGCTGCCGGATCCCGAGCTGACCGAGCTGGTGCGCCTGGCCCGCGCCCGGACCACCCCGGAGCACGCTGGCCCGGAGCACGCTGGCCCGGACCAGGCTGGTGGAGCATGATCGGACGATGATCATCAGGCGCTCCACGGCGCACGTCCGGCCCGGCCTGCTCGACGAGTTCCGGGCGTTCATCGAGGCGGGCACCGTGGGGTTCGCCACGCTCGACGGGTTCGTGAGCGACGAGATCGTCGTCAGACCGGCCGGGTCGGGCCCGGGCACGCTCACCTATGTGAGCCGCTGGCGGGGCGCCGCGGCGCTCGCGGCGTACGCCGGTCCACGGTGGCGCACGGAGCCGGTGGTGCTGGAGGACGAGGGCCGGTTTCTCGTCGAACCGCTGGCGGTGCGCCACGTGGAGCTCCGGCGCGCCGTCCCGGAGGACGCCCCGGCGATCGCCGATGTCTGGCACGCCGCCTGGGGCGACGGGCACCGCGGGCTGGTACCGGCCACCCTGGAGGCGGCCCGCACGCGGGACTCGTTCGGACCGCGCGCCGTGGCCCGGGTGCCGGGCACGACGGTCGCCGTCGTGGACGAACCAGCCGAGGCTGCGGAGTCCCGCGTCGTCGGTTTCGTGACCGTCCGGGACGAGGAGCTGGAGCAGCTGTTCGTCGCCGAGACCCACCGGGGCTCTGGTGTCGCGGCCGACCTGCTGTCCGCGGGCGAGGCCCGGATCGCGGCGGCCGGACATCCCGAGGCGTGGCTCGCCGTCGTGGCGGGCAACACCCGCGCGCGGCGGTTCTACGAACGGGCAGGCTGGTCCGACGGCGGCCCGCTCGACTACCAGGCGGAGACCCCGCTGGGGCCTGTGCCGGTCGCGACGCGGCGGTACCTGCGCCACCTGCGGTAGCCGCGCCGCCTGTGGTAGCCGCGCCACCTGCCGTAAGCGCGCCACCTGCGGTAACCGCGCCACCTGCGGTATCTGCGCCAACCGCGGTAGCGGGGCGGGCCGACGCGACGCGCGGGCAGCTCAATTCGTGGTCACCCCGGAGCGCGGCACGCATCATGGTCCGGTGCAGACAATGCGGCGCTTTCTCGCCCTGACCCCCCTGGCGTTCGGCATCACCGCAGTGGTGCTCGTCTACCTCCAGAACCGCGAGGACTTCTCGTGGGGCGGGGTCTGGTTGGGCGTCGTGAGCGCGGTCATCGTCACGGTGGGCGCGTTTCTGATGATTCTCGCCGGTGCCGCGCTGCTCCGGCTGCTGGCGGTACGTAGCGACTGGGCCGCGCTGGGCACCGGGCTCATCCTGGCGACAGTGCTTCTGGCGGTCTGCTACGCCGCCGTCGCCGCGAGCCTGCCGGCGGGCGACGAGGGGTGGAGCCTGCTCTACGTGGTGGGGCCCGCGGTCGCTTCGATCCCGGTGTGGCCTGCCTACGCCGTCGGGCTGCTGGTCCGTGGCTGGCGCGGCCGGACGTCCCGCCGTCGGCCCGGCTCCGCCGCCGGGCCCCGCAACGCCTAGGCTGTGGGCGTGACTTCCGTGACCGATACCCCCACCGACGGCGCGCCCGAGGGCGCCGCCGTGCGCGTCCGCTTCGCGCCGTCCCCGACCGGCATGTTCCACGTGGGTGGCGCCCGCTCCGCCCTGTTCAACTGGGCCGTGGCGAAGCAGCAGGGCGGCACGTTCGTGCTGCGCATCGAGGACACCGACGCCTCGCGCAACCAGCCCGAGTGGGTGGACGGCATCCTGTCGGCCATGGAGGCGCTGGGCATCCGTAAGGAGGACCCGGCCTTCGAGGGCCCGTACTTCCAGTCCGAGAACGCCGGGATCCAGAAGGACGCCGCGCAGCGACTCTTCGCCGAGGGCAAGGCGTACTACTGCGACTGCACCCGCGAGGCCCTGATCGCGCGCACCGGGAACCAGCAGACCGGCTACGACGGCTTCTGCCGCGGTCGTGGCCTGGAGTACGCCGAGGGCCGCGCGCTGCGGTTCCGCACGCCTGACGAGGGCGAGACCCAGGTGGTGGACCTGATCCGCGGCAACCCGACGTTCCCGAACGCGAACCTCGAGGACTTCGTCATCGCGCGCGGCAACGGCTCGCCGGTGTTCCTGCTGGCCAACGTCGTGGACGACATCGACGAGAACATCACGCTCGTCATGCGCGCCGAGGAGCACCTGCCCAACACCCCGAAGCAGCAGCTGCTCTGGGAGGCCCTGGGCAAGACGCCGCCGCAGTGGGCGCACATGCCGGTGATCGTCAACGAGAAGCGGCAGAAGCTGTCCAAGCGCCGCGACAAGGTGGCGCTGGAGGATTACCTCGCCGAGGGCATCCTGCCCGACGCGATGGTGAACTACCTGATGCTGCTCGGCTGGGCGCCCGGGAACGACGAGGAGATCCTCCCGTTCGACGAGCTGGTGCGCCGGTTCCGCGTGGAGGACATCAACTCGTCGTCCGCGTTCTTCGACATCAAGAAGCTCACCGCGTTCAACGGTGAGTACATCCGCGCCCTGAGCGTCGAGGACTTCGCGGCGGCCTGCACGCCGTGGCTCCAGGCCCCGGCCGCGCCGTGGACGCCGGAGCAGTTCGACCAGCAGGTGTTCGACGCCGTCGCGCCCCTGGCCCACTCCCGGGTGGCGCTGTTGTCCGAGATCACGGACAACGTCGACTTCCTCTTCCTCGACGCCCCGCTGGTGGACGAGGACTCCTGGACCAAGGCGATGAAGGCCGGCGCCGCCGAGCTGCTCGCCGACGTCCGCGAGGCCCTGGCCGCCGAGGAGTCCTGGGCGGCCGAGCCGCTCAAGGACATCGTCACCGTGGTGGGCGAGAAGCACGGCATGAAGCTGGGCAAGGCGCAGGCCCCGGTCCGGGTGGCCGTGACCGGACGCCGGATCGGCCTGCCGCTGTTCGAGTCGCTCGAGGTGCTCGGCAAGGAGCGCACGCTTGAGCGGGTCGACGCCGCGCTGGTCCGCCTGGGCGCGGGTGCCGACGCCGGTGCGGGTGCCGGTGCTGGTTCCGACGCAGCCGGGGTGCCCGCCGTGGCGGAGTGAGCTCACGGCGGTGTCCCGGACCGGTCTCACGGGGTGTCGGCGCCGCGGTCCGCGAGTGATCCGGACCTGGGCGGCAGAAGGTCCGGAAGCCCTCCGGGAAGCCGTCAGCGAAGTGGTCTAACGTGAGCGGCGTGACCGACGCCATGACACCTGACGCCGTGCCGCCCACGACCGACCCGACCACCGCCGTTCAGCCTGGGCCCGTTCAGCCTGGGCCGGTTCAGCCTGGGCCGGTTCGGCCTGGGAACGCGCCGCTCGAGACCGCGCCGCTCGAGACCGCGCCGCCCGAGACCGCGCAGCAGTCGATGCCGCAGTCCCTGACACAGGGGGCTGCGGCGTCGTCGTTCCCGGGGGAGGAAGGGCCGGGGGCGCCCGGGGTACCAGGAGCGCCCGGGGTGCCGGTCCTCGCGGCGTCGTCGTACGCACCGCGGGAGTACCCGCAGGCCCTGCGCGGGCCCTGGTTCCGGTGGTGGCGGCCGCTGCTCGGCCTGGTCGCGATCGCCGCGTGCCTGGTCGTCATCTTCGGGGCGATGCTGCTGTACCTGCTCCTGCTGGTCGTGGGACAGCTGGCCGGACTGGACCTCCCGGACCCGTCGTCGCTCACGGATGCGTGGTTCGTGTCGCCGTCGGGCCTGCTGGTGACGAACCTCGGCCTGGCGCTCGGGATCCCGGTCGCGCTGGTCGCGACGTGGGCGCAGGCGCGGCGCGGCGGCCTCGTGTCATCGGTGCTGGGCCGCGTGCGCTGGCGCCTGCTGCTCGGCGGGCTCGGGATGTCGCTGCTGCTCCTGGTGCCGCTCACGGTCGGCAGCAGCATCCTGGTCTCCCGCCTCGGACTGGCCGGTGACGCCGGCTCGGGTGCCGACGACGCCGGCCTGTGGCCGCTCACCCCGGCCGCCGGCTGGGTGGCGCTGGCGCTCGTGATCCTGCTGACCACACCGCTGCAGGCGGCCGGCGAGGAGTACTTCTTCCGCGGCTGGATGTCGCAGTGGATCGGCAGCCTGCTGCGCTGGCGCTGGCTCGCGGTGATCGTGCCTGCCGTGGTGTCCGCGGTGCTGTTCGCCATGGCCCACGGTGCACAGAGTCCGTGGCTGTTCGCCGACCGGCTGGTGTTCGGCCTGGTCGCGAGCCTGCTGGTGTGGCGCACCGGGGGACTGGAGGTTGCCGTCGCTCTGCACGCGGCCAACAACCTGCTGGCGTTCGGTCTGGCCATCGCCTACGACGGTCTCGCGGACTCGCTGCTGATCACCGAGGTGGCGCCCGTCGAGGGCGTGGCCAGCATCAGCACCACCCTGATCACCACGGCGGTGCTGCTGTGGTGGGCGCACCGGCGCACGCCCGCGCTGGTGGTGCCGGACCCGGTGGTGGCGAGCGTCCTGGCGTCGGCTCCGATGGTGGGCCCGGTGGTGGGCCCGGTGACGGGCACACCGTCGGGTCCGGCGACGGCCGCGGCGTCGGGCGCTGTTCTGATGGAGAAGACTGTGGTGGAGCGCGAACCTGCACAGGGAGAGACGGCATGAAGACGGACGGCATCCTGTTCGACGTCGACGACACGCTCGTCGACACCAAGGGCGCTTTCGCCCGGGCGCTGGAGGCGGTGCGGGCCGAGCATCTGCCGCACGTCCCGGCGGAGCGTGACCCGGAGATCCTGTCGCACTGGCGCACCGACCCGGGCGGCTTCTACAGCCGCTACACGCGCGGCGAGATGGACCACGTGACGCAGCGTCGGCACCGGGCGGCGCTCCTGCACGAGACGTTCGGCGCGGCGCCCGTGACGGAGAAGTCCTTCGAGGTGTGGGACGCGCTGTTCTGGGGCACGTTCGAGCGCTCGTGGACCGCCCACGACGACGCCCGCGCCGCGATCGACGCCGTCGTCGCCGCCGGGCTGAGCGTCGGCGTGGTGACCAACGCAGCCACCGAGCTGCAGGAGCGCAAGCTGAAGGCAGCCGGGCTCGGGGACCTGCCGGTGCTCGTCGGGGTCGACACCCTGGGCTTCGGGAAGCCGGACCCCCGCGTGTTCCTCGAGGGGGCGCGCAGGCTCGGCACCGAGCCGTCCCGGACGGCGTACGTGGGCGACGAGCCCACCGTGGACGCGCTGGCGGCCCATCAGGCGAGCCTGACGGGTGTCTGGCTGGACCGCGCGGGCCACCGCCGGGGCCCGGGTTACGGTGCCCACGCCCAGAACGGCGCTGCGCGGCCTGGTGCCGTCGGTCCCGGTGCCGTTGATTCCGGTGCGGTTGCGTTCGATGCCGTTCAGCCGAACGCCGCGCAGCGTGCGGCCCTGGTCGGCGACCCGCAGGATCCTGAGGCGCTGCGGGCGGCGGGCGTCGTGGTGATCGAGACGCTTGCCCAGCTCCCGGCCGTCCTCGGGTACGGCGGAGGGCACTGAATCTGACTCGATCCGACCCGCGTGACGGACGGCACGCTCATTCCGTTTTGCCCACCGTCCGAGGTCAGGTAGTGTTCTCCAGCGGTAGGACCCCCACGGAACACCGGTCGGAGACAGGTGTGTCCAGGAGGTCATACCCCCATGGGGTATGGTGTAATTGGCAGCACGAGTGGTTCTGGTCCACTTAGTCTAGGTTCGAGTCCTGGTACCCCAGCGCAGAGCACTGCGCATCCTCACTGACGCAGGTCAGGTGCAGGGTGCGCTATCGTTCTCACGGTGCCGGTTCATACCGGTAGTTCAGGCCCCCATCGTCTAGCGGCCTAGGACGCCGCCCTCTCACGGCGGTAACGCGGGTTCAAATCCCGCTGGGGGTACGCAGTCCACCAGCTTCGGCTGTCGGATGTTCAAGGCCCCCATCGTCTAGCGGCCTAGGACGCCGCCCTCTCACGGCGGTAACGCGGGTTCAAATCCCGCTGGGGGTACAGCGAGAGAGGCCCGGTCCACGCGGACCGGGCCTCTCGCCGTTCCGGGCGCGTGCGGTTGGGCGCCGGACGCTGGGCGCCGGACACCAGGTGCCGGACGCTGGGCGCCGGACACCAACTGCCGGACACTGGACACCAGGTGCCGGACGCCGGACACCAGGCACCGAACCCAGGCGCCTGCGGCGTGGCTCGTGCACCAGGTGCCTGCCGCCCGTCCCGGACGTCTGTCGCCCGTCCCGGCCGCCTACCGCCCGTGGCGGGCTCCTGCCCAGCCCAGCCCAGCCCTGCGCATCGCTCCGTCACCGCTGTGCGGCGGCTCTGCCGACCGCGACCGGCCCCGGCGGTCGACCGTAGGGTTGCTCGCTCTCTGAGGCTCCTTGCGGCGACCAAACCTACGTTCGCCTGGCGAGCGCTCGTGTGCCTCGCGTTGCGCGTCTCGCGGCAGCGGCACGCGGGCGTCCGGGTGCTTCGGCTCCGGTGTGATCCTGCTCGCGGAGGCGGAGCGTCAGCGGATCTTCGGGTCCTTGCCGCCCTCGATGAACGGGCTCGGCAGGGAGTCGGAGCCGTCGGTCGCCGACGTCGGCCCGCCCGGCACGTGATCGCCCCCCTTGCCGCTGCTGGTCCGGCCGGGCGCGCTTCCTCCGCCCGACGATGCCGCGGTGGCCGCGCCAGCAGTCGAAGGCCAGTTTGCGTGTCCGGCCTGGTCGCCGTCCGGCGTCGAGTCCGTCCCGAAGGAGCCTGCGCCGCCGTAGCTCGCGCCGCCTGGA
>NZ_KI911765.1:19857-24799 GCF_000515355.1 Promicromonospora kroppenstedtii DSM 19349 | reverse complement strand
GACACCCGCCGACCCGACCCCGCCCGAGTCTGTCTGCTCGCGCAGGTGCGGCAGCTCGATGCGCTGTGTCGGGGGATTGCTGCGCCGTCCGATCCGTGGCATCAGCGCCGGCGGGGCGACGGGCGGCGGGGTCTCCGCCGGTGTGACGGCCTGTGGCCGTCCACCCGGCCCCGACTGGGCGGCGGCCTCGGCCTCGGCGGCGTCGGGGTGGAACAGCGTCGCGATGATGAGGCGGTACCGGGAGTCGGGGCGGGGGACCCACGTGATGCGGTCGAGCGCCTGGTCCTGACCTGCGGTCTCGAAGATGAAGGTGCCGTAGCCGAGCACCTGGCCCATCGGGGTGCGCTCGTACCCGAGGTCGGTGACCTTCTCGGACGGCATCATCGCCACCCGGTGCACCAGGAACCCCGTGAGCAGGATCAGCCTGCGGTCGGTCATGACGAACCACTCGGCCCGCCAGTCCAGCCACTTCCAGAGGAGGCGCGCGCCGAGCACCAGGAACGGCAGCCACACCCACGCGAGCTGGTCGCGGACGTTTGGGTCCACGGCGACCAGGATCGCCAGGCCCAGGGCGAACGCACCAGTGGTCGTGAGGATCGGCTCCCACAGCCTGGCCCAGTGCCGGCGTGTGGCGGTCACGATCTTCTCGTCCGCGAGGATGTACCGCTGCAGGGCGCGATTGCGGATCACGAAGTCCGCTGTTGCGCTCATGCGGGTCTCCCCGGTGCGTTCGGATTGGTCCTGTTCGGAATAGCCCTGTTCGGACTAGCCCTGTCCGGACTAGCCCTGTCCGGACTAGCCCTGTCCGGACTAGCCCTGTCCGGAAACGGTCCTGTGCGTGACAGGTCTGTCGGGACTGGTCCTGACAGGGATGTCCCTGGTGACGGGTGTGCTCGACGTCGCCGAGTCCCGCCCGCTGACACTACGTCGTCAGCGGCCGATGGACCCGGTGAAGAGCTCCTCGAAGAACGTGCCGATGTTCGCGATGGCACCCCAGATGACGTCCCAGAGGGCGAGCACGACGTCGGCGGATCGCTCGGGGTCGTTGATGACCGAGTAGAGCAGGAAGATCACCACGACCCAGATGATGATGAGTCTCACCTTAGGCGGCATCAGATTCCTCCGACGTTGGTGCGCACGCACCGGGTGTGCGCACGTCGCGGACGAGACTACTGACACCACCCCGACCTGGGGAATGACCTGGCTCGGCGTGGCGGACCAACACTCACGGACCGCTCACCGGGCGCACACCGGGTGAGCACGGCCAGGGCGCACGGCCAGGGCACGGCCGACGGCAGCAGCACGCGGCGGAGCCCGGCGAGATCCCCCGGGATCCCGCCGAACCCGCTTCTCGCCGTACTGTTTGCTCGCCCGACCGGTACTCGCCCGCCCGGTGCTCGCCCGCCCGGTGCTCGCTCGGCCGCTAGTCGCTCGGCCGGTACTCGCTCGGTCGGTACTCGCTCGGCCGCTACTCGCCGGACCGGTGCAGTACCTCGGTGAGCTTGTTCGCCGCGGCGACGACGGCCGCCGAGTGCAGCCGGCCGGGCTGGCGCGAGAGCCGCTCCACCGGACCCGACACGCTGACGGCGGCGACGACGCGCCCCGACGGGCCGCGCACCGGCGCCGAGACGGATGCCACACCGAGCTCACGTTCCGAGACGGACTGGGCCCACCCGCGGCGTCGGACGCCGGAGAGGATCGTGGCCGTGAAGGTCGCGTCCCGCAGGCCGCGGTGAAGGCGGTCCGGCTCCTCCCAGGCGAGCAGGACATGGGCCGCGGAGCCCGCGCTCATGCTGAGCGTGGCGCCCACGGGGATCGAGTCGCGCAGGCCTACCGGGCGCTCGGCGGCGGCGACGCACACGCGGTGGTCGCCCTGCCGGCGGTAGAGCTGCGCGCTCTCACCCGTGTGGTCGCGCAGCGCGATGAGCACGGGGTTCGCTGCCGCCAGGAGGCGGTCCTCACCGGCGGCCGTGGCCAGCTCGTTGAGGCGCGGCCCCAGCACGAACCTTCCCTGCATGTCCCGTGCCACCAGGCGGTGATGCTCCAGAGCCACCGCCAGGCGGTGCGCCGTCGGGCGAGCCAGGCCGGTGGAGGAGACGAGCTGCGCCAGGGTGGCCGGGCCGGCCTCGAGTGCCCCGAGGACGGACGCCGCCTTGTCCAAGACGCCGACTCCGCTAGTATCGTCCATACCGCGATATTGCCGTCTCGGAACGTGAGATTGCAAGTCGAGGCCCAAAGTTGTTCCGAGTTGTTCCCCAAGTTGTTCCCCAAGCAGTTCCACACAGTTGTTTCTGACAGAGGTAGTTTTGACAGGGAGGCGAACCGCAATGGCCGGCACGCTGGCGGAGAAGGTCTGGGAAGCGCACCTGGTGCGTCGAGGCGAGGACGGCTCGCCTGATCTTCTCTACATCGACCTGCACCTGGTCCACGAGGTCACGAGCCCGCAGGCGTTCGAGGGACTGCGCCTTGCCGGACGGCAGGTGCGGCGACCCGACCTGACGATCGCGACCGAGGACCACAACACCCCCACGCTCGACATCGACCGGCCGATCGCCGATCTGACGAGCCGAACCCAGATCGACACGCTGCGCGCCAACGCCAAGGAGTTCGGCGTCCGGCTGCACAGCCTCGGTGACGCGGACCAGGGGATCGTCCACCAGGTGGGACCCCAGCTCGGTCTGACGATGCCGGGCCTCACCGTCGTGTGCGGCGACTCGCACACGTCCACGCACGGCGCGTTCGGCGCGCTCGCGTTCGGCATCGGCACGTCCGAGGTGGAGCACGTGCTCGCCACCCAGACGCTGCCGCTCGCGCCGTTCAAGACCATGGCGATCACGGTCAACGGCGCGCTGCCCGCGGGCGCGACGTCCAAGGACATCATCCTGGCGATCATCGCCAAGATCGGTACCGGTGGCGGGCAGGGCTACGTGCTCGAGTACCGCGGCGAGGCCATCCGGGCACTGTCCATGGAAGCGCGCATGACCATCTGCAACATGTCGATCGAGGCCGGCGCCCGCGCCGGCATGATCGCGCCGGACGAGACCACGTTCGAGTACCTCAAGGGTCGCCCGCACGCCCCCGAGGGCGCGGACTGGGACGAGGCGGTCGAGTACTGGAAGACCCTGCGGTCCGACGACGACGCGCAGTACGACGCCGAGGTCGTCCTCGAGGCGACGGACCTGGAGCCGTTCGTCACCTGGGGCACCAACCCTGGCCAGGGCCTGCCCCTGTCGGCGTCCGTCCCCGTCCCGGCGGACATCGCCGACGAGGGGGAGCGCGAGACCGCGGCGAAGGCGCTGGAGTACATGGGCCTGACCGCCGGCACGCCGCTGCGCGACATCAAGGTCGACACCGTGTTCATCGGGTCCTGCACCAACGGTCGCATCGAGGACCTGCGGTCCGTGGCCAAGGTCGTCAAGGGCAAGGAGAAGGCCTCGGACGTCCGGGTCCTCGTGGTCCCGTCGTCGGCCCGCGTGCGCCTGCAGGCCGAGGCCGAGGGCCTGGACGTGATCTTCAAGGAGTTCGGCGCCGAGTGGCGCAACGCAGGCTGCTCCATGTGCCTGGGTATGAACCCCGACCAGCTCGCGCCGGGGGAGCGGTCGGCCTCGACGTCGAACCGCAACTTCGAGGGTCGGCAGGGCAAGGGCGGTCGTACCCACCTGGTGTCGCCGCTCGTCGCGGCCGCCACGGCGATCCGGGGCACGCTCTCCAGCGTCAGCGACCTGGATCTGCCGTTCGACATCGACATCACCACGTTCGACGGCACGCCGCTCGACGGCGTCGGTGCCTCCCCGCTGGGTGAGTCCGTCGTCGTCGACCTGCCCATCCCCGTAGCCGGCCAGCCCGCGCTGCGCTGAGAGGACCACTGACCATGGAGAAGTTCACCACGCACACCGGCGTCGGCGTCCCGCTGCGGCGCAGCAACGTCGACACCGACCAGATCATCCCCGCCGTTTACCTCAAGCGGGTCACGCGCACCGGGTTCGAGGACGCGCTGTTCGCGGCGTGGCGGGGCGACTCGTCGTTCGTCCTGAACCAGGAGGCGTACTCCGCGGGGTCCGTGCTCGTCGCCGGACCGGACTTCGGTACGGGCTCCTCGCGCGAGCACGCCGTGTGGGCGCTCAAGGACTACGGCTTCCGCGTCGTGCTGTCCTCGCGGTTCGCCGACATCTTCCGCGGCAACTCGGGCAAGCAGGGCCTCGTGGCGGGCGTCGTCTCGCCCGAGGACATCGAGATCCTGTGGAAGATCCTGGAGACCAAGCCGGGCACCGAGGTGACCGTCGACCTGGAGGCCAGGACCGCCACGGCCGACGACGTCACGGTGCCGTTCCAGATCGACGACTACACGCGCTGGCGGCTCATGGAGGGGCTCGACGACATCGGGCTCACCCTGCAGGAGGCCGACAAGATCACCGCGTTCGAGGAGACCCGGGCGTCGTGGCGCCCGAAGACCCTGCCGGCCCGGCACCTGCCGGCCGTCGAGATCGAGGCGGCACGCCCGGTCTGACGCACCGCTCGCGCCTCAGCGCTGCTCGGTCCGAGGTAACAGCTCGGCGTGAGCGCTGTTCGTACGGTTCGCGTTCCTTCTGAGGTCAGGATCTGGTCAGGATCCCGGCCGCAGAAGGGGCGCGACGGCGTTCGCGACGAACGGCGCCAGCGTTCCCGCGAACGTGTCTGTCAGGTGGTCGGCGTCCCGGTAGACCGTGACGCCGCCGATCACCGGCCGGCACTCCCGGGCGTCGCAGTAGACGTCCGTGAAGTCCACCAGGACGACGTCGGGCCGGTGCAGCCGCTCGACGGCGCCCCGCTGCGGGTCGAAGGCGCGGGTCGCGACGGAGCGCGGGACGCGGCAGGCGGTGGCGTTCTCCGATGCCGCGTCGGGCGCGGTCAGGCACTCGATCACCTCCGGGTCGGCCCGGGGCACGTCGGCGACGGCGGCGAC
>NZ_KI911765.1:6952-19757 GCF_000515355.1 Promicromonospora kroppenstedtii DSM 19349 | reverse complement strand
GGCGACGGCGGCGACCGGCGTCCCGTCGTCGGCGAGCCGCGCCCACAGGCCGGCCAGCCCCGCCTCGGCCCACGTCTCCTGGTCGCCGGCCCAGCTCGTCGGCGCTGCCCAGTCGACGCCGCTCATCTGCGAGGTGACGACGAGGTCGTAGTCGCCGTCGACCAGCAGGCGCTCCGTGCGGTCGACCCACTCGGCGCATGTCGCGGTCAGGACGTCGTCCTGCACCCGCATCGCGTCGGAGAACGGGCAGCCGGCCTTGACGTAGATGTCCAGGGCCCAGTCATTCGCCTCGGCCGCGCCCACCAGGGCGCTCGCGTAGTGAGCGGCGTGGGAGTCGCCCACCAGGGCGACCCGGACGCTGCTACCACGGCGGCCGCGCTCGCACGCGACCGGCTCGGCCTCCTCGCGGTCGGTGGTCGAGCACATGTCCGCGCCCAGGGCGTACGGCGCGGGCATGTCCTCGGCGGCTGCCTCGGGGGCCGGCACAGGGACCGGCACAGTGACCGGCACAGGGACCGGCACAGGGGCTGGTGCGAGGGCCGCCAGGTTGGTCGGGGTGTCGGTCGGGGTGTCGGTCGGGGTGTTGGTCGGGTCGGTGGTCGGCATGTTGGCCGGGCCGGTGGTCGGCACGTCGGTCCCGGCCGGGTCGTCGTCCGCGCAGGGCTCACCACCCGGGGGTCGGGCCGCCGCGCCGAAGCACCTGGCAGCGGCCGCGTCGTCAGCTGCGGCCTCGGCGGCGGCGAGCTCGCTCCGGACGTACTTCTGCGCCGAGTGCACCCCGGTGAGGGCCACCGCGACGACGACGGTGCCGACCGCCGCGGCGGCCGCGAACGTGCCCCAGGGTCGCGACGAGTCCCGGTGCCGGAGCACCGGCAGTTCGACCCAGCGCCGGGTGGCCCAGGCCAGCAGCAGCGTGGCGAGCAGGACCGCGAGCTTGTCGCCGGTACGCAGGGCATGCCCCGTGGCGTAGGGGACCAGCACGACCACGGGCCAGTGCCACAGGTAGACCGCGTAGGACACGTCGCCCAGGAACCGTACCGGGGACGACGCGGCAAGGCGGCTGGTGAGGCTGCCGGGGGACCGGTCGGTCACCCGAGCCCCGATGACCAGGACGGTGCCGAGCACGGGCAGCGTCGCCCAGGCCCCGGGAAACGGCGTCGCGTCCGTGAGGACGACGGCCGCGACTCCGATCAGGGCCAGACCCGCCCAGGTCGCGAACCCCGGCAGGACAGCGGATCGGGCGGGCGACTCGGAGGATTGCTCCTGTGCTGCGCGTGCTGCGGGCGCTACCGGTGCTGCGGATGTCACCGGCAAGGGCGACACCGGGAACCCGGATGACGGCGGCGGCGACAGCGACGGCGCGAACGCCAGCAGGGCACCTGCGCCGAACTCCCAGGCGCGCGTCGGGGTGACGAAGTACGCGTACGCCTGGTCGGCGTCCGTCCAGAGCACCGACGTGACCAGGGACGCGACGACGACCAGAGCCAGCGCCCCGGCCGCCACCGCCCGCCACCCGGCCCCGTGCCGGGCGTGACCGGTGTAAGGGGGGCCGGAGCGGAGCCACCGGCTGACGACGAGACACCCGGCGATCAGCAGCGGCCAGATCAGGTAGAGCTGCGCCTCGGCCGAGAGCGACCAGTAGTGCCGCACGGGCGAGGCCAGGTCGCGCGCCGCGAGGTAGTCCACGGCAGCGTCGGCCAGCACCCAGTTCTGGACGGACAGCACGGAGGCCGCGATCTCACGGAACCACTGCTCCCGGTGCTGCACCGGGACCAGCGCCCAGACGCCCACCGCCGTCGCCCCGAGCACGAGCGTCGATGCGGGCAGCAGCCGCAGGGTCCGCCGCGACCAGAACTCGGCGACCGAGAACCGGCCCGCGTCCACGTCGCGCGCGATGTGCGACGTGATCAGGAAGCCCGAGATCACGAAGAACACGTCGACGCCCACGTAGCCGCCGGGGACCTGGTCCGGCCACAGGTGGAACAGCAGCACCGCCACCACGGCCACGGCCCGCAGCGCCTGGATGTCGGCGCGCGGGGGCCGGGTCGGTGTGGATCGGCGCTCGTCGGGCACGTCGGGCACGTCGGATCTCCGTCGGCGTCAGCTCCCCCGTCGGCGTCCGCGATGTGTTGTATGTCCTAGATCCGGAAATGCTACCGGTCAGATCTCGGGCGGCCCCTGACGCACCTTCTCCAGGAGCGACTCCGGCGAGTCCCGTGCCGGGTCCCACCAGGACTCGATCCACCACGTGACGCCGGCGTCGGCCATGGCGCGCGCCTGCTCGGCCGCCTGGTCCGGGTCGCTGGAGAGCTTGCCCTGCAGGACGACGTCGAACGGGCGGCCCGCGGCGTCCTCCTGGTGATGCGCCCTGAGCCACTCGACGAGCCCGGCGATGTCGTTCGTCGTCAGGTCGTCCGCGGTGCCCCGGAGCTGCGGGACGATCCCGTCCCAGCGCAGCGCGCGGTGCAGGTTCTTGGTGGGCGGCCGCTCGGCGTCCCAGACGCCCACCGGCCAGACGGGGATCCGGCCGTTCACCGGCGGCTCGGGGAACCGGAACGGGCCCGTGGTGATGTGGTCGCCCGAGGCCTCGAACTCCTCGCCCGTCCAGGACCGTTCCAGCCACTCCAGGGTCTCGTCCAGCAGGGCCGCCCGGTCCTTCAGCTCCGTGGGCTGGCCCGGGACCGACGTGAAGCCGTGGTCGTCCGTCACGCCGACACCGACCGGCAGCACCAGGCGTCCGCCCGAGAGCCGGTCCACCGTGAGCGCGCGCTGTGCGAGCTCCCACGGCCGGTGCCGGGGCACGGCGAAGACCATCGCGCCGAGCGTGATGCGTTCGGTCACCGTCGCCGCGGCCGCCAGGAGACTGAACGGGTCGTACACGGGCATGGCCCACTCGCCGCCGAGGTTGATGGCGTCCCAGGTGAACCAGCCGTCCCAGCCGTGCTTCTCGCACTCTCGCGCGAGCGCCACGTGCTGGTCGATCGTGCCGAAGCTGCTGATGAACCCGAACTTCATCGTTCCTCCTGGTGCGGCAGGTCTGGGATCGTTCCCCACATCGCTTCACACGTTAGGCGGCACCACTGACACTCGACGCCGCACCCAGTCCTGCGACGGCGTGCGGCGTCGGGCCCGGCGGTTAGGGTGAGCCCCGTGACCAGCACGAGCACGACCACCCCGACCGTGGAGATGTGGACCGACGGAGCCTGCAAGGGCAACCCGGGCCTGGGCGGGTGGGGCGCGCTGCTGCGTTCCGGCACGCACGAGAAGGAGCTGTTCGGCGGCGAGAAGGTGACCACGAACAACCGCATGGAGCTGAAGGCCGTCGTCGAGGCCCTGCGGGCGCTCAAGGGGCCCGCGACCGTCACGATCCACGTCGACTCGTCGTACGTCATGAACGGGATGAAGAGCTGGATCGTGGGCTGGAAGCGGAACGGCTGGAAGACCGCGAGCAAGCAGCCCGTCAAGAACGTGGACCTGTGGCAGGAGCTCGACGCGGAGGTCGCCAAGCACGAGGTGAGCTGGGTCTGGGTCAAGGGCCATGCCGGCGACCCGGGCAACGAGCGGGCCGACGCGCTGGCGAACAAGGGCGTCGACAGCGTGCGCTGACGCAAGTCCTGGGCAAGCCCGGGGCAGGTCCCGGGCACGTCAGGCGGCACGTCCGCCCAACGAGACAGAAGTCACGTCACCACGATTCGCGCGCACCAATACCCTTGACCCATGGCTTCCCACTACGACGTCGTACTCCTCGGTGCGGGCCCCGGCGGCTACGTCGCCGCCATCCGCGCTGCCCAGCTCGGCAAGTCCGTTGCGATCATCGAGGAGAAGTACTGGGGTGGTGTCTGCCTCAACGTGGGCTGCATCCCCTCCAAGGCTCTGCTCCGCAACGCCGAGCTGGCCCACATCTTCACCTACCAGAAGGACTTCTTCGGCATGTCCGGGGACGTCACGTTCGACTTCGGGAAGGCCTGGGACCGTTCGCGCACGGTCGCGGACGGTCGCGTCAAGGGCGTGCACTTCCTCATGAAGAAGAACAAGATCACCGAGCTCGACGGCCGCGGCACGTTCCGCGACGCCAACACCATCGAGGTGGCCCTCAACAAGGGCGGCACCGAGACCGTGACCTTCGACAACGCGATCATCGCGACCGGTTCCGAGGTGCGCCTGCTGCCCGGCGTCGAGCTGTCCGAGAACGTGGTCACGTACGAGAAGCAGATCCTCACGCGCGACCTGCCGAAGTCGATCGCCATCGTCGGCGCCGGCGCCATCGGCATGGAGTTCGCCTACGTCCTGAAGAACTACGGCGTGGACGTCACGATCGTCGAGTACCTCGACCGTGCGCTGCCGAACGAGGACGCGGACGTCTCCAAGGAGATCGCCAAGCAGTACAAGAAGATCGGGATCAAGGTCCTGACCTCGACGGCCGTGCAGACCGTCAAGGACGAGGGCTCGTCGGTCACCGTCTCCTACAAGGGCGTCAAGGACGACAAGCCGGGCGAGCTCGTGGTCGACAAGGTCCTCATGGCCGTCGGTTTCGCGCCGAACGTCAAGGGCATCGGCCTGGAGAGCGCCGGCGTGCAGCTCACCGACCGCGGCGCCATCGGCATCGACGACTACATGCGCACCAACGTGCCGCACATCTACGCCATCGGTGACGTCACGGCCAAGCTCATGCTGGCGCACGTGGCCGAGGCGCAGGGCGTCGTCGCCGCCGAGACCATCGCCGGGGCCGAGACCCAGACCCTGGGCGACTACCGCATGATGCCGCGCGCGACGTTCTGCTCGCCGCAGATCGCGTCGTTCGGCCTCACCGAGCAGCAGGCCAAGGACGAGGGCTACGACGTGAAGGTCGCCTCGTTCCCGTTCATGGCCAACGGCAAGGCGCACGGCCTGGGCGATCCGACCGGTTTCGTCAAGCTGGTCGCCGACGCGAAGTACAACGAGATCCTCGGCGCCCACATGATCGGCCCGGACGTCTCGGAGCTGCTGCCGGAGCTGACGCTCGCGCAGAAGTGGGACCTCACGGCCGACGAGATGGCGCGCAACGTGCACACCCACCCGACGCTGTCGGAGGCGCTGCAGGAGTCGATCCACGGCATCGCCGGGCACATGATCAACTTCTGATCGCCTGACGGGTCCTGCGGCGACCCCAGGAAGCGGCGGCTGACCTGCACTTGTCCTGTGACGTAGTGCGGTGTCGGCCGCCGTTTCTCGTGTGCCCCGACGGCGTCGCCCCTGCTGTGTCCCGGTTCGATAACGGACGTCGCGCAGTGCCCCGGTGATGTGCGCCTGCCGCTGATGTTCGGGGATGATTACTGTTCATGAACGCCGGAAACCCGCTGTCGGGTCTCTACGCCCCGATGCCCGCGGTGGGGACGAAGAAGTTCTGCGTGTTCTGCCGCGAACCGGTGACGTTGGAGCGGGCGGCGTCGGGCTGGCACTACTGGACGGCGGTCGGCGACCCGATCGACGGCGGCCGGTACTGCCTGGGCGGCATGATGGGCAACGTCCACTCGCCGGCGCTGCGCACGCTGCACCTGCCGCTGGCGGAGTCCGACGACCAGAAGTGGGCCTGGCGGTACTCGCCGGAGGGCGAGGGCCGGCTGCAGTAGCGCGCCGGCCTGGGTGAGAAGCCCCGCCAGAGAGCCCGGCAAGAACCCGGCCAGAACCCGGCCAGAACGGTCAGATCAGAACGGCCAGACCAGCGGCACGTACAGCACCGCCGCCGCGAGGAACACGAGCGCCAGCGGCAGCCCCAGCCGCCAGAAGTCCCCGAACCGGTAGCCCCCGGGCTGCAGCACCATCAGGTTGACCGGTGTCGCGATCGGGGTGAGGAACGCGGCGGCCCCGACCACCGCCAGGGCCATCATGAACGGCTGCACGCTCACGTCGAGCGTCTGGGCGAAGGACACCGCGACGGGCGCCATCACCAGCACGGTCGCCACGTTCGAGATGAACTGTCCGAGCACGAGCGTGAGGGCGCACACCGCCAGGAGCGCGACATACGGCGACCCGCTCCCGGTCACCCGCATCACCAGCTCAGCCATCATCTCGGCCGCGCCCGACGACACGAACGCCGCCGACAACGGGATGAGCGCACCGATGAGGATCACCGTGTCCCAGGAGACCGCGCGCAGGCCCTGCGCAACCGTGACCACGCGCAGCAGCACGAGGGCCACTGCGGCGAGCAGCCCGACGATCACCGGAGGAACGGCACCGGTAGCCAGGAGCCCGATCGTCGCGACCAGCACCCCGAGGCACCGCTTCCAGCCGACGCCGAGCGGCACGCTCCGCTGCAGGCTCTGCGACGCCTCGACGGCGATGACGTCCGGCGACCGGGTGTAGCGGTGCAGCGCCTCCCACGGGCCGCGGACCAGCACGGAGTCGCCGGCCTGCAGGGGCAGAGCCCCGGACGGGGCAGAGGCGTCGGGACCGTTCGACGACTCGCTGCCGCGGCGCAGCGCGACCACGACCAGATCCTCGTCCCGCGTCGTCATCCCGGGGCTGACACGACGTCCGATCAGGGTCGAGCGCGGCGCGATGAGCACCTCGACGACGCCGGTGGTGCCGGTGAAGAGATT
This sequence comes from Promicromonospora kroppenstedtii DSM 19349, assembly GCF_000515355.1. Lineage (GTDB taxonomy): Bacteria > Actinomycetota > Actinomycetes > Actinomycetales > Cellulomonadaceae > Promicromonospora > Promicromonospora kroppenstedtii. The sequence goes on along the minus strand of NZ_KI911765.1, from coordinate 13,179 downwards.
GGTCGCGTCGAGCTCCTCGGCGTAGCTCTCCTGCCACGACCGCACCCGTTCGCGCGGATCGGCGGCGACGTCGGCCAGGCGCTCTGGGACACGCTCCGGCAGGAGGCGCTGGCCGAGGGTCACGACGAGGACCATCGTGACCAGGACGAGCGGCAGGCCCACCAGCGCGAACTCGAAGTATCCGAACTCCCGGCCGCCCGACTCGGCGGCGACCTCGGAGATGATCACGTTCACCGGGGTTCCGGTGAGCGTCAGCAGCGAGCCCGCGCTGGCGGCGAACGCCACGGGGATCAGCATCCGCGAGGGCACGATGCCGGCCCGGGCGGCGGCGACGACGGCGACGGGCAGGAGCGCCGCGACCGCCCCGTTGATGCTGATGACGGCCGCGAGGAGCGCCGTGCCGCCGACCATCGTCGCGAGCAGCCCGATGCGCCCGAACGACGAGCACCTCTCGAGCTGCGCCCCGATCCACGCCGTGATGCCCGTGGTCTCCAGGCCCGCGCTGAGCACGAACAGCGTGGCGATGAACAGGACGACCGGATCACTGAAGCCGGCCAGGGCCTCGCCCAGCGGGAGGACTCCCGTGGCCCACAGGGCGACCGGGACGAACAGGGCCACGATCACGAGCGGCACCCGGTTGGTCGCGAAACCGAGCACGGCCAGTGCCAGGATCACGAACGTCGCGACCAGAGGGTCGATCATGTGCTCCACGGGCTCAATCGTCGCATCCGGCCGGTTCACCCCCGGCGCACTGGTGGTGCCGCGGGGTACCCGGCAAGATCGACGCATGACCGACCTTGCTGACGAGTCCATGACGGTCCGGACCGGAGATGCCGGCCCCGAGCTCGACGTCGACCTCGCGGTCGTCGGATTCGGCAAGGGCGGAAAGACCCTCGCGGCCACCATGGCCCGGCGCGGCGCCCGGGTCGCGATGATCGAGCAGTCCGACCAGATGTACGGCGGCACGTGCATCAACATCGGCTGCGTGCCCACCAAGGCCCTCGTGCACGACGCCGAGAACGGCGCGGCCGACGTCCCCGGGCCGGACCGCTACCGCCGTGCCGCCGAGCGCACCGACGCCCTGACCACGCTGCTGCGCGGCAAGAACTTCGCGATGCTGGACACCCTCGACACCGTCACGGTGATCACCGGCACCGCGGCGTTCGCCGACCCGCACACCCTGGTCGTCAGGGCCGGCGCCGACACGCTGCGGGTCACCGCGCGGACCGTCGTCGTCAACACCGGCGCCGACCCGGAGCTCCCGCCGCTCCCGGGCCTGCGCGAGAGCGAGCGCGTGGTCACCAGCACCCAGCTGCTCGCCCGCACCGAACGGCCCGACGAGCTCGTCGTCCTCGGGGGCGGTTACGTCGCCGTGGAGTTCGCCGCCATGCACGCCGCCTTCGGCGCGCGCGTCACCCTCCTGGCCCGGGGACCGCGCATCCTCCGCGCCGAGGACGACGACGTCGTGGCCACCGCCGGCGAGATCCTCACCACCGCAGGCGTCACCGTCCGGACCGGGGCCACCGTCACCGGGATCGAGGACGTCGACGGCGCCGCCGTCGTCCACTGGACCGACGCGGCCGGCGACCGGCAGACGGTGCGGGGCGATACGGTCCTCGCCGCGCTGGGTCGCCGCCCGCACACCGCCGGCCTCGGTCTCGACGCCGCCGGGATCAAGACGGACGAGCGCGGCGCCGTCGTCGTCGACGAGCACCTGCGGACCACCCAGCCGCACGTCTACGCGATCGGCGACGTCAACGGCGGGCCGCAGTACACGTACGTCTCGCTCGACGACTACCGCGTCGTGCTCGACCACCTGACGGGCGAGGGCCGCCGCACCACCACGGACCGCCGGGCCGTCGCTTCGGCGCTCTTCATGACCCCGCCCCTGGCGCGCGTCGGCCTCACCGAGGCGGAGGCCCGCGCGACCGGGCGGCCGCTCCTGGTCGCGACGCGCAAGGTCGCGGACATGGCGACCGTGCCCCGGGCGCGGATCGTGCACGACCCGCGCGGCGTCATGAAGGCCGTCGTCGACGCCGAGACCGACCAGATCCTCGGGGTCACGATGCTCAGCCACGACGCCCACGAGACGATCAACACGGTCGCGCTGGCCATGCGGCACGGCGTCACCGCGAGCGAGATGCGCGACGAGATCTACACGCACCCGTCCATGACCGAGGCGTTCAACGACCTGTTCGCGAACCTCCGACCGGTGTGACGGCCCCCGAGCCGGGCGGCGACCGATGAGTTCAGCTCCACCGATGAGTTCGGCTCCACCGATGAGTTCGGCACCGGCGCGGCGTCGGTCCTGCCATGAGCGAATTTCTCTCCGACGGACCCGAGCTCTTCGCGGTCGCGTGCGTCCGCGACTACGCCACCGCCTACCCCTGGTGGGAGACGCTGCTGGGCAGCCCGCCCACCTTCAAGGCGACGCCGACCGAGGCGGTGTGGGAGGTCGCCCCGCACCGCTGGATCGTCGTGGAACAGCGCCCCGAGCGCGCGGGCCTCGCGACGCACACACTGTTCGTGGACGACCTCGACCTCCGGGTCGGCCAGATCGGCGCTCGTGGCCTGGAGCCGGACGACCACGAGACCTTCGAGGGCGGTGTGCGCAAGATGATCTACCGCGACCCAGAGGGCAACGAGATCGGGTTCGGCGGCAACGCGCAGTAGGCGGGGACCGTGCACTAGTGCACAGCGCCCGGATCTCCGCCGTCCACCCAGCTCAGGGGCCCTGCTTCCCTACGGTGCTCGCATGCGCTACCTGGAAGGGCCCTTCGCGCCCGTCACCGAAGAGATCACCGCCTACGGTCTGCCCGTCACCGGGCGGATCCCGGCCGAGCTGAACGGCCGTTACCTGCGTAACGGGCCCAACGCCCTGGGCGTCGAGGACCCGAGCGTGCACATCTGGGGAATGGGCCAGGGCATGGTCCACGGTGTGCGGCTGCGCGACGGCAGGGCCGAGTGGTACCGCAACCGCTTCGTCCGCACGTCCGGCTTCGCGCCCATGGTCCACGTCATCGAGCACGCGGAACGCACGTTCGCCCTGGCCGAGGGCGGACTCCCGCCCGCGGAGCTCGACGACGAGCTGGGCACGGTGGGAACCTGCACCCTCGGTGGCACCGCAGAGGGCTTCACGGCAGGGGCGCACTCGAAGCACGACCCGCTCACGGGGGAGCTGCACTCGCTGTCGTACACGATGGGCAGGGACGTCGTCCAGCACATCGTGACCGACGCCAGGGGGACCGTCACCGGGACCACCATGATCCCGATGTCGCGCTCACCCTTCATGCACGACTTCGCGCTCACCGAGAACCACGTGGTGCTCTGGGACACGCCGCTCGGCTTCGACGGCTACGACTGCCGCTGGCTGCCCGACCACCCGACCCGCGTCGGGGTCATGTCCCGGTCGGGGGGTGACGTCCGCTGGCTGGACATCGATCCGGTCCACGTCAGCCACACGCTGAACGCCTATGACGACGGCGACTCGGTGGTCGTCGACGTGGTCACCGCGGAGGGGCCGTTCGATCCGTCCGACCCCGGCGCGATCCGCCCGATGCTCGACCGCTGGACCATCGGGCCGGACTCGATCCGCCAGCAGCGCGTCGACGACCGGCCGCAGGACTTCCCACGCGTCAACGAGTCCCGTCTCACCCTTCCGTACCGCTACGGCTACTCCGCGGCGACCGCGCTCTACGGGGTCCCGTTCGAGGCGGAGGGGGTACCGGCCGACGACGCCTTCACGAACGCTCTCGTCAAGCACGACCTGGAGCGGGGCACGGCCGAGGTGCACCGGTTCGGCCGGGACGAGGCCGTGGGCGAGGCGGTGTTCGCCACGGCGGGGTACGGCGAGGACGAGGGTTACCTGCTCACCTACGTCCACAACCCGGAGCGCAACGCCAGCGACCTGGTGATCCTTGCGGCGCAGGACTTCACCGCCGCTCCGGTAGCCCGGATCCACCTGCCGGTCCGGGTGCCGCTCGGCCTGCACGGCAACTGGCTGCCGGACCGCTGAGGCGTGGCACGATGACGCCGTGACCGACCTGCCGCGGTACCTCCGGATCGTCGCCGACCTCGAGCGGCGCATCGCCGACGGCGAGCTCCGACCCGGCGACCGCGTTCCCACGACCCGGGCGATCATGCTCGAGTGGGGCGTCGCGATGGCGACCGCCTCCAAGGCTCTCGCCGCGCTCGGGCAGTCGGGTGCGATCGAGACGGTCCCCCGGGTCGGCGCGGTGGTCGCCGCCCGGCGGCTGCCGTCCCGTTCGGTCGCCGGGCTCGACCGCGACGACATCGTCCGGGCGGCACTGAGGATCGCCGACGCCGACGGCCTGGCCGCACTGTCCCTGCGGGCGGTGGCGGCCGAGCTCGGGGTGGCGACCATGACGCTCCGCCGGTACCTCGACGCCAAGGCAGAGCTCACCCAGCTCATCGCGGACGCTGCGTTCGCCGAGATCGAGTACCCCGAGGCACCGCAGGGCTGGCGGGCGCACCTGCGAGTGGCCGCCCAGCTCCAGTGGGCGACCTATCAACGCCACCCGTGGCTGCCCCGCCTCGTCTCGATCATCCGGCCGGCCACGCTCCCTGGGCTGCTGGAGTACGGGGTCTGGACCCTGCGCGCGCTCGACGGCCTCGACCTGGACCCGACCACCCGGCTGCACGTCTACGGCGCCCTGGTCAACTACGTGCGGGGTACGGCGGTGAACATCGAGACCGAGACCGGCGCCGAGCTCGACACCGGAATGACCAGCAAGCAGTGGACCGTCGCGCGAGCCGCCGTCGACGGCCCGCTGATCGCCCGGGTCACGGAGCCGGGTACGGAGCTCGACCTCGAGTCGTTGTTCTCGTTCGGGCTCGAACGCCTGCTCGACGGCCTGACGCTGCTCTTCGCACCCCGCGGCCGCGCGGAGACGTGACCGGGTCACGGGCACCGAGGTACCGGCGCGCTCCAGGTCGTGCTCGACCGGTTGGAGACGTAGTAGTCGGTGACCCAGGTCCCGTTGCGCAGCTTGTCCCACACCCGGGTCGTGCCGACGCGGCTGCCGACCTGCTGGCACATCACGTGGGCCAGGGCGCCCCGGCGCAGCGGGCTACCCGCGGTCGGGAAGGAGGTGCCGGGGCCGGTGCGGGTGGCGAGCAGGTCCACGCTCACCTGGCCGGGGTAGGCGCACCGCGGCAGCACCGAGGCCGAGAACCCGCTGTTCGACGGGGTCGAGACGTAGCGGTCGCTCACCCAGGCGCCGTTGGTCAGCCGGTCCCACACCGCCGTCGAGCCGACCTGCTGCCCGGAGCCCTGGCACACCACGGCCAGCGTCGCGCCAGGCGCGTAGCTCCGCACCACCGGGTACGACGACGCCGGTCCGCTGCGCGCGTTCAGCGGTGACGTGCTGGTGACCGAGAAGCTGCGGGCGACCGTGGCGACCGGCGCCCGGACGTTGTCGCGGTCGATGTTCATCGTCACGCCGCCCCAGGTCTCGTCGTGGTCGCCGATGTACTGCTTGGCGCGCTGGTAGTATGACCACTGCCAGTTCGGCGCGGTCGGCCAGCCGGTCAGCGAGCTGTTGCCGTCCCAGCGGGCCATCCAGACGGCGTCGGGCCGGGCGTAGGCGCTCCAGTTGTAGGACTCGGAGAGGTCCCGCAGCCCCGAGTCCTGGTGCACGTACACGCCCGCCAGGTACCCCGAGCCGTGCACGGTCTTGGTCCACGCGGAGACGTAGCGCCGTACCGCCGTCCGGCAGGAGGTGTCGGCCCGGTCGTAGTTCTCGACGTCCGCGTACAGGCCGCTCCCGGACAGCACGCCGAGGGCCTTGGCCCGCGTGACGGCGTCGGCGCCGTCCGCGTTGCCGCGGGCCGTGGCGTTGGTCGCGTTGTAGCGGTTGGGCTTGTTGCCGAACATGCAGGTCGGCTGGTAGCCGAAGTAGGTGGGCAGCAGCTTCCAGCCCGCCGCGACGGCCCCGCTGACCCACGTCTTGGTCAGGTTCGGCTGGGTGCAGCCGCGATTGTTGCCGCCGAAGTAGATGTTCACCACGCCGAAGGGCGACGTGTCCCGCCAGGCGTTCAGCGCCGCGAGCGAGGGCGCGGAGCAGGCGTCGAACCCCAGGCTGCTGGCCCGCGTCGCCGACGAGCCCGAGGTGTAGGCGACCGGCGTCTCCGGTTCGGCCGCGGCCGGGAGGGCGAGGCCCGCGACCAGTACCGCGAGGGCGCCGACAGCGGCGGGCAGCCCGCGG
>NZ_KI911765.1:5329-6852 GCF_000515355.1 Promicromonospora kroppenstedtii DSM 19349 | reverse complement strand
GATCGCCCGCCGCCTCGCGGTCCCGGCGGCCGACGACGTCGCGGCCGGCGTCGGGCACACGGCCGACGACGTCGCGACCCTGACCCCGCTGCAGCGACCCGTCTGGGAACGCCTGGGCCGGCCGTTCGACGGGGGAGTCCTCGACCGCGCGGTCGATGCCGCGGCCGTGATCCTCGCCGGTGACCGGGTCCCGGTCGCCGTGAACGCCGACGTGCACTTCGACCAGGTGCTGCGGGACGGCGGCGGCCGATGGTGCGTCGTCGACCCGGTGCTGCGGCGCGGCGACGCGGAGCGGACGGCGGTGAACGTGCTCTGGCACCGGGTCGACGAGATGTCCGACCAGGAGATCCCGCGCTGGTTCGACGTGCTCGTCGAGACCGCCGGGCTCGACGAGGGTCTGGCACGGGCGTGGGCGGTCTGGCGGATCACCGACTACCGGCTGTGGGGCCTGGAGCACGGTCTCACGCAGGACCCGCCGCGGTGCGCCCGCCTGCTCGACGCGCTGGGCTGATCACACAGAGAACCAGCAGTACATCGCCCGCCCCTGCGCCACCGCGCGCCGTGCCAGCCCCTTCATGCCCCGGAGGAAATCCGCGACCGCCTCCTTGTCCGCGTCCGGACCGAACTCCTCGGTGCTGCCCCAGGACTCCGCGACCTCGGGCACACGGCCCGGGTCCAGGTCGGCGAGGGCGGCGGTGAGCGTGCCGCGCACCCGTACGATGCCGGACCCGTCGCTGGCGCCCATACCGACCGGTGGCGTCCGGTCCCCGGAGATCTCGGCGTACGGCAGCTCGGTCAGCGCCGTCTCAAGGGTGCCGAGCATGACGAAGGGATCGATGCCCTTGGCCGCGTGCAGGTCGTCCTCGTCGAGCCCGGCGCCGTGGACGCCGCCGTCGAGGAACCGTGCCGCCTCGGTGTCGGAGCCGGCGATGAAGTAGTCGGTGATCAGGCCCATGAGCACCGAGCATGCCACCCGCCTCGGACACCCACCGGGACCGTCCGGACCGGTCCCGGATCGCCTCCCGCTGCGTTCGCGACCTCCTGCACGGTGGCCCAGGATGGTGGCGACAGGCACCGCGATCAGCGGCGGTGCCGCGAGGACCGGAGGACGTCGTGGGCTCCAGCAAGTCGGGCAGTGGCCAGGACAAGCACCGCGGAGGCGGCCTGAAGCGGTTCGTCACCCTCGTGACCATCGGACTGGCGGTCGCGGCGGTCGTCAAGGAGCTGCGCCTCCCGGAGGAGGAGCGCACGTGGAACGGCAAGGTGGCGGCCGTGGTGCCGTACGACTTCCGGTTCCCCACGATGGAGCGCGCCAAGGAGCGGCTCTGGGACCCCGAGGCCGAGCACGTGATCGGGCCGCGTGTCTTCGGCGTCGGCTGGGCGGTCAACATGGGCAAGGTCGTGGCGATGGTCCGCGACCGCGTCGGCGTCTAACCCCGCACGGGAGCGGGCATCCCGGTGTTGCGCGTCCGGGTGCGGGGGGCCGCCCGCGCGCGGCTGGCCCGGACCGGCGAGCGCGCCAC
>NZ_KI911765.1:2231-5229 GCF_000515355.1 Promicromonospora kroppenstedtii DSM 19349 | reverse complement strand
CGGCGGCCAGCCCGCGGCCGATCCGCCGCCGTCTGCCGGTGCGCTGCCCTCTGCTGTGGTGCTGCCCTCTGCTGTTGTGCGGCCTGCTGTGGTGCTGCCTGGCGGACATGGCGTACCTCCGTGGACGATCCAGTCGCCTAACCGGCAGTTTCCGTCCGCCGGGGCTGGCGCGTCAGGGCCTTTGGTCCCGGATAGCGGGTGAGGTGGCGAGGGCTCTTCTCCGGGTGCGGCATGGGCGCGGGCGCGGGCGCGGGCGCGGGCGCGGGCACGGGTAGGGTCCGGGCATGGTCGGACCCCGGCGGTACCGTGACGTGCGCTCGACGTTGATCGACGCCCCGCCCGACGTCGTCTGGCAGGCCGTCCTGGACCAGGTCGAGGTGCTCGGGCGCCCGGCCTTCTACGTCCGCCTGATCGGCTGCCGCGACCAGCGGCACCTGGGCCCGCGCCCGCTGACGGCGGGCTCGGTGGTGCCCGGCTTCCACGTCACGGCGGCGGACCCGCCGGCCCGGCTCGTGCTCGACGGCGTGCACCGGTTCTCGACCTATACGCTCACGTTCACCCTGCTGCCCGACGACGACGGAGGCACCCGGCTCGAGGCGCACACCGACGCGGCCTTCCCCGGGGTGCCCGGGGCGGTGTACCGGCTGCTCGTGATCGACTCGGGCTTCCACAAGCTCGCGACCAGGAGCATCGTGACCCGCGTCCGGCGCCGGACGGCGGTGGGCTGACGTGGGCACGCACCGGACCGATGCCGCCCGGACCGATGCTGCCCGGACCGATGCTGCCCGGACCGATGCCGCCCGGACCGGCGTGAACCGGACCGGGCCGCCCCTGTGCCTGGTCATCAACGGGCCCTCGGCCGCCGGGAAGTCGACCCTGACGACGGCGGTCCAAGACCGCTCGGAGCGGCCCCTGCTGCGGTTCGGCCTCGATGAGCTGTTCCGGATGATCCCCGACCACTGGGGTGGCGGGCTTCCGGGTGCCCGGCACTCCCACCTGGGCTTTCGCTACGAGGACGTCGAGCCCGGCGTGCGCCGCATCCGCACGGGCGCGGACGGCATGCGGATGCTCGGCGCGATGAACGTCGCCGTCGTGGCGATGCTGCGCGCCGGCCAGGGCGTGATCGTCGACGGGCAGGCGTTCGAGCCGGAGGCCAACCAGGACCTCGAGGCGCGGCTCGCCGAGCTCGCGCGGGAGGGTGCGGCAGCCGTGGCGATCGTCGAGCTCCGAGCCGCCGACGGCGACCTCGAGGACCGGCAGCGCCGCCACGAGCACCCGGCGGGGCTCTCGCTGTTCCACAACCGCCGGCCGCCCCAGTCGCCGGATCCCGACCTGGTCATCGATACCACCGGGCGGGACGCCGCGCAGGTGGCGGACGTGCTCTGGGACTGGCTGGTCGACTTCTACCCCGCGATCGAGACCGGTCACGCCGTGGGCACCTGATCGCTCCTGGCGTACCGCCGCCTTTCTTCACGAAAACGGGTGTTCCGGCCGCGCGCCGTGCGCAAGGATGACGGGCGTGGACCCGCGAGCAGACGCTGCTGCCCTGGTGGCCGACCGTTACCCGGAGGCCCGGTGGGCGCTGCTCGCCGGCAGCGTCCTCGACCCGGGCGCCCGGACCGCGGGCTCGGACCTCGACATCGTCGTGTGCCTTCCGGACGACGCCGTCGGGCACCGGGACGCGCTGCGCTGGCGTGGCTGGCCCGTCGAGCTGTTCGTGAACACCGAGGCCGGGCACCGCTGGTTCATCACCACGGAGACGGCGCGGCGCAAGCCCACGCTGGCACGGATGATCGCCACGGGCGTGCTCGTGGCGGGCCCCGCCGGCGCCGTCGACGACCTGCAGGCCGAGTGCAGCGCGCTGCTCGACGCCGGCCCTGGTCCGGCGTCCGACGCCGCGCTGGAGGACGCCCGGTACGGCGTGACCGACCTGCTGGACGACCTCGCCTACGCGCGCGACGGCGGCGAGGCCGACGTGGTGCGCTCCGTGCTGTGGGAGAGGGTGGGGCACCTCGCCCTGGCGGCGGCCGGGCGGTGGGACGGCGGCGGCAAGTGGCTGCTGCGCGAGCTGCGTACCTGGGACCTCGGGTACGCCGCCCGCTGGGTGGCGGCGCGGCACGACGACCAGGCCATGGTCGACGTCGCGCGGGCCACCCTCGACGCCGCCGGCGGCCCGCTGTTCGAGGGATACCTGCGCCAGGCGCCCGTGGTGGACGAGATCCACGCGACCCGGACCGTCCCGCCGACGGTCGTGAGCCGCTCGGCGCGCGCGGTCCTGCTCGACGACGCGGGTCGTCTCGTCCTCATCAAGCGCACCGTCCGGGGGCGCGCGCCGTACTGGGTGACGCCCGGCGGCCGCGTCGAGCCGGAGGACGCCTCGGTCGAGGCCGGCCTGCGCCGTGAGCTGCTCGAGGAGCTGGGCGCCACGGCGGACGTCGTCCGGCAGGTGTTCCTGACCTCCCAGCCCAAGGACGCGGGCGTGGCGGTGCACCACTACTTCCTGGCGCGCCTGAGGTCGCTGGACCTGGCGCTGCGGTCCGGCCCGGAGTTCCAGGAACCGACCCGGGGCACCTACGAGGTGGAGCGCGTGGACCTGCGCGACGACGCCGCCCTGGCCGGCCTCGACCTGGTGCCCACCGCGCTCAAGGCGTTCGTCCGGGCCAACCGGCACGCGCTGCTCGCGGAGGCGGAGGACACCGCGGCAGAGGACACCGCGGCAGAGGACACCGTGGCGGAGGACACCGCGGCAGAGGACACAGTCGCGGAGGACACAGTCGCGCAGGACACCGTGGCGGAGGGCTCCTGAACGCGATCGAGGTGCCCGCGTCGTTCCTCGCGATGCCGCGCTGGTGGACCGCCACGGCCGCGGAGCAGCGCTGGCTGACCGACCTCCCGCGCCTCGTGGACACCTGGTGCGGGCGCTGGGCGCTCACGGTCGACGGGCCGCCCCGGCACGGGTCGAACGCCCTGGTCGTACCCGTCCGCCGCGCCGGGCAGC
>NZ_KI911765.1:0-2131 GCF_000515355.1 Promicromonospora kroppenstedtii DSM 19349 | reverse complement strand
GAGGGTGATCCGCAGGCGCAGCGAGACCCCGGACCAGCGCCCGCCCGACGGCGCGCTCGGCGGCGCGCTCACCGGAGCGCGTCCCCGAGCTGGTACCCGTGCCCCCGGACGGTCCGGACCAGGTCCCCGGCGCCGACGGCGGCCAGCTTGCGGCGCAGGTAGCCCACGTACACCTCGACGACGTTCCGGGTCGCGGCCTGCTCGTCGCCCCAGACCTCGGTCAGCAGCTCCTGCTTGGTCCACACGGTGCCCGGCCGCGAGGCCAGCGCCTCCAGGAGCCTGTACTCACGCGGGCTCAGCGGGACGCCGACGTCGTCGTACCGCACGGTGCGCGAGGCACGGTCCACCGTCAGCGGCCCGACCAGGATGCGGGTCCGGACGGTGCCCGCCGCCGTCCGGCGCAGCAGGGCGCGCACCTGCGCGAGCAGCACCACGAACGAGAAGGGCTTGACCAGGTAGCCGTCGGCGCCGAGGTCCAGGCCGTCGGCCTGGTCGACCTCGCCGTCCTTGGCCGAGACGAGCAGCACGGGAGTGGTGATCCCGGCGGCGCGCAGCTCCTGCAGCACGCGGTACCCGGACAGCCCGGGGATCATGATGTCCAGCAGGATCGCGTCGAACGACCCGGTGCGGGCTAGCCGCAGCGCCGTCGGCCCGTCGGCGGCGAGGGTGACGTCCATGCCCTCCGCGCGCAGGCCGCGGTCCAGCGCCTTGCGCACGCCGGGCTCGTCGTCCACCACGAGGATCTGCGGCCTCATGCCTGCCAGCATGCCGCACGGCCGGCCTCGCGGGGGTGCCGACGGGCCGGTTCGCCGCACCCGCGAGGTGACTCTCAGCGCGGTCTCAGCCGCGAGGGCGCATGGTGGAAGAAGTCAGGCACGAGGTCACGCACGACGGGGCCGGGCACGGTCCACAGGAGCGAAGGAGCCGACATGAGGCCGAGGACGAAGGCGCTGGTCGCCGCGGGGTCAGGTATCGCCGTGGGGCTCGCGGGCCTGGCGCTGACCACCCTGCCCGCGGGCGCGGACGACGATCCGGTGCTCCCCGCCGTCGAACCGGAGGCCCTGGTCGCCTCGGTCCTGGCGGCCGAGCCGCAGGCGTTCTCCGGCGAGGCCGAGGTGAGCAACGAGCTCGGGCTGCCCGCCCTGCCCGGCACGCCGGACCTCGACTTCGAGTCGGCGCGGGTGTTCCACGACGGCCAGGAGAGCGCCCGGGTCCAGCTCGAGAAGCCGACGTCCGAGGTGACGTTCGTGAAGAACCCCGACGAGGTCTGGGCCTACGACTCGCAGGAGCGGACGGCGGAGCACCTCACCTGGGACGACGCCGACGCCGCGGCCGCCCGGAAGCACGCCGAGGCGCAGCTGGCGGACCCCGCCCGGGCCGCCGCCGAGATGATCGAGCAGCTCCGGCCGACCAGCGAGATCACCGTGGACGGGACGGCGCGCGTCGCGGGCCGCGCAGCCTACGAGCTCGTGCTGACGCCCAAGCCGTCGGAGAAGACGCTGCTGCGCGAGGTCACCGTGGCGATCGACGAGCAGACGCGCATGCCGCTCGCGTTCGACGTGTACGCCAACGGCCGGTCCGAGCCCGTGCTCTCGCTCGGGTTCGTCCAGCTCGACCTCGGCGCGCAGGACCCGGCGCTGTTCGACTTCACACCGCCGCAGGGCACGAAGGTCGAGACCACCGACGCGGGCGACGCCGCAGCGCATCGGGCCGGGAAGCCCGGGCCGGACGACCACATGGCCGACAACATGACCGACAACATGACCGACAACATGGCCGACCACATGGCCGAGCAGGGCGTGACGACGGTCGGCGACGGCTGGGACACCGTGGTGATCGCCGAGCTGCCGGCCGACCTGCCGAAGATGCCCGCCGGGATGTCCGGCGGCGCGGCGTCCGGCGACCTGCCCGGTGCGTTCACGGGCGGCGAGCAGGACCTCACCGGGGCGCTGGAGCGGATCGGGCAGCCGGTGTCCGGCGACTTCGGCACCGGGACCCACGTGCAGATCAGGGTCGGCGGCGCGATCGTGACCGACGACGGCCGGGTCGCGGCCGGCGCGGTGCCCGAGCAGGTGCTCGTCGACGCCCTGGACCAGCAGTGACCGCAGGCGGCGCCGAGCCGGCGCCGCCG
>NZ_KI911764.1:26991-29450 GCF_000515355.1 Promicromonospora kroppenstedtii DSM 19349 | reverse complement strand
GGCCCACCGAGCCGGCCCGCCGCAGCGCGGGGCCGCCGCACCGGCCGCGGCCCTGGACGCCGTACCTGTTCCTCGCGCCGTTCCTGCTGATCTTCGGCACGTTCGTGCTGGTCCCGGCCGTGTCCGGGCTCTGGATGAGCCTGCACAACTGGGACTTCTTCCTGCCCGACCGGCCGTTCGTGGGCCTGCAGAACTACGTCGACCTGTTCACCCCGGACGCGCTGGTCGCGCAGCAGTTCTGGGAGAGCATGCGGGCCACGGGCCTGTTCGTGGTGCTCTCGGTGCCGCTGCTGATGGCCATCCCGCTCGGCCTGGCGCTCCTGCTCAACCAGCGGTTCCGCGGGCGCACCTTCTTCCGCGCCGTGTTCTTCGCGCCGTACGTGCTGGGCGTCAGCGTGATCGGCCTGCTGTGGCAGTACCTGCTCAACGGCAACACGGGCCTGATCAACGGGTACCTCGCCGAGCTCGGCGTCACCGAGGCCGTGCCCTGGCTGACGGCGACCCCCTGGGTCTGGGTCTCCCTGGTGGGCGTCACCGTCTGGTGGACCATGGGCTTCAACTCCGTGGTCTACCTCGCGGGCCTGCAGAACGTGGACGACGCGCTCTACGACGCCGCCAAGGTGGACGGCGCGAGCCGCTGGCAGCAGTTCGTGCACGTGACGATCCCGCAGCTGCGCCCCGTGCTCCTCTTCGTGCTGACCATGACCGTGCTGGCCTCGGCCAACATGTTCGGCCAGTCCTACCTGCTCACGGCGGGCAACCCGTCCAACGAGACGCGCACCGCCATCATGTTCATCGCCGAAGTGGGCCTGGAGCAGTTCCGCATGGGCCTGGCCGCAGCCATGAGCTACCTGCTCGCGCTGCTGCTGATCGTCGTGAGCGCCCTGAACTTCCTGTTCCTGCGACAGAAGGAGAGCTGACGTGGCGACCACCGTCGTTCCCCCCGGCAGCACCACCCCGCCCGCGGCCCCGCGGCGGCCCGTAGCCCGAGCCCGGCGCGACGAGGCGACCGGCCGCGGCGTCGTCGGCACCCTGCTGCTGTACGCGGCGCTGCTGATCCTGTCCGTGATCATCATGGCCCCGCTGCTGTGGATGCTCTCGACGTCGTTCAAGACCACCGGCGACGCCACCGCGCTGCCGCCCGCGTGGGTCCCGCCCACCCCGACCATGGAGGGCTACACCAAGCTCTTCGCCGACGCGCAGGCCCCGCTGCTGCGCTGGCTCGGCAACTCGGTGCTCGTGGGCGTGCTGCACACGGTGCTGGTGCTGGCCACCGCCTCGGCGGCCGCCTACCCGCTGGCCCGCATGCGGTTCCCGGGGCGGCGCATCGTGTTCGCCCTGATCATCGGCACCCTGTTCGTGCCGGGGTTCGTCTTCCTCATGCCGAACTACCTGATCGTCGACGGGCTCGGCTGGCTCGACACCATGTGGGCGCTCGTCATCCCCGGCGCCGCGAGCGCGTTCGGCGTGTTCTTCCTGGTCCAGTTCTTCCAGAGCCTCCCGGCGGAGCTGGAGGAGGCGGCGCTGATCGACGGTGCCAACCGCTGGCAGATCTTCGTGCGCGTGGTGCTGCCCCTGTCCCGGGCGCCGCTCGCGACGCTCGGGCTGCTGTCGTTCCTGGGTAGCTGGAACGACTTCCTCTGGCCGCTGTACGTGCTGTTCAACCCGGAGCAGCTCACGCTCCCCGCCGGCCTGGCGACCCTGCGCGGCGCCTATGCGACCGACTATCCGGCGGTCATGGCGGGCGCGGCGATCGCGAGCATCCCGGTGCTGATCCTGTTCGCGTTCGTGCAGCGCTTCGTGATCGCCGGCGTGGCCCGTTCGGGTCTCAAGGGATGAGCCGGCCCCGTGGAGAATGGCAGCGTGAATGACTCCACCGGCACCCTCGCACGCGGCCTGGACATCATCGAACGGCTCGCCGCGACGCCGGGCGCGACCGTTCAGCGCCTGGCCACCGACCTCGACCTCAGCCGCAGCGCCGCCTACCGCATCGTCGGCACGCTGCGGGAGCGCGGCTACGTGGTGGGCGAGACCGAGCTGCGCCTCGGCCCCGTCGTCATGCGGCTCGGCCTGCAGGCACTGGACGGTCTCGACATCCACGCCGTCGGGCCCGAGCACCTGCGGGAGCTGGTCGCCGAGACGGAGGAGACGGCGTTCATCGCGATCTTCGACGACGACCAGATGTGCTATGTGATGCAGGAGGAGGGGCCGCAGGTGGTGAAGGTGGTGTCCAAGCTCGGCAGCCGGGCGCCGCTGCACGCGTCGGGCCTGGGCAAGGCCTACCTGTCGGCGCTGCCCGCCGCCGAGGCCGAGGCGGTCGTGGGCCGCATCCCGCTCACGGGCTACACCGACACCACCTTCACCACCCCGCCCGCGCTGCACGCCGAGCTCGCCCGCATCCGCGAGCTGGGCTGGGCCCTCGACGACGCCGAGCGCGAGCCCGGCGTGCGCTGCGTGGC
>NZ_KI911764.1:21378-26891 GCF_000515355.1 Promicromonospora kroppenstedtii DSM 19349 | reverse complement strand
CACGCCCCGGGACGCTCAGCCGGCCCCGCAGGCCCACGGGCGCGATGCGGCGGCGGTGGCCGACTTCGAGGAGTCGCTCACCGGCGTGCTGATGGCCTCGGGTCTGCCCCGGATGACCGCGCGCGTGCTGACCTGCTTGTTCACGACCGACGCCGGGAGCGTCACGGCGGCTGAGCTGGTTCAGCGCCTCCAGGTCAGCCCGGCCTCCGTGTCGAAGGCGATCACCTTTCTCGAGAGCCAGGGCCTCGTGCGCCGGGAGCGCGACGAGGGCGGCCGCCGCGAGCGGTACGTGGCGGACAACGACGTCTGGTACCAGTCGACGATCGCCAGCGCCCGGGCCAACGACCAGCTCGCCGCCACCGCCCGCGAGGGCGTCGTCGTGCTCGGGGCGAGCACGCCCGCCGCCGCGCGGCTGGAGAACATCGCCCGGTTCCTCGACTTCATCAGCGAGAGCATCGTCCGGGCCGCCGAGCAGGCGCGCGAGGTGCTGCACACGGGGCCCGCCACCGCGACCTCCGCTCCGTCCGACGACGGGAGCGACGTCGCCCGACCCGACGGCCGCGCCGGCTAGTGCAGGGCCAGCTTGAGCCCGATCATCGCGACGCCCAGCAGGCCCGCGACCAGGGTCGAGCCCAGGCGCCTGCGGCCCGTCAGCCCGCCGTCCGTGCTCATGCGCCAGCCCACGAGCAGCAGCAGGGCGAGGTTGACCAGGAGCGCGATGTCGACGGCGAGGTTCGGCGGCACCCGCAGCACCGCCTCGATCAGCAGCACGACGACGGGCGCGGTGCACGCCGCGACGAGCGGCAGGCCCTCGCCGAGCACGTGCCGGCGCTCGTCGGGGTACAGGGGGCGGCGGGCCACGGAGCGCGCGGCGATCAGGTGGGCGTACGACTCGGCGCACCAGTAGACCAGCAGCGTGCCGCCCAGCAGGATGGCGACCCGGACGAGCCCGAGCTCCGAGGGCGCTGACGCGAGCACGGACCCGGTGATGACCAGCCCGTACAGGTACGCCGCCCGCTCCTTGAGCGACTCGCCCCGCTCGCCGGGGGCGGGGTCTGCGGCGGCGTGGCGTGGTCGCGGCTCCTCGGGGTGCACGGGGGACCGCCTACTGCCGGGCCATCGCGACCCGGAGCCGCTCTTCGGGGCTGATGTAGTGGTCGTGGTCGTCGGTGCCGACGTCGAGCTGCACCCAGCTGATCCGCCCGGCGAACCGGCTGGAGGCCGGGGTGTAGGCGCCGGAGACGCTGGTCCCGGACTCGTAGCCGATGTCGGTGGTCTCGTCGGCCGAGAAGACCAGCGGCTGGGTGGCGTCCACCCGGCCGCTGCCCACCGGGGACCCGTCGTGGAAGAGGGTGACCATGCCGCCCTTGCCCAGCCCGCCGCCGTCATAGGCGAGCTCCGCGCGCAGCTGGTGCTTGCCGCCGGGCACCGGCTCGCCGGCCGTGACGTCGTACCGGCGGATGCCGAGCACGTTGTACGTGAAGGTCAGCCGTCCGTCCACGACGTGCACGCACCAGCCGCCGAACCGGCCACCCTGCGCGATGAGCACGCCGGAGGCGGTGCCCGGCGGGACGTCGACCTCGGCCGTCACGGAGAACGACCGGTTCTTCACGCTGACGATGCTGTTCTCGGACAGCCGCCCCATGCCGGGGAAGAAGAGCTGCGAGCCGCCGTGGATGAGGGTGGGCCGGCCGGCGAGCTCGGGCACGAGCCGTTCGGCGGTGCGGTCGTCCATGGGCAGCACGTTGTACTTCGTGGCCTCGATGAGCCACAGCCGCTGGAGCCGGGCCAGCACCTCGGGGCGCTCGGCGGCCAGGTCGTGCGCCTGGCTGAAGTCGGTCCGGCCGTCGTACAGCTCCCAGACGTCGTCGTCGAAGGCGGGTGGCTCCGCGCCGGTGAGCGCCCACGGGGTGCGGTGCTTCGTGACCGCGCTCCACCCGCGGTCGTAGATCCCGCGGTTGGCGAACATCTCGAAGTACTGCAGGTCGTGCCGCTCCGGCATCGTGGCGTCGTCGAACGTGTAGAGCATCGAGGTGCCCTCGATGGGCGACTGCAGCACGCCGTTCACGGTGGTCGGCTCGGGCAGCCCGGCCGCCTCCAGGATCGTGGGGGCCACGTCGATGACGTGCGTGAACTGCGAGCGGAGGCCGCCGTGCTCGGCGATGCGGTCCGGCCAGTGCACGATCGTGCCGTTGCGGGTGCCGCCCCAGTGCGAGGCGACCTGCTTGGTCCACTGGTACGGGGTGTCCATGGCCCAAGCCCAGCCCACGGCGTAGTGGTTGTACGAGCTGGGGGAGCCGAGCTCGTCCATCTTGGAACGCAGGAACTCGGGCGTCTCCAGTGCGGCCATGCCGTTGAAGTTCGCCATCTCGTTGAAGGCGCCGTTGACCGTGCCCTCGGCCGAGGCCCCGTTGTCACCGATGATGTAGTAGACGATCGTCTCGTCGAGGACGTCCAGGTCCTCCAGGGTGTCGATCAGCCGCCCGACCTGCACGTCCGTGTGCTCCAGGAAGCCCGCGTAGGCCTCCATCTGGCGCGCGAGCACGGGCTTGAGCTCGTCCGGCATGTCGGCCCAGGCGGGGATCTCGTCGTGCCGCTCGGTCAGGTCGGTCTCGGGCGGCACCACGCCGAGCTCCTTCTGCCGGGCGAAGGTGCGCTCGCGCTGCACGTCCCATCCGTCGTCGAACGTGCCGCGGTACTTCTCGATCCACTCCCGCGGCACGTGGTGCGGGGCGTGCGTCGCGCCGGGGGCGAGGTAGACGAAGAACGGCTTGTCCGGCATCAGCGCCTTCTGCTGCCGTACCCAGGAGCACGCGTGGTCCACCAGGTCCTCGGTCAGGTGGTAGCCCTCCTCGGCCGTGGCCGGGGGCTCGACCGGCGTGGTCCCGCTGTACAGCGCGGGGGCCCACTGGTTGTTCTCGCCGCCGATGAACCCGTAGAACGTCTCGAAGCCCCCGCCGCCGGTCGGCCACGCGTCGAACGGGCCCATCGGCGACGACTGCCACACCGGCACCTCGTGGCACTTGCCGAACTGCGCCGTCGAGTACCCGTTCAGCCGCAGCGTCTCGGCCAGCGGAGCCTTGGTGTTCGGACGCAGTGAGCTGTTCCCGGGGGCCGACGTCGCCGTCTCGGTGATGCTGCCCATGCCCACGGAGTGGTGGTTGCGGCCCGTCAGGAGCGCCTGGCGCGTCGGTGCGCACAGGGCGGTGGTATGGAACCGGTTGAACCGCAGGCCGCCGGCGGCGAGCCGTTCCGCCGTCGGCGTCCGGCAGGGGCCGCCGAACGCGCTCGCGGCGCCGAAGCCGACGTCGTCGAGCAGCACGATCAGCACGTTGGGGGCGCCCGGCGGGGGCAGCAGCGGCTCGATCGGCGGGTACGAGGTGGCGGCATCCTTGGCGTCGTACGTCGTCGGGCCCGGTGTCGGCCGGTCCGGGATGGGAAGCATCGTGCGGGCGTGCGTGTCGGGACGCATGGGGGCTCCGCTTCGTCGCGGGGGAGGACGGGCCCCTCTCACGGTAGGCCGGTGTCCCGGGGGCACATCCCACAAAAGAGGTGAGTTGCCCTGTGGTCTCAGCCGGCGTCGAGCGCGTCCAGGATCGTCGTGGGCGGCACGAAGAACGTGGTGCCCGTCGCCGGGGTCGAGAAGTCGAGGATCCGGTCGTGCAGGCCGGGCGGGTCGCCGACGAACATGCGCTCCAGCATCCGCTCGATGACCCACAGGCGGCGCGAGTAGCCGATGAAGTAGGTGCCGAACTCGCCGTGCCCGGGCCGGCCGAACGGCATGTTGTCGCGCAGGATGTCGTGCTCGCCGTCCTCGTCGGTGATCGTGGCGAGCGTCTTGTGCGCCTTCTGCCCCTCGGCCGCGTCGTCGAGCTCGACACCGTCGGCCTTGGTGCGGCCGATGATCTGCTCCTGCTGCTCGGTGGTGAGCGCCTGCCAGGCGGTCAGCGAGTGCAGGTACTTCTGCACGACGACGTAGCTGCCCCCGGCGAACCGGGGGTCCTCGTCGCCCACGAGGGTGGACTCCGGGAGGTCCCGGCCGACCGGGTTGGCCGTGCCGTCCACGAACCCGAGCAGGTCGCGGGTGTCGAAGTAGCGGAATCCCGAGACCTCGTCGGCAGTCGTGACGGCGGTGCCGAGCGCGGCGAGCAGCAGGCGCTCCAGCTCGAAGCACAGGTCCTGCCGGTCCGACCAGATGTGGAACAGCAGGTCACCTGGGGTGGAGACGGCGGTGTGCGCGGCCCCGGCGATCTCGCGGAACGGGTGCAGCTCGGCGGGCCGTTCCCGGCCGGTCAGGTCGGTCCAGATGCGGCTGCCGATGCCGACGGTGCACGAGACCGGGTTCGCCAGGTCGCGGAAGCCGACCGTCTTGACGAGCCCGCCCAGGTCGGCGAGCACCTCGCGGACGGTGGCCATCGCCTCGTCGCCGTCGGCCACGACCAGCGTGAGGAAGACGGCGGACCGGCGCAGCGGGGCGTCCACGCCCTGGGGCGAGACGGGTGCGCCGTAGGCCGCGGGGGCGGTCCGGCCGTTGTCTGGGCTGCTCACGCTGTCCGGCATGCCGGAAGATTACAGCGTGGCCCGCCAGGCCTCGGCCAGCGCCGCGACCGAGGGCCAGCGGGCGTCCCGTCCGTGGCGCACCGCACGGTCGGCGACGGCCAGCTGCGCCGCCGAGCCGGCCCAGTCCGCGGGCGACCGCGTCGCGTCGTCGCCCAGGAAGGTGTGGGCGAGCGTGCCGAGCGCGAAGACGTTCGTGACCTCGTCGAGCGGCGCGCCGAGCTCGTACTCCTCGGGCGACATGAAGCGGGACGACCCCCACATCCGGCCCATGCGGTTGACCAGGGGAGCGCGCTCGTAGAAGTCCAGGTCGCACAGCACGACGCCCCCGGTCGCCGGGTCGATCATCACCGAGCCGTCGTACAGGTCGACGGCCACCCAGCCGAGCGCCGCCGCGTGCGCGTGGAAGTCGTAGACCTGCCGCACCGCGTCGACGCGCGCCGCCAGGCTCATCGACCGCACCACGTGCGTCCGCTCGTACTGGCGACCGACCGGCGTCGCGTCGGTCCAGTCGAACACCAGGGCGTGCCCGGCCCCGACGTCCACGGCCTCGCGCAGGGTGACGAGCGTGGGGTGGGCGAGCGCCCGGTACACCTCGGCCGCGCGGCGTGCGCGCGCGACGGCGGTGTCGACGTCGCCGTCGTACCGCACCGTGGGCGCGCCCGCGTACTTGACGAACACGCGGCCCGCCGGTCCCTCGACGCCCAGGCAGAGGTTGCCGGAGTCCTGCTGGTCGAGCACGGCGAACACCGTGCCCCAGCGGGCCGTGAACGACAGGTCGTGGGGTGCGCGCAGACGTACGGGCAGGCCGTCGAGCTCGGTCACGATCACCCCGGGAAGGCTAGCCGACGGGGCACAGCGGGTCCGTCCGTGAGGTCGGCAGTTGGCATCGAGATCGGCT
Organism: Promicromonospora kroppenstedtii DSM 19349; assembly: GCF_000515355.1. Lineage (GTDB taxonomy): Bacteria > Actinomycetota > Actinomycetes > Actinomycetales > Cellulomonadaceae > Promicromonospora > Promicromonospora kroppenstedtii. The sequence continues at coordinate 21,433 of NZ_KI911764.1, read as the reverse complement.
CAGACCTGAGCCGATCTCGATGCCAACTGCCGAAAGAAGCTGGTCAGGACGCGGC
>NZ_KI911764.1:8675-21278 GCF_000515355.1 Promicromonospora kroppenstedtii DSM 19349 | reverse complement strand
CCCGCGGCGTGGCCGGGGGCGAACGGCTCAGCGGCCCGCGGTCACGGCATGGGTCACGGGCGCCCAGGACAGCGCGCGCAGGCAGCCGGACCGGATGTCGTCGAGGTGCGCGGCGAGTTTCGCGGGTGCGTCGCTGTTCAGCCCCTGGCGCACGGCGGTCAGGCCGGGCCCCAGGCGCAGGTGCAGTCCCCACGTGAGGTGGGCGACGGCGTAGCCGAGGGCTGCGGGCGCTCGCAGGTTGGTACCGGCCAGGGTGCTGAGGGTCTCGCCGTAGGCCTCGAGGACGGCCGGCTCGTCCAGCTCGCCGTGGCCACCGAACGCCCGGTACATCGAGACGAACGTGCCGAGGTCGTAGCCCACCGGCCCCACGCCGACGTGCTCCCAGTCGATGAGCACGAGCCCGCCGTCGGCATCCAGGCCCGCGTTGCGGGGCGTGAGGTCGCCGTGGACCAGCGTGGTCGGGATCTCGGCGGCACGTGCCGCGAGGTGCGGCGCGGCCTCCAGGCCGGCGTGCAGCGCGTCGACCTGCTCGGGGGTGAACAGCGTCCGCAGGTGCGGGTCGGCGGCCAGCGCCTCCAGGTTGTCGTGGGCGTCCGGCACGTGGTGCGCGTAGGCGGCGTAACCCGCCCGCTCCAGCCAGGGGGCGTCGAGCAGGCCGGGCTCGCCGTCCGCCGGCAGGTGCAGCAGCGCGACGCGCTCGGCTGCCGTGATCGCGTTGGCCGGGGTCCACCTCTGCTGCAGCACGGCGTCGACGTCGCGCATGATGATCCAGTCGAGGCCGTTGTGGCCGACCACGGTCACGTGCGGCGGCGCCGTCGTCCCTCGGGGGAGCAGGCCCGTCACGCCGCTCCGGAAGAAGTGCGCCTCGCGGTGGTCGAGCTGATCGTCGCGCGACTCGAGCAGGGACGGCTGGCCCCAGCCGGGGACCTTGACGATCCACACCGACGGCTCCGTGTACGGCACCGCAACGCAGACTCGCAGGACCGCAGCCCGGCTCAGCCCCTGGGACAGGTCGCGCACCGAGAGCACCTGCACCCCGCGGCCCCACGCGCCCCCTTGGGACGCGAGGACGGTCTCGATCGTCTGGGCGTCCGGCAGGTGCTGGTCGGTCATCGTCTTCCCTCGGTGTCGAGAACGGGGTCGCGGCTCCGTCCCAGGGATACCAGCAGCCACCCGGGCCGCGCGAACGCATGGAGTGATACCGATGGAACCGCACGAGATCGCCGAGATCCTGGACCGCCCCCTCAGTCAGGAGATGCTCGCCCGCGACATCACGCGGCTGGCCTACGTGGCCACGGACGGCACGCCTCGCAACGTACCGATCGGGTTCTCCTGGAACGGCGCCGAGATCGTGATGTGCACGCCCACCAACGCGCCGAAGCTCGCCGCCCTGCGGGCGAACCCGGCGGTCGCCCTGACGATCGACACGGAGGTGCACCCGCCGACGATCCTGCTGATCCGGGGCCGGGCGGAGCTCGACCTGGTCGACGGCATCCCGGACGAGTACCTGGAGGCGAACAGCAGCTACGAGATGACCCCGGAGCAACGGGTCGAGTGGGAGGCCGGTGTGCGGTCGCTCTATGACGCGATGTACCGGATCGTGGTCACCCCGACCTGGGCCAAGCTCATCGACTTCGAGACGACGCTGCCCACCCCGGTCGAGGAGCTGCTCCGGAAGCAGGCGGAGCGGCAGGGGGCCTGAGCGGCTCGCAGAGGCTCGCGGGCCTCGTCACCCGGCGAACAGCACCTCGACGCCCTGTCCCGTGACCTGCTCGACGACGGCGTCGTCCGGGGCGGCGTCGGTGATCACGCCGCTGACCTCCGCCCAGGGCAGCACCCGGTAGCGCGAGGCCGTCCCGATCTTCTCCGCCGAGGCCAGGACGTAGGTGTCCGCGGCGCGCGCAGCCAGCGCCCGCTTCATCGCGGCCTCCTCGGCGTCGCCGGTGGTCAGGCCCGCCTCGGGGTGGACACCGGTGACGCCGATCAGGCAGACCTCGGCGGAGACGTTCTGCGCGGCCTCGACGGCCGCTGCCCCGTAGGCGACCGCCGAGTGCTTGAAGACCCTGCCGCCGAGCAGGAAGACCTCGGCCGTCGGGTGGTCCAGCAGGGCCACGGCGATGGTCGGGCTGTGCGTGATCACGGTGCACTCGAGCTCCGGTGGGAGGGCCTGTGCCACGGCGAGGGCCGTGGTCCCGCCGTCGAGGATGACCGCGCTGCCCGGGCGCACCAGCCCGGCGGCCACCGCGGCCACCCTGCGCTTGCTGTCCGGGGCGACGGTCTGTCGTGCCGCGTAGTCGACCACCGCCGGCGAGACCGGGAGCGCGCCGCCGTAGACCCGCTGGACCAGTCCCTCGGCCGCGAGGTCGCGGAGGTCGCGCCGCACGCTGTCCTCGGAGATCCCCAGGGCCGCGGCGACGTCCTTGGCGACGATCTTGCCCTCGCGAGCGAGTAGTCCGAGCAGGTGGTCCCGTCGTTCCGCAGCCAGCATCTCTCTTGTTCTCTCCCATTGTTGCACGTTTCTGCATGTAATGTAGCAGCCGTGAACGACGAACCCCAGATGATCCTGATCGCCGGCCCCTACCGCTCCGGCACCGACGGCGACCCGAGCGCCATGGCCGCCAACCTCGTCCGCCTCGAGGCCGCCGCCTGGCCGGTCTTCGCCGCCGGACACATCCCGATGATCGGCGAGTGGGTGGCGCTGCCCGTCCTGCGCGCCGCCGGCGCGAGGCCCACCGACCCCCTCGCCGACGAGGTCCTCTACCCGGCGGCCGAGCGCCTGCTCGCCCGCTGCGACGCCGTCCTCCGCCTGCCCGGCGACTCCGCCGGTGCCGACCAGGACGTGGCCATCGCCCGTCGCCGGGGCCTGCCCGTCTACCACGACGTCGCCGAGATCCCCCGCCGCGAGGCCCAGGTGAGCGCATGACGGCCCGCCCCGGCGTCGACGTCCCCGACCATCGCGGCCGCACCGGTCTCGACCAGGCGGGACGCGGCCTGGACCGCAACCCCGCGATCGTGGTCCGCGACGTCGAGCTCACCTCGCAGGGCTGGCACGTCCTGCGCCGCACCACGCTCGACCACCGCCGCCGCGACGGCCGCTGGGAGACCCAGCAGCGCGAGACCTACGACCGCGGCAACGGCGCGGTCGTCCTGCCCTACGACGTCGAACGCGGCGTCGTGCTGCTCACCCGCCAGTTCCGCTACCCCGCCTACGTCAACGACCACCCCGACGGGATGCTCGTCGAGGCGGCGGCCGGGCTCCTCGACCTCGACGACCCCGTCACGGCCGTCCGGCGCGAGAGCGCGGAGGAGCTCGGCGTCACGCTGGGGGAGCTGGTCCACGTCCTGGACGCCTACATGAGCCCCGGCTCCGTGACCGAGCGCCTGCACTTCTTCGCCGCCCCCTACACCCCCGCCGACCGGACCGGCGCCGGCGGGGGCCTCGAGGAGGACGGCGAGGACATCGAGGTGCTGGAGGTCCCGTTCGCGGAGGCCCTGGCCATGGTCCGGGACGGCCGGATCGCCGACGGCAAGACCATCGTGCTCCTGCACTGGGCCGCCCTGGACGGCCCCTTCGCGCCTGGGCAGGGTGAAACCGGCACAACAGGGGTGACCGCGGGGAAAGTGGTGCATACGCTCGACGCACGTGAGCGATGAGGAGCGGCATGATCTCCGACGAATCAACCGTGATCGTCACCGGTGCGACGGGCGGCATCGGGCTCCAGACCGCCCGTGAGCTGGTGGGCCGGGTGCGGCACGTGATCGTGCAGGGGCCCGAGCCGGAGAACATGGTGCGCCCGGTGCTGCACGTCCTCACCGAGGGCGCTGCCAAGGTCGACTACGTGCCGTGCGACTTCGAGCGGCTCGACGACGTCGCCGCGGCGGCCCGCTCCATGGCCGGGATCGCGGGCGGCCCGGTCGACGCCCTGATCAACAACGCCGGCATACCGGGGCCGACCACCCGGCAGGTCACGCCGGACAAGCACGAACGCACGCTCCAGGTGAACTTCCTGGCGATGGTCCTCCTCACCGAGGAGCTTCTGCCGAAGCTCGCGGACGACGCGCGGGTGGTCAACCTCGCGTCGGCCACGCACGAGATGACCGACCTCGACCTGGCGGACATCGAGCTGGAGCGCAGCTACGACGCCGTCCGGGCCTATGCCCGGTCCAAGCTCGCGATCATCCTCTACACGCGCTGGCTGGCGGGCCGGACCGGCGTCACGCCCGTGAGCCTGAGCCCCGGTGTCATCAGCACCCCGCTGCTGCACGCGATGTTCAACATCGGCGGGGTGTCGGTCCGGCGCGGGGCGGACAACGTCCTGGCCGCGCTCACCGGACCGGCCCGGCCGGGCGACTACTTCGACGAGGGCGTCCTGGCCGAGCCCAGCGCCCAGGCGCGGGACGCGCGGCTCGGCCGGGCGCTCATGGACTACGCCCTCGACGCGGTGCGGCCCCACCTGTCGTGACCGCCGCGGCGGCATAGCCTGGTGCGGAACCTGACGGAAGGAAGCACCATGTCCCGCGTTCTGATCATCGGCGGCCACGGAAAGATCGCGCTGCGCCTCGCGCCCCTGCTCGTCGAGCGGGGTGACGAGGTCACCAGCGTCTTCCGCAACCCCGACCACCAGCAGGAGGTCGCGGCCACCGGTGCGACGGCGGTCGTCGCCGACGTCGAGCAGCTCGACACGGCCGGCCTGGCCGACCTCGTGAAGGGGCAGGACGCCGTGGTCTGGTCCGCCGGCGCGGGCGGCGGCAACCCCGCGCGCACCTACGCCGTCGACCGTGACGCCGCGATCCGGTCGATGGACGCCGCGCTGGCCGCCGGGGTGCGCCGCTACGTGATGGTGTCCTACCTGGGTGCGGGCCCCGGCCACGGTGTGCCCGAGGACAACTCGTTCTTCGCCTACGCCGAGTCCAAGACGGCGGCCGACGAGCACCTGCGCGGCACCGGGCTCGACTACACGATCCTGGCGCCCGGCCCGCTCACGATGGACGAGCCCACCGGGCTCATCGCGGTGGCCGACCCGGGTGACGGGCGCGTCGCGCGCGCCGACGTGGCGGGCGTGATCGCCGCCGTCCTGCTGGACGACAGCACCGTGGGCCGGACCATCGAGTTCGGCAACGGCGACACGCCGATCGCCGAGGCCGTCGCGGGCTGACCCGCCGGGGCGGCCCAGGCTGTGCGCCACTCTCGCCTTCGAGGCCTAAGTTTCTTCGCTTTGCGGCCGCGCAAAGCGAAGAAACTTAGGCCTCGAAGCAGATGGGCGGACGCCGTCCGGCAGGTCCCGGCGATCCGTGGGCGGGAGCGGCCTCGTTACGATCGGCGGATGCCTCAGCTGATCCTCGCCGTGCTCGTCGCCCTCACGCTCTCGGCCTGCCAGGGCGGCGCGACGGCGGACCCGGGGGCCGGCCCCGGCACGGCGTCGGCCACGGCCGGCTCCGGTTCGGAGCCCGGCGCCGGGTCGGACGCCGAGGTGACCCTCCCGCCGACGTCGGGCACGTTCGACTACCAGCTCGGCACGGCCTACGAGCCGGACGGCGGCCTGGACGTCGTCGTGCGGGACGCCACCGCGGAGCCCGCGGACGGCGCCTACGGCGTCTGCTACGTCAACGGGTTCCAGACCCAGCCCGACCAGGCGGACCTCTGGCTCGGCGACCACGAGGACCTGCTGCTGCACGACGCCGCGGGCGAGCTCGTCGTGGACCCCGACTGGCCCGACGAGTACATCCTGGACCCGTCGACCGAGGACGGCCGCGACCGCATCCTCGACCTGCTCGGCCCTGTGATCACCCGGTGCGCCGACGCCGGGTTCTCCGCCGTCGAGATCGACAACCTGGACACGTGGACGCGGTTCACGGACGCCGACACCGGGCTGATCGAGAAGGACGCCGCGCTGGCGCTGGCGAGCGCGTACATCGACCTCGCGCACGGGGTGGGCCTCGCCATCGGGCAGAAGAACGCCGCGGAGGCCACGACGGACGGGCACGAGCTGGGGTTCGACTTCGCCGTCACCGAGGAGTGCGGGGCGTACGCCGAGTGCGGCGAGTACACCGACGTCTACGGGCAGCACGTGCTGCAGATCGAGTACACCGACAACCTCCCGGACGGGTTCGACGCCGTCTGCGCCGACCCGGACCGCGCGCCGCTGACGATCCTGCGCGACCGCGACCTGGTGGGCCCCGACGACGAGGCGTACGCGTACGAGCAGTGCTGAGGCCGTCCGGGTCCGGACCTGCCCCGACGGTGCTTATCCTCGACGCATGACTTCCCCCTTCGTGCCGCCGTCGGACACCCGGGACACGGGCGCGACCGGCCGCAAGGGCCTGCTCACCGAGCACATCGCCCGCCAGCTCGAGCAGCGGATCCGCGCGGGCGAGTGGCCCGTCGGTGCCAAGCTGCCGTCCGAGCGCGAGCTCGCGGTGCAGTTCGGGGCGAGCCGGAACGTGATCCGCGAGGTGCTGCGCCGGCTGGAGGCCACCGACCTCATCGAGGTGGCGCCGGGCCGCGGGTCGTTCGTCGCCGAGCAGTCCTCCGCACAGGCGCGCGGCTACGACGCGCTCTACCGCACCGAGCGCCCGACGGTCCGCCAGCTCATCGAGGCGCGGATCCCGCTGGAGGTCGAGATCGCGGGGCTGGCGACGGAGCGGGCGACGGACGAGCAGATCGACGCGATAGTCCAGGCGCTCGACCGCGTCGAGTCGGCCGGCGACGTCGTAGACAAGGCGCGCGAGGACCTCCGGTTCCACGACGCGATCGCCGCCGCCTGCGGCAACCCGGTGCTGCGGACCATGCTGGCGTCGATCGGCGGCATGATGTTCGAGATGATGCTGCGCTCCAACTCCGACCCGCGGATCGGGGAGCCCGGCGTGCCGCACCACCCGGAGATCGTCGAGGCCATCCAGGCCCGCGACGTCGCGCTCGCGCGGGAGCGCATGCGCGAGCACCTCGCGCTCGGCCTGCGCACCTACGGCCCGGACCTCGACGTGGGTCTGGACCTGATGGCGTCCCGCCACATCGAGACCTTGCTGGGGCGGTAGCCCGGCAGCCCTGTCGGGCACACCCAGCACCTTTGGAACCACCCCGTGCGCCGTGCTAGCGTCCAACTGGTCCTACCAGTTGGACCACTTGCGAATCTTGCTCGTGCACACATGGAGGTGTGACGGAATCCCATGACTCAAGCCATCAGGCCCAGGCGCGTCCTCGAGCTGAGCCGACGGTCGTTCGGCGTGCTCGCCGCGGCGTCCGTGCTGGCCGCCTGCTCGCGCGGCCCCCAGACGGCGAGCCCGGACGCCCCGCTGCGCGTGCTCGCGATCAACCACGTCTGGACGCAGGCGATCAGCCGCTACCTGCCCGAGCTCGAGGAGCGCATCGGCCGCAGGGTGACCATGCGGATGCTCACCGCCGACCAGCTCACCTCCAGCTTCAACGTCAAGCTCAACGCCTCGGCCACGGACATCGACGTCATGACGATCCGGCCGCTGCAGGACCAGATGTTGTTCGCCCGCAACGGCTGGATCGCGGACCTGACGGACCGGGTCGAGGGCGATGCCGACTACCGCTGGACCGACTTCCAGGACGCCCCGCGCGAGCGGTCGGTGACCGCGGGCGCCGCCGTCAGCGTCCCCGTCGTCACCGAGCGTCCGGCGCTCTACTACCGCAAGGACCTGCTCGAGGACTTCGGCGGGGCGCCGGCGACCCTGGACGACATGCTCGACATCGCCCTGGAGCTCCAGCGGCGCAGCGAGGGGTTCTTCGGGTTCGTCGGCCGCGGCCAGCGCAGCGGCGCCGTGACGCAGTGGTCCAGCTTCCTCTACTCGTTCGGTGGCGACTTCACGGTCGACGGCCGGTCGGGCATCGGCAGTCCCGAGGCGATCGCGGCGTACCAGTACTACGGCCGCCTGCTGCACGACGCCGGCCCGCCCGGCGCCACGAACATGAGCCTCGAGCAGGCCATGCCGATCTTCGCGCAGGGCAAGGCGGCGATGTACGTCGATGCGGACGCGATCTACAGCAACTTCCTCGACGACTCGATCTCCACGGTGACCGACACCGTAGGCTTCGCGCCCTTCCCCGCAGGTCAGGCGGGTTCCGTGCCGCACAACATCCCGTCGTGGAGCCTGGCGGTCAACGAGTTCTCGCTGCTGCGCGACGACTCCTGGGAGTTCGTCCGCTGGGCCTCCAGCCCGGAGATGGTCGCCCGCCTGCAGTCCGAGGGCATCCCGGGCGCGCGCCAGTCGGTCTGGGACGACCCGGCCACGCTCGCGTCGTTCCCGGCCGACCTCGCCGAGGCGATGCGCGTCAACGCCGCCAACGGCGTGGGTCACGACCGCCCCGAGGTGATGCAGGTGGGCCGTGCCCGCGACATCGTCGGCCGCCCCCTGGTCTCCGGGATCGTCGGCGAGGACGTGGCCTCCGTGGCCGCGGACGCCGACGCCGAGTTCAACGACTTCCTCGTCCGCGACAACCGTCAGCAGGAGTTCTGATGACGACGACGACCACGACTCGCGCCGCCGCCGGCTCCGGCTCCGGCTCCGGCAAGAGCGCCCGCGGCGTTGCGCCGTCCGGCAAGCCGTTCGTGACGTTCGAGCAGGCCAACCGCCGCCTCAAGTGGGCCCTGCTCGCGCCGGCCCTCGGCTTCGTGGGCCTGATGATCGCGTTCCCGCTGGCGTTCACGATCAACCTCAGCCTCACCGACGCGTTCGGCGCCGTGAACGCGGGCAGCTCCTACGTGGGCCTGCAGAACTTCGCCGACGCCCTGACGGACACGCGCCGGTTCTGGCCCGCCGTCGGCCGCACAGTGGCGTTCACGCTCGGCGCCGTCGTGCTGGAGACCGTGCTCGGCCTGGCCCTGGCGATGCTCATGCGCAAGGCGTTCCGCGGCATGGAGATCGTCCGCACCATCCTGATGGTGCCGTTGCTGGCCACCCCGGTCGCGATCGGCATCCTGTGGATGCTCATCCTCGACCCGACCAACGGCATCGCCAACCACCTGCTCGGCTTCGTGGGCGTCCCGCCGCAGGAGTTCCTCGGCTCGGTGTCGCAGTCGCTGCCCACCCTGATGCTCATCGACGTGTGGCAGTGGACCCCGATGATGACGGTGCTGCTGCTCGCGGGCCTGACCACGCTGCCCGAGGAGCCTGAGGAGGCCGCCCGCGTCGACGGTGCCAACGCCTGGCAGCGGTTCGTCCACATCATCCTGCCGATGCTGCGCACCACGATCCTGACGGCTCTCGTGCTCCGCGGCGTCGACGCCCTGAAGACGTTCGACCTGATCTACGCGACCAAGGGACCCGGCGGCGGCTCGGACTTCGAGGCCGAGACGCTGAACGTCTACGCCTACGGACTCACCTTCGACTACCAGGAGTACGGCCTGGCTTCCGCGGTGCTGGTCCTGTTCACGCTGTTCATCGTCGCGGTCGTGGTAGTGCTGCGGCGCCGCACCGAGAGGAGCGCCTCGTGAGCGCCACCACCACCTTCCGCGTCCTGCGCGGTGTGCTGATCACCGTCGTGTGCGCGGTGATCTCGCTGCCGATCATCTGGATGATCGCGGCCGCCTTCAAGACGAACGTGCAGGTCACCGACCCGACGGTCGGCCTGGTCTTCTCGCCCACCTGGGACAACTTCCGCAATGTCCTGGCCGACGGCGCTCTCGTGCACTCGTTCGGCAACTCCATGCTGGTCGGCGTCGTCTCGACGGCGCTCAGCGTGGTCGTCGCCGTGCCGGCCGCCTGGGCGGTGGGCCGGTTCCGGATGCGCCGCACGGGCTCGATCGTGCTCGTGGCCCGCATCATCCCGGCGATCTCGCTGCTCGTGCCCTGGTACTACATGTTCGCGCAGCTCGGCCTGGTGGGCAGCCACCTGGTGCTGATCCTGAGCCACATGTTCGTCTCGGTGCCGCTGATCCTGTGGATCATGATCGGGTTCTTCGAGAGCCTTCCGGTCGAGCTGGAGGACGCCGCCCGGACCGACGGCCTGTCCGCCTTCGGGGCGTTCCTGCGGATCGCGCTGCCGCTCGCGGCGCCGGGCACGGCGTCCGCCGCGGTGCTGGCGTTCATCTTCAGCTGGAACAACTTCATCTTCGCGCTGATCCTCGCGGACGAGCGCACCATGACGATGCCCGTGCTGCTGTTCAACTTCATGTCCTACGCCAGCACCGACTGGGGCGGGCTCATGGCGGCCGCGACCCTGATGACCGTGCCGGTGCTGCTGGCCGCGATCTTCGGGCAGCGTTTCCTCGTGGCCGGCCTCACCGCCGGCGCCACCAAGGGCTGACACCGTCCAGGGCCGACGCCCGTACCAACTCCTCCCCGCCCGACCGACAGAAGGTTTCCGCATGAAGATCGTCGACGCGAAGGTCGTCGTCACCTCGCCCGGCCGCAACTTCGTCACGCTCCAGATCACCACGGACGACGGGGTGACCGGGCTCGGCGACGCCACCCTGAACGGCCGCGAGCTCGCCGTCGTCAGCTACCTGCGCGACCACGTGGTGCCGCTCCTGATCGGGCGCGACCCGCACCGCATCGAGGACACCTGGCAGTACCTGTACCGGGGCGCCTACTGGCGCCGCGGCCCGGTGACGATGGCGGCGATCGCCGCCGTCGACGTCGCGCTGTGGGACATCAAGGCCAAGGTGGCCGGCCTGCCGCTGTACCAGCTCCTGGGCGGCGCGAGCCGCGATCGGATCCGCGCCTACGGGCACGCGAACGGCTCCAGCCTGCCCGAGATCTTCGACTCGGTGCGGGCGCTCCAGGAGCGCGGCTACCAGAGCATCCGCATCCAGAGCGGCGTGCCGGGCCTCACCTCGGTCTACGGCGTGCACACCACGACGTCGGACGACGGCTCGGCGCCGGACGTGCTCGCCCGCCCGGTCGTCGAGGACTGGGACACCGCCGCCTACCTGCGGCACATCCCGAAGGTCTTCGAGGCCGTGCGCAACGAGTTCGGCCCGGACCTGCCGCTGCTGCACGACGCGCACCACCGGTTGTCCCCGATCGAGGCGGCCCGGCTCGGCAAGGACCTGGAGCCCTACGACCTGTTCTGGCTGGAGGACTGCACGCCCGCCGAGGACCAGGAGGCGCTGCGCCTGGTGCGGCAGCACACGACCACCCCGCTCGCGATCGGCGAGGTGTTCAACACGGTGTTCGACTACCAGACCCTGATCGACGACCGGCTGATCGACTACGTGCGTTCCGCCGTCACGCACTTCGGCGGCGTCAGCCCCATGAAGAAGCTGTTCGACTACGCGGGGCAGCGCGGGATCAAGAGCGCGATCCACGGGCCCGAGGACATCTCGCCGGTGGGCATGGCGGCGGCGATCCACCTCGACCTGGCGATCCACAACTTCGGCATCCAGGAGTACTCCGGCCACACCGACCTGACCAACCAGGTCTTCCGGCACGCTTACACCTTCGAGGACGGTCACCTGCACCCGGGCGAGGCCCCCGGCATCGGCGTGGAGCTGGACGAGGAGCTGGCGGCCGCGCACCCGTACGAGCCCGGCTACCTGCCGGTCAACCGGCTGCAGGACGGGTCCGTGCACGACTGGTGACGCGGGTCACGCAGGCCTCACCCCATCCGGGACCGGCTCGGCGCCGAACCTCCTGAGCAGGGCCGTCCGGCGCTGCGCAGGATGCGTACGGAGCTCCGGAGGGTGGTGAGGACCGGATGGCCATCGTGCTGGACCGGCCGTTCGTACCCACCTCCATGTCGCCGACCGGACGAAGGGTGTTCGTGAGGCAGACTGGGGCAGTGGCTTCCCCACCTACCCGGACCTCGTCGCACGATGCCGTCGACGCGCTGCTCGCCGCATGTGCGGGCAGCGACCCGGCGTCCTTCGCGCCCGTGTACGACGCACTGGGGCCGGTAGCCTACGGCGCGGCGCTCGGGATCCTGCGTGATCCCGATCATGCGGCCGAGGTGACCCAGGAGGTGATGGTGGAGGTGTGGCAGACGGCCTCGCGGTTCGACGCCGAGCGCGGCTCCGCCCGCACCTGGGTGGCGACGCTCGCGCGCCGGCGCGCGGTCGACCGCGTCCGCTCGGAGCAGGCGCACCGCGACCGGGACCAGCGCGACACCGACCTGCGCACCAACGAGACGGCGCGGGACGTGGTGGTCGAGGACGTCGAGCGGCGCCTGGAGGGTTCGGCCGTGCGCCGGTGCATCGAGGGGCTCACCCCGACGCAGCGTGAGGCGGTGGTGGTCGCGTACTACGGCGGCCTGACCTACCGCGAGGTCGCCGAGAAGCTCGACAAGGCCCTGCCCACCGTCAAGAGCCGGATCCGCGACGGTCTCAACCGGCTCCGTGACTGCCTGGGGGTGCGTCATGTCTGACCAGACGACTGCGACCGGCCCGGGCGGCATGCCCGACGACGTGTGGGACCTGCTGCCCGGGTACGCCATGGAAGCGCTCGACGACGCTGAGCGTCAGGCGGTCGAGCAGCTCCTGGCGTCCGACGCCGACGCGCGCCGGGCGCTGGACGAGTACCGCGACGTGCTGGCGGCGTTCGTGGTCGAGGCCGAGCCGCCCGCCGCGCTGCGGTCGAGCGTGCTCGCCCAGGTGCAGGGCACGCCGCAGCTCCACGGCCGGACGGCGGGTACGCCCGTCC
>NZ_KI911764.1:3338-8575 GCF_000515355.1 Promicromonospora kroppenstedtii DSM 19349 | reverse complement strand
GGCGTCGCCGGCGCTGGGGCACGGCTCTGACCGCGGTCGCCGCGGCGGCCGCCATCGCCGTGCCGACGACGGTCGCCGTGCGGGTGACCGTCGAGCGCGACCGGCTGCGTGAGCAGGCCCAGGTGGTCTCCGAGATGCTGGCCGACCCGGACAGCTCGGTGCTGCGGGCCTCCGTCGAGGGTGGCGGCGAGGCGTCCGTGCTGGTCTCGGGCGACGACATGTTCTTCCACGCCGAAGGGCTCCCTGAGCTCGACCCGGACAAGGCGTACCAGCTCTGGGTGGTGGAGGGTGACGGCAGCGTCTCCTCGGCGGGCCTGCTCGCGCTCCGGGGCGACCAGGCGACCGCTCTCGTCCAGGGGGAGCACGGCGTGGGCATGGCCGTGTCGGTCGAGCCGGCGTCGGGTTCCGAGGAGCCCACGACCGCGCCGATCGTGGTGCTGGGGGCCTGACCCCGCTCGTCCGGAACGACGAGCGAGCACAACGAGCACGCACCAGAGAGGGCGCCCGTCCGGCTGGACGGGCGCCCTCTCTGGTTACCACCGGCGGATCACATCGGGGGCATGAGCACCGAGTCGATCAGGTAGACGGTCGCGTTCTGCGTCATCACGCCACCGCAGATCACGTTCGCGTCGTTCACCTTGAGCTCGTCGCCGCTGCCGGAGACCTCGACGGTCTCGCCCTGCACGGTGGTCTGCTCGCCGACCACCTGGTCGGGCGTGAGCTGGCCGGGCACCACGTGGTACGTGAGGATCGAGCTCAGCAGGTCGGCGTCCGTGGACAGGGTGTCCATGGTCTCGGCGTCGATCGCCTTGAAGGCATCGTCCACCGGAGCGAACACGGTGAACTCGTCACCGTTCAGCGTGTCCACGAGGTTCACGTCGGGGTTGACCTCACCGCTGACGGCCGACACCAGCGTGGTCAGCAGCGGGTTGTTGGAGGCTGCGACGGCCACCGGGTCGGTGGACATGCCGGTGACCGAACCGGGGCCGTCCGGCACCTGCTCGGCGTAGTCGGCGCAGCCCGGGCCCACGAGGTTCGCGGCCGGGTCGGCCATGGCGTCGTCCTCGGCGGTCTCCTCGTCCATGGGCTCGGTGGTCTCTTCGGACGCCGTCGTCTCTTCCGATCCGGTGTCCCCGCCCGACGAGTCCATGCTGCAGGCCGAGAGGCCGAGCATGGCCAGCGTGGCGATACCGGCGACGGCGTAGGACGTGCGGGTTCGAGCGTTCATCGGTCTCTCCTCGGTGTGGCGTCACCCCGCGTCTCACGGGGCGTCTTGACCGGGGTTCGGAGCCGTCGGCTCCCCGGATGGGGGTCACGGCGCACGAGTTTTCTCCGGTGCCCGGTCTGCGGCCCGCACCCATCCGGAACGGGCCGTGTGCCGAACCCGCCACATGGGAACCCTCATCGTCATCGGCCTTCTCGGCGGCCTGATCACAGGTATCTCGCCATGCATCCTCCCCATGCTCCCGGCCATCTTCTTCGCGGGCGGAGTGCAGGGGGCGCGTGACCGGCGCGGCGTCGCTGCCCGGTCCACGGGGTCCTCGGGCCCGGGAGGGGGCGGGGTCGCCACCGCGACGCCGGACACCGCCGTCCGCACCCGGCCGTCCCTGCGCCCCTACATCGTGATCGCGGGCCTGGTCCTGAGCTTCAGCTTCTTCACGCTGCTGGGCTCCCTGCTGCTGTCCGCGCTCGGGTTGCCGCAGGACCTGCTGCGCTGGGCGGGGATCATCCTGCTCGTGCTGCTCGGCATCGGCATGATCGTGCCCCGGTTCGAGATGATCCTGGAGCGGCCCTTCCAGCGGATCGCCGCGTTCGGGGCCAAGCGCGGGGCGGCGCGGCAGGACCGGGGCGCGTTCATCCTCGGTCTCGGCCTCGGCGTGCTCTACGTGCCGTGCGCCGGCCCGGTGCTCGCGGCGATCACGGTCGCCGGAGCGACGGGCAACATCGGGGTCGAGACGGTGGCGCTGACCGTGTCGTTCGCCGTCGGCGCCGCGCTCCCGCTGCTCCTGTTCGCCCTGGCCGGACGCCGGATCGCCGAGCGCGTGCAGGCCTTCCAGCGGCACACCAAGGCCATCCGCACCGGCGGCGGCATCGTCGTCATCCTCCTGGCGATCGCCCTGGCGTTCAACGTGCCCGCCGCGATCCAGCGGCTGCTGCCGGACTACACGGGAGCGCTCCAGCAGCGCATCGACTCCTCGGAGACGGTGCGCGAGGCGCTCGACCTCGGCGGCATCGTGACCGACGAGAACCGCGAGCTGTCCAACTGCTCGAACGGCGCCCCGGAGCTGGAGGACTGCGGCACCGCGCCCGAGATCCGTGGCATCGACAAGTGGCTGAACACGCCGGACGGCAAGGCGCTCCAGCTCGAGGCGATGCGCGGCGAGGTCGTGCTCGTCGACTTCTGGACATACTCCTGCATCAACTGCCAGCGGTCCATCCCGCACATCAACGCCTGGTACGACAGGTACGCCGACGTCGGCAAGGGCTTCGAGGTGATCGGCGTGCACACGCCGGAGTTCGCCTTCGAGCGCGAGACCCGCAACGTGATCGAGGGCGCGAAGGACCTCGGCGTGACGTACCCGATCGCCCAGGACAACTCGTACGCGACCTGGACCGCGTACCGGAACCGCTACTGGCCCGCGCAGTACCTGATCGACGCCGACGGCACGGTGCGGCACATCCGCCTGGGCGAGGGCGGGTACCAGGACACCGAGAACCTGATCCGCGAGCTCCTCGCCGACGCCAATCCCGGCGTCGACCTGCCCGGCGCGACCACGGTGCAGGACGCGACACCGCTCGACGAGATCACGCCCGAGACCTACTTCTCCATCAAGCGCGTCATCAACTACACCGGTGAGCCGCGGTACGCGGCGGGCCGCAAGGAGTTCACGCTCGCCGGCGAGCAGAAGCAGGACACGTTCTCGCTGGGCGGCACGTGGAACGTCGACTTCGAGGGCGCGGAGGCCGTGTCCGACGACGCCCGCGTGCGCCTCGCCTACCGCTCGACCGACGTCTTCGTGGTGCTCGGGGGCGAGGGGACCGTCCAGGCAACGGTCACCGCCGACGGCCAGGAGGAGACGCGGAGCATCGACGTCTCCGGGAACCCGCGGCTCTACCCGGTCCTGGAGGGCGCCGAGGCCACCGAGGGACTGGTCGACCTCCAGGTCCCGGCGGGCGTGCAGGTCTTCACCATGACGTTCGGCTGATGTCCGCGCCGCCGTGACAGCACCGGACCGGGCGGGCGCAGGGGGCTCGCCCGGTCCGGTGCTGTCACGCCGGGTGGACCAGCCGCACGGTCTGGAGCACGTGCACGCACAGCTCGCCGGTCTCGTCGATCACCCTGACCTCGACGAGCACCTGGCGGCTGCTCGCCCGGACCGGTACGGCGGTGGCGGTCGCCTCGCCGGTGACGGGGCGCAGGAAGTGCGTGGTGGAGTCGACGGTCGCGGGCAGCGCGCCCGGTGCGCCGTTGACCGACGCGCAGACGGCTGCGACCCCGTCGGCGAGCCCCATCAGGGCCCCGCCGTGCAGGCCGCCGCCTACCGTGGACAGCGGCTGCGAGTACGGCAGCCGCCCGACGACGGCCTCCGGCGTGATCCGGTCGAGCTCGACGCCGAGCGTCCTGACGAACGGTGCAGCCGCATAGACGTCGTCCGCGGTCGGTGTCATGAGGTTCCTCTCGGTCATGGTTGTAGAGACGTCTCTCTAGAGACGGAACTCTAGTGACGGGCTGCAGTACCGTCAACGCATGGCCCGGCCTACCCACGACACCTCGACGATCCTCGACGCCGCGGGCCGGATCCTCGGCGAGGGCGGGCCGGCGAAGGTCACCATGGCGGCGGTCATCCGCGAGGCCGGCGTGCCCAGCGGTTCGCTCTACTACCGGTTCCCTGACCGGCCCGCCCTGCTCGCGGCCCTGTGGAACGGTGCCATCGAGAGCTACCACCGCGATGCGTACCCGCTGTTCGAGGGGGATCCGGTCGAGGCGGCGGCCGCGCTCGCCGCGTACACCGTGCGATGGTGCCAGGCCGAGCCCGCCCATGCGCACGCGCTCCTCGCGGGCCGTGCGCGGTTCGAGGCCGAGGCCTGGCCCGAGGCCGCCCGGGACACGGAGGCGACGGAGAGCGCACGCTGGAACGACGCGATCCGTGGGCTGACCCGGCGGGTCCGTGCGGAGACCTCGGTCTCGACCACGGAGCTGCTCCTGGTCGTGGTCGACCTGCCCTACGCCGCGGTGCGGCGGTACCTGAGCTCCGGCAGGCCGATCCCGGCGGACCTCGCGGACGTGGTCGCCGGGATCGTCCGGACGTCACTGCGCTGAGCGGCTCAGTCGGCCGCGGGCGCGTCCAGCTCGAACACCGCAGGGTCGGTCGCGACGCCGTTGACCTGGAGCGTCACCGCATGCGGCCCCGGGTAGTAGCGGCGTGTGGTGATGGGCCGGAACGAGTGCTCCCGGCTGAGCTCCACCTGTTCGCCGGGGGCCAGCGTCCGGGTGGTCAGCTTGAAGGTCTTGGCGGTCTGCGAGCCGTTGGCCTTCTGGTGGTGCACCACGTAGTCGATCGCCAGCCGCGCCTCGTCGGCGCCGACGTTGCGCACCGCGGCCGTGAACCTGACCGTGCCGCCGAACGGCACGCGGGCGACGTCGAGCAGCGGCCCGTCGATCTCCAGGGTCGCCGGGCCGAACCCGAGCAGCGCGAGCGCGTCCGGGGCGCCGCGCTTGACCAGCGTGCGCAGGGCATGCCGGACCAGGCCCGGCGTCGTCGGCGTGGGGTCGTCGAGCCAGCGCGCCGCCGTGGCGACCACCAGCTCCGGGTGGTCCCGGCTGAGGTCGTTCAGGTGGTTGGCGACCGACCGGCGCACGTACTCGCTCTCGTCCCGGTACAGGGCGTCGAGCACCGGGACGGTCACCCCGGGCCGGGCCAGGATCTCCGGCACCCGGACCGACCAGGGCAGGTACGGGCGGGTGCCCTCGCTGGCCAGGCGGCGCACGTCGACGTCGTCCGAGCCCGCCCAGGCCGTCGCCGTGGCGAGGGCGCGGTCCAGGTCGTGCCGCAGCAGGGTGCGGACGGCGAACTCCGCGGTGAGCCGGCCGGTCAGCTCGGCCAGCAGCGTCATCGCGTCGTCGAAGGCCGCGTCCGTGCCCTCGTCGACGGCGCGGGACGCGACGGCGCTCGTGACCGGCCAGACGAGCCAGCCCCCGAACGGCTCCGCGCCGTCGCGTGCGGCGCGCACCACCC
>NZ_KI911764.1:2542-3238 GCF_000515355.1 Promicromonospora kroppenstedtii DSM 19349 | reverse complement strand
AGCGGGGCCGAGCCTGGTTCCGAGACCGGGGCGGCGACCGGTGCCGACGCCGGGCACGGCGCCGGCGAGGCGACCGTCCTGGTCGAGGCCGGCACGGTGCTGCAGTACTGGGACACGCGGCCCGACCCGGAGCCGTTCCTGCGGGCCGCGCAGGCCGGCGCGCGGTTCGTGATGTCCCCGGCCGACAAGGCCTACCTGGACATGAAGTACACGCCCGAGCACCCGCTGGGGCAGCAGTGGGCCGCGTTCGTGGAGCTGCACGACTCCTACGACTGGGACCCGGCGACGCTCATCGAGGGGCTGCCCGAGTCGGCGATCGAGGGCGTGTCGGCCGCCGTCTGGACCGAGACCCTGCTCAACCGCGACCACCTGTTCTCGATGCTGCTGCCGCGCCTGGCGGCGGTGGCCGAGGCCGCCTGGTCGCAGCCGGGCGCCAAGGACTGGGAGTCGTTCCGGGGCCGTATCGCGGTCGAGGCAGGCGCCTGGCGCCGCGACGGCGCCTCGTACCACCCGACGCCGCAGATCGACTGGTAGCCCCGCACGTCTCAGACGTACAGGTCCCCCGAGGGCCTGTACGTCTGACACGTACTACTTTGCCGGGCGGGCCGCCAGCGCCGCCGCGTACAGGTCCCGCTTGGCCACGCCCGCGGCGTCGGCCACCTCGGCGACCGCGGCCTTGAGGCGCTCGCCCGCGGC
>NZ_KI911764.1:0-2442 GCF_000515355.1 Promicromonospora kroppenstedtii DSM 19349 | reverse complement strand
GTCTCGGACACCAACGTCGTGACCGAGCTGGAGCGGCTCGGGGCGGGCACGGTCGTGGTCATCGGCGACGAGCAGGCCGTGGCCGCCGTCGGACCTGCCGCGGGGGAGTCGGAGGTGGTCCGCTTCGACCCAGGTGCGCTGAACGCGGCCGCGGAGGCCGCGGCCGCCGCCGGGAGGGGTGGCGACGCGGACGGCGACGGCGAGGGCAAGGACGACGGCAAGCAGGCGACCAAGGTCGAGCTGCCGAACGCCGAGCGGCTGCCCGCGGCCGAGCTGAGCAAGCTGCGTGCGGACATCCCCGACGTTACCGATCCCGAGCTGCTGCAGGAGACGATGGTCGTCGTCGACCCCGAGCTCGGCCAGGAGGCGGCCATCGGCACGGCCCTGGCGGCCGGCGCCGTCCCGGTCGAGGTGCCGGACGGCGACGTCGCGGCGGACGCCGGGACGGTCGACACCATCCGTGCGCTCAACCCGCTCGGTGTCGTCGGGATCGGCGGGAAGTTCGGCCGGGCCGAGGAGCTCGGCTGGCAGGTGTCGGTGGTGACGTCGGGCGTGACGCTGCCGGGCGGCGCGCTGCAGCTCTTCCCGGGGCGCTACGTGTCGACGTCGTACACGGTGCCGGCCGGCGTGGCCGACCCGGCCGCGGACGCACTGCGCGCCACGGAGGCCGCCGCCACGAACGGCACGACGCTCGGCGGGGCGCCGCTGGTCCTCGTGACGGCGAGCGTCCGATCCGGCGCGGCGGGCGAGGATGGCGACTACGTGGACGAGCAGTCGCTGGAGGTGCTCACCCCGGCGGTCGAGACCATCCGGAAGGCCGGACAGGTCGTGCTGCTCGACGTCGCCCCGGGCGATCAGCCGCTGGCCGCGCAGGTCGACGACCTCGAGCCGCTGCTGTCGAAGCCAGGCGTCGGCCTCTCGGTGCACCCGGAGTTCCGGCTTGCCGGCAACGGCGCGGCGGCCGGGACGGTCCCCGTGGCGGAGCTGCAGGAGGTCGTGGACCGGCTGGCGGCGCTGGCCACCGCCAAGGGTCTGCCGCAGATCATGCTGGAGGTGCACCAGTCGACGGCGGCGTCCGTGGTGGACCGGGCGGAGCTGCGGATCCCGGCGCAGGTCGCGGTGGTCTTCACCGCCGCGGGCCCCGCAGCGGGCCAGGCCACGGCCGACGGCGTCTGGGCCGATGTGGCCGGAGGCCTGCCCGCCCGCGCGTTCCTCGGCTGGTCCGCGCCGAGCGAGGTGCCCGCCGACGCGACGAGCATCCTGCCCACCGAACCGCTCCTGGGCCTGGTCTCTGCCAGCTGAACCTGCGAAACTGCGGGCATCCATCGGAGCGAAGGGGCCCTAACAATCGTGACCACCGTGAGCAGCGGCGCGGCCGTCGTCGCCGACGCCATCATCCCCGTACCTGTCGAGCTCCAACCGGGCGAGGGGGTGCTGGACCTCCGGACCGTCACGATCGGCGCGCCCGACGCCGTGACCGCGCGGCTCGCGGGTGAGCTGCTCACGAGCGCCGGTGCCGCCATCGCGCCGGACGGCGGGGTGCCCGTCACCCTCACGTCCGACCCGGCTGCGGGCCCCGCGGGCTCCGCGAACCGCGAGCGCTACACCCTCACGGTGACCACCGAGGGCGTGTCCGTCGCGGCCCCCGAACGCTCCGGCCTGCTGCACGGCGTGCGGACCCTGCGGCAGCTCGCCAACGCGGGCCGGTCCGGGCAGGACGCCGCGTCTGGGGCCCCGCTCGAGGTGCATGCCGTCGTGGTGCGCGACGAGCCGCGGTACTCGTGGCGCGGCCTGTCGTTCGACGTGGTGCGGCACTGGTTCGGGCCGGCCGACCTGCGGGCGGTCGTGGACCTCGTGGGCTCCTACAAGATGAACCGACTGCATCTGCACCTGTCCGACGACCAGGGCTGGCGCCTGGAGATCCCGTCCCGGCCGGCATTGACCGAGAAGTCGTCGCAGGGCGCGGTGTCGGGCGCGACCGGTGGGTTCCTCACCGCCGACGAGTACCGCGAGCTGCAGGAGTACGCGGCCGAGCGCGAGATCGTGATCGTCCCCGAGATCGACGTCCCGGGGCACGTCAACGCGGCGACGCACGCCTATGGCGAGCTCATGCCGTCGGGCGAGGCCACCGACGCCTACGACGGGATCGAGGTGGGCTTCTCCAAGCTGCACTTCGACCTGCCGACCACGGAGCCGTTCCTGCGCGACGTGTTCACCGACGTCGCGCGCATGACACTGGGGCCGTGGGTGCACTTCGGCGGCGACGAGGTGCTGGTGATGCAGCCCGAGGAGTTCGGCCGGTTCGTGGTCCTGTGCCAGCAGATCATCACGGGTGCGGGCAAGACGCCGGTGGCCTGGCAGGAGGCCGCTGGTTCCGCACACGGCGACCAGGCGGCCGTGGCCGCGCTGGCGGCCGACGGCGGCGCCCCGGCGAGCGGGGCC
>NZ_KI911763.1:11882-14039 GCF_000515355.1 Promicromonospora kroppenstedtii DSM 19349 | reverse complement strand
CGCGCGGCCCGAGGCGACGGCGGCGGCGGCGTCGAGCGTCTCGTCGTCGGGCCGGTGCTCCCGGACCCAGTCGACCTGGGCCGTCGTCGGGCCCAGCACGTCACCGCTGTAGTAGTTGGTGTCCGTGGTGCCCTCGACCATGGGGTGGGGCGCCGCGAGCATGCCCTCCGAGAGCGGGGCCAGCAGGTCCTGCTTCTCGTAGATCATGCCGGCGCGCGTCTTGCCGGCGAGCTCGAAGTCGTTGGTCATGGTCAGCGCGCGCGTGGGGCAGGCCTCGATGCACAGCCCGCAGAAGATGCACCGCAGGTAGTTGATCTGGTAGACGCCGCCGTACCGCTCGCCGGGGCTCATGTGCGCACCCTGCGAGTCGTCCGCGTTGACCTGCAGGCCCGCGTTCTCGGGCAGGCCCGCGTTGGACGCGCCCTCCACGTAGATCGCGTCCGCCGGGCACGCCCAGGCGCACAGCTCGCAGCCGATGCACTTCTCCAGCCCGTCGGCGTACCGGTTGAGCTGGTGGCGGCCGTGGAACCGGCGCTG
Source organism: Promicromonospora kroppenstedtii DSM 19349 (assembly GCF_000515355.1). Lineage (GTDB taxonomy): Bacteria > Actinomycetota > Actinomycetes > Actinomycetales > Cellulomonadaceae > Promicromonospora > Promicromonospora kroppenstedtii. Next base: position 13,502 of record NZ_KI911763.1, on the reverse strand, counting down.
GGTGGGCACCTTCTCGCGGGGGTACTGCTCCGTGACCGTGGGCCTGAACATCGACGACAGCGTCACGCCGAAGCCCGCGACGGGAGCGAACAGCTCCGCGATGGGTCCCGGCTGGGGCCGCAAGGGCTGGTACTCGCCCGACTCTCGCTCACTCACCGTGGACCTCCTTTCCGAACCGCTTGGACGGGGGCAGCTTCTCGCCGGGCAGCGGCGGCACCGGGAACCCGCCGGCGAACGCGTCGACGGGCTCCTTGTCCGCGCCGTCACCCGGTGGCGCGGCCTTCTTGTCGGGCCAGAACCACATGACCGCGATGAAGACGACGGCGACCCCGATGATCACCGGGACGAACTGCTGGAAGGACATGCCCTGCACGCGCTGCAGCCACTGCACGACGGCGAGCACGACGACCCAGGCCAGCGCGACCGGGATGAGCACCTTCCAGCCGAAGACCATGAACTGGTCGTAGCGCAGGCGCAGCAGCGTGCCGCGCACCCACACGAAGAAGAACATGACGGCCCAGAGCTTCACGAGGAACCAGATGATGGGCAGCCAGCCCTCGTTGAGCGCACCGCCCAGGAACCCGTCGGGCACGGGGGCCCGCCAGCCGCCCAGGAAGAGCGTGACGCAGACGGCCGAGACGTTGAGCATGTTGATGTACTCCGCCAGGAAGAACCAGGCGAACTTCATCGACGAGTACTCGGTCATGTAGCCGGAGACCAGCTCCCCCTCGGCCTCGGGGAGGTCGAACGGCAGGCGGTTGGTCTCGCCGATCATCGAGATCACGTAGATCACGAAGGCCGGCGCGAGCGGGATGAACCACCAGATCTGCGTCTGGCTGGAGACGATCTGGGAGGTCGACATCGACCCCGCCATGATGAACACGCTCACCAGCGACAGGCCCATCGCGAGCTCGTAGCTGATCACCTGCGCCGTGGACCGGACCGAGCCGAGCAGCGGGTACGTCGATCCCGACGCCCAGCCGCCCAGCACGATGCCGTAGACGCCGAGCGACGCGGCGGCCAGCACGTACAGCACCGCGACGGGGAAGTCGGTGAGCTGCGCCGGCGTGGTCCAGTCGGTCCACGGGAACGGCAGGCTCGGCCCGAACGGGATCACGGCGAACACGAGAAGCGAGCAGAACACCGAGATCATCGGCGCCAGCAGGTACACGAACCGGTCGGCCCGCGTGACCGTCATGTCCTCCTTGAGCAGCAGCTTCATGGCGTCCGCGAGCGACTGGAGCAGGCCGGCCGGCCCGTGCCAGTTGGGGCCGGGGCGCACCTGCATGCGCGCCACGACCTTGCGCTCGAACCAGATCGCGAACAGCACGCTGGTCAGCAGGAAGACCACGATCAGCACGGCCTTCACGATCGAGGCCCAGATGGTCTCCTGCGAGAAGTCCGCGGCCACGCCGGGCGCGGCCTCGGCCAGCAGCACCGGGTTCATCGGGCGTCTCCTTCCGGCGTGACGGTGACGAGGTCGCCCGCGACCGCCCCGAGCGTGTCGTGCACGCGGGAGCCGGCGGACGCGAGCGGCAGCCAGACCACGCCGTCGACCATCCCGTCGGTGACCGCGGCGGGCACCCGGACGGAGCCGCGCGCCGTGCTGACGGTGACCGG
>NZ_KI911763.1:7125-11782 GCF_000515355.1 Promicromonospora kroppenstedtii DSM 19349 | reverse complement strand
GGCGCCGTCCAGCCGCGCTCGCGGGCGACCTTGAGCCCGGCCAGCGTGGGCTCGCCGGCGCCCGTGCCCTCGTCGGCGCGGCCGTCGGGGAACCCGGCCAGGACCCGGCTCATCTGCTTGAACGAGCAGACGGACGCGGCGCCGCGGGTCGGCACGACGTCCTCGCCCAGGATCAGCTTGTCCGCGAGCGCCGTCGCCGTCTCGGGGGTCTGGTTGTCGAAGAACTCCCAGTTGACCATCACGACGGGCGCGTAGTCGCAGGCGGCGTTGCACTCGATGCGCTCCAGCGTGATGGCGCCGTCGTCGGTGGTCTCGTCGTGGCCCACGCCGAGGTGGTCGCTGAGCTCGTCGAAGATCGCGTCGCCGCCCATGACGGCGCACAGGGTGTTGGTGCACACGCCCACGGTGTAGGTGCCGTTGGGGTGGCGCTTGTACTGGGTGTAGAAGGTGGCGACGGCGGAGACCTCGGCGGCCGTGATGCCGAGCATCTCGGCGCAGAACAGGATGCCGTCGCGGCTGACGTACCCGTCGACCGACTGCACGAGGTGCAGCATGGGCAGCAGCCCGGACCGGGGGTCCGGGTAGCGCGCCATGATCGCCGTGGCGTCGGCGGTCAGGGACGCCACGGTGTCGGCGTCGTAACCGGTCTTCGTGGCCGCCTGCGGATCTGCGGTCATCGGTCCACACCTCCCAGCACGGGGTCCAGGGACGCGACGGCGACGACGACGTCGGCCACCTGGCCGCCCTCGCACATCACCGACGTGGCCTGGAGGTTGTTGAACGAGGGGTCGCGGAAGTGCGCGCGGTAGGGGCGGGTGCCGCCGTCGGAGACGACGTGCACGCCGAGCTCGCCACGCGGGTGCTCCACGGTCTGCCAGGCCTGGCCCACGGGGACGCGGAAGCCCTCGGTGACCAGCTTGAAGTGGTGGATCAGGGCCTCCATGGAGGTGCCCATGATCTTCTTGATGTGCTCCAGCGAGTTGCCCTGGCCGTCGCCGCCGACGGCGAGCTGGGCGGGCCAGGCGATCTTCTTGTCGGCCACCATGACGGGCTCGCCCTCGGTGCGGTCGAGCCGCTCCAGTGCCTGCTCGATGATCTTCAGCGACTGGTAGCACTCCTCGATGCGGAGCACGACGCGGTCGTAGCAGTCGGCGCCCTTGGAGGTGGGCACGTCGAAGTCGTAGGTCTCGTAGCCGCAGTACGGGTTGTCCTTGCGGACGTCGTACGGCAGGCCGGTGGAGCGCAGCACGGGCCCGGTGATGGCGAGCGCCATGCAGCCGGAGAGGTTCAGCACGCCGACGTCGGTCAGGCGGGCCTTGAAGATCGGGTTGGCGAGCATGAGGTCGCCGAGCTGCTTGAGGTAGCCGCGCACCTTCTTGAGGGCCTCGCGGGCCTGGGTGGTGAAGCCCTCCGGTGTGTCCACGGCCACGCCGCCGGGGCGGATGTAGGCGTGGTTCATGCGCAGGCCCGTGACGGCCTCGAAGAGCCGCAGGATCTCCTCGCGGGCGGTGAACCCGATGGTCATGACGGTGGTGGCGCCCATCTCGTTGCCGCCGGTGCCGACGCAGACCAGGTGGGAGGCGATGCGGTTGAGCTCCATCATCAGGACGCGGATCACGCTGGCGCGCTCGGGCACGTCGTCGGTGATGCCCAGCAGCTTCTCGACGGCGAGGCAGTAGGCGGCCTCCTGGAACAGGGGCGCCACGTAGTCCATGCGGGTGCAGAACGTGGTGCCCTGCGTCCAGGTGCGGAACTCCATGTTCTTCTCGATGCCCGTGTGCAGGTAGCCGATACCGGCGCGGGCCTCGGTGACGGTCTCGCCGTCGATCTCCAGCATCAGACGCAGCACGCCGTGCGTGGACGGGTGCTGGGGACCCATGTTGACGACGATCCGCTCCTCGCCGATCGCCTCGCGCGCGATGTCGTCCCAGTCGCCGTCGCCGTAGGCCTCGAAGGCCCGCACGGTGGACGACATGTCCTCGTTCCCGGCGGCCCGGGTGGCGTGGGGTGCAGTGGTGGGAGCGCTCATCAGTAGCTCCTCCTCGTGTCCGGCGGGGGCACCGTGGCGCCCTTGTACTCGACGGGGATGCCGCCGAGCGGGTAGTCCTTGCGCTGCGGGTGGCCCACCCAGTCGTCCGGCATCTCGATGCGCGTCAGGGCGGGGTGGCCGTCGAACACGATCCCGAAGAAGTCGAAGGTCTCGCGCTCGTGCCAGTCGTTGGCCGGGTACACGGACGTGGTGGACGGGATGTGCGGGTCCTCGTCGGGCGCCGCGACCTCGAGCCGCAGCCGGCGCGAGTGCGTGACCGACGTCAGGTGGTAGACGGCGTGCAGCTCCTTGCCCGCGTCGTGCGGGTAGTGGACGCCGCTGACGCCGAGGGACAGCTCGAACCGCAGGTCCTGGTCGTCGCGCAGCGCCTGGCAGACGGCCACGAGGTGCTCGCGGGCCACGTGCAGGGTGAGCTCCACCTGGCGCGCGTCGGGGGTGTCCGCGCCGTGCAGGTCCACGACCACCTTCTCGACCGCCTGGTCGTAGGTGGGCCCACCGACGCGGGCGCCGTCGGCCAGCACCTCGGCCAGGACGTCGACCACCTGGTCGAACCAGCTCCCGTAGGGGCGGGGCGACGCCGCGGGCATCGCCACGGGCGTGACCAGGCCGCCGTAGCCGGACGTGTCGCCCGAGCCCTGGACCCCGAACATGCCCTTCTTGACCTCGACCACCTCGAAGGTGGCCGCGCCCTCCGGGGGCGTCAGGGCCGAGCCCTGGTCGCCGCCCGGCGTGACGTCGCTCATCGCAGCAGGCCCTTCATCTCGAAGGTGGGGGTGGCCTCCATCGCGGCCGCCTCGGCGGCGCGCGCGGCCTCGATCCGGTTCACGCCGAGCGGCGCGTTCTGGATGTGGTCGTGCAGCCCGAGGATCGCGTTGATCAGCATCTCCGGGCGCGGCGGGCAGCCGGGCAGGTAGATGTCGACCGGGACCACGTGGTCCACGCCCTGCACGATCGCGTAGTTGTTGAACATCCCGCCCGACGACGCGCACACGCCCATGGAGAGCACCCACTTGGGCTCGCTCATCTGGTCGTACACCTGGCGCACCACCGGGGCCATCTTCTGGCTCACCCGGCCCGCGACGATCATCAGGTCCGCCTGGCGCGGCGAGGCACGGAACACCTCCATGCCGAACCGCGACAGGTCGAACCGCGACGCGCCCGCCGCCATCATCTCGATGGCGCAGCAGGCCAGGCCGAACGTCACCGGCCACACCGAGGCCTTGCGCAGGTACCCCGCGAGGTCCTCGATCGTCGTCAGCAGGAAACCTGACGGCGCTTCCTCGACACCCATGTCCCCTCCTTGCTGCCGGGCCCCGCCCGGCGTCGCTGCCCGGCGCCGGGAGGCGCCGCGCGTGAAGTCGCTGTCAGACCCAGTCGAAGCCGCCGCGGCGCCACTCGTAGACGAACGGGACGGTGATCAGCGCCAGGAACGCCAGCATCGCCACCAGCCCGAACGTCGCGAGCGTCGTGAAGTCCACGGCCCACGGGTAGAGAAAGACGACCTCGATGTCGAAGACGATGAATGTCATCGCCACCAGGTAGTACTTGATCGGCAGGCGCCCGCCGCCCACCGCGTGCGGCGTCGGCTCGATGCCGCACTCGTACGAGTCGAGCTTGGCGCGGTTGTACCGCTTGGGGCCGATGATCGCGCTCGCGGCGACCCCGCCGAGCGCCAGGACCGCCCCGATCGCCATGAGGATCAGGATGGGTACGTAGGGATTCATGCTGTGCCCTTCGTGGACGACGTGCCCTTCATGGACGTGATGCTCATGCGCTCGGGACCACCCTGGTCAGGCCTGCGATGACGCGGTCGACCCAGTCGCCGCCGTGCGGCTCGTAGCAGTCGGACAGGAGCTTGAGCGTGAACTGCATGACGACCTTGCGCGGCAGCCCGTACCGGACGCAGACGCGCATGATCTCGGGGTGCTCGATGAGCCGCACGAACCAGCGGCCCAGGGTGTAGTAGCCGCCCAGGTCGGCCCGCATGCGGTCCGCGTAGGTGGCGAGGGTGGCCTCGCGCGCCTCGTCGCTCGCGCGGTGCCGGGCCTGGCTGATCGCCTCGGCGGCGACCCGGCCGGCCTGCAGGCCGTACGCGATGCCCTCGCCGTTGAACGGGCTCACCATGCCGGCGGAGTCGCCGGCCAGCAGCACGCCGTCCGCGTACAGGGGGCCGCGGTTGTAACCCATGGGCAGGGCCGCGCCGCGGATCGGGCCGCGCTCGGGCTCGTGGACCAGGTCCCAGCCCTCGGGCGCGCTCTTCTCCAGCCACGTCTCCATGAGCCGCCGGTAGTCGATGCCGGCCGCCGACTGCCGCGCCGGGGTCGAGGACACGCTGCCGAGACCCACGTTCACGGTGCCGTCACCGAGCGGGAAGATCCAGCCGTAGCCCGGAAGCAGGTTGCTCCTGCCCGGCTCGCCGTCCCACAGCTCGAGGTGCGACTCCATGAACGGGTCGTCGTGGCGCGGGGTGCGGTAGTAGGCCCGCACCGCGGTGCCCATGGGGCGGTCGTCGCGGCGCTCGCGGCCCACGGACAGCGCGAAGCGCGAGCTGACGCCGTCGGCGGCCACCACGACGGGGGCGCGCAGCTCCTTGACCGGGCCCTCGGC
>NZ_KI911763.1:3278-7025 GCF_000515355.1 Promicromonospora kroppenstedtii DSM 19349 | reverse complement strand
CGTCCGGCCGCGCCTGGTCGTCCGCTGCCCCAGCCGCGGCCGGGGAGGCCTCGGCCTCAGGCGCCGCAGCGGCGTCGGGCTTCTCGGCCGGACCGGTCGCGTCCCCCGCTCCGGACTCCTCCTCGGGCGCCCAGGACACGACGATGATGCCGCCGACCACGCCGAGCAGGAACCCGACGACCCAGCCGCCGAGGTTCACGCCGGCGATCGAGTAGACGGAGATCGCCAGCGAGATCACGCCGTAGAAGATCCGGTGCACCGGCTGGGCGATCACCAGGATCCCGAGCAGCACGAGCGCGAGCGGCAGGATCGTGGCCTGCGCGCCCTCGACCCCGAACCGCAGCACGATGTTCATGCCGAGCTGGTCCAGCTTGATGGGGCCGGACAGGAGCATCTCCAGGCCCGCGAGAACTACCAGCACACCCCCGACGAACGGCCGCTGCCGGCGCCAGGGACCGAAGTCCCTGCGCCAGTCGGCAAACCTCGCGCGAAGTCCGGGGCGGCCGGCGTCCGCCGGGCCGTCACCCGGACTCAGAAGCACTCGGTGCCGTCCGTGATCTTGAGGCTGAGGTCCGTCAGCTGGAAGACGGCGGCCTGCGTGCTCCACGACACCTGCTGGAGACCGTCGATGTCGATCGAGTCGGAGTCCATGGCGAAGTCGCCGGCGTCGCCCTTCTTGGTCGTGTTGACCGTCGAGGCGTCCACGCCGATGCGGATGTTCTTGAAGACCGCGGTGCCCGACAGGTCGTTCATACCGATCTGCAGGTCGGTGGCTTTCGCGGGCTCGTCACCGGTGCCCGCGGAGATCAGCAGGCCGACCTTGCCGAGCGGGGTGTCCTGCACGACCGACTGGCAGAGGTTGAAGAGCTTCGCGTCCTTGATGTTGGCGATGGCGGCCGGGTGCTGCGTGCCGTCCGAGGCGGTCGCGACGCCCGCGTACTGCGAGAAGCCCACACCCTCGAGCTTGTCGGCGCCGATCTTGAACTGGCTGCCGGAGATGGCGAACGAGACGGGCACGGCGCCCTGTGCGACCCCGCCCAGCAGGATGCTGGCGGCAACGGTGACCGGGATGACGGCGAGAGCCACGCGGCCCTTACGCGTCCCCGTGAGCTTGCTGAGCTTCATTGGTTTTCCCCTTGTGCCAATGTGAGGGCGACGGCATCGTCGTCCCGCCGCGACGGTAGCGCGACTACTGACTCACCGTCAATTGACTCGCTGACAGCGGCGCAAAGCTTGCCGGATATGCTCGACGCATGGCAACAGCCCGACGCACGCGACTCCGTCCGGAGGAACGCCGCAACCAGCTCGTCGCACTGGGTGTCGCAACTCTTGCGGACCGCCCGTTGGCCGAGGTGACCGTCGAGGAGATCGCCGCCGAGGCCGGTGTCTCGACGGGGCTCGTGTACTACTACTTCGGCTCCAAGAACGGCCTGCACCACGAGATCGTGCGCCGCGCGCGTGACTCCATGCTCCACGCCTCGGAACCCAAGCCGGAGCTCCCGCCCGCCGAGCGCCTGGCCAACACGCTGAGCCAGCTCGTCGCGTACGTCCGGGAGCACGGACCCACCTTCTACTCGCTCGTGCGCGGCGCGGCCAGCGGCGACGAGGAGGTGCGGGCCGTGATCGAGGACGCGCGGCGCCAGCAGACCGAGCGCGCGATGGCCGTGCTGCTGGAGCTGGGCGTGGAGGAGACCGAGCTCCTGCGGATCGCGGTCCGGTCCTGGGTGGCCCTCGCGGAGCAGGCCCTGGTCGACGGCGGCATCAACTCCGACCTGGCCGACGACGAGCTGGTCGGCTACCTCGAGCGCAGCCTGGGCGGCGTCGTCGCCGCCGTTGTGCCGGGTGCCGCGGAGGCCCTGTTCGGGGCACCGGCCAAGGCCTGAGCCCGTCGGGGCTCAGAGGGCCTTGACCATCAGCAGGCAGGGGTCGTCGGCCCACAGGTCGGGGAACTCCTCGACCGGGTGGAAGCCGCAGGCGCGGTAGAAGGCCCGGGTCTGGTCGAACCCCGGGTCGTACGCCGACGGCCCCAGCGTCTTCACGCTCAGGAGCCGCACCCCCTGGGCGCGGAGGTCTTCCTCGACGCGCGCCATGAGACTGCGCCCGATGCCGGCCCGGTGGTGCTTGCGGCGCACCGCGAGCAGGTGCACCTCGGCCGACGTCGGATAACGCTGGTCCAGGAGCAGCACGCCCAGCACGTCGTCGGCCGGGATGGCGCCGCCGTCGACCCCGGGATCCTCGGTCGCGACCGCCACGTAGTTGGGGAACCTGGCCGCGGCGTCGACGTACTCGTGCGTGAACCTGTCGATGCCGAACCATTCCGGCAGCTCCTCGAGGATGTCGTGCGCGGCATCCGACCGGCCGAGGGTCCTGACCACGGTGTATGTCCCAGACACGCGGATCAAAATAGTCCGGACGGGCCAAGTTCACCCGTCGAACGCGAATATGGCGGCGGCACGGATCCGCAGGACGAGAACGGGGCGGGGCAGGACGCCGTTCCGCGTCCTGCCCCGCCCCGCTGCTCTCCCGCCAGGGCACCCCCGAGGGGATGGAGAGGGTCAGCCCTGGTTGTCGAAGAACTGCTGCAGCCAGTCCGGGATGTTGTTCGGGTTGGTCTGGTCCGATCCCGAGCCCGAGCCGTCCTGCTGGCCCTGGTCCTGGCCCGGCAGCTGGCCCTGCTGGTCCTGCGAGGAGGTGGCCGCCTCGTCCTTGACCGCGAGCGTGACGGTGATCTCCTGCGTCTTGCCGTCGCGAACCACGGTCAGCACCGACTTGGCACCGGCCTCCTTCTCCCGGACGAACGCCGTGAGCGACTCCGGGCTGTTGACCGCCGACCCGTCGATCGCGACGATCACGTCGCCCTGCTCGATGCCGGCCTTGCCGGCCGGCGAGTCGGCGACGACGTCCTCGACGCCCGCGCCGCGCCGGGTGACGCCGTCCGCCGTCGCCGTGGCGTCCGACATCGAGACGCCGAGGAAGGCGTGCTGGGCGGTGCCGTTCTCCTTGAGCTGGTCGCCGATCTGCGACGCCAGGTTGCCCGGGATCGCGAAGCCCAGGCCGATCGAGCCGGAGCTGCTGGACGTCCCGCCACCACCGCTCGACAGCGTCGCGATCGAGGACGTGATGCCGATGACCTCGCCCGAAGCGTTGAACAGCGGACCACCCGAGTTGCCCGGGTTGACCGCGGCGTCGATCTGGATCGCGTTGGTGACCACCTGGTCGGACCCGTCCTCGGCGCTGGCCGTGACCGGGCGGTCCAGGGCGGACACGATGCCGGTCGTGGCGGTGTTCGCCAGGCCCAGCGGGTTGCCGAGCGCCATCACGGGCTCGCCCACCACCACGTTGTCCGAGTCGGCGAACTTGGCCGGCTTGAGGTCCGACGGCGGGTCGGTGAGCTGGACGACGGCGAGGTCGGTGGTCGGGTCGGTGCCGACGATCTCGGCCTCGTACACGCTGCCGTCGCTGAGCGTGACCTGCACGGTCTGCGCCCCGGAGACCACGTGGTTGTTGGTCAGGACGCGGCCCTGGCTGTCGAGCACGACGCCGGAGCCCTCCGCGCCACCCGCCTGGGTCTGCACCTGGATGGACACCACGGACTGCTCGACGGCGGAGGTGACCGCCGTCCAGTCCGGGTTCTCCACCGTGGAGCTCTTCACCGGGACGGTCTGGCTGTTCGACTGGCCGACGTCCGCGAGGGAGGCGCCGTTGTCCGCGCCGCCGGTGAGCGTGATGAGGCCAGCCGTACCCGCG
>NZ_KI911763.1:2610-3178 GCF_000515355.1 Promicromonospora kroppenstedtii DSM 19349 | reverse complement strand
GTGGTCGAGCTCCCGGCCCGCCCCGCGCGCCGCGATGATGCCCTCCGACGCCCCGACGGTGTCGGCGATCCGCGTGGCCATGCGCCCGCGGGCGCGCCGCAGCCGCCGCGACTTGAGGTACGCGGTGCGCGCCCACGGCACCATCACGGCGGCGAGCAGGCCGAGCGGGAGCAGGAACCCGATCCCGAGGTACGGGTCGAGTACCGTGAGCCCCACGGCGGACCCGGCGATCAGCGGGATCCCGGCCGCCAGCGGGCCCACGCCCTGCGACACCCAGTTGCGCACGCTCGCGAGGTCGTTGGTGGTCCGGGCCACGGTGATGCCCAGGTGGGTGCTGCTGCCCGGCGTGAGCTCGGACTCCACGAGCTCGCGCCGCAGCTCGCGCACGTAGTCCTGGCCGAGCCGCTCGGCGACGACCCGCTCCTCGATGCGCAGCCCGCCGATCGCCACCGCGGTCGCCACGATGCTCAGGATCGCGACCACGATCGGCCAGGTGCTGCCCGGGCGCAGCTGGGTCAGCGCCCAGGCGCCCACGGCCCCGAGCGCGCCCTGGCCGACGCCGAGCGCG
>NZ_KI911763.1:0-2510 GCF_000515355.1 Promicromonospora kroppenstedtii DSM 19349 | reverse complement strand
CACGCCCGAGACGACCGACGGCTCGCAGCCCAGGGCCCGCAGCGCCGCGACGCCGCCGCTCGCCCCGAGCGCGTCCCCGGCGGCGAAGACCACGCGGTCCACCACGGACCGGAAGGCGTCGTCGACCAGAAGGCGGCCGGTCTCGCCCTGGTAGACGCCATCGGCGATCTCGATCAGCACCACGTCGGGCGCGGGCGCCCCCGGCCGGGCAGGGGCGGCGAGCACGTCGGCCATCGTGGCAAAGACGTCGCGCACGTCCTCGAAGGGCAGCCCGAACGTGCTCGGGAACCCGAAGTCGGTGAAGTCGACCACGTGATCAGCGCCGGCGTCGACGAAGTGGTGGGCGTCGTTGCCCGCGCCCGTGCCCGTCGCCTTGCCCGCGTGCACCGTGAGGCCGGCGGCGGCCAGGCCGTGGGCGAGGCAGGCCAGCGTGGTGGACTTGCCGGAGTTCATCGACGTGCCGATGACGGCGATCACCGGGACGCGCGTGGCGTTCCCGGCCGCGCTGCCCGCCGCGCGCACCTGGTGCGGCGCGTAGGTCGCGAGGTTCACCACCGCTCCCCCGGCCGTCAGCAGGCCGACGGGCTCGATCACCGTGGCGTCCTTGATCGCGGCGTGCCGGTCCACGACCCGCGAGGCGAGCCCGCCCGCGGCGGCGAGGTGGCACGCCCCGAGGTCTTCCGGGAGCACCGCGAGGAACTGGTCGGCGGCGTACCGCGACCCGTACGCCACGACGATCTCGTCGCCCTCGAACAGGATCTGTCGGCGGGAGTCCGGCGACTCCAGCCGACGGTGCTGGCCGATCGTCACGACCCGCGCGAGCACCACGTCACCGGGGCGTGGTGCGCAGGACAGGTCCGTGACCAGCCCGAACGCGGCGGGGTCGCGTTCGATCGCCGCGGCGACGAACCGGGTGGAATAGGCCTTCTTGGCCCGCAGCAGCCGGCGTGTGGCCGGGTCCGGCGTCAGCGCGGGTACGGCACCGCCGACCCGCAGCGGGGTGGCGAGGGGACGCGGGTCGAGCCCGCGCAGCTCCGATGACGTGTCGAGGATGCTCATGACGGCCACGCTTTCTTGTCGAGGGACGCGAGGGTGCGACGTCGCTATTCGACAAGCCCGCCATGAACTCGTGATGAGACCCGGATGAAAGCTCTCTCATCAGCCACGACGGCCGTACGCCGTCGCCGTGCGGGAAGAATACCCGCGCCGGCGGCGTCGGCCGGTCAGCCCAGCTTCCAGCTCCCCTTGCCCCGCGGCACGAGCTCGATCCAGGTGTTGCCCGGGTCGAGCTCGGCGGTCCTGCCGCCGGGTACCTTCAGCACGATCGGGGCCTTCAGGCTCTTCTTGGACCAGCGCACCGAGATGGCGTGCCCCATGGAGAGCAGCGTGCCCTTGCCGCCGCTCCGCGCGAGCCGGTGCTCGGGCACCGGCGCCCCGGCCGGGTCGTGCCACTTGGTGTTGAACACCTCGGTGGACAGCACCAGCACGTTGCGCGCCGCGTGCCGGAGGCCGTTCGCGGACAGGGACGGCGCGGTGCCCTCGCTGCGCAGGTAGCGCTTGCTGTCCTGGTCCCAGGTCCAGACCGTGCGCTGGAGCGAGGACAGTCGCACGTCCACGGACCGTACGGAACGGCCGGACTGCGGCGCGGAGCCCTGGCCGAGCCTGCTCCCGTACTCGAACTGGGCCGGCGGAGGGGAGGTCCGCTCAGCGTCGGCCTGCTGCACGAACGTGGACATGGTGCCGATCACGTTGTGCGGCGCCTCGCGGGCGAGATCGCGCCGGAAGCCCGGGTCGCCGTCGTCCATGATGATCGTCTGGGTGCCCACCCGCTGCGTCGCCGCGATGAACGGTCCCTGACCGCCGGAGAACACCAGGATGCCGTCGAGCGGGGCCACGATCGCGGGGTCCATCGGCCGCACCGAGCGCACCGGCTCCACGACGTCCGGGATGTTCGAGTGGTAGGTCGCGACGAACCGGGTGATGCCGCCCTCGACGACCTCCTCCCACACGATGTCGGCCGCGTTCAGCCCGCGCTGCGGGCGGGCCGCGGTCGCGTTCTCGATCTTGACCGACACCGCCGGACGCGCCTTGACCACGTCGGTGCGCACCCCCGTGAGCGGCCACACCACCGGCACGTCGGGGGCGGGCGGCCCACCCCGGTCTCCCTGGACCTGGGCCGCGACCGTCGCGGTGGGCGTGGGCAGCGCCTCCGCGGGGCTCCCGGCGCTGCAGCCGGTCAGCACGAGTGCCGTCGCCATGGCCGCGCCTGTGGCACGAACCGCCGTCGTCCAACGCGTCATCGGTTCTCCTCCGCGAGCGATCGATGCCGAGCCCCGAGGGGTCCCCGTGGCGCACACGTTACAGATCCGCCCGACGCCCGGCCCGTCGGACGCGCTTACGCTCAGGAGGTGACCCCGACCGACCCGACGGGCGCCGTGGTGCGCGCCGTCCGGGACGCCCTCGACGGCGGCCCCGCCTACGCCCCGCAGCCCCGCCTGTCCGACGCCGCC
>NZ_KI911762.1:82049-85615 GCF_000515355.1 Promicromonospora kroppenstedtii DSM 19349 | reverse complement strand
GCGGGCCGCCCGGTTGCGGGCGGGACTGCGGGAGGGGTCGGGCTGCTGCTTCATGGCAGGTCGGGGCGCTCCGTGGGGAAGGCGTCGGCGCGCAACGCGTCCCGGAGGTTCCTCGAGGAGACGAGGAGATCCAGGGCGGCCGCGGCCAGTCGCTGCTCGTTCGGGTACGACAGGCGCTCGGCGAGCTCGTCGACCCTGACCCAGAGAGCGTCCTCGGCTTCGCCGTCCGGATCGTTCTCCACGGTCAGGTGACCGCCCTCCGCGCGCAAGAGGTAATGGTGCACCACCTTGTGCACCCGCCGGTCCTCACCGGTGAACCAGTAGTCGATCACGCCGAGCTCCGCCTGGATGGAGCCGCGGATGCCGGTCTCCTCGCGGATCTCGCGGATCGCGGCCTCCTGCGGGGTCTCGCGACCCTCGAGGTGGCCCTTGGGCAGGCACCACTCCAGCCGGCCGGTGCGGTTGCGGCGCAGCAGCACCGCCGCGCTGAACTCCTCGGGACGCTCGGACTCGGCCCGCAGGACGAGTCCGCCGGCCGAGGTCTCGTCCACGATGGGCAGGTGCACGGGGGCGGTCGCAGCGGCGGCACGCCGGGCAGGGTTCACCCGCAACGGGGCCCCGCCGGGCGGCGGGGGCACCTCCGGGCGACCGTCTGGACCGTCGCTCGCCGGAACAGGGGTGGACATGCCCCAACACTACCGACTGACCACCCTTGATCTGGTCAGGTGAGGGGGTGCGGGCGGTTTCGGGCACCGGGTCGCCCCGGCACGTCCGCACCACGTCCGCACCTTCGCACCTCGCCCGCCCGACGGCGGCGCGTGCGCACTCGCATGCCCGCCGGGTGGGCCTCGGTGAGTGGTGCCGTGCCGGGTCTGGGAGAATCTTGGGCTGTGTCTACCCCTGAGCAGGATCTGCTGCGTCGCGCCCTCGGCGTGCTGACCGAGATGGCGCCGGCCGCGCTCGAGCTGGGCGAGCAGTTCCGGGCTGCCGGTCACGAGCTGTCGCTCGTCGGCGGCCCGGTCCGCGACGCGTTCCTCGGCCGCGCGAGCAACGACCTCGACTTCGCGACGTCTGCCTCGCCGGACCAGACGCAGCGGCTCCTCGCGCGCTGGGGCGACGCCCACTGGGACATCGGCAAGGAGTTCGGCACCATCGGCGCGCGCCGGGGCGACGTCGTGGTCGAGGTGACGACCTACCGCACGGACAAGTACGACCCGGCGTCCCGCAAGCCGCTCGTGGAGTTCGGGGACACGCTCGACGGCGACCTGTCGCGCCGTGACTTCACTGTGAACGCCATGGCCGTGCGCGTGCCCGACCTGACCTTCGTGGACCCGTTCAACGGGCTCACCGACCTCGCGGCCGGTGTGCTGCGCACTCCCATCGCGCCCGAGCGCTCGTTCGACGACGACCCGCTGCGCATGATGCGCGCCGCGCGGTTCGCGGCCCAGCTCTCGTTTCACGTGGAACCGGGGACGCTCGCCGCGCTGGTCGCGATGGCCGAGCGGATCGAGATCGTGTCGGCCGAGCGCGTGCAGGCGGAGATCACCAAGCTGATACTGAGCGACAACCCGCGGGCCGGGCTCGAGGTGCTCGTGGACACCGGCCTCGCCGAGCAGGTGCTGCCGGAGCTGCCGGCGCTCCAGCTCGAGATCGACGAGCACCACCGGCACAAGGACGTCTACCAGCACTCGCTCACAGTCCTGGACCAGGCGATCGCTCAGGAGACCGGCGCCGAGGGCGTGGTGCCCGCCCCCGACCTGGTGCTCCGCCTCGCCGCCCTGCTGCACGACATCGGCAAGCCCGCCACGCGCCGCTTCGAGTCCGGCGGCGGCGTCAGCTTCCACCACCACGAGGTGGTCGGCGCCAAGCTGACCGCCAAGCGGCTGCGGGCGCTCAAGTACGAGAAGCAGGTGGTCAAGGACGTTTCACGCCTCGTCGAGCTGCACCTGCGCTTCCACGGGTACGGCGACGGTGCCTGGACCGACTCCGCCGTCCGGCGCTACGTGACCGACGCGGGCCCGCTGCTGGAGCGGCTGCACCGGCTGACCCGTGCCGACTCGACCACGCGCAACAAGCGCAAGGCCAAGCGGCTGTCCGACGCGTACACCGACCTGGAGGACCGCATCTCCGCGCTGCGCGAGCAGGAGGAGATCGACGCGATCAGGCCTGACCTCGACGGCACGCAGATCATGGAGATCCTCGGCATCTCCCCGTCGCGTGAGGTCGGCGAGGCCTACAAGTACCTGTTGGGTCTGCGCATAGAACGCGGCCCGCTGGGCGAGGAAGCAGCGACGGAGGAGCTCAGGAAGTGGTGGGCCGAGCGGGGGTAGGCGTCGCCGCTCGACCGGCGTGCGGGCCTAGACGTGCGTCGGGTCGAAGAGGGCGCTGACCGACTCGCCGCTGTGGATGCGGCGGACCGCCTCAGCGAACGCCGGAGCCACGCTGATCACCGTCAGCTTGTCGTGGTTCAGCAGGCCGGTCGACGGCACCGTGTTGGTGGTGACGATCTCGACCACGTCGGGGTCGGCCGCGATGCGGTGCGCGGCGTCGTTGGCGAAGATGCCGTGCGTGCAGGCGATCCGGACGCTGCGTGCGCCGTGCTCCCGGAGCAGTTCGAGGATCGCCAGGATCGTCGAGCCGTTCGCGATCTCGTCGTCGAGCACGATGATGTCGCGGCCGGTCACGTCGCCGATGAGCGAGGTGATCTCGACCCGGTCGCCGTCGAACCGTTCCTTCGCGGCGGCAGCCACCGGGATGCCGAGCATCTTCGCGAACGCCGACGCGCTCTTCGCGTTGCCCAGGTCGGGGGAGACCACCGTGGCCTTCGAGAGGTCGCTCGGCAGGAAGTGCGCCGCCAGTTCTCGCAGCGCGTTGAGCTGGTCCGTCGGCACCCGGAAGAACGCATGCACCTGCGGTGCGTGCAGCGTCATCGTGAGGATGCGGTTCACTCCCGCCGTCTCCAGCAGGTCCGCTACGAGGCGGCCGCCGACGGAGATGCGCGGGGCGTCCTTCTTGTCCGAGCGCGCGTACGCGAAGTGCGGCATGACGGCGGTGATCCGGGCGGCGGACGCGCCCTTGGCCGCGTCGACCATCAGCAGGAGCTCCATCAGGCTCTCCTGCGCGGGACGCACCACGGGCTGCACGAGATAGACGTCCCGCTCGCGGCAGTTCTCCAGCAGCTGGACCTGCAGGCAGTCGTTCGCGAAGCGCTGGATGTTGATCGGGCTCAGCGGAACGTCGAGATCAGCGCACATCTCCCGAGCGAAACGCTGGCCCCCGGTTCCGGCAAAGACCCTCACCTCGGCCATGGCTGGAGTCTACGGAACGTCGAGCCGACACGCCCGGCCGGAGCAGGCATCATGTGGATCGTGAGCCTCACCGAGTGGCAGGTCTGGGAGCCCTTCGTCGACGCACTGCGCCGGTCGGCACCGCCAGGGACGGGCGTCAGCGAGTTCGCCGGCACGGTCGGCGGGGGCACCTGGGACGGGACCTACCTCGACGACGGCGACGCCACCGCTCGCCGCGCGCACCACCGCGAGGCCGCGCGGGAGGCCGCCCGGACCGGC
>NZ_KI911762.1:77823-81949 GCF_000515355.1 Promicromonospora kroppenstedtii DSM 19349 | reverse complement strand
GGCTGCGGCACCGCCGACCGTTCCACCGCCGGGGGTGCCGTCCATCGCGGACGGACCCGCCGCCGGCGCATCGCCGCCGTCGACCTCCACGGCGTTGCTGTTCGGCTGCACCGGCGCCGGGCCGAGCCCGACGCCGGCCCAGGACTTGGCCTTGTTGTAGCGGTCGCGCCACTTGGCGGTGCCGTCCCACGGCATCGCGGCGGGCTCGCCGATCTGGGAGGGCACGCCGGCGGCCGCGAGCTTGTCGGCCAGGGATCGCAGGCCCTGCCGCACGCTCGCGCCCATGAGCACGTAGAAGACGGCGCCCGCCACGACCAGCGTGTTGAAGAGGTACAGCCGCACGAGGAACGGCAGGCCGCTCGTCGCGTCGTAGAAGCCGAGCAGCATCTTCATCCACGCGACCAGGAACATCGTGGCCATCGCGACGAGGATGCAGCCGAAGCCCACGCTCGCGAACGTGCGGAAGAGCTGGGCGCGCGTGCCGCTGGAGATGACGCCGACGGGCAGCTGCCAGAGCAGCTTGATCGCCGACCAGCCCAGCAGCAGCACCGCGAAGATGGCGCCGCCCACGATCACCACGGACAGCAGCAGGAACACGAACCCGGTGGTGAGCAGGCTCAGGGTGGAGACGACCGTACCGGCGTCGATCGTGGACGCCGCCTCCTTGTACGCCGCGTCGCAGCCGCCGATCTCGTCGACGGCGTTCTCCCGGCCCACGTTCTCGGTGTAGGTGTCCTCGCAGCCCGTGCCGTCGATGACCGAGCCGTAGTTGATGATCTGGTGCGGTGCGCGCAGCAGGGTGTCTACGAGCTGGCCCTTGAGGCCGTCCCGGATCACCGTCGCGTCGCGTTGGAAGGACTCACCCTCGGTGGCGAAGCCGGTCGCGATGTCCATGCCGGCGTCCCGCGACTGCACGATGACGCCGTTCTGCCCGCCGACCACGGCCATCGGGTCGGCGAGAAACCCGGTGGCAAGGGCAGCGATGACGCAGCCGATGATCAGTTCCATGAACCCGCCGGCGTAGCGACCCTTGAGCAGCCACCACCCGACCACGAACGCCAGGATGATCAGCATCAGGTTCAGCAGGCCGACCTGCGCGATCATGCCCTTGACGATGACGCTGAGCCCGGCGAGCGGCGCCAGGATGTAGCCGAGCCAGTCCATCCCGAGCACCCAGTCGAGCACCCAGATCTGCACCGCGACCATGTCGCGGTACCAGACCCAGAACATGCCCGCGAGGGTCGAGAAGATCTCGGAGTCGACGTTGAGCGGGTTCCACGGCGAGCCCGTGTCCCACTGCAGCATGAACCGGTCGACGGCCACGCCCTGGGTGTCCTCGAGGTTCAGCCCACCCTGCGGGTCGGCGAACGCGAGGGGCGCCAGCCGGATCATGCCCCGATCACCGCACCGGAGGAGCTCGTCGGCGTCGTCTTGACCGTCTGGGCGCGCTTCTCGACGAGCGGCGCCATGACCTTCGCCCGGCCGTACCGGGCCTGGAAGTCACGGATGAGGCACTCGCCCCGGCGCTCCTCGACCACGCCGACGGCGGAGTCCGTCACCGGGGCGGTGCCCTCGGTGACGAGCTTGACCAGACCCTCGTCCACCGGGGCGTCGGTCGGCAGACCGTGCAACCAGCGCAGGCCTCTGCGAGCCAGGTTGGAGTCGCGGTGGCGCAGCAGCACGCGGAACGGGATCAGACCGCGCACCACCTCGTTGCCGAAGTCCTCCTCGGCGTCGTGGCTGCCGAGCAGCAGCGCGGCCTTGTGCTTACGGCCGTCGCGGATGAACGTGCCGATCTCCTCGGCCGCCTCGGGGGACGACATGGTCTTGGACGCCTCGTCCGCGGCGAAGATGTCGAGCCGGGAGCGGTCCGCGAAGCAGCGGTAGCGCGCCAGGGCCGCGATGAGCGCGAACGTGGCACGGCCGAACACCTTCTCGGCCTTGAGCTCGGCGAAGAGGTGCCCGTGCTCCATGTCGGCGCGCGAGGGCAGCTGCATCTTGTGCGTGTGCAGCACGATCGCGGGCGAGCTCAGGTCGAGCGGCGGCAGCGTGTCGTCGAACAGGGCGCGGCCGAAGTCGAGCTCCGAGAAGATGCGCATCTCGTCGGCCAGCATCCGGGCGCCCGGGAACTCGCAGTCCTCCTCGAGGTGCCGGGCGAGCGAGCCGAGCGACGTGATCTTGTGCCGCCACATGTACTCGGTCTGCAGCACCTTGGACAGGAGCACGTTCTGCTCCGACTTGGTCTGCACGGACAGCAGCACGGTGATGAAGGCACGAGCGACCCGCGGGGCTTGCGCGGGCGGCAGGATCCGCAGCGGGTCCATCGAGACCGTCGCGTCCTCCGAGATCTCCACGACCTGGGAGCCAGGGATCTCGGAGACGGCGATGCCCCACTCGCCCATCTCGGTGTGGTCCACCGCCATGAGCGTCGCGCCCATGTCGACGTTGTCCATCGCCACCGTCTTCATGCTCACCGACTTGCCCGAGCCCAGCTCGCCCACGAACCCCATCGCGAGCGCCACGTCCAGCTTGTCGGTGGCTCCGGCCAGGTTCACGAACACCGGGTTCGGCCGGGCTGCTCCGTTCGAGATCTCCAGGGCGAACAGCGCGCCGGAGGTGTCGCCCAGCTCGGTCGTCGCGAACGGTACCGCCGCCGAGAAGGCCCGCGCGGTGGTGATCTGCGAGTACTCACGCACGGCGCGCGGCGTCGGCATGCCCGGCAGCGTGGCGTCGAAGAGCGTCGGCTGGATCGTCGGGTCGGTGCGCAGCGAGAACTGCATCGCGGCGAAGTACTTGGTCAGGTCGCGGGCGTCGTCCAGCGCCTGCTCCGGGGTGTGGCCCGACACCGTGAACATGGTGGTGGCGTCAACCTCGACCTCGAGCTCGTCGGCGTCCATCACCGCCTGGTACTCGCCCAGGGCGCGTGCCGTCGTGTCCAGGGACGAGCCGGCGCGCTCCTCCTCGGAGCGCTGGTCGAACTGGTCGTTGAGCGTGCGGACGGCGCGCCGGTTGCGGTTGGTGACCTCGTCGCGCGAGCGCACCGTCATGCGGATGGCCCAGTCGCACGGCACGCCGGACTCGTCGACGCGCCCGATCCACTCGCAGCCCGGGTACACGATCCCGCCTGACGGCGTATCGCTCACCACGAGCGTCGTCTGGTACGACGCGAGCTCGGGGTTGGTCGGGTCGAGCACCTTCACGTACGGCCGCTTCAGGATCTGGAGCGGGCCGAGCTTCTTCTCGGAGTCGGTCTGTCCCGCCGGGTCGATGAGCGCGGAGGGCAGCACCGAGGGTCCGGACAGGTGCATCTCGGCGTCGAGCGATCCGTCGACCGGCACCGCGGTGTCGAGCCCGAGTCCACGCTGCATCGCGTGGCCGAACATCCACGCCATCTCGGCCACGGTCGCCGGCCGGGGGTCGAACGCCGACGGCATCTCCTTGCGCAGCGCCTCTGCCTGGGCGGCGCGCTCGCCGACAGCGTGCCGGCCGGGCACGGACCGCGGCATCATCAGGGTGTCCTGGAGCGTGGTCCAGCTCGCCTGCAGGGGCTCCATGAAGGCCTTGGCGCCGGGGTTGGCCAGGGGCGCGGCGATCCAGTGCACGCGCCGCCCGATCGGGATCTGCTCCAGGAAATCGAGGGTGGCCTCGCACTCGGCGGCCCACGCCTCGCGTTCGGTCAGGTCGACGCCCTCGATCATGGCGAGCACCACGGAGGCCGGGTCGGTGGCCGCCGTCAGCCCCAGGTGCAGCGACTCGCCCCGCAGCGCGCGGTACAGCGCGGTGTGATGCCGCCGCGCGGCGTGCTTCTTGTCGTCCGGCTGGAACGCGTAGGGCACGGGGGACACGCGCCAGACCGCCCACACGGTCCCGGTGCGGGTCCACATGAGGCCGTCGGTCAGGGCCGAGATGTGGCTCAGCATGGGGGCTCAGTCCTCTCGCGGGGTGGTCGGCGGGGTGGTGGGTGGGTTCTTCTGCTGGCCGGCGAGCAGCTGCCCCACACCCGTGAGGTCGCTGTTCCTGCGGTCCGCCGCCGCCGTCGCGGCGGCTGCCGCCCAGTCGGCCGGCGAGCGTCTGCTCGGTGGCGCACCGGGCTGTTGCCCGGGTTGCGGGCCCGGCCTCGGGTCGA
>NZ_KI911762.1:77603-77723 GCF_000515355.1 Promicromonospora kroppenstedtii DSM 19349 | reverse complement strand
GAAATGCCAGAGCTACCAAAGGTGTGAAAACCGGTGAGCCATCCGCATATTGATCCTTTTTCATGTTTGAAATCAGCATGCTGGTGTCTTCAGTGTTTTCGCTTGCCGACTGGTACAACA
>NZ_KI911762.1:71321-77503 GCF_000515355.1 Promicromonospora kroppenstedtii DSM 19349 | reverse complement strand
GCCGGCGGGCGGCGGGGCCTCGCCCTGGGTCGGGGCGGTGGCTCGGGCCGGCCGGGACTACCACGGTCAGCCCGGCAACCCGCGCCTGCGCGACTCCGAGTTCTGGCGCCAGGTGAACAGCCTGCGCGGCGAGGTGTCCTCGCGGCTCACCAATGCGCTGTCCACGCGCGAGCTGGACGAGGAGCAGCGCGAGGCCTTGGGGCAGGAGCTGATCCAGCAGGTGGTGCGCGATCACAACGACGCCCTGCTCTCGGGCGGTCAGCGCAACTGGACCACCGAGTACCAGGTCGAGGTGACGCGGGCCCTGTTCGACGCGCTGTTCCGGCTCGGCCGGCTGCAGCCGCTCATCGACACCCCCGACGTGGAGAACATCGAGATCACGGGCACCGCACCCGTGCTCCTGCTGATGGGCGACGGCCGCCGGACGTACGCCGAGCCGATCGCCGACTCCGACGCCGAGCTCATCGACTTCCTGCAGTTCCTCGCGGCGCGCGACCCGGCGAACGAGCGGTCGTTCACGCGGGCCAATCCGTTCCTCAACCTGGACCTGCCCGGCCGCGTGCGGCTGGCCGCCGTCGGCTGGGTGGTCCCGTGGCCGCGCGTCACCATCCGCCTCCAGCGCCTCCAGTCGGTGGACCTCGAGCTGCTGCGCGACAACGACACCGTCGACACGGTGCTGGTCGAGTTCCTGACGGCGGCCATCCGCGCGCGCAAGTCGATCGTGGTGTCCGGCCAGGGCCAGGGCAGCGGCAAGACGACGCTGCTCCGTGCGCTCTGCGCCGGGCTGGACCCCTGGGAGTCCATCGCGACGATCGAGACGGACTACGAGCTCTACCTGCATCTCGAGCCCGAGAAGCACAAGCGGGTGGTCGCGCTGCGCACCCGCGAGGGCTCGGGCGAGATGAACACGTCGGGCCGCCGGACGGGCGAGATCAACACGAACGTCAACGTCTACGAGTCCCTGCGGCACAACATCTCCCGCGTCATCGTCGGTGAGGTGCGCGGGCCCGAGATCGTGTCGATGTTCCAGGCGATGCAGATGGGCAACGGGTCGCTGTCGACGGTGCATGCCGACGGCGCGC
This sequence comes from Promicromonospora kroppenstedtii DSM 19349, assembly GCF_000515355.1. Lineage (GTDB taxonomy): Bacteria > Actinomycetota > Actinomycetes > Actinomycetales > Cellulomonadaceae > Promicromonospora > Promicromonospora kroppenstedtii. Next base: position 76,421 of record NZ_KI911762.1, on the reverse strand, counting down.
GCGACGTCGTCGAACGTCTGGTCGGCATGGCCGTGCAGGACTCGACGCTGTCCGAGACCTACGCGTACCGGCAGGTCGCGCAGTCGATCGACCTCATCGTGTTCCTCCGGGTCGACACCGGGGCCGACGGCCGGCGCGTGCGCTACGTCTCCGAGGTCATCGAGGTGACCCGCGGCGAGGCCGGCAACCCGGTCGCGATCACCGACGTCTTCGAGCCGGGGCCGGGCGGACGTGCGGTGCCCAAGGTGACGCCGTCGTTCCTCGCCGACCTGGAGGCCGAGGGCTTCGACGCCAACCTGCTGAACTACCGGGACGGGCTCTGGGGGACCGCATGACCACGCTGATCGCGGTAGTCGTCGGGCTCGGTGCCGGGCTCGGCGCGTGGTTGGTCGTCGTCGGCGCGCAGCGGTACGAGCCGACGCCGAAGCCGAAGCGCACCACCCCGCCGTTCCACGGGCTGCTCCGGCTGCTCGGTCTGACCAAGGGCGGGCCGCTGTACCCGCAGCGCAAGATCCTCGGCGTCGGCGCGGTGGCGGGCCTCGTGGTCGGCATCCTGACCGGCTGGTGGTCGCTCGTGCTCATCGTGCCGGTGCTGATCGTGGGGCTGCCGTCCCTGTTCCGCACCACCACCCAGTCCAACGAGGTGGAGAAGCTGACCGACCTGACCGCCTGGGTGCGCTCGCTCATCGGCGTGCTGTCCGGCGGCGCCGTCGGGCTGGAGCAGGGCATCGCCGCGACGCTGCACAGTGCCGCGCCGTCCGTCCGGCCGTCGCTCGCCCGGCTGGTCGCTCGGCTTGAGGCGCGGCAGCCCATCAAGCCCGCGCTGTACCGCTGGGCCGAGGAGATGGACGACTACTCGGCGGACATGATCGCGTCGGCCATGATCCTGGAGTCCGACAACCGCACCGGCGCCGTTGCGCCCGCGCTGCGGCAGCTCGCCGAGTCGCTGTCGGCCCAGGCCAAGGCGCGGCGTGAGATCGAGACCGAGCGGTCGACCGGGCGCGCGACGGTGCGCTGGGTGACGATCGTGACGCTCGTGGTGCTGGTGGCCACGGCGATGTCCGGCTACCTGAGCGGCTACGACTCGCCCCTGGGGCAGGTCGTCGCCGTGGTGCTGTTCTGCGCGTACGTGGTCTGCCTGCTGTGGATGCGCCGCATCAGCCTGGGGCAGCCCATCCCGCGGTTCCTCCCCGACGAGCGGGGGGCCTGACATGTGGCCCTGGGCAGTGGGCAGCGGTCTGGTCGCGGGACTGGGCCTGTTCCTCGTGGTGCGCGAGCTGCTCCCGTCGACGCCGCGGCTCCAGTCCGCGCTCGACCGGCTGAGCGGCGACGACAAGGTGGAGCCCATCACCGTCTCCGACGGCACCGAGCTCACCGCGACCAAGCGGTACACGCAGGTGTTCGGGGCGTGGGCGCAGCGGCGCCTGCCGCTGTCCCTGCTGGGCCGGGGCGGGCCGACCCGAGCCGACCTGGACCTGATCGGCAAGACCGCCACCGACCACTACGGCGAGAAAGCGCTCGGCACGGTCATCGTGCTGGTGGCCGTGCCGTTCCTCGGCCTGTGCGTCGGGCTGCTCAACCTGGGCATGCCGGTCGGGGTGCCGTTCGGGGTCGCCCTGCTGTTCGCGATCGGCGCCTGGTTCCTGCCGGACCTCGATGCGCGGTCCAAGGCCAAGCGGGCCCGGCAGGAGTTCACGCGGGCCGTGTCGACCTACCTGGAGCTGCTCGCGATCGAGCGGGTGTCGGGCGCCGGAGCCACGCAGGCCACCTTTGCCGCGGCGCAGGTCGCCGGGTCGTGGCCGTTCCGCCGGATCGCCGCGGCGCTCGAACGGAGTCGCTGGGAGGGGCAGGCGCCGTGGGTGGCCCTGCGCGAGCTCGGCGAGGAGGTCGAGGTGGACGCGCTGGGCGAGGTTGCCTCGATCGTCGAGCTGGCGGGCACCCAGGGCTCGGCGATCCACGACCAGCTGCAGTCCAAGGCGGCGGCGATGCGCGACGCGCAGCTCGACGTCGAGCAGCAGATCGCGCACGACGCGACGGTCCGGATGACGGTGCCGGGCACCATGACCGTATTTGTGTACTTTTTGATGCTCATCTTCCCAATCGGGGTCACTATGTTTCAGACTGCTCCCTGAATCGGCTCGCCCCCGGTGATGCCGAGGTGTCACACGAGCCGCGTCTTACCCATTTGTTGAAGTCGACATCACCCCAGGAGTCAACATGAACCAGCACCTGAGCCAGGGCCGGACGGTAGCGGCGCGTGCCGCCGCACGGGCGTCGCTGCGCGCGGCCGCGGCGCGTGGTCGCGTCGACGCCCTGAACGCGCGATTCGCCGAACGTTCGGCAGAGCTGCGCCGACGGCTCGCCGATCGTGCGGGCGAGCCGGACGATGCCGGGTTGGAGTCCATCGAGGTCGTCGTGCTGTCCGTGGTGGGCCTCGGCATCGCCATCGCACTCGGCGCCGCGATCAAGGGCCTCGTCGACCGCTACATGTCGCAGCTCTAGGGATGTAGTCCATGAATGAGCGCGGTGCCGCCTCGTTGCAGACCGTCCTTACCTACCCGATCGTGCTGATGCTGATCTTCGGGATGGTGCAGGGGGTGCTCTACTTCCACGCGCAGAACACGGCACAGTCCGTGGCCAACGGGGCCGTGCAGGCCGCGCGCGTGGAGGGCGGCAGCATCGACTCGGGCTACGCGGAGGCTGCCTCGCGGCTCGCCCGCGGAGGCGACGCGTTCGCCTCGGTCCGGGTCTCGGTGACGCGCGGCGAGGAGATGGCCACCGCGACGGTGACCGGGTTGGCGCCGTCGATCGTCCCGGGGTTCCGCGGGTTGCGGGTGGAGCAGTCGGCGACCGGTCCGGTGGAGCGGTTCACGGCTCCGGTGGTGGGGCCGTGAGCGCCGCCGACGAGCGCGGCAACGTGGCGATCAACACGGCCGTCATCTTTCCCGTGCTGCTCCTGATCGGGCTGCTGCTCATCATGGCCGGCCGGCTGGTGCTGGCCGAGGGCGTGGTGCAGTCGGCGGCGAACGAGGCCGCGCGGGCGGCGTCGATCAGCCGCACGGCGAGCATGGCCGGGATGCAGGCGACGTCGACGGCGACCTCCACGCTGGTGAACTCCGGGGTGCGGTGCTCGTCGACGTCGGTCCGGCCGGCCACGGACGCGTTCGCGCTGCCGCTCGGGACCGTCGGCACCATCACGGTGCGGGTCGAGTGCGTGGTGCCGCTGCGGGATCTCGGGCTGCCGGGCGCGCCCGGATCGCGGACGATCAGTGCGACGGGGACGTCGGTGCTCGACGCCTACCGGGGGCGGTCATGACCAAGGGGGCAGGGCGGATGTGGTTGCGGCGTGGACGGACGGCGGCGACGCCGGAGGGAGCGCGAGCGGCGCGCCAGCGGGGCGAGGTGAACATCCTCGCTGCCGGCATGGTGCCGGCGCTCATCATCGCGATCGGCCTGGTGGTGGACGGCGGCGGGCGGCTGCACGCCGAGGACGAGGCCGAGTACGCCGCTGACCAGGCGGCGCGAGCCGCTGCACAGCAGATCCGGATCGACCGCGCGCAGCTGGGACTACCCCCCGAGGTGGATCCCGCGCGTGCGACACAGGCTGCCGCCGACACGCTCGGCGCGCTGGGAGTGCAGGGCGGGGTGACCGCCGTCAACGGCGCCACCGTCAGCGTCGGCACTCAGGTCACCTACAAGACGACGTTCCTGACGTTGATCGGAATCAGCTCGCTCAGCGTCTCGGCCGATGCCGAGGCGCGGGCGGTCCGCGGTATCGGACAGGAGGAATCCTGATGAGCACCTCGACAGCCCAGGGTCGTGCGGTGACCGGTGAGCCCGGCGCACCGCGGCGGGGCACCGGCGCGCGCGTGGTGAGGGGGCTGGGCGCGACGCTGCTGCTGCTGGCGCTCGTCGTCGGGATCCCGGTGGGCCTGTGGCTGCTCGGCGGACCCATCTGGACGGGCCCGGTCAGCCTCGATCGTCTGGTCTCCCTGCTCAGCAGCCCCGACGTCACGGGGTCGGTGCTGATCGGCCTGATCAAGATCGTCGGCTGGATCGCGTGGCTGACGTTCGCGATCGCCGTCGTCATCGAGCTGGTCGCCGCACTGCGCGGACGGCGGTCGCCGCACGTGCGCGGGCTCGGTGCCCAGCAGCGTGCCGCGGCGGTGCTGGTCGGCGCCATGATCACGATGCTGGTCGCGGCTCCCTCGGTCTCGCCCGCGATGGCCGCGCCCGTGCCGGTCGAGCCGGCCGAGACCGGGACCGTGGCGACCGCGCCGGTCTCGTCGGAGGCGGCTTCGCTCAGTGGCGAGTCCACCGATGCCGTCACCGGAGGGGCCGAGCGGAGGGCGGCGGCCGACGAGGCGCCGGCCCCTACCTACACCGTGCAGCCCGGCGACTCGCTGTGGCGGATCGCCGAGCAGACCCTGGGCGACGGCGCGCGGTTCAAGCAGATCGCCGACCTGAACTACGGCGTGCCGCAGGCCGACGGGAGCGCGCTCGACGCCGGCAACTGGATCGAGCCCGGCTGGGTGCTGCGTCTGCCCGCGGAGGCGGCCGACGGCGCCGTCGTCCCGACCAGCACGACCGGGACCGACGGAGACGAGCCTGTGGGCCTCGGTCCCTCGAAGGCCGACGACGACCGGGACGAGACCGTGGACGTGACCAAGTCCCGGTCGGAGGCCGCCGAGGTCGTCGTGGAGTCGGGCGACACCCTGTGGGGGATCGCCGAGGAGGAGCTCGGCGACGGCACCAAGTACCCGGAGGTGTTCGAGGCGTCACGCGCCACGGAGCAGCCGGGCGGCGCGCGGCTCACCGACCCCGACCTCATTCTCCCGGGCTGGACCGTGACCGTGCCGGGCGCGGAGCCCGCGCAGGACGGGGCGGCGAAGGACGAGGGCGCCGCGCAGGGGAAGCCGGGTAGTGCCGACGAGTCGGCGTCCGAAGGGGAGTCCGCGGACGCGGGTGCGGAGCAGGACGGCGGAGCCGGGGCGGAAGCCGAGCAGCCGGGTGATGCGGAGGCCGGGGCCGGGCAGTCGGACGAGGCAGCCGGTTCTGACGCTGCCACGCCGGAGGCGGAGGGCGACGACGCCGCGGCCG
>NZ_KI911762.1:49853-71221 GCF_000515355.1 Promicromonospora kroppenstedtii DSM 19349 | reverse complement strand
CGGCCACCGTGGCGGCCGGCGGCGGGTCGCTCCTGGACTCGGCCACCGATGTCGTGTCCGACCTGGCCGACGACATCGAGGAGTCCGTGGGCGTTCGGACCGCGGCCGGTGTCGGCGGACTGCTCGCCGCGGGCCTGCTCGTACTGGTCGCCGTCAAGCGGCGCCGGGCGCGCAAGAGCCGCGAGCCGGGAGAGACCGTCGTCCTGCCCGGGCCGGAGACACCGGCGGGCGCGCTCGAGCGCGACCTGCACTCCGTCGAGGACCCGTTCGGGCGCGACCAGGTGGACCGCGCGCTGCGGAGCCTCGCGGTGTGGCACCGCGAACGCGGCCTGCCGCTGCCCGGCGTCCGCATCGCACGCCTGAAGAGCAACGAGTTCGTCGAGCTGTACCTCGACCGCGCCTCCGAGCTGCCCGAACCCTGGGCCAGCACCACCGACCGGTTCATCTGGCAGCTAGCGGCGGGTGACGCCGATGCGGCCGCCCAGGTCGGGTCGACGCGTCCCGCCGGACCCGAGGACGGCGAGGCGCCGTACCCGGCCCTCGTCACCGTCGGCCACGACGACGAGGACGCGCACCTCATGCTCGACCTCGAGAACCTCGCATGCCTCGACATCCGTGGCACCGACGTGGCCGCCCAGGCCACGCTCGCGGCGCTCGCGGTCGAGCTGGCCACGAGCCTGTGGGCGGACGACCTGCAGGTCACCGTCGTGGGCACGCTCGGCGAGCTGCCCGGCGTCGTCGACACGGGCCGCGTGCGGCACGTCGCCGGTCTCGCGGAGATCCTGCGCGAGCTCGAGGCGCGCGCAGCCGACGTCGACCGTACGCTTGCGCAGGTCGGAGCCGCTTCCGTGGCTGAAGCGCGAGGTCGTGGGCTGGCGACCGATGCCTGGACGCCCGAGATCCTGCTGGTCGGCGAGCGGCTCGGCCTGACCGATCGCGCCAGGCTGGAGACCCTCGTCGAGCGTGTGCCCGGCGTCGGGATCGCCGCGGTGACGTCCAGTGCGGAGGTGGGGGACTGGGTGCTCGACCTGACCGGTGACCTCACCAACGGCGACACCACCCGCGGCATCCTCATGCCGGCCTACATCGCGGTCCGGCCGCAGCAGCTCGACGCCGCGACCTATGCCCAGGCCCTGGCCCTCCTTGCCGAACCCGAGACCGCTCCCGGCCCCGAGTGGGGCCGTTCGATCGACCGCACCGAACCGACGCTCGAGGAGATCCCCGTGGAAGCTGTCCGCGCTGGTGCCGCGGATTCCGACGTCGCCGTCGGTGAGGCGGCGAGCCTTGCTCCGTCGCCGAACTATGCCGTGGGCACGGCGGGCGGCACGACGACGCACGGTGCGCAGCCCGAGAGCTTCTCGCCGTGGGCACGGGCCGCGGTCAGCGTGGCGACGCCGCCGCTGGGGACGCCCGTCGTCGGCGGGCCTGCTTCCGGGGCTGCCGAACCGGCGTCGGCCGAGGAGCCCGCCGCCGTCGAGCCGCCGATCGTGCGCGTGCTCGGTGACGTGGAGCTCGCCGGGGCCACGGGAGTGGAGCTGCCCTCCACGCACCAGCGGCAGGCCACGGAGCTGATCGCCTTCCTGGCGTTCAACCCGGGCTCGCGCGGTTCGGACATCTCCAAGGCGCTGTGGCCGTCGCGTGAGCCGAACCTGGCGACGCGGCGGTCCGCGGTCTCGCGTGCACGGCGCTGGCTGGGTACCGACGAGAACGGCTTCGAGTACCTGCCCCGCTACTGGTCCGCCGACGACGGTGGCCAGGCGGACCTCGAGTCGGCCGGCTACCGCCTGCGCGGTGTCGCAACCGACTGGCACAAGTTCTGCGACCTGGTCGGCCCGGACCTCACGCAGACACCGACGCCGGACCTGCTCGCTGCGCTCGACATGGTGCGGGGCAAGCCGTTCGAGGGCGTGCCGCTGCGCAAGTACGCCTGGGCCGAGCAGCTCATGCACACCATCTCGTCGGGCGTGGTGGACGTGTCCCACGAGGTGGCGCGTCGCGCGCTCCTGGCGGGCGACGTGGCGACAGCGCGGCACGCATCCCAGGTGGGACGGCTCGCCGACCCGGTGGACGAGCGGTCGTGGCGCAACGGGATCCGCGCGGAGATCGCCTCCGGTCGGCGCGACGCGGTGGGACGGCTGGTGGACCGGCTGCGCGATCACCTGGAGCAGCTCGCGATGGACCCCGAGCCGGACACCGAGGAGCTGCTGGCCCAGGTGGACGAGCAGGACCGGCGCCGGGAGCGGGCAGGGGGCTGAGGCCGCGGCGCACGTGGTTGCCGGCAGTGTCTGCTGGCCGCGACCACGTGCGCTCAGTCGAACCCGCCCGGGCCGGGGATCGGCGCCAGATCGATCGCGAAGCTCTCGGCGCCCTCGCCGGTGAGCTCCGCCAGGAGGGCGCGGATGGCGGCCTCTGCGTCGTCCAGGAGCACAGCGTGCACGACGGCGCCGGGGACGCCGACCGCGCGCAGGGTCCAGCGTCGCTCGCCGCGATACGCGACCACCGTGTACCTGTTCACGCCGGGCTCGCCGGAGGCCGCGTCGTTGGACGCTTCTGCTGAGGTGTCATGGCCACAAGCCTGTAGAGGAACGTGGCAATCCGCTACTTGAGCACCCTTACAGACACGTTATGACGTAGACGCCGCGCGAAAAATCCTGCTATCACGCTGTATTTCGATACCAAGGGCGGTGCTTTTCCTCAGAGTTATCCACAGGGCCCACTTTCCGGATCGCGAGTGCCCGGCTAGCGTCATTCTCGGCCGTTGCGGATACGCAACGGCGTGGTCCGAGGGGGCGGGGTGCGGGGATGAGCGGCAGGAACATGCGCGCGATCGGGTTGATCGTGACGGCCGGCTTGGTGCTGACGGCGTGCACCGGGTCGCCGGGGGAATCCGAGGCGTCGCCGTCCTCTGCTGATGACCCGACTCCGGTGGTGTCCGCGAGCCCGTCTCCGACGGTGCCGCCCAAGCCCGAGCGCCCGGAGGCGATGAACCGCGAGGACGCGGAGGGGGCTGCTGCTGCGGCGAAGTACTTCATCGAGCTCTACCCGTATGTGATGGCTACGGGGGATGTCGAGGAGTTCAAGGCGATGTCGCATAGGGCGTGCGGGTTCTGCGAGGAATTGACGACGCAGGCTTTGGCGATTCGTGATCAAGGTGAAATCTTCGTCGGTGGCGAGACATCGGTGCAGATCACCAAGGAATATCGGCGAGACGAAGTCACAGGAATCTACCCGTTCGATTCGAAGATTACGCAGGAGGCACAGACCATCACTGCTCCAGACGGCAGTGTCGTGCTCGACGCTGATCGTGAGGTACTCGAGCGGCGAATCGAAATGGGCCGCAGGGCTGGCGAATGGGTGATGGTGACAGTGGCACCAATTCCGGAACACAACGGATGAGGCCCGCTATCGTCCTCGGGCTGGCAGCATCGCTCGCGCTCACGCCGTCGCCAGGTGGCGAGCGTGTGACTCTCGGAGGCGCAACGGCCAATGAATCGGTCCATGTCGTCGCCGAGCAGTATTTGCAAGTACAGGTGCCCGCACACGTCGGCGGAAGCGTGGCGCGTGAAAATTCCATTGTGCGACTGCCGCCCGTACGCCAATGGCGGGTCACTCCCGCCATGTGCTACCTCCGCGATCTCGGCGGTGCGACCGTCCTTGCCGAGTCTTGTGACGAAGGTCATCAGCTGGCCTACGAGGGCATCGAGTGCGAGGGCGACGAACAACCCATCGGCGCCCTCTTCGAGCAGCGCAGGCAATTAGGTGGCTGGTCGAGCGCGGAACTAGTGGAAGACGAGTTCTGCCTGGCCGAACAGCGCCGGCAGATCGACATCCCAGCCGCAGCCGCTCGAGCATTCCAGGAGATGCAGATCGCGCCGTCAGAGGTGAACGTGCAGCCGCCCGACGGCTGGACGCTCGTCAACGTCGACACCATCGCCTTTACCGATCGGGAACCGCGAACAGTCAGCAGAGAACTGTTCGGCATTCCGGTCGAGATTCGGGCCGTCCCGAACAACTACTCCTGGGACTTTGGCGACGGCACCGCACTGTTGAGCACCCCCGACCCGGGCGCGCCGTATCCCAAGCACACGATCGCGCACGCCTACGCGATCCCGGGCACGGCGACCATCTCGCTCACCACCACATGGGGCGGCCAGTTCCGGCTGGCCGGGGAGCCCACCTGGCATGACGTGCCGGGCGAGGCGACCACGGTGTCGGCGTCGGGCAGCTTGGAGATCCTGGAGGCACGCGCCCGCCTGGTGGAAGACCTGTACGGCGGTTGAACCCGTGAGCAGGGCCTAAGTGGTCGCGTGCTTGGCGGCCGTGGCCTCGAAGCAGCTGTCGATCAAGGCTGTGAGTTCAAGTGGAAGGGGGAGCTCCGCCGCTTCCTCGGGGGACAGGTCATCGTAGAGAGCGACGGCAACGGGGCCCGCCATGTGGTCGGACGGGGCGTCGGTACAGAGCAGGATGCCGACACTAGGACTGTGGGTATCCGGTAGGCGAAGGAGATCGTCCACCAGCGCGACCGTGTACCGGGTGCGACCGATCAGTGCGGGATTGAAGCGCCCGACGTGTACCTGGACCGCGATGTAGCGCAGCTGAGTTACGTGGAAGAGGAGCAGGTCAACGGTGTAGTCGCGCTCGTCCTCCATCAGGCCCATGTGCCGGTCGGCGACGCAGATGTTGCGTGCTGGCACGGCGAGCTCCTCTTCGAGATGGTCCACGACGATGCCGGTGAAGGTGCGGCGGAGAGACTCGGTGATCTCGTCGATGACGTCCTCGAACCCTTCGGGTCCGGATTCGGTGCGCCGAAACATGTTCATTGCTCGCCGCTCCGCTGGGTGTGTGTCAGATGGGTCATGAGGCAAGCCTGTAGAGGGATTACAACATCCGCCACCCGAGTTGCATATACGCAACGAATCGCAAGGAGTGGCCATGTGCGCCTGACGGCGCATGGTGCCTACATGGTTGAGCCTTGCCCTGTGTTGGCGAGATGTTGTGAATTATCACGGAGGCGCCTTGCCGGGAAGACGGATGTAGCGCACCCTTGGCTACGGCCGTGTTCACTGAGTTCTGCCCGAAGTTGAGGGAGTCGCCGATGGTCTCGTCCGCCATCACGCCCAAGCGCACCATCGCCGTCCTCATCGGGGTCGCAGTCATAGCGGTGGCCGCATTCGCGGTCGTGCGGTCGGGGGTGTTCGAGCCAGAGACGGTCCAGGGTGCCATCCCGGGCCCGGGATCATCGTCCCCCTCGGCGTCGGCTCCCGCGAGCCCGTCCCCCTCCACGCCGCAGGCGCAGCCGTCCCCCTCGCCGACGACGCTGGAGCAGATCAAGGCCCAGAACATCGCCGACGCGAAGGCCCGTCTCGAGAAGTACTACGAGACGACGGCCCAGGTTGCCAACAACGGCTACAAGGATTGGGAGAGCAAGCTGCTCCCGTTCTGGGGGCACCCCGATATTCGGAGTTCCTTGCGCGGGGTCTATACGAACTACGCCGAAAAGGGCGACTACACGAGTGGTGCGGCCAGTGTGGAATCGCTTGATCTGACTGGTTACAGGCCGGATGATGCCGGATTCGAGACTGTCAACCTACGCGCGTGCATTGACTTTGGTGCCGTTGAGAATTTCTCGAAGGATGCTGAGCTAATTCCTCGCCAAGCAGGTGCACCGACGCGGTACCAGTTCGATTACACGATGCGGCACCAAGGGCAAGACAGCGTCTGGACGATCAATGAGCAAGTTCCTCATCCGGAGCAGGCATGCTGACCGCGCGAGGACCACAGGATCTCAGCCGATCCCTGCTGGCGCTTGGCCTGATCATGTTCACGGCTCTCGCCATGATTGTTCCGGCGGCAGGTGCCTCTGCAGATGTATGCATTCCCACTACCTTGCCGGATGGTGTCGTCATTCCATGTGAAGGCGGCGGCGACGATGGAGGTGGCGACGAGGATGATGGCGGGGGTAATCCAGGCGGAGGAGGCTCCCGGACGTGCGAGTACCTTGGCGATGAAATCTCGTGCTCGTCCGAATACGGCTCCTGGGATGGGGACTGTTACGTGCGGGCCGCTGCTCCGCAGCCACCCAAGGGTTCAGGCGCATGGGAGGGCAACGACGACGGCTACATTCTCGAATGCACCCCATATGCGTGCGCGCAGGCTGGTGGGGACCTGACCAACTGTCCCGGTCATTCCTTCTACTGGTCTCCTGATGCGCCTGCACCCGCCGGCCCCTCCGCCGAAGAACTCGCCCAACGAGCAGTAGCCGCGATGAACCTCAGCATGGGCCAGATCGGTTCCACCCCGCCGGCATCGACGGCCAACCAGAACCCCGTCGGCACCATCGGCCTGCCCATCTGGTTGTGGATCGCCAATCGCGCCGAGAATACGACCGGTCCGATCACGCGCACTGCGGGCGGCGGCGGACTGACTGTCACGGCCACCGGCACGCTCGACCGAGTCGAGTGGACCCTGACCGCAGCGAACGGCACCACGGTGGGCGCCATCTCGTGCGACGGAGCCAACGCACCGGGCACGCCCTACGACGGCCGCAACAGCGACGAGCCGTCGCCCACCTGCGGGTTCGGCGCTGACCTCAACTCCAGCCCGGGCAACCTGACCCTCACGGGTACGGCCTACTGGGTCGTGGAGTGGCAGAGCAGTGGCGGACAGACAGGTGAGATCCCGTTCACGTCGCAGCCGAACAGCTCGCAGATCCGGATCGGCGAGCTTCAGGCACTGCTGCGGGACTGAGCCGCACCAGCGCACCACCAGATCGACCGAGGGGCGGACCCAGATCGGGTCCGCCCCTGCTGTCTTCTCGACTCCAGGAACAGCTTGACCTATAACGCTCTATAGGTTGTGCCTTGGATGGTGTGCCGCCCTCCTTGACCCCGCAGCTCGCCGTCAGCGTCCCCGGTGAGGGGCTGTCGATCGGTGACGCCGCGGCCGCGGTCGGGCTGAGCGTGCAGACTCTGCGCTAGTACGAACGCGAGGAGCTGCTGCTCGACCCAACACCGCGCCGAAGCAACGCTCACCGGCACTTTCATCGCTATGAGCTCGACTGGCTGGCCGGCCTGGTCATGCAGCGCGAGACCGGAATACCGATCGCGCGTGTCCGCGACGTCGCCGCTCCTAGCCGGGGACCGGAGCGGGAGCGTCTTGCGGCCTTCGAGAACCATCGGGAAGCCGTCGTCGCGCAGTCGACGCGGGAGCGGGACGCGGGACTACGTGCAGGTCGTAGCGGAGGCGGATCGGTGACAGGTGTGGCAGGCGCCCACACCGCTCAGACGTGGACGCCGAATCGCTCGTATCGCACCGCGAGGAATTCTCGGTTTGGCCGGTCAGCGCGCCGCTGGGGCAGTCTGATCTGCCTCCCGTGCATCTCCTGCAGGCCATGCTTCAGCATCGGCCCGTCGATCTCGGCAAGCAATCGGTCCGAAATGCGAACCTCGAAGTCGGGCGTCACACCGAGCATGTTCTGGTCGTAGGCAGCATGGTGGATCTTGCACATCGCGAGCCCGTTGTTAACAGTCGGGGCTCCACGCTCGTCGGAGTCGGGAATGATGTGCGCTGCGTCCAGCAGGGAACCGTGCTTCAACTCGCACACCGTGCAGCGTGTCTCGTAGGCAACGATCACACGTGTGCGAAAGGCCGGCTGGTGCAGACGTTGCTTCGCCAGTCGGCGTGCGTAGTCGCGCTGCGGCTCGGGCATTGCCCGTACGTCGGGAACGAAGTTGAACGACTCATCGAGCGCGACGATGAACATGCGTTCCTCGGGGTAGTCCTCAACGACATAGACCGGAGCCACTGGGGTGTAGATGTTTGGCACCTCCTTGCGAAAGAGGATCAGAGGCACGCCGGTGGCCAGTGCGTTCCGCAGCTTCCGGTTGTCCCCAGACCACGGGTCCCCCTCTCTGTATGCATAGCGCAGCAGACCGTCCTCGGCTTCGACGTCGTCGTACGGGCCGTGAACCGCACTGACTATTGAGAGCGTCGACTCGAAGGATGCCGGGTTACGGATTCCGCGGGAGAAGTCGATGATTGGCAACTTTTGGTCGTCGATCTGGAAGCTCAAGAGCTCGGTGCGGTGGAGAAACCCACCGTTGGCTTCGGCGCGCTCCTGAACCCAGGAAATGATGCGCGTGCGCAGCGCTCGCTCGACCACAGATTCCATGACCACACCTCATCAGATTTCTTCGCTCTGCGGGAGCGATTGCTGGGGTGAGGACGAGTACGCGACACAACGTCGGGCGTGCCACAGGTGCCCGCGTTCCACCCAACCCGCATGCTGGACCACATGGCATCCACCAGCTCCGTCCTCCGCGGCATCGGCCAGGTCGCCCTCGGCGCCGCCCTCCTCACGGCCGGCATCGGCCACCTCACCAAGGCGCGCAAGGAGTTCCAGGCCCAGGTCCCGACCTGGTTCCCGGCCGACCCGGACGCCGTCGTGGTGGGGTCAGGGATCGTCGAGATCAGCCTTGGTACGGCGCTCGTGGCCACGTGGAAGCAGCCCGCCCGACGGCGGCTGGGCGCGTTGGCCGCCACGTTCTTCGTCGCCGTATTTCCCGGGAACATCGCGCAGCTGGTTGAGCGGCGCGACGCGTTCGGCCTGGACACGGACCGGAAGCGGGCGCTGCGCCTGCTGGGCCAGCCGGTCCTGGTCGCTTGGGCGCTCGCCTCGACGCGGTCCCGATCCGCCAAGGCCACGGCCAAAGCCAAGGCCAAGGACTGACGTCAGGCGTCCTGGAACACGCCCACGCTGCTCGCGAATTCCACCAGCTCGAACGTCGAGCCCGTGACGAGAGTGGCTCCTGCCGCTCGGGCGACGTCGGAGACCTGCTCGACGTTCCCGTACAGCACGAACGGGACGTGGGCGTCCGTCGCGCGGACCTTCGTCAGCAGGCGGAGTCCGGCGTCAGGCACGTCGATGCCGGACTCGTGCCGGCCCATGTCCGAGATCACCAGGCCGTAGCGGCGTGCCGTGAGCAGGCGCATCGCCTCGTCAGTGGTGCGCGCAGTGTCCACCTCGGCGCCTTCGCGTCGCCACGACTCCGCGAGCATCGCGTTGTTCTCGGGGTGGTCGTCGACCCACAGGATCGAGTGGGGCGGGGAACCCGGCAGTGCGCCCTGCGTGTCCGGCCGATCGAAGTCGATCAGCTCGTCGGCCGGATCAGCCTCGTGCTGCTCGCCTTCCGACCCGCCCCACGCGACCTCCGACCCGGCTCCCGCCGCGTCCGCCCAGCCGCCGGCCGCGCCCACCCCGACGTCGTCAAGCCGCTTGCGCAGCGCAGCCACCTCGCGCTGCAGGTCCGTGATCATGTCCGACTGCTGGTCCGTCGCCTGCTTGAGATTGAGCCGCTGCCCGCCGATCTCCAGCGTGACGTCGTCGGAGTTTCGCAGCTTCGACAGGAGCTGCCGTCCGAAGACCAGCAGCACGACGATCACGAGCAGGGGCCACAGCAGGCTGGCGACAGCCCCGATCAGGTCAGCGACAGGAGACACGGGAGAAAAGGTACAGGTCGGACGGTGGTGGGTCGTCAGCCCTCCAGCAGCCCCCGGATGTCGTCGGCACCCAGCGACCCCGCGAACGCGCCCGCGTCGTCGCTCAGCACGGCGTCGAACAGCCGGGCCTTGCGCTCCTTGAGCGCCATCACCTTGTCCTCGATCGTGTTCTCGGAGACCAACCGGAAGACCATCACGTTCTGGGTCTGCCCGATGCGGTGCGTCCGGTCGATCGCCTGCGCCTCCGTCGCCGGATTCCACCACGGGTCGAGCAGGTAGACGTAGTCGGCCTCGGTCAGGTTCAGCCCGAACCCGCCGGCCTTGAGGCTGATCAGGAACACCGGTGCCGTGCCGTCCTTGAACCGGCCGATCACCTCCGGTCGGCGCCGGGTCGAACCGTCCAGGTACTCGTACGGGATCCCGAGCTCCTGGCACACCTCCGCGGCCTTGGCCAGGAACGATGTGAACTGCGAGAACACCAGCGCGCGGTGCCCCTCGGCGGCTACCTCGGCCAGCTGCTCGGCCAGCAGGTTGAGCTTCGCCGAAGCGACACCCTCGTACTCCGCGTCCACCAGCGACGCGTCCAGCGCCATCCGGCGCAGCGTGGTCAGCGCGCGGAAGACCGCTACCCGGTTCTCGTCGAAGCTGTCCAGCAGACCCAGCAGCCGGGACCGCTCCCGCTGCAGGTGCGTGTCGTAGATCCGGCGGTGCCGGGGGTCCAGGGTCACGCGGAGCACCTGCTCCTGCCGCTCGGGCAGCTCAGGCGCCACCTGGCTCTTGGTCCGGCGCAGCATGAGGGGCTTGATCCGACGGCGGAGCCGGCCCAGGAGCGGGCCCGAGTCGCCCTCGCCGGCGACGGGCTTGACGTAGTCCTCCCTGAACTTGGTCGCCGACCCGTACAGCCCCGGCGCCACGATCGCGAGCATCGCCCACAGCTCCATGAGGTTGTTCTCCATGGGTGTACCCGTGATGGCCAGCTTGAACGGCGCCCTCAGCCGGCGGGCCGACTCGTTGGCCCGCGTCTGGTGGTTCTTCGCGAACTGCGCCTCGTCAAGGATCAGCCCGCTCCACCCGACGTCGGCGAACGCGTCGAAGTCCAGCCGGAAGATCGCGTACGACGTGACGACGAGGTCCGCCCCGGCGGCCAGTTCCGCCACCGACGTCCCGGCCTTGCGAGCCGTCGTCGGGAGCGTCACCACCTTCAGGTCCGGCGTGAATCGCGCGGCCTCCGCCGCCCAGTTGCTCACCACGGAGGCGGGCGCGACCACGAGGAACGGCGGCGAGCCCGGCGCGGCCTCCTGGCGGGCGTGGGCCACGAAGGCCAGGGTCTGCACGGTCTTGCCCAGCCCCATGTCGTCGGCGAGGATCCCACCCAGCCCGTGCCGCCACAGGAAGGTCAGCCACTCGAACCCGTGCTGCTGGTAGGGCCGCAGCTCCGCCTTCAGGCCCACGGGCGGGGGCAGTGTCTGCGGGCCGTCGGCGCCGCCGGCGGTGAGCGTGACCAGCTCGCTCACCGAGTGCCGCCACCGGTCGGACTGCTCGACGAAGTCGGCCACGTCCTCCAGCTCGGCCCAGAGGCTCGCGTTGAATCGGCTGACCCGCAGCTTGCCCGGCTGGTCCGAGAGTCGCTGCGCCTCTTCGATCAGGGCCCGGAGCTCCGCGAAGACCGGCAGGTCCGTGCGCAGCCAGCTGCCATCGGTGAGCATGAACCGCTTCTGGTTGCGGGCCAGCGCGTCGAACAGCGACCCGAAGGGGATCTCGCGCCCGTCGACAGCCACGGTGACGCCCAGCTCGAACCAGTCCATGTCGCCGCTGTCGGTGGCGCGCATGCTGACGACCGGCGTGGCCTCGAGCCCGCGGTACTCCGGCAGCTCCTCGCTCTCGACCCGGACGTCCGGCAGCGCCCGGAGGGCGGGCAGCGCCGTCGTGACCAGGTCCATCGCCCGCAGTCCGCGGTACACCTCGGGCGCCACCCGGAAGTGGCCGAACCCGGGCAGCTCGCGCACCGCGGCCACGGCGCGGCCCAGGGTCGTGGTCTCCGCCGCGAGGTCGCGCAGGTCCGCGCCCGGCTCCAGCGCCGTGGTCAGCGGGTACTCCTTGTCCGACGGCGGGTAGGCCCACCGCCACGTCACGTGGACCTCGGCCGCCGACACCGCCTCGACGGACGCGACGAGCTCCGGGCGGGGCAGGTCCGGCAGGTCGACGCCGGGCTCCGCGCGGACCCGGACCTCGCGACGCAGGAGCGGCAGGTAGTCCGCGAGGAACTCGTCGACCGCGTCGGCCGGGATGGCGACGTCGGACAGGTGTACCGCCGCGCGCTCCTGGTCGGTGAGCGGCGCCGCCGTCGGGCCCAGCGTGATGGTGCGGCCCTGGGCCGACTCCTCGACCGCGAACAGGCCGTGGTCACCGAGCGGTCCGACGGACGTCGCGGCCGTGACCACGCCGTCGAAGGCGACGGTCCGCTCCAGGCGCGCGCCGCCGTCGGGCAGGGAGAGGTCGAGCGAGACCGACGCCTCGTGGGCCAGCCGCACCGACTCCCGCCGGGACTTGCCGACCAGCTCGATCCCGAGCTCCGCGGCGTCGGTGAGATGGTGCCAGAAGGGTCGGGCGAGCACGTCGTCGAGGCTGATCCAGTCGCCGGTGCTGAGGTAGCCGTAGCCGCGCGGGCTCGTGGCGCGCAGGGCGTCGAGCGTGGTGAACCACTGCCGGACCGCGGGGTCGACCCCGCGGAGGAAGCCGTTGCGGATGTAGTTCCACGAGGCGTTGCCACCCACCCAGGCGCCCCGGTCGTTGCGCTGCACGGGCCGCATCGACAAGGCCAGGTTGTTCGCGGCGGCGGTGCCGTCGATCCGCAGCTGCAGCGCCAGCTCCGGCGCCTCGTCGGGCGCCGGCCCGGTCGGCGGAGCCGCGGGCGCCGTGGGTACGAGCTGCTGGACGACCGCCTTCCACTCCGGCACCTGCGGCGCGCGGTTCAGCGACGACGCGGGCCGCACCAGCGAGGCCAGCCCGTCCGTTCCCGACTCCAGCAGTGTCGCCGCCACGTGCTTGCAGGCGGACCTGACCGGGCACGTGCAGTCCGAGCCGACGACGACGGGTGGCCCCGGCGGGTCCTCCTGGAACTCGATGGAGCACGAGTAGGTGCTGCGGCCGCTGCCGCGCACCCACGAGATGAGGAGCATCTCGGCCGGGAGCCACTCCCACGAGATGACCCGGCCGTGCTGCTGGTACTCCTCCCCGCGCTGGTACGCGCCACTGCCCACCAGCAGCTTGATGGCCGCGGGGTGGATACGCGGGGCGGGGATCGGCGGGGGCACCCGTCCATGGTTCCACGCCGGCCGGCCGGCACCGCCGAGTTATCCACAGCGTGCCGCGCATCACACGGAGTGTCAGTGGCCTCTGAAAGGGTGTCCGCATGACTCCGTTGCCCGATGCCGGCCGCCGGCCCGCTGCGCTCAGCATCCTCGCCCTCGCCCTCGCGGCGTGGACGGCGGTGCCGCAGCGCCTGCTGCTTCCCAGGAGCGAGCTCGACCTGGGGTTCACCACGAACAACGTGATCTACGTGGTGGAGAACGCGGCGACAGCGGGAACCGTGCTGCTCGCCGTGGGAGCGGCCGCGCTCCGGGCCCGGCGGCTCCTGGTCGCGGCCGTCGCCGTGGTCGGCGTGCACCTGCTGGTCCAGGCCGGCACAGCCGTGGTGCAGCTCGCGCTCGGTGCCCAGCCCGGCCTGCTCCTGGGCACCCTTGCCGAGATCCTCGTGCTGGCCGTCGTGGGGACCGGCGTCCTGCTCGCGCTGCTCCTGGACCATCCCCGGACGGCGCGGCGGGCCGGCCTGGTCGTCGTCCTGGTCGGCGCGGTCATCCACACCCTGTGGACGAGTGTGCTGCTCCCGGTCGTCTCGATGCTGTCGTTCGGGGGAGTGCCGACAGGGCTGATCGGGTCATTGCTGCTGAGCACGGCGCTGGGGCTGCTCGTCGTGGCGGCCGCCGCGCTGTGCGGCTGGGCGGCACCCGTGACGCGGCGGATCGGGGCGCTGTTCGCGGCCGTCGTCGCGGTGCTCGGCCTCCTGGCCGCGGCCGGCTCGTTCGGCGTACTCGGCGCTGGGTACGCGGTGACGCAGATCCTGCAGGGGCTGCTGATGCTGACTGCCGTGCCGTTCGCCCTCGTCGCGGCCCGGCGCCCTGCGGTGGCCGTTACCCCTGATCCGGCCACCGTCGAGGCTTGAGAGAACTGCTATCTCGCGGAGGTGGCCCGAATCTCTTCCAGTGCCACGACCTCGAGGATCTGCTTGACGATGATCGGGCCGACCGACTCCCAGGAGAGCATCTCGGCGATCACCATGTACGAGAGGTCATCCCCGGTGAAGCAGCCGCCACGGTGCAGAGCGTTGAGCAGGCGGTGCTTGGGCCAGGTGAGTTCGTCGAGCCGCTCGACCCGCCGCACTGCGGGGTAGAGACGGCCGACGGGAAGGGGCTTGAGCCGCGTCACTGCGGCGTCGGCCAGGCGTGCGACGCCTACGTCGGTCTTGTTGTCGACCTTACCGACGTACCAGGCGTCGTCTTCGGCCATGACCTCGCGGAACCAGGGGAATACCTCACCCCAGGTTGGCGTCGGGGTGACGGCGGGTGCGTCGGACATGAACGGGAGCCTCCAGTCCCTGTAGGTAACTAGTCTCAATCCTTGCACCGTTCGACCGGCAAAACAGGCATGTTCGCCTCAAAAGACCGGACCTCATCCACAAATTCACCCGCTTACCGGTTGCCGCACCAGCGCAGCCGTGCGAGTGCCGCGGAGGCCGAACAGCAGGGCGGCCAGGACATACCCGAGGGAGAGGGCGGCGAAGAGGCCGGGCGACCAGCCGGCGTCCGGCACGAGGAACGCCGCGAGGGCCGCCGCGCCGACGAACGCGGCGTTGTAGAGCACGTCGTAGAAGGCGAAGGCGCGGCCGCGGTACGCGTCCTCGGAGTCACGCTGCACGATGGTGTCGACGGCGATCTTGGCGCCCTGCGCCGCGAGGCCGAGCAGCCCGGCGGCGGTGACCACGGCGGCGAAGCCGGGCTCGGGCACGAGGATCAGCTGCGACACCCCCGCCACCAGGAGCATCACGGCGATCCAGGTCTGCGGGGCCATGCGCCGCGCCAGCACCGCGGTGAGCAGGATCGCGAGCCCGCCGCCCACACCGGTCGCCGCGATGACCGTGGCGAACATCGCGAGGCCCGCGGTCGGGTCGCCTGGATCGGCCAGCAGGTTGCGCGACATCAGGATCGACGCGATGAAGACGACCCCGTACAGGAAGCGGTGCAACGCCATGACCAGCAGGGCCTGGCCCGGCGTGCGGCGCGCGGCAAGGTAGCGCGCACCGTCCACCAGGCCGCGGACGACCACGGCCAGCTCGTTGCGGATGGAGCCGACGGCGGGCTCCAGCGGACCCAGCAGCGTGCGCGACATCCGCAGCCCCAGCAGCGAGGCGCAGCCCATCACGACGCTCGCGCAGGCCAGCGCTGTGGCGTCGTGGACCCGGCCCGACGGCATCGCGAGGCTCAGCACGAAGCTCAGTCCGCCCCCGAGGAACGCCGCACCCGCGCCGAGCGTCGGTGTCAGCGCGTTGGCCGTGAGCAGCAGGTCGCCCTGGACCACGCGCGGCAGGCCCGCCGAGAGGCCGGCGAGCAGGAAGCGGTTGACGCTGAGGGCCGCGAGACCCAGCACGTAGATCGCGGGCGTGACGCCCTGGGCGAGCATGAGCACCGCCATCGTGCCGGTGATCAGCACGCGCACCGCGTTGCCGTACACCAGCACCTGACGCCGCTGCCACCTGTCCAGGAACACGCCGGCGAACGGGCCCACGATGGTGAACGGTGCCAGCATCAGCGCGAACGCTCCGGCGATCGCTGCCGCCGAACCCTGCGACTCGGGGCTGAAGAACAACAGGTTGGCGAGGCCCACCTGGAACATGCCGTCGCCCGCCTGGGACACGAGCCGCACCGCGAACAGCTTGCGGAATCCGGGAAGGCGCAGCAGAGCGCGTAGCTCGGCAAGGACGGTCACGCCGTCGAGCCTAGCCGCGCACGCCGCTCGCCACTCGGGCTCGAGCGCCCGGAAGTTCACTTGCGCGACACCCCTGGGCCAGCCCAAAGTTCTCCCACCGACACCGGCTCGCGCGACGGTGCCGAGCGTGTCCCCTCACCGCCGCCATGCGGCCTTCATCGCTTCCGGCGCGGTTCTCGCGCTCGGCCTGAGCACGCTTCCGGCGATCGCCGCCGGCCACCACGCCCCGACCGGATCAACCGCGTCCACCGGGTCGTTCGGCGCGACCAGCGCACGCGAGACGTTTCACCGCCTTGCCACCTACCCCGTCTTCGAGAACGTCCCCGCGGGTACCGACCCCGCCGACCCGACCGTCGCCGAGATCTCCGCGGTCAGCGAGGACGGCCGGACCCTCGTCCACACCGACGCCGCCGCCCGGCGCATCGGCTTCGTCGACATCAGCGACCCGGCCGAACCCAGGGGCCTTGGCACGCTGTCGCTCGCCGAGCTCGGCTCGGAGCACGACGAGCCGACGTCGGTCGCCGTCGTCGGCGACCACGTGCTCGTCGTCGTCGACAGCTCGACGTCGTTCACCGCGCCGTCCGGCCGCCTCGACGTCGTCGACCTCGCGACCCGGACCCTCGTGCGGTCCATCGACCTGGGCGGGCAGCCCGACTCGATCGCCGTCACGCACGACGGAGCACACGCCGTCATCGCGATGGAGAACCAGCGCGACGAGGACGCACCGGCCGACACCGGCGAGGGCGAGGAGGGCGACCTCCCGCAGGCACCCGCCGGGTTCCTGCAGTTCGTCGACCTCCCCGGCACCGACCCCGCGGCCTGGCAGGTGCGCCCCGTCGCGCTCGACGAGGCGGCGCTCGCGGCTGCAGGCCTGGACACCCCGCAGGACCCGGAGCCCGAGTACGTCTCGATCAACCCGTCCGACACCAAGGTCGCGGTGACGCTGCAGGAGAACAACGGCGTCGCCGTGCTCGACGTCGACTCCGGCGAGCTCGAGAACGTGTTCTCCGCCGGCTCGGTCGCACTGGAGGGCGTCGACGCCGAGGACGACGGTGCGATCGACCAGACCGGCTCCGTCGAGGCAGCCCCGCGCGAGCCCGACGCGATCGGCTGGATCGACGACGAGCATGTCGCCACCGCGAACGAGGGCGACTGGAAGGGCGGCACGCGCGGCTGGTCGGTCTTCGAGGCCACGACCGGCGACGTCGTCTGGGACGCGGGCTCCTCGGTCGAGGAGCTCGCCGTCCGCGTCGGCCTGCACAACGAGGACCGCGCCGGCAAGAAGGGCGTGGAGATGGAGGGCCTCGCCGTCGCGACCCTCGACGGCGTCCACTACGCGTTCGTCGGCTCCGAGCGGTCCAACTTCGTGGCCGTCTACGACGTCTCGCGCCCGGCCGAGCCGCGGTTCGTGCAGGTGCTGGCCACGACGAACGGTCCGGAGGGGATCCTGCCGGTCCCGTCGCGGAACCTGCTCGTCGTCTCCTCCGAGGAGGACGCGGCCGAGGACGGCGTCCGCGCGTCGGTCTCGGTATTCGGCAAGGGGCATCGCTATGCGCGTGATGCGGCCACGCCGGCCTTCCCATCCATCGTCTCGGCCGACGCCAGGACCTCCGCCGGTACGAAGAAGCCGATCGGCTGGACCGCCCTCGGCGCGCTCTCGGCCGACCCGTCCGACCGCGACCGCCTGTGGACCGTGACCGACGCCGCGAAGTCGCCCACGTCGATCCTCTCCGTCTCGACCGCCGACACGCGCGGCTCGAGGAACGGCCCCGCGGTGATCGACCGTGAGATCGTCGTGACGGAGGCCGGCGAGCCGGTCGGCCTGGACGCCGAGGGCATCTGGGCGCGGCCGTCGGTCCGCGGCAAGGCGGGCGGGTTCTGGCTCGGTGTCGAGGGCGCGACCGGCCCGGAGAACGCCCTGGTGCGTGTCTCGGCCTCGGGCCGCGTGCAGGAGCGCATCAGCCTGCCCGACGACGTCGCCGCGGGCCTCGGCAAGTGGGGCATCGAGGGTGTGACGGGCATCGTGGACCGTGACGGCGAGCACCTGTTCGTCGCGCTTCAGCGAGGCCTGACCAGCGACGACGGCGTGGGAGGCTACGCGCGCATCGGCCGCTACGACGTCGCGACGGGGGAGTGGACCTGGTTCGGCTACGAGCTGTCGGAGCCCACCGCCGACGGCGACTGGGTCGGCTTGTCCGAGGTGACGGTCGTGGACCGCGACACCCTCGCCGTGATCGAGCGGGACAAGCTCAACGGCCCCGCGGCGAAGCTCAAGGCCGTGTACACGGTGGACCTGCCGAAGCGGGACCCGCGACCGGGCACGGTCCCGGTGCTGCGCAAGAAGCTCGCTGTCGACGTGCTGCCCGTGCTCCGTGCCACGAACGGCTGGACGCAGGAGAAGCTCGAGGGCCTCACGATCGGCGGCGACGGCCGCGTGTACGCGATCACCGACAACGACGGCGTCAAGGACGCGACCGGCGAGACGGTGTTCCTCGACCTGGGCAGCGCCCGCAAGATCTTCCGCTGAGTGCTCACCCGGCGGTCGAGCTCGTCGAGACCTGGGGGTCTCGGCGAGCTCGACCGCCTGGAACCATCGGGAATCGCCGGATCAGCCCCGGGCGCCCACGTGGATCGCCAGCGCCCCGTACGCCGGCACCGAGGCCGTGAACCAGCCGCCCGAGTCCACGGTCCGCTTCACGGAGCAGTCCGCGGCGGCGACGACGTCGCAGTACGTGCCGGCGGGGAGCGACGTCTGGAACGAGCGCTGCACGGCCGACGCAGTGTTGTTCAGCACCACGTAACCCTTGGCGCCGCGGCCGTAGGAGACCAGGTTGCCGCCGTCGTCCCACCAGTTGGTGACCTCGGTGCCGGCCACCTCGTTGTGGAAGCCGACCATGCCACGGATCTCGGTCCAGCGCTGCGTGCAGGTCCACCTGCCCGCGCCGCAGGTCGCGTCCGGGACCGTGGTCTCGGTGGCGCCGGGCGCGCCGGCGTCGTTGTTCGAGAACTCGTAGCCCGAGTACACCGACGGTGAGCCGTACGGCCACGACAGCAGGAACGTGTTGGCCAGGACGTACTTGGCGCCCCACTTGTAGTTCATCGACTCGCCGTTGCGCTCCGTGTCGTGGTTGTCCACGAACACACCAGCCCGGTCGTAGGGCAGCTTGCCGTCGCCGATGAACCGCAGGTTCTTGATCTGCCCGTCGAAGTCACGCTTGAGCTGGCGCGCGTAGTCGAACTCGTGCGAGTCGCCGCTGCCCAGGTACTCGGACGGCTGGATCGGCTCGCCCGAGGCCCCGATCACCTCGTGCACCCAGAACACGTTCGGGTTGTTCATCCGCGCCTTGATCGCTTCCAGGTCCGACGCCGGGATGTGCTTCGCGGCGTCGATCCGGAACCCGTCGACGCCGAGGGACACCAGGTCGTCGAAGTACGCGGCGAGCCGGCCGCGCACGTAGTCCGAGCCGGTGCGCAGGTCCTGCAGCGAGACCAGGCGGCAGTTCTGCACCTGGTAGCGGTCTCCGTAGTCCGAGATGTTGCTGCGGCAGTCGTTGAAGTCAGCGGCGCTGTACGTCCCGGCGAAGTTGTCGTCCGAGAACTGCGTGCCGGCGATACCCGTCCCGGACTGGCCGGCGCCCGCCATGTGGTTCACGACGGCGTCGGCGATCACGCCCACCCCCGCGGCGTCGCAGGCGGCGACCATGTTCGCGAACTCAGCCCGCGTGCCCAGCTTGGACTCGATCCGGTAGCTCACGGGCTGGTACGACGTCCACCACTGTGAGCCGCGGATGTGCTCCATCGGTGGCGAGACCTGCACGTAGCCGAAGCCGGCCGGGCCGACGACGTCGGCGCACTCCGCGGCGACGGAGTCCCAGGTCCACTGGAACAGGTTGAGGATGACGTCCCCCTCGCCGTGCTCGGGGGTCGCCGCCCGCGCCGGCTCGGCGGTGGGAGTGGCGGCGGTTGCGACCAGGCCCAGCGTGAGAGCGGTCGCGAACGTCGTCAGGGTGGCTAGCAGGCGGCGGGGCACGTTCGGATGGCGCGTCATGGCGGCTCCTTGCGGCGTCGTCCCGGCGTCGGCCCGTGCGGCATTGCACGGTCGTTTCCGGATCTTGCTGCAAGCCTTGCAGAAACGTACGCCGACACGCCAGAGGCCCGGGTGAAAAACCCGGGCCTCTGGCGTGTCGGCGGTCTGCCGAAGGAGATCAGTCGTCGTTGGGCATCAGGATCCAGAACGCGATGTACGCGAGGAACTGCGGTCCGGGAATGAAGATCGACGCGACGGCGAGGACCCGGACGAGCGTCGGGTCCCAGCCGAATCGGCGGGCGATACCGGCGCAGACACCGGCGATCATGCGCCCCTGGCGCGGACGGGAAAGTGTCTGTGTGCTCATGTCATCGACGCTACGACTGCCGCGAGCCGTCGGGTATCCGGTGACCCCCGGGCCCGGCCCTGAACCTGCCCTGACGACCGTCGGGGTGGGGTGAGAGCCGAGTACCAGGGGGTCAGGCGGCCGGGCGCTCGTTCGGGATGGCAACCCAGCAGATGAGGTAGGCCAGCACCTGCGGGCCGGGGATGAGGATCGACGCGACGGTGACGACCCGCACGACAGTGGGGCTCCAGCCGAATCGGCGGGCGATCCCGGCGCAGACACCGCCGATGATGCGCCCCTGGCGCGGACGGGAAAGGGTGTTTGTGCTCATGTCCTCGACGCTACGTGCGTGGCTGCCCGGGCGACATCCGGGCTCACCCGGATCTTGCCCTGAGCGACGCCTGGATTCCCCTCACCACCCGCCCGGCGCCAGCACCTTCCTGATCCGCTTCTCGCTGACCGGCCCGTCCGTGCCGAGCTGCTGCGCGAACAGCGAGACGCGCAGCTCCTCCAGCATCCAGCGCACCTCGGCCAGCTCGGCGGCGCGGGCGGCGTCCGGCGACCCCGCCGCGTACGTCGCCTGCGCCTTCTCGTACGCCGACGTCACGTCGCCGATCCGCCAGGCGAGGTCCGCGTCGCGCCCGGGGTTCTCCGCGGCCTTGGTCAGACGGTGGGAGTCCGCGCGCAGGTAGCGCGCCAGGTGCGGCAGGCGCCGCGGCGGCGTCGCCGACACGAACCCGTCGTGGACCAGGCCGGCGCGGTGCTCGCGGATGTCCTGCAGTGTGTTGAGCAGCGCGAGGCTGCCCGACCCGCGAACCTCCGCCTCCAGGGTCCGGCTCGCCGACAGCGCGGCGACGACGTGCCCGACGACCCGGTGCACCTCGTCCTCCAGGTGCTTGCGGACGAACGCGAGCGCGTCCGCGTAATCCGAGGCCGACCGCACCGTCGCCGCGTCCGGCCCGCCCGGCGGCGTGTCGTACCGCGCTTCGTCGGCCGGCGACGTCAGCGAGACGACGGCCGCGAGCTGCAGGTCCGCCACGAGCGCCTCCGTGCTGGGGTACGGCGACGCCGCGAGCGTGAGCGACTGCGTGCCGGTCCACCGCGACGTGATCCGCCCGGTCCCGAGCGCCGTCTCCGACAACAGCAGGCGGCGCACGCCCGCGGCGTGCGCGGCGGCCTGGGCGGTCTCGTCCGCCAGGACGCGCAGCGCGACGCCGACGGTCCGTGCCTGCCCCTTCACCTTCGGGGCGGTCTCCTCGACGAGCGCGGGGAAGCCCCGCACCACGACCCCGGCACCCACGTCGGTCGACACCGACTCCGGCAGCATCCCGCCGTCGGGCAGCCCGGCGGGCCATCCGGTCAGTCCGGTCTGTTCCCCGACGACGGCGCCGGAGCTCGTGCCGCTCCCGGTCGAGGCCGCGCGTGCACCCACCGCGGCCGGGGACGCGGAGCCCG
>NZ_KI911762.1:49200-49753 GCF_000515355.1 Promicromonospora kroppenstedtii DSM 19349 | reverse complement strand
GCCGCGTCGGCCGGCGGGGCGGGGGCGAGCGGTACCGCCACCAGGCACGTGGCGGCCAGCGCGGCGGCGAGGGCAGGTCGCCCGGACCACCGGCCGGGTTGTCTCCTGAAGCGTCGGTGCGTGCGGTGCGAGGGCGTCTCTGACAGCGTTGTCATCGGTTCTCCCTGTGCTCGTACTGTCGTCCGTCGGTGGAGAGCTGAGCAGTGCGAACGCGGCCCGCGGGGCCGCGGCCCGACCAGACTCACCGGTCCACGCGGATCCGTCAACAGCCGCACGGGTCCGTCGCGGGACCGGGGCGTGGCCTGCGCAGGTGGCCCCGGGGGATGGGGATCGCTCCCCATGTCGCCTCCGGCGCAGGCCGCCTAGGCTGCCGAAAATCCCTGTGACGTGCGGGGATGCCGGAAAGGGAGCTGGATGGCCGAGCAGCTGAGGGTCGACGCCTGCGCGCCGGGGCGCGTGCCATGAGCCCCGAGACGATCGCGCGTTCCGTACGACGGCTCGCCGCCGCAGGCGTCGGCTGGCCGACGACGCGCCGGGTCGCCATCACGGTGCG
>NZ_KI911762.1:47637-49100 GCF_000515355.1 Promicromonospora kroppenstedtii DSM 19349 | reverse complement strand
TCGGTCGGCGGCACGGCCGCGCCCGAGGAGGTCGACGCCGTCTCGCGGGCCGCTATCGGCGTCGTGGACGCCGCCTGCGCCGGGTACGCCGCCTGCCGGGACGCCTACCAGGCCGTGCTCGACGCCGAGGAGACGCTGCGCCGCACGCTCGTGCGGCTGTCGGACGCCCAGTTGCCGAGCGCCCAGGTCAGCGAGGTGACCTGAGCGCCCGAGAGCGGGATCAGTACGAGCAGCTGTCCAGCAGCGGCTGCAGCGCGGCCTTCTCGGCCGCGTCCACGCTCAGGCCCCAGCGCGACTTCGTGTGGATCCACATCTTCGAGTAGGCGCAGCGCTTGCTTGCCAGCGGCGGTACCCACTCGGCGGGGTCCTTGTCGCTCTTCGAGCTGTTCACCTCGGCCGTGACCGCGATGAGCTGCGGCCCGGTGAGGTCGTTCGCGAAGTCCTGCCGCCGCGCCGTCGTCCACCCGTCAGCACCCGAGCGCCAGGCCTCGGCCAGGGCCACGACGTGGTCGATCGAGATGTCCGCGGGCGCCGTGCGGGTCTGGCCGTCGTACTCGCTGTACCAGCTGCCCGACGTCGGGTAGCAGTCCCCGCCCACCTCCACGCCGTCGCCGTCGCGGCGCAGGACGGTCTCGCGGGTGGTGCAGCCGTCGACGGTGATCCAGTGAGGGAAGAGGTTCCGGTCGTACGGTGCTGACTCGCTCTCCGCGCGCACCGGGAGGGCGTCGAGCTCGGACTGCGCCGCCGCCCTCGACGGCAGACCGGGCGGGTAGGCGCTCGCGGACTGGGGATGCACCACCGTCAGGAGCGCGACGAGCGTCAGCGCCAGGGCCGACGCGACGAGATGGCGGGCTGGGTGGCCGCGCCGGGAGTCTCGCTGGACGACGAGCTGCGACATGGGACAGACCTTCCTCGAGACTGACCTGGGCCCGTTCATGGTCGAGGCGTCCGATGACGCCCGAATGACCACCATGTGTAGGTTAGCGAAATTTCACCCGTTCTGACCGAGTCGTGAGACATGAGCCGGCCGCGGCTGCCCGGCAGCGCGCAGAAGGTCCGCCCCACCCGGCGGTCCGGCACGGGGTCTGGGGAGAGACCGTGCGGGAGGGCTCGGGGAGGCGGACCTCGGCAGGTGCGCGGGGCGACTCAGACGGCGCCGGCGGTCAGCAGGCCGAAGTAGTAGCCGATGCCGACCAGGATCAGGGCGCCGACGGTCTCGACGATGGCGAGCGCGAGGCCCCACCTGGCGAGCCACAGGTCGAAGCCCTCCTTGCCGGCGCGGGCCACCGCGATGGCGTTCAGCACGACGCCGATGATCGGGAGCGCGGCGAGGAAGAAGGTGACCAGGCTGAAGACCGTGGTCTGCGGGTCCTCTTCCTCCTCCTCGACGACGGCGGGAGCGGGCGCGGCGACGGCGGCCGCGGCGGCCGGTGCGGCGACCTCGGTCGAGGTGGCGGCTGCGG
>NZ_KI911762.1:42558-47537 GCF_000515355.1 Promicromonospora kroppenstedtii DSM 19349 | reverse complement strand
GGCGCCGACGGCCCCGCGCACCGCCGACCGCACGGCGGCCTCGGCGCGCGACGCGAGCTTGCGCTGCAGCAGCAGGAGATCCTTGGACTCGTCCAGCACCACGGCCGACGCCGACCGTCCCCGCCCGCGCTCCTCAACCACCCGGAACGTCACCCGGAGGTGCCGCGGGAGCCGCGAGACGCGCTCGTCGTCCCACACCTCGGGCGGCACGACGACGTCGCGCAGCGCCCGCACGGCACGCGTGAACGCCGACGTGTAGGGCTCGGCCATGTCGCCCGCCCGGGCGATGTCCTCCCAGGCCGGGGCCTCGGCGCGCAGCCAGGCGACGACCTCGCGGGCGACGTCGGGCGCCGGTACGAGCTCTCGCCGCACCGTCTTGGGCAGGGACTTGATGGTCGCCACGGTCAGCTCCTCCAGGAGCCCGGGCACCATCCAGTCGAACCCGTCCGGCACCACGCGCGCGAGCACGGCCACGGGGACGTGCACGGTGACGCCGTCGGCGTCGGAGCCGGGCTGGAACTGGTAGGTGAGCGGTAGGGAGAGCTCGCCCTGGGGCCAGGTCTCCGGGAACTCGGCGGTGTCCACGGAGGCGTCGCCGACCAGCTGCTCCATGGTGAAGGTGAGCAGGTCGGGCGTCTCCTTGCGGGCCCGCGACCACCAGCGGTCGAAGTGCGCCGCGGAGACGACGGAGTCGGGCACACGTTCGTCGTAGAAGGCGAACAGGTCGTCCTCGTCCGCGACCAGGCCGCGCTGCCGGGAGCGAGCCTCCAGCTCGCCGGCCTCCTCCAGGAGGGCGCGGTTGTCGTGGAAGAACCGGTGGTGCGTGGTCCACTCGCCCTGCACGAGGGCGTGCCGCACGAACATCTCGCGCGCGGCCTCGGGGTCCACCTTGGCGTAGAGCACGCGGCGGTCGGACACGATGGGCACTCCGTACAGCAGCACCTTCTCGGTGCACATCGCCGCGCCCTGCTTGGTGGACCAGTGCGGCTCGGAGTAGGTGCGCTTCGCGAGCGGCCCGGCGAGGTCCTCGGCCCACTCGGGCTGGATGCGGCTGACGTCGCGGGCCCACAGGCGGCTGGTCTCGACCAGCTCGCCCGCCATGATCCACACGGGCGGCTTCTTGGACAGGGGAGACCCAGGGAAGATCGCGAACCGCGCCCCGCGGGCGCCGACGTACTCGTTGCGGGCCTGCTTCTTCGCGCGCTTCAGCGCGATCTCGCGCTGCGCCCCGCGCAGGTGCGCGACGGCGGACGCCTTGACCTCGCCGGTGTCCTGCATGCCGATCTGCGACAGGAGCCCGGCGAGCAGCGACCGGTGGATGGTGTCGTCGTCCCAGGTCTGCCGGTACGTCGCGGCCTCGGGCTCGGCGCCGTCCTCCGCCACCGCGGGCCGCACGTCGACGGCCCGGCGACGCGGCTGGAACGACATCTCGATCCCCAGCGGCTTGGCCATCTCGCGGAGCTGCGCCACGACGTCCTGCCACTCGCGGATCCGCAGGAAGTTCAGGTACTCCGCCTTGCACTGCCGCCGGAAGGCCGAGCTGGAGAGCAGCCGCTGCTGCTCCCGCACGTACTCCCAGAGGTTCAGATAGGTCAGGAAGTCGGAGCGCGGGTCGGCGAACCGGGCGTGCAGCTGGTCGGCCTGCGCGCGCTGCTCGGCGGGGCGCTCGCGGGGGTCCTGGATCGACAGCGCGGCCGCGACGATCGCCACCTCGCGGGCCACGCCGTGCTTCGAGCCCTCGATGACCATGCGCGCCAGGCGGGGGTCCATCGGCAGCTGGGCGAGGGTGCGGCCCACCTCGGTCAGCCGCGTGATGCCGTCGACCTCCTCCAGCGCGCCCAGCTCGGTCAGGAGCTGCACGCCGTCGCGGATCGCGCGTGTGTCCGGCGGCTCGACGAAGGGGAAGCGGGCGACGTCGTCGGGCGTGCTGACCACGCCCACCGAGATCATCTGCAGCAGCACCGACGCCAGGGAGGTACGCAGGATCTCTGGCTCGGTGAACTCGGGCCGTCCGCCGAAGTCCTCCTCCGAGTAGAGGCGGATCGCGATGCCGTCCGCGACACGGCCGGAGCGGCCGCTGCGCTGGTTGGCGGACGCCTGCGACACCGGCTCGATCGGCAGCCGCTGCACCTTGGTCTGCTTCGAGTAGCGGCTGATGCGCGCGGTGCCCGGGTCCACCACGTAGTGGATGCCCGGGACGGTCAGGGACGTCTCGGCCACGTTCGTGGCCAGCACGATGCGCCGCGAGGCGTGCTGCTGGAACACGCGATGCTGCTCCGCGCTCGACAGCCGCGCGTACAGCGGCAGGATCTCGACGTGCTGCGGGTGCTTCGGGTCGCGCGCACGTTCCTTGAGATGCCCGGCGAGGCCGTCGGCGGCGTCGTGGATCTCGCGCTCGCCGGAGAGGAACACCAGGATGTCGCCGCTGCCCTCCCGCATCAGCTCGTCGCAGGCCTCGATGATGCCGGTGACGAGGTCCTTGTCCTCGTCGCCGCGGGCCTTGCCCTTCTTCTTGGGGCCGCCCTGGTCGCGGCCCGACGGCGTCCGCT
The DNA here is from genome assembly GCF_000515355.1 of Promicromonospora kroppenstedtii DSM 19349. Lineage (GTDB taxonomy): Bacteria > Actinomycetota > Actinomycetes > Actinomycetales > Cellulomonadaceae > Promicromonospora > Promicromonospora kroppenstedtii. The sequence goes on along the minus strand of NZ_KI911762.1, from coordinate 44,988 downwards.
CGCCCTCCGTACCTGGCTCGCCCTCGTCCGGCGAGAGCGGCCGGTAGCGGATCTCGACCGGGAACGTACGGCCGGACACCTCGACGATCGGAGCCAGGTCCGGGAGCACGTCGGTGACGTACTCGGGCGCCCCGCCCCGCTGCGCCAGGGCGGCGGGGGAGAAGTGGGCCGCGAACCGCTCGGAGTCGATGGTGGCCGACGTGATGATCAGCTTGAGGTCGGGCCGCTGCGGCAGCAGCCGCGACAGGTACCCGAGCAGGAAGTCGATGTTGAGGGACCGCTCGTGCGCCTCGTCGATGATGATCGTGTCGTAGGCCAGGAGCTGGGGGTCGCGCTGGATCTGGGCGAGCAGGATGCCGTCGGTCATGACCTTGACCAGCGTCTCGTCGCTGGACTGGTCGGTGAACCGCACCTGGTAGCCCACGACGCCGCCGAGCTGGGTACCGAGCTCCTCTGCGATGCGCTCCGCGACGGTGCGCGCGGCGAGGCGGCGGGGCTGCGTGTGGCCGATCTGGCCCTCGCGACCGCGCCCCAGCTCGAGCGCGATCTTGGGGATCTGCGTCGTCTTGCCGGAGCCGGTCTCGCCGGCCACGATCACGACCTGGTGGTCCCGGATCGCCGCTGCGATGTCCTCGCGCCGGGCGGAGACGGGCAGCTGGGCCGGATAGGTGATGTCCGGCATCTCGACGGCGGCCCGCTTGGCCGCCGCGGCCGCGAGCTGTTCCGCGGAGACGCGCTGCGGCCCGGACCGCCGCGGACGGCGGTTCTGGTTGCCGGCGCGCCTGCCCGAGCCACGGCGGTGGTTCCGGCCTCCGCCCGCGCGACCGCGATCGCCGTCGGACACAGGGGTGGAGGAAGGCTCGGTACTCACAACCCCTCATTCTCCCAGGAACGGCAAGATGATTTGCCGCACGGCCCACCAGAGGCCGCCCACGGGTCAGACGCCCAGGTCACAGGGGTGACCTGGGCGCCTGGCGGGTGCTACCCGGCCTCGGCCGCGTTCATCAGGTCCAGCACGCCGTGCTGGCAGCCGTGCCCTGTCGCGGGCCGCACCAGCGGCCCGGCCCAGTGCGGGCCGTACATGCCGAGCGAGTCCCGGTCGTCGGCGTACGCGGCGTCGGCCTGCCGGTCGAGGTACGCGCTGTACGGACGGTCGCCCAGGGCCACGTTCAGCTTGCCCAGCCCGCGCACGTAGGCCCCCTTGAACGACGCGCCGTCGCTGTCGCAGTCGTCGCCCTCGTTCACCTCGCGGAGGATCCCGCCGGGGTTGAGGTACGTCGAGCCGGTCGAGGCGTCGGCCAGGTCGCGGGCGGTCTCCAGCAGCGCCGCGTCACCGGTGGCCCGGTGCAGCTCGGCGAGCGCCCCGAGGATCACGCCCTGGTTGTACGTCCAGGTGGGCTGGCCGTTGTTGGCGCACGCGTCGTTGAGCCCGTCGTTGACCAGGTTGCCCGAGTTGATCATGCCGCTGTCCCGGAACCACTCCCACCCCTCCTGCGCCCGCTGACGGTAGGTGGTGTCGCCGGGGATCCGGTTGTGCAGCGCCGCGTTGAGCTGCACGTACAGCTCGTTGGTGATCGCGTTCTTGTACGCGATGCCCGTGTTCCACTGCACGCCGCCGCCGCACTTGTCGGTCCAGTAGGCGCGCATGTGGTCGGCGTCGGCCCGGGCGGTGCTCAGGTACCGGCTGTCCCCGGTCAGGTCGTAGGCGGCGATCCAGGCCAGGCCCCACCAGCCCGTGTCGTCCAGGTACTCGTTGCGGAACTGGCCGTCGCGCGCGTTCACGTTCTTGTCGTAGGTCTGCGCGATCGCGTACCGGTAGCTGCCCATGCCGCTGATCCGGGCGTTGTCGATGACGGCGGTCAGCGCGTTGGCCCCTGTCCACCAGCCGTCGGTCTCGAACAGGCCGGTGTCGCGGTCCCACAGCATCATCAGCGCGGTGGCGGCCGCCGTCGAGCGGCTGCCCGCGTTGCGGTCGTTGCGCGCCCAGCCGGTGCACGCGATCTCGGGGCGGTCGCCCGCCTTGCCGCAGGCCCGGAGAGCGCCGACGCCGACGTTGTTCCAGTCGTCCACGTTGTACATCTGGGTGCGCCAGCCGGTGGAGCCCGTCGGGGTCGTCGTGGCGCCGAGCCGGCTGCCCGACGCCCACGTCCGGCCGCCGTCGAACGAGCGGTCCAGCCACACCTCGTCGCCCGGCTGTCCGCCGTCGATCGAGCCCCAGCCCATGACATCGGGGTCGGACACGTGCAGCCGGATCGTGCGGCCGTGGACCGTGGTGCTCACCGGCACCCGGTCGCCCACCGCGGCCCCGGGGTCCCGGGCGTCGCAGTAGATGTCGCAGATCTCGGCCAGGGTGGCGGCGTGCGTCCCGGTCCCGTCCGGTCCGACGGCGGTCTCCGGTCCGGCGGCGCTCGCACCGGCCGGCGCCGCGTC
>NZ_KI911762.1:39549-42458 GCF_000515355.1 Promicromonospora kroppenstedtii DSM 19349 | reverse complement strand
CGGGAGCGGCCTCGGTGGCCGGCTCGGAAGCGGGGGCCTCGGTCTCTGCCTTCGCCTCGGACGTCGCCGCCGCCTCGGCGGGCTCGGTCTCCACGACCTCGGTGGCAGCCGTGGCCGCGTTCTCTTCGGTCGCGGCCTCGGGGGTCGTGGTGTCGGGCGTGGTCATGGTGGTAGTGCTCCCCTGGTTGGCAGGTAGTCGGAAATGTCAGGCCATATTGTGGAGTATCCGATTGGTTCTGGATAGGGCACCGACATCAGGCCTTGGGACGACAGAGGCCGTCGCCCCGCAGGAGCGACAGCCTCTGTGCTGTGCGGTGCTGCCGGGCGCGCGTGCCACCCGGTGCGCGCTACCTCAGGTCAGGCGCCCGAGCCGGCCGGCAGCGAGAGTGCCGCGACGACACCGAGCGCGACGAAGATCAGGTACAGCACGGTGAAGATGATCGAGAGGGCCAGACCCCACTTCGCGAGCTTGCTGTCGATGCCCGTCTTGCCGGCCTTCGACACAGCGATCGCCGAGAGGATGATCCCGATCGGGGGCGCGACGAACGCGAGGACGAAGCCGACGATCGCGACGACGTTCGCCTGCGGGTCCTGCACGGTGCCCTCGACTGCGGGTGCGTTGGGAGTCTCGGTCATGGGGGACTTCCTTTCACGGCCGTACCTCCGGCCGCTCGGTTGCGGGCGCGGTGCGCCCGTACGGACCCGGGTCAGTGTGAAGCATCCGAGATGCACCAGGAAGACTTCATTGCGTTGTACGCCCGAATCGTTACTCTTGTCGATCGTGGGGCGTCGCCGACGCCTGGCGTGCGCCGTCCGCTGCCTCCAGGCAGTGCGGTTCACCTGGGCGCCGATAATTACTCCACCCGAGTTCACCAGATCGTGATACTGCTGTGTAAGGATCCGAAACGGCATGCGCCGCGCTCCAGCAGGCGGCGCACCGACCGAGGGGGAGACGCGTGAACCAGGCGAAGTCGCTCGTTCCACACGTACCCCGGACCGGCCTGCGCAGGTATCTCCGACGAGCCTGGACCGGCGCTGTCGCGACGGCGATCGCCGCGGGCGTGCTTGTCACGGCGGCGGCGAGCGTTCCCGGTACGCAGGTTGCCCGCGACGGCGACGACCTGCCGATCCGGCTCTACGGCCTGCTCCAGAGCGTCACGGTGGGCGAGACCGAGACCGCCCCGCAGGGCGTCACGCTCACTCAGATCGTCGCGGTGCTCGAGCGCGCGGAGCAGGAGGCTCAGGAGCAGGGGCCCGCCTTCAGCCCCACCGTGGCGCAGGCTGCCGCCGAGCTCGGCATGCTCTACACGACCTACCAGATGCAGCAGCTCGCGTTCGGCGAGAACAACGAAGGCCTTCGCGTCGAGGACGCTCCCGCGCGCGGCACCGGGCCGGACACGGACGGTCCGGGCTCCGGCTCCGACCAGGACGGGGACGCTGATGCGCGCGGCTCCGACCAGGAGAACGCGGACCAGGAGAACACCGATCAGGACGACTCGGGCCAGGACGACTCCGGCCAGGACGGGCCCGGCCAGGACGACTCCGGCCAGGACGAGACCAGGACGCCGTCCGACGACGACACCCCGCCCGCCGTCCAGGTGTCGAACGAGCGCACCTCGGTGATCGACCCGGCGGAGGGCGACCCGCACGCTGGTTATGTCACCTACGACGAGGTGGTCATCGCCGCCGTCCGGCTGGCGAACATGCTGGACCCGTCGGTGCCGAACGCGCTGGTGGAGGTCGAAGGGCTCGCCGGGCTCGGCGGGCGGGCCGGTGTCTCCCTGCGCGAGAGCCTGCTCGACGTCGTCTCCGCCTTCGGCGGCTCCACGCTGGGCTACGCGAACGGCCGCATCCCGACCGACGTGCTGTGCCCGCTGAGCTTCGCCCCCGGCCACATGCTGCGCTGCGACGCCGCGGAGCGCTTCACGGCGCTCAACGTGGAGTTCGAGGAGGAGTTCGGCTACCCGATCCCGATCACCGACTCCTACCGCTCCTACGAGCTGCAGGTCGCGGTGGCGAAGACAAAGCCGCACCTGGCGGCGGTCCCCGGCACGTCGAACCACGGCTGGGGCCTCGCGGTGGACCTCGGCAACCCGATCGCGGGCGGCGCCTCCGACGAGTACGTCTGGCTGCGGCTGCACGGGCCCGACTACGGCTGGGACAACCCGTCCTGGGCCCGCCTCGGCGGCGCCAAGCCCGAGCCGTGGCACTTCGAGTTCTTCGCGGCGGGCTCGATCCCGAACCGCGCGATCGATCCGTCCGACGTCGGCACCTGGACGCCGTCCGACTCGGCGACCCCGCGCTACAAGCCGTCGCCCGACCCGAAGCCGAGCGGCGGGAGCAGCGCCGGGAAGCCCGCGAAGCCGTCGGACGAGCCGGGGGCCAACCCGCCGTCGCAGAAGCCGCCGAAGCCGACGGAGCCCAAGCCGACGGACCCGACGACGAAGCCCACGCCGACGGACCCGACGACGAAGCCCACGCCCACGCCGACGCCGACCCCGACCCCGGACCCGAGCGACGATCCGGAGCCGAGCCCGACGCCGTCCGAGCCCTCGCCGTCGCCGACGCCGTCCGACCCGGCGGAAGAGCCTGACCCGGACCCGTCCACCGACCCCGACTGCGAGGTCGACCCGGCCGGGTCGAGCGAGACGACCGAGCAGAAGGCCGCCGAGGAGAACGCGACCGAGGAAGAGGCTGGCGACGGGACCGACACGGACTGCTGTGCGGACGCGGTCGATCCGGCCGACGGCACCGGCTCCGAGACCGATCCGACGACCTGCCCGGACGAGGACCCGGAGGGCACGGCCGACGCGACGTCGTCCAGCCTGCTCGGTGTCCTCTCGAAGTCGTCGACCGTGGTCCGGGCGAGCCGCCGGCCCCGCCGGCCGGAGCTGGGCTGACGGATGACG
>NZ_KI911762.1:39237-39449 GCF_000515355.1 Promicromonospora kroppenstedtii DSM 19349 | reverse complement strand
GCCGACCCGGCCGCTGCCCTGCATGAGATCGCCAGGATCCATCGGGTCCTCGCGGTGCTCGACCGGCTCGAACCGGAGCCGGCGGAGGGGCGGCCGGCAGGGCAGTCGGCCGTGCCACCTGCCGGGACGCCCGCACCCGTCATCGCCCGGGCCGAGACGGTCGCCGTGGACAGCCCGGTGGGCCCACGGCCGCTGCCGGTCCGCCAGTTGGG
>NZ_KI911762.1:30466-39137 GCF_000515355.1 Promicromonospora kroppenstedtii DSM 19349 | reverse complement strand
CGGCCTCGGGCGCACCCGCCCCGGCCGGTGACCCCCGGCGGTTCCTGCGCTCCGGCCGGCTGGAGGCCCTGCCGCGCCGCTGGCGGGACAAGGTCGCCGTGACGCGGTACCTGGCCGCCCAGGCGCTGCCCACGTTGCTGGAGCCGGTGACCGAGCGGGAGCTGACGGACCGGCTGCGCGAGCTGTCCTACGACCCGGCGGGTACCCGGCGTGCGATGGTTGACCACGGACTGGTGCAGCGCACGCGCGACGGTGCCGAGTACTGGCGCACCGAGCGCACCGAGTACGACGCCTGAGGGAGCGCCGCGCAGGAGATACCTTGACCATATTGCGAGACAATGAAGACTCGCGTTTTCAGGATAGGAAATTCCATGAGTGAAGAACGAGCTGTCGCGGCGCTCGAGGCGGCGGGCATCCCGTTCGAGATCACCCGGCACGGTCAGGTCGCGAGCCTCGCCGAGGCGGCCGCCGCGCGCGGGGTGGAGCCCGCGAAGCTGATCAAGACGATCGTCGTGCGTCGTGCCGACGACGACTTCCTGTTCGTCCTGGTCCCCGGCGACCGGCAGATCTCGTGGCCCAAGCTGCGGGCGCTGCTGGGCGTCTCGCGGCTGTCGATGCCGAGCAAGGACGTGGCCTTCGAGGTCACGGGCTATGAGCGGGGAACCATCACCCCGTTCGGGTCGTTCCACAGGTGGCCCGTCGTCGCGGACTCCCGGCTCGGTGAGCCGGGTCCCGTGTCGATCGGCGGAGGTGCTCACGGTGTGGGTGCCACGCTCGATGCCGTCGACCTCACGTCGGCGCTCGGAGCCACGATCGCGGACGTGACCGACCCCGTCTGAGCCGCGTCCCGGACGGGCGCCGGACAGGCCCGCACCATGCGGAAGGTGGTAGTTCTCCTCCGTGCAACGCGACCGTAACGCCTGGGGGGTGGACGTAAGCCCGGTGTCGGGTGAACACTCGCCCTAGGCAATTCTTGCCCTACCGGGGCAAGGGGTGGTCAGACAGCACCAAGAAGTGTCCAAGTTGACGATTACGTCAGTTGTGCAGAAGCAAGTGTCAACGAAGTCGAGGCCCGACCAATGCAGGACGGAGCGAATGACCCCATGGACCCTCTCCCGTCAGACTCAGCGCAGGACATGGTTCCCGGACGCGTGGGATCCGGCATCTCCTGCCGGAACACCTACGAGGGCACGGTGCTGACCCTCTGGGGTGACATCGACGCGCTGCTGCGCGAGAACGCGAGCGAGGCGATGGCCACGCTCGCAGCACGACCCGACCCCGACCCCGTCATCGTCGACGCCCGGGACGTCACGTTCATCGACTCCTCCGGGGTCGCCTTCATCCTCCAGGTGTTCGTGCTCGGCGAGGAGACGGGATCGCCCGTCCAGCTCCGGGAGCCGTCCGCCGTGGTCATGGAGGTCCTGGACATGGTCGGCATCAGCCAGCGCATCCCGGTGGTGCGCAGCGCCGGCGCCAGCGCCTGAGTCCTACCGCAGCACCACACCGAAGCACCACGTGAACGGCCGCGTCCGAACGGGCGTGGGAGTGGCACCCTGGTCCGGTGAAGAACTGGGCAGCGAACCTCACGTACTCCTCCGCGCGCACCGAGCGCCCCCGGACCCTCGCGGAGCTTGCCGGCATCGTCGCCGGCGAGCCCCGCGTCCGGGCCCTCGGCTCACGCCACTCGTTCTCGGACGTCGCTGACACCACTGGCGTGCACGTCCAGCTCGACCTCCTCGACGACGGCCGGCCGGCCCTCGAGGTCGACGCGGCCACGGGCGTGGCCTCGGTCCGCGCCGGACTGCGCTACGGCGACGTCGTCGCCGGGCTGCACGCCCAGGGCCGCGCCCTGACCGCCATGGCCTCCTTGCCGCACATCTCCGTGGCCGGCGCCGTGGCCACCGGCACCCACGGCTCGGGTGACGGTACGCGCTCGCTCGCGGGCGACGTCGTCGGGCTGGAGCTGGTGACCGCGTCCGGGGAGACGCTGACCCTGCGCAGCGGCGACGCCGACTTCCCCGGCGCCGTGGTGGCGCTCGGCGCGCTCGGCGTCGTGACGCGCGTCGAGCTGGCCACGGTGCCGACGTTCGACGTGCGGCAGGACGTGTTCACGGGCCTGTCCTGGGAGGCCCTGGCCGAGAACCTCGACGCCGTCATGGGCAGCGCGTACTCGGTCAGCGTCTTCACGAGCTGGTTCGAGCCCGACGTCCGCATGGTCTGGTGCAAGTCCCGGGTGGACGACGGCGTGGGCGCCGCCCCCGCGCTGCTGACCGAGCTGGGGGCCGCCCCGGCGACCGGCCCGATGCACCCGCTGCCCGATGTCGCCGCCGTCGCCTGCACGGAGCAGGGCGGGGTGCCCGGCCCCTGGTTCGAGCGCCTGCCGCACTTCCGGCTCGACTTCACGCCGTCGCTGGGGGAGGAGCTCCAGTCGGAGTACCTGCTCCCGCGCGCCGCGGGGCCCGACGCCGTCCGCGCCGTGCGGGCGCTCGGTGACCGGCTCGGCCCGCTGCTGCTCACGTCCGAGATCCGCACGGTCGCCGGCGACGACCTGTGGCTCAGCACGGCGCCCGGCGACAGCCTCGCGCTGCACTTCACGTGGAAGCAGGACTGGCCGGCCGTGCGGGACGCGCTGCCGGAGCTGGAGGCGGCGCTGCTGCCCCTGGGCGCGCGGCCGCACTGGGGCAAGCTGTTCACCGTGCCGGTGACGGACCTTCCGGGCCTGTACCCGCGGTTCGACGACTTCGCCGCGCTGGCGGACCGGCTCGACCCCACGGGCACGTTCCGGGGCGGCTACGTGTCGGAGCTGCTGGAGCGCTGAGCTGCTGGCCTGCGAGGCCATGGCGCTCCGGACGAAAAGTTGCCCGGAGCGCCTGATTTCGCACTCGGGCGATCTATCCCGCAGGATCATGGGATGAGCGACGCGCAGAGCACGACCGCGAAGCCCGAGAAGCGTGAGGAGTTCAGCGGGCAGCTGGGCTTCATCCTGTCTGCCATCGGTTCGGCCGTCGGGCTCGGGAACATCTGGCGATTTCCCGGGGTGGCCTACGAGAACGGCGGCGGCGCGTTCCTCGTGCCCTACCTGATCGCACTGCTGACGGCGGGCATCCCGATCCTTCTCCTGGACTACGCGATCGGGCACCGGTACCGCGGGGCCGCTCCGCTCGCGTTCCGCCGGGTCAAGCGCTGGCTGGAGGGCCTGGGCTGGTTCCAGGTGGCCATCTGCTTCGCCATCGCCGTCTACTACGCGGTGATCATCGCCTGGGCCCTCAGCTTCTTCGTGTACTCCTTCGACCTGCGCTGGGGCGACGACACGGCGGCGTTCTTCACGGGTACGTACCTCCAGCTGGCGGACGTCGGCGGCGCCGACCCGTGGATCACGCTCGACTTCGTGCCTGCGGTGCTGATCCCGCTGGTCCTGGTGTGGGTCGCGACGATCGTCGTGCTCGCGGCCGGTGTCGCGAGGGGCCTGGAGAAGGTCAACTTCGTGTTCATGCCCCTGCTGCTGCTCGCGTTCGGCACGCTTGTGGTCCGGGCCCTGTTCCTCCCGGGTGCCGCCGACGGGCTCAACGCGCTGTTCACGCCAAACTGGGGTGCCATGGCCGACCCGAACGTGTGGATCGCCGCCTACAGCCAGATCTTCTTCTCGCTGTCGATCGCGTTCGGCATCATGATCACGTACGCCTCCTACCGGAAGCGCCGGGCGAACCTGACGTCGCCCGGGTTCGTGGTCGCGTTCGCCAACTCCGGGTTCGAGGTGTTCGCGGGCATCGGCGTGTTCGCCGCGCTCGGCTTCCTCGCGCACGAGCAGGGCGTCGCCGTCGCCGAGCTGGAGGGCATCAGCGGCCCCATCCTCGCCTTCGTGACCTTCCCCGCGCTCGTCTCCCAGATGCCGGCCGGCGGGCTCTTCGGGGCCCTGTTCTTCGGCTCGCTCGTGATGGCCGGCTTCACGTCGCTGCTGTCGATCCTGCAGGTCGTGTCGGCGTCCTTCCAGGAGAAGTTCGGCTGGACCCGTACCCAGGCGTCGCTCCGGATCGGGGTGGTTGCCGCAGTGCTCTCGGTGGTGGCGTTCTCCACCACCACGGGGCTGATCGCGCTGGACACCGTGGACCAGTGGGCCAACAACATCGGCATCGTGGCCTCGGCGGTGGCGACCACCGTGGTCATCGGCTGGGTGCTGCGTCGCACCGAGGAGATGCGGTTCCACCTGAACGCCGTGTCCACCATCCCGGTGGGGCGGTGGTGGAACTTCTGCATCGTGGTGCTCGGCCCCGTCGTGCTGACGTCCATGCTGGTCTCGCGCATCGTGACTCTGGTGCAGGAGGGTTACGAGGGCTACGCCGGGTGGTACCTGAACGTCGTGGGCTGGGGCGTCGTCGCACTGTTCCTCGTCGCGGCGCTCGTGCTCACCCGGATGCGGTGGCGCGTCGAGCCCGACCGTTTCGATACCTGGCCGACGTTCGGAGGTAAGTCATGAGCGGCACAGCCGTCACCCTGCTGGTCGTCGCGCTCGTCGTCGTGTGGGGCGGCCTGGCGGTGAGCATCGCTGCCCTCGTCAGGCGGCCGGAGCGGACCAGCTACCCGCACGGGTGGGAGCACGAGGGGGGTCCGGAGGACCGGCCAGACGAACCGGTCGAGCACGACACCTGATCCGGTCGGCGCTCGGCGGCCCCACGACGGACAATTTTGCCGGACGGGCCGGTTTGGCGTCTTCGCAGGTCAGGCCCCGTGCGCAGGGCGAAATGTAACAGAAACATGCCCTTCATCACAGTGTGACAATGGTCTCTAAGTTGCGGGTTTACGCCAGCGACCAGTCACGGTTGGGTGAGACTCGAGTCGAGGCGCCACGTGCGCCGTCGGGTTCTCTGCTCCCCTGATGACAGAGATCTGTCGGGTCGCCGGGGCCTCGCGAGACGTTCAAAAACCCGACCAGGAGACCCCTGATGCGCAGGCTTCCCGCCCTGACCGCCACGGCCGTACTCGCCGTGGCCACCCTCGCCCTGACCGCGTGCACCGACGCGTCGCAGCAGCCCGCAGGCTCCGACGGAGCGTCCGACGAGTCCAGCGCCGAGGCGTCGTTCGACCCCTCGACCGTCGAGGCCGACGAGGAGATCGCCGCGCTGCTCCCCCAGGAGATCGCGGACAAGGGCACGCTGACCGTCGGGTCCGACACCGCCTACGCGCCGGCCGAGTTCATCGACGCCGACGGCAAGACGCCGGTCGGGTTCGACATCGACACCATCACCGCCGTCGCGGCTGTGCTCGGCCTCGACGTCGAGGTCCAGTCGGCGGCGTTCGACGGGATCATCCCCGCCATCGGCTCCAAGTACGACGCGGGCATCTCGGCGTTCACCATCACGGACGAGCGGACCGCCGAGGCCAACATGATCAGCTACGCCGTGGCCGGCTCGCAGTACGGCGTCGCGGCGGGCAACCCCGAGGACTTCGACCCCGAGAGCCTCTGCGGCACCACCATCGGCGTGCAGACCTCGACCATCCAGGACGACGAGCTCACCGCGGCCACCGAGCAGTGCGAGGAGGACGGCGAGGAGCCGATCGACGTCGTGCGCTACGAGTCGCAGGCCGACGTCACCACCAACCTCGTGGGCGGCAAGCTCCAGGCCATGTACGCCGACTCGCCGATCACGGCCTACGCCGTCGAGCAGACCTCCGGCGAGGTCGAGACCGTCGGCGACATCCTGGACGCGGCGCCGTACGGCATCGTGGTCTCGCAGGACGACCAGGACCTGACCGACGCCGTGCAGGCCGCGGTCCAGAAGCTCATCGACGACGGCACGCTCGAGCAGGTCTTCGCGGCCTGGGGCAGCGCCGACGCCGTCGTGGACAAGGCCGAACTGAACCCGGCCGAGTGACCCGACCGCCGAGTGCACGGCGCCCGCGGTCCGCACCACGTGCGACTGCGGGTACCGTGCACTCAGCTTTTCCAGGAGTCATCTCACGCAAGGTTCGAGGAAAGGACAGGCTGACGTGACGACGCAGACGTCGCCGTCGGGCAGCGACCCGGTGCCCAACCGGATCCATGCGCGGCCCGTGCCCCGGCCGGGCCGCCTCGTCGCGGCCGTGGCCGTGCTCGTGCTGGCCGCCATGGCGGCCAACGCACTGATCACGAACGAGAACTTCCGCTGGGACGTGGTCTGGCTCTACCTGCGGGACATCGTGGTGATCCGCGGTGTCATGTGGACCCTGGTCCTTACGTTCGGCTCCATGGCCATCGCCGTCGTGCTTGCCGTCGCGCTCGCGATGATGCGCCGGTCGGACAACCCGGTCATGCGCTCGGTGAGCTGGGCCTGGATCTGGTTCTTCCGTGGCACGCCGATCTACACGCAGCTCATCTTCTGGGGCCTGCTCGCCGTGCTGTACCCGCGGCTGTCGCTGGGCATCCCGTTCGGGCCGGAGTTCTTCTCGTTCCGTACCGACGAGGTGCTGACCGCGTTCTGGCTGGCGCTGTTCGGCCTCGCGTTCAACGAGTCCGCCTACCTGGCCGAGATCGTGCGCGCCGGCCTGACGTCCGTGGACCCGGGGCAGACCGAGGCCGCCAAGGCGCTCGGCATGAAGGACGGCAAGATCATGCGCCGCGTGGTCCTGCCCCAGGCCATGCGCGTGATCGTGCCCCCGACGGGCAACGAGACCATCTCGATGCTCAAGACCACCTCCCTGGTGGTCGCCGTGCCGCTCACGTTCGAGCTGACCTACGCCACCAGCGCGATCGGCAACCGCACCTTCCTGCCCATCCCGCTGCTGGTCATCGCGGCGCTCTGGTACCTGCTCATCACCTCGATCCTGATGGTGGGCCAGCACTACCTGGAGCAGTACTACGGGCGCGGGTTCGGGACGAGCACGCGGCGTCGCGGCCGGGGCAAGGGCCCGGCCGGTGGCAAGCAGGCGGCGATCGCCGCGGCCGGGACCGTGCAGCAGGATGTGAACAAGGACGTGACACCATGAGCGCCCCCACCGATGCCCCGGCCGTCCCGGCCGGCTCGACGGACATGGTGTCCGTCCGCGCCGTGCACAAGGTCTTCGGCCACGGGCACGACGCCGTGCATGTGCTCAAGGGTGTGGACCTCGATGTCCCGCGCGGCTCGGTCACGGTGATCCTCGGCCCGTCGGGCTCCGGCAAGTCCACCCTCCTGCGCTGCATCAACGAGCTGGAGGAGATCACCGGCGGCTCCGTCGTCGTGGGCGGCGACCTGATGGGCTACCGCAAGGACGACAAGGGGATCCTGCACCGGCTGCACCCCAAGGCGGTCGCGAGGCAGCGCTCGCGGATCGGCATGGTGTTCCAGCGCTTCCACCTGTTCCCGCACATGACGGCGGTCGAGAACATCATGGAAGCGCCCGTGCAGGTGCGAGGGCTGACCAAGAAGGCGGCCAGGCAGCGCGCGCTGGAGCTCATCGAGCGCGTCGGACTGTCCGACCGGACCGACCACTACCCGGCCCAGCTCTCGGGCGGCCAGCAGCAGCGGGTGGCCATCGCGCGGGCGCTCGCCATGGATCCCGAGCTCATGCTGTTCGACGAGCCGACGTCGGCGCTGGACCCCGAGCTCGTCGGCGAGGTGCTCTCCGTGATGCAGGACCTGGCGCGGTCCGGCATGACCATGATCGTCGTGACCCACGAGATCGGGTTCGCCCGCGAGGTCGCCGACCACGTCGTGTTCATGGACGACGGCGTCATCGTCGAGTCCGGCCCGCCCAGCAGGGTGCTGGACGACCCGCGGGAGCAGCGCACCAAGGACTTCCTGGCGCACGTGCTCTGACCTCGGGAGACGTAGGTCACACGGGCCCGTCGAGGAACCGCTCCGACAAGAGCGCAACCTCGGCGGGCCCGCCCTGCGTCTAAGGTGCATGACGCAGACGAGGCGGCGCGCGGCGCGCCGCGAACCCACGCCGGGGCAGGTCACCGGCCACGCCTCCGGGCGGTGTACCGGATGAGCGAGGTGGCGGTGAGCCTGGAACCGGAGCGGGGCACCGGCGAGATCCCGGTGGTGCGCAGCGGCCAGGACCCGGTCGCGGACTTCACGGCGTTCGCGCAGGCCAACACCCCTGCGCTGTACCGGATCGCGTATCTGCTGAGCGGCGACGAGCACCGCGCCAAGGACCTGGTGCAGCTCGCGCTGGAGCGCACGTTCAAGGCGTGGAAGAAGGTGGCCGACGGCGACCCGTTCGCCTACGCGCGCCGCGTCCTGTCCACGGCCCGGATCGACACCTGGCGCCGTACCCGCCGGGAGGTGCTCACGGACGAGCCGGTGCTCGGCCTGCGCGAGACGAGCACCCCGGCGTCGGACGCCGAGCTGGCCGAGCGGGACCGGTTGGTCCGCGCCCTCCTGGCGCTCACCGTCAAGCAGCGGCGGGTGGTGGTGCTGCGCTACCTGCTCGACCGGTCCGAGGCCGACACGGCCGCGGAGCTGGGCATCTCCACCGGGACGGTCAAGTCCACCGCCTCACGGGCGCTGGAGCGCCTGCGCACCCTCGTGGTGCCCGCCGGCGAAGGGAGCCGATCATGAACGTGCACGACATCCACGCCAAGAAGGACGCCGCGCTGCTGGCCGGCATGAAGGCGACCGGCTCCGCGATCAGGCCGCCGGCCGACCTCGACGCCACCGCGATGGCGACGCGCGCCGTGCGCAACGTGCGCCGGCGCCGGGTCGTGGCCACG
>NZ_KI911762.1:29711-30366 GCF_000515355.1 Promicromonospora kroppenstedtii DSM 19349 | reverse complement strand
GCCGCCCGGGCCGAGGCCCGGCGCGAGGCCCGGGAGCGCCGGCTGGCGCTGGCAGCCGAGATCGCCGAGCGCGTCGGTGAGAACCGGGGCGACCGGTCGCTGGAGGTGCAGGCGCTCGCGCTGCTCGGTGCGGCCGTCGGGTACTACCAGCGGGAGGAGAAGCCGTTCTGGCAGGAACACTTCGCGCGGCTCGAGCTGCCGCTGGACGAGTGGCCCGGTCGACGGTCGACGTTCCACGTGGAACGTTCGCGGGTGCTGCGGGACTGGGGCGTGGTCGGGCGCGACCGGCTCGCCTCGCGGGAGGTCGAGCTGGTGGGCCGCATGCTCGACGGGTCGCGCATCGACGGGTCCGACCTGGGCGTGGGCGACGCGGTGCACGTGCTCTACGACCAGCCGGTGCCGCCCGTCGTGGGCGAGCTGGAGGCGCGGGCGATCCGCGGCGAGCACTCGGGCGGCATGATCCTGTCGGTCGGGGAGGAGGAGCCCGCCGACTCCGTGGACGGCCGGCGCGGCCGCGACGTCGTGGTGCTGCGTGAGCGCCTGTCCGGGGGAGCGGACCAGCACGACCAGGCGCCCGTCGCCCTTGCACCGCAGCGCGGTCCGGCCCACGACGCCCAGGAGCAGGCCACCGAGGATGCCGCGCGGGCGGCGCTGG
>NZ_KI911762.1:27526-29611 GCF_000515355.1 Promicromonospora kroppenstedtii DSM 19349 | reverse complement strand
GCGGGCGCCGGGGGCGCGGGGGGCGCCGGCGGCGCGGCTGAGGTGGGTCCGGAATCGGGCTGGGGGGCGTCGGGGCGGTCGACCCAGTAGTCCCAACCGGGCGGGGCCGGTGGCCACGACGGGTCGGGAGCCCAGGTGGAGTCGGGTCGGAATCCCGGGGGCACCTGCCAACCCGGAGGCGGGTTGAAGCGCACGGGCATGGTTGCTCCTTCGATACGGTCGGCCCCACTATCGGCCATGCGGGCGGGTCGGCGCCAGAACCAGCGGGCCGATCGGACATTTCCCCCCGCGTGTGGGAGCGACAGTAGCGCGCTCGTGTCGGAGGTCACTGGTAGACCTGGGGGCATGTTCCTCCTGGAGCGTGAAGATGCCAGCACCCTCGTGTACTCGGCCAGCGACCTCGTGATCGCGGGCGAGTGCGAGTTCCGCCTGCTCAGACGTCTCGACGAGCTCCTGGGTCGCAGCCCGCGCCGGGTGCGGGAGGAGGACCAGATGCTCGCCCGCACGGCGGCCCTGGGCGAGGACCACGAACGCCGCGTCCTGGCGGGCCACCTGGCCGCCTTCGGCCCGGCCGACGACGAGCGGCCCGGCGGCGTGGTGGAGGTCGCGCCCGCGCGCCGGATGTCACGGGACGAGCTGCTCGACGCGCACTCGCGCACCCTGGCCGCGCTCGAGCGGGGCGCCGACGTCGTCTACCAGGCCTCGTTCTTCGACGGGCGGTTCCACGGCCGGGCCGACTTCCTGGTGCGCGACCCCCTGGGCGCGGGGCTCCGGTACGCCGTGCACGACTCGAAGCTCGCGCGCCGCACCAAGGTGCGCGCCCTGCTCCAGCTCGCCGCCTACGCGGACCAGCTCCTGGCGGCGCGGGTCGACCCGACCGACGAGGTGCACCTGGTGCTCGGCACGGGAGAGACCACCTCGCACCGGCTGGCCGACCTGCTGCCCGTCTTCCGCAAACGGCGCTCCCGGCTCACCGAGGTGCTCGACACCCACGTAGCCGACGCCGGCCCGGTGCGCTGGCAGGACGACCGCTACCTGGCCTGCGGCCGCCTGCGCGACTGCCCGGACTGCGCCGAGGCCGCCCAGCAGAGCCGCGACGTGCTGCTCGTCGGCGGGGTGTACGGGTCGCAGCGGGCGCGGCTCTCCACCGCCGGTATCACCACCATCGACGACCTCGCGTCCGCCGAGGCCCCGCCCGACGGCATGGCCCCCGGCCGCTTCGAGGGCCTGCGCGCCCAGGCGCGCCTCCAGCTCGGCCTGGACGAGGGCGACGGCTCGGTGGCACTCGACCACCTGCCCGACGGCGTCGACCCGGACGGGCCCGACGCGCGCCTGCGCTGGCAGCTCGTGGCGACCGAGGCCATCGACGGGCTGCCGGCGCCGAGCCCCGGCGACGTCTTCTTCGACTTCGAGGGCGACCCGCTGTGGGAGGCGGCCCGGCTGCCCGGCGACGACCAGGCGCCGGCCATGGGCCTCGACTACCTCTTCGGCTGGGTCGAGCGACCTGGCCCGGACGACGGCACCCCGCCGTTCCACGGGCTCTGGGCCGACGACCTGGCGGCCGAGCGCGACGCTCTCGTGAGGTTCGTCGACTACCTGAGCGCCCGTCGTGAGACCTATCCCGACCTGCACGTCTATCACTACGCCGCCTACGAGAAGACGCACCTGCTCTCGATCGCGGCGCGCCACGGCGTCTACGAGGACGAGGTGGACCAGCTGCTGCGCGACGGGGTGCTCGTGGACCTCTACGCGGTGGTCCGCTCCTGCCTGCGCATCTCCAACCGGTCCAAGTCCATCAAGAAGCTCGAACCCCTCTACATGCAGGACGATCCGGCGCGCGAGGGCGTCACCAGCGCGACGGCGTCGGTCACCGAGTACGCGGAGTACGCGAAGCTCGCCGCCGACGGGGACGAGCGGGCGGCGGCGCTGCGGCAGCGCATCCTCGACTACAACGAGTACGACTGCCGCTCGACGCTGCGGCTGCTCGACTGGCTGCGCTGGGCGCGCGGCGCGGTGGGTCCGGAGGTCACGGCCTACGCGGTCGCCTCGCCGGGGGCAGGCGATGCCGCCGGGGTCGGGGCGAGC
>NZ_KI911762.1:23185-27426 GCF_000515355.1 Promicromonospora kroppenstedtii DSM 19349 | reverse complement strand
GGCGCCGGGTCGTGGCCACGGCGACCGCCTGCGTGGCCGCGGTGGTGCTGGCCGGAGCGGGCATCGGCGCGGCCGGGGCGTTCTACGCCGACCAGCAGCAGCCTCTGCCCGGCACGGTGAAGACCACGGCCAAGGGGGCCCCGTCCACCGAGCCGTCGTCCACGAGCCCGACGGCGGGCCTGGCCGACGAGCCCACCGAGTACCTGGAGACCGGTGGTGGCACGCTGCCGGTGCTGCCGGGTGTCGAGCACGGCGTGGTCGAGGGAGCGGGGGCCGCGCCCTACATCCTCGGCGGGCTCTGGTACGAGGTCCCGGCCGGCGGCTGGATCGCCGTCGGCGACGTCAACGCGGGCGGCGTGGCCGGCTGGCTCGCCCCGGACCACCCGGAGGCGGACGGCCTCGGCGAGACCGGGACCATCGACGACATGGACGCCACGATCGAGCTGCGCAACGTGTTCGACGTCGCGGGCTGGACCGCACCGGCGAAGGACTCGGGCGCGACGACGATCGACATCGACGGCGCAGACCTCGTCGTCATCGAGCAGCACGAGCGGGAGGGCAAGGTCCGGCCCGCCACCATCACGGTCCGCAGCGGCGACGAGGGCTGGATCATCGACACCCGGTTCGCGGCGACCGCGCAGGGCGACAAGATGTTCCGCGACTTCGTCGGGAACCTCTGGCTGAAGGAGGCGGGCGAGCCCGACTGGTACCTGCCGGAGTTCTCGGCCCCGGTGCTCGACGCCATCGAGCGAGGGATCCCGGCCGACTGGGTGCGGACCGAGCACAACGGCCTGACGTTCGCGGTCCCGGAGGGCTGGACCTCGGCGGAGACCGACGGCGAGTTCTCCCCGGGCGTGGAGTGGACCGGGACGACGGTCACGCACGTGGATCCCGGCATCGACCAGGAGACGCTGAACCTGTGGACCGACGCCACCGCCGAGGAGAAGGCGCGTGCCGCCGAGGACACGGACGTGTTCGAGCGGGTCTACGTCCAGGGCGGCAAGCCTGGCGGAAACTGGTGGACGCCGTCCGGCACCCCGGGGTCCAAGATGATCGACATCCCCGGCGCCGACTACGCCGAGGTGATCCCGAGCGCGCACAACGTCGACGGGGAGACCGACTACTACTGGGTCGACCTCTACATCCACCAGGAGGACCGGGGCGAGAACCTGTTCCTGGTGGTCGAGTTCGACGGCGGCGAGCAGGGCCTGCGTGATCTCCACACGTTCCTGGGGACACTGGACTTCCGCCGCTGACGGCGCTCGGCGAAGCACGTGTCGGACGTGCGGGTCACCCCCGTGACCCGGGTGTCCGGCACGTGCTTCGTGGTTCCGGGAAATTTCTCTGAACCAATATGGAACCTTCGTCCCGGTCGGGCCGTGTTCCGTTCGTGACAGTCACGAGTCCGCGCGTTCGAGCGCCAGAGTCCCGGGCCCAGAGGCCCGTGGTCCTGCGCGTCGTGCGTGCCGACTCCAGCTCTGCGGACGACCTGGAGACCGTGACAACCCAGCAGAACACCCCAGACTCCCCATCCACCACGACACCGAAGTCAGACTCCGTCCCCACGACCCGGCCGCTCACGGTGGTGCGAGGTGGGGACCAGGATGACGTAACCTCGCTGCCCGTGCGTACCGACCGGCCCAGGGCCACTCACGCGCGCAGGACCGCCCAGACCTCGAAGAACGAAGAGTTCACGGCGTTCATGCGAGAGGCCAAGGATCCGCTGCACCGGATGGCCTTCCTCCTCAGTGGTGACGCCCACCGCGCCGAGGAGCTCACGCAGCAGACCTTCGAGCGCTGCTACCGGCACTGGCACAAGGCCCGGCAGGGCGACCCGCTGGTGTACGCGCGGCGTGTGCTGGCGAACCTGCGCATCGACGCCTGGCGCCGTACACGGCGCGAGGTGCTGACCGGGCCCGACGAGCTGCCGCAGGAGGACATCCGCGCGGCGCGCCCCTCGACCCGGATGCCCACGCGCACCGTGGACGACCGCGACACCGTCGTGCGCGCCCTCCTGCGCCTCCCGCTCAAGCAGCGCCGGGTCGTGGTGCTGCGCCACCTGCTCGACCTGTCGGAGTCCGAGGTCTCCAGCGAGCTCGGCATCCCCCTCGGCACCGTCAAGTCCACTGCCTCGCGCGGCCTCGCCCACCTGCGCGCGATCCTCGATCTCGATTCTCTGGGCGGAACGCGATGAACACGAACCTCTCCCACGGCGCCCCTGACGACGACTTCGTCGCCCGGCTCCGCGAGTCGGCGCACGCGGCCGTGCCCGAGTCGACGCTCGACCTGGACGGCGTCCTGCGGTCGAGCCGGCGCAAGCACACCGCTCGGCGGGCCGGCGTCTCGCTGGCGTCGACGCTCGTGCTGGCCACGGCGGGTGCCGGAGTGGCGGGCGCGCTCCCGGGGATCCCGGGGCTCTGGAGCAGCGCCCCGGTAGAGGTCACGCCCCTCGGCACGCCCGAGCCGATGGCCACGGTCGAGGTCGAGCCCGCGCCGTCGCCCACCGACCTCCCGACGCCGGACCCGGCCACGGAGCTCGCGGACCTCGCGCCCGGAGTGACCTCGGTGGCGCAGCCGGCGGCCTACCGGGTGGACGCGAACACCGCTGTTCTCGACCTCGGCCTCCCCGCGGGGAACGGCGAACGCTACCTGGCGGTCGTCACCCTGGCGAAGATCGACGGCCGGCACAGCGCCACCGACCTGGAGGTCCTGGCGGGCGGCGACACCGCCCTGCAGAACCTCCGCGCGGGGAACCTCGGCGGGACCCTGCTCTGGCGCGGCGTCACGTCCGACGCGATGGTCCTGCCGTCCGACGGCGGACCGGCCCTCGTGTTCGGCTTCTCCTCCGGTGTGACGGAGGGGGACCAGTTCCTGGTCTTCGACGACCCGCGGACCGATGGTGCCGCGGACGCGCAGGGGGCGTCCGCGTCACCGGGGTCCGGTGCCGGTGCCGAGAAGGGCGCACCCGAGGCGGGCGCGTCGCTGCGGATCACGCCGTTCGACGTGCTCGGCGACGGCAGCGTGTGGATGCGCGTGCTGCAGGTGGACCGGTCGACGGCGGAGCCGCGCGGCTTCGTCTACGCGAGCAAGAACACCTGGAGCGCCTCCTGGTGCCGCAGCACCTCACCCGAGTGCGCCGTCATCCACGACGTCGCCGGGAAGTCCGTGGACACGCCCCAGGCCGCCGAGCCCGCGCCGATGGTCGCGGAGCTAGCGCCGATGCTGGTCGACGACCCGCAGGCGAACGAGGTGCCCGCGATGGAGACCTGCGTCGCGCAGCGCACGGGCACCGACTGGACGGCTCCGGCCGGGCTCACCGGCAAGGCGTTCTGGCGCGCGCCCCAGGGTGTCGACGGCGACGTCTGGCGGCTCTGCCTCATCGACATGAGCGAGGCGCTGCAGCTCGCCGCGACGGGTGAGGTCCGGCCCGACGGCGGCGTGTCGCCCGCCCCGGCCCCGAGCGAGGAGCCGACTCAAGCTCCCGAGAACGAGGATCCCCTCGGTCTCGGCGAACTCCTGGAGGGACTCTTCGGGGGTTAGGACTTCCCGGTCCGCGTCTCGTCTGGGGAGATGGCGTGGGCCGGGAACAACCGAGCGGGCCGAGACAGAATCTGGGGATCTGTCTCGGCCCGCTCATTCTTGCGGCGGTGCGGCGGTGCGGCCTACTCGCCGTCCTCGCACGCGATGCCGTTGTTGTTCCGGTCGAGGTGCGGCAGGTAGCCCGGCTCGGTGTTGGGCAGGGGCGCCGCGCCCGCGGCACGCACCGCGTCGCAGTTCCAGTAGAAGACGGTGCCCGGGTTCCCGTTGCCGTTCCCGTCGTTCTCCTGCTCCTGCTCCTCCTGCTGCTGTTGCTGCTCCTGCTGTTGCTGCTGCTCCTGCTGTTGCTTGAGCGCGGCCTCCTGCTCCTTGACCTGCGCCTCCCGGTCCCCGAGTGCCTGCTCGCGCTTGGCCACCTCGTCGCGCTGCTTGTCGACCTGCGCGCGGTCGGCCTCGATCTCGGCGCGCTGCTCGTCGATGCCGGCCTGGATGTTCTGGGCGTCCGAGATCGCCTGGTTGGCGTCGGCCTGCTGGCCCGCCGTGACGATCACACCGATGATCACGCCGAGCGCGAGCCCGGCGATGCCGATGGCCACCATCAGGCCGGCGCCAGGACCGCGCCGCTGTGTCTTGCCGGGCCGCTGGCCCGGGCCCATGGCTCCGGCCGCGACGGTGCCGACGGGGATCGGGCCGCCGGACCGGCG
>NZ_KI911762.1:22327-23085 GCF_000515355.1 Promicromonospora kroppenstedtii DSM 19349 | reverse complement strand
CAAGACGCACGTCGGCTCGCACGTCGTGGCCCGGCTCGCGGACGCGGGCTGGCGCGTGGGCGTGGTGGCCCAGTCGCACGCCGCGGTCGAGAACCTGCTGCGCTGCCTCGTCGACAAGGCCGGGGTGCCGGTCGACGTCGTCGCCAAGAAGCAGCGGGCCAAGGGCGTCGAACAGGAGGCCGGCAGCCCGTGGCCGGAGCTGACCGGCAGCCAGCTCGCGGACTTCGCCGCCGGGAGCTCCGGCGGCTGCGTGGTGGGCGGCACCGCATGGGACTTCGCGCACGAGCGCTGGCCTGCCGAGGGCCTGGACCTGCTCGTCATCGACGAGGCGGGGCAGTTCTCGCTCGCGGACACGGTCGCTGTCGGCCGGGCCGCGCAGCGGTTGCTGTTGCTCGGCGATCCCCAGCAGCTTCCGCAGGTCAGCCAGGGAAGACACCCCGAACCGGTGGACGAGTCGGCGCTCGCCTGGCTCGCGGCCGGCAGCTCCGTGCTGCCCGAGGGCCTGGGCTACCTGCTGCCCGAGTCCTGGCGCATGCACCCGATGGTCTGTGCGGCCGTGTCCGAGCTCGCGTACGCGGGCCGGCTGTCGGCCCACCCGGTCACGACCGAGCGGTCGCTCGACGGCGTGCCGCCCGGGGTGGCGCACGCCCCGGTGGTTCACGAGGGGCGCTCGACGTCCTCCCCGGCGGAGGCCGACGAGGTGGTGCGGCAGGTGCAGGACGTGGTCGGCCGCACCTGGCACCCGGGCCACGGCCGGC
>NZ_KI911762.1:9479-22227 GCF_000515355.1 Promicromonospora kroppenstedtii DSM 19349 | reverse complement strand
ACCCGGGCCACGGCCGGCCCGCCCGCCCGCTGGGCCCGGACGACGTCGTGGTGGTCGCCGCGTACAACGCGCAGGTCCACGCGGTGCGCCAGGCGCTCCGCGCTGCCGGTCTCGACGGCGTGCCCGTCGGCACGGTCGACATGTTCCAGGGGCGGGAGGCGCCCGTCGCGATCCTGACCCTCGCGGCCTCGGCACCCGAGAACGTCTCGCGGGGCATGGGGTTCCTGCTGTCGCGAAACCGCATCAACGTGGCGGTCTCACGCGCGCAGTGGCGAGCCGTGATCGTCTCGTCGCCCCGGCTCACCGACTACCTGCCCGGCGACCTGGAGGCCGACGGCGTGCGGCACCTCATGGAGCTCGGCGCGTTCCTGCGCCTCATCGGCTCCTGACGGGAGAGAACTCCGGCGAGACAGAACTCCGGCGCCCGCCAGAGCTCCATCTCGCCACGGTTCTGCTCGGCGCGAGGGGCTAGAACTCGCCGCCCCCGAAGTCGCCGCCGAAGTCGCCACCACCGTCGCCGCCACCGAACATGTCGCCGAAGAAGCCACCGCCGCCGTCCCCGGCATCCGCTCCGGCGTCGCCGCCCTCGGCGCCGGAAGCCTCCACGGGCTCGGCACCGGCCTCCTCGCCGCCCGACTCCTCGGCACCGGCCTCGCCGCCGCCCTCGTCACCGGCGAAGTCCTGGCCCGGATCGCCGAACGAGCTGCCGAACATCATGTCCGCCACGGCCGAGCCGATGACCATGCCGCCGATGGTGCCGAGCATGCTCGCGCCCAGCATCGAGCCGAAGCCCGGGCCGCGGCTCGCCCCGAAGTTACGCTCCAGCGTGCCGGGGTTGCGCATCTCGGCGCGGGTGGCCATGCGGGCCAGGTCGCGCGGGTCGTCCGACGTCGCGCGCTCGTTGGGCGGCACGGTCTCGCTGAGCTGGGCCAGGACCTGGTTGCGCTGCTCGGGCGTGAGCTGGGCGAACGCCTCCGCGTGCGCCTCCTCCACCCGGTCCGGCGGCGCGGTGCGCAGCAGGTACCTGTAGCGCTCGATCGCCACCTCGTCCTCGCTGCGGCCCGTGCTCGCCGCGGACCCGTAGACGGGGGCAGTGCCGTAGGCCGGGTTCTGGCCCGGTGCCTGCTGGTACTGCGGCCGCGGCGTGCCGCCACCCTGGTACATGCCGGGTGTCTGCTCGCGCGGCTCGCGGCCGAGCAGTCGGTCGAGGAAGCCCATTGATCTCAGTCCTTCGTGAGGTTCGGTCCTGACGGTCCACCCCGGTCAACGGCGCGCCGCCGCCCCGGGTTCCCGCACATCGTCCCTCCGTGCCACGAACAGGACATGACGAAGGCCCGGTCACCGAGGTGACCGGGCCTTCGTCATGTCAGCCGGGAGCGTCAGCCCTCGACCTTGCCCTCGATCGCACGGTCGAACACGAGCGTGTTGTCGTCGGCGTAGTTGTAGACACCGATGAACGCGGACGACGGGTCGTTGTCCTCGTTGATCGGGCCGATGCCGGAGACACCCTTGTAGTG
Source organism: Promicromonospora kroppenstedtii DSM 19349 (assembly GCF_000515355.1). Classification (GTDB taxonomy): domain Bacteria; phylum Actinomycetota; class Actinomycetes; order Actinomycetales; family Cellulomonadaceae; genus Promicromonospora; species Promicromonospora kroppenstedtii. The sequence continues at coordinate 20,710 of NZ_KI911762.1, read as the reverse complement.
GATGTCGTCGCCGGCCTCGAGCGCCGTGACGCCCTCCTCGAAGGTGGTCACCTCGGTGCCACCGTCCGCGCCGGACACGGAGCGGATCGCCGCGGCGATGTCGGTGCCGGAGGTCGACTCCGCCTTCACCGCGGCGAGCGCGGCGAGGATGACGGCGTCGTACGACTCAGCGGCGTAGGCGTAGTCGGTCAGCGGCGAGCCCTCGCTCTCCTCGTACCAGGCGCTCGCCTCGTCCTTGAACTCCTGCGCGGGGTCGGCGCCGGGGATGGTGCCGACGACGCCCTTGAGCGTCCCCGGGTCGAAGTCCTTGGAGTAGTCGGCGGTGTTGCCGTCGCACAGGTACGTGGTGCCGTCGAAGTCCCAGCCCTGGGAGACGAGCTCGGCCACGGCCGCCTTGGTCTCCTCGAACGCGAGGATGACGATGGCGTCCGGCTTGGCGGCCAGCGCGTCGGTCACGATGGACGAGAAGTTGGTCTCGCCCGGGGCGAACTCCTCGCCGGAGCCGGTGCCGCCGTAGACGGCCTCGGCACCGCCGGCCTCGATCGACTTCTGCACGTTGTCGCGCAGGCCGGTGCCGTAGGTCTCGTTCTGCACGAGGAAGGCGACCTTCTGGTGGCCACCGTCGAGCACGAGGGAGCCGAGCGCCGCACCCTGGACGGTGTCCGGCGGGGCGGTACGGGTGAACAGGTCGCTCACGCCGGAGAGCTCGGTGGCGGTGTTCGCGGGCGAGATCTGGAGGACCCCGGCCTCGGTGAACTGGTCGACCACGTTCTGCGAGACGGACGAGGACGCAGCGCCGATCGCGACCTGCACGCCCTTGCCGATGAGGTCGGTGGCCGTGTTGGTCGAGACGCTCATGTCGGTCGAGTCGCCGGAGTCACCGGACTCAAGGGTCACGTCGTTGCCGAGCACACCCCCGGCCGCGTTGATGTCGTCGATCGCAAGTCCGACGCCCGCGACCTCGGGCGGGCCGAGGTAGGCAAGAGAGCCGGTGATCGGGAGGATGGTGCCGACGACGAGCGGCTCGGCAGAGCCCTCGCCCTCTCCATCGCCAGAACCCGAGGTGGAGCAGGCCGCCAAGCCCACGCTGAGGACTGCCGCTAGCGCGAGCCCGCGCGCAGCCGTGGAACGTCGAATCATGTCTGCTGTTCCCCTTCAAGCGGGAGTGGATCTGACGGCGCACTTTGCTCCGTCGTGGTCGCTGAAAGTAGTCACCTTGTGTGACGCCTGTGTCACGAATCCCCCACCCCGGCCAAGATCGTTACGAGGACGTGACCCACATCACCCTAGACCCAAGGAAAGTTCATCCGGCCACCCACCAGACGCACCTCACGGAGATTGGTCGGGCTTTCCTGGGCCGAGCCAGGTACGCTTGCCATGTTGCAGTGCCTCGATCGTTCTTCCAAGAGATGACGACGACACCGTGATTACAGCGATCCCGAAGGCCGGGGTCGTCGCATCTTGCAAGGAGCAGTACATGGCATTCGGAACCGTCAAGTGGTTCAACGCCGAGAAGGGCTTCGGGTTCATCGCACCCGAGGACGGTGGGCAGGACGTGTTCGCCCACTTCAGCGCGATCCAGTCGAGCGGTTACCGCTCGCTCGAGGAGAACCAGCGCGTCGAGTTCGACGTGAAGCAGGGCCCCAAGGGCCTCCAGGCGGAGAACATCCGCCCGATCTGATCTCTGACAGCCGAGATGGCGGGCTTCTGAGCCTGCCCGGTTGTACGCCGAGGGCCCGGTCACCTTTCGAGGTGGCCGGGCCCTTGGCCTGTCCGGCGTCGGACGGCGGGAGAATGGGCCCGTGCAGCACTTCGCCTCCGACAACTACGCTCCCGTCCACCCCGAGGTCATGGCCGCCATCGCCGCGGCAAACGACGGCGCGGCCGTCTCGTACGGCGACGACCCCGTCTCGGCCCGCCTGCAGGACCGCGCCACCGAGGTGTTCGGCGAGCGCGCCCGCATCTTCCCGGTACTGAACGGCACGGGCGCGAACGTCGTCAGCCTCATGGCCTCGGCCCCGCGCTGGGGTGCGGTGATCGCCAGCGACGTCGCGCACATCCACACGGACGAGAACGGTGCGCCCGAACGCGTGGGCAGCCTCAAGGTGCTGGCCGTCCCGAGCGTCGCGGGCCGCATCGGGCCCGACGCCGTGGACCGGTACGCCGGCGACATCGGCAACGTGCAGCGCGCCCAGCCCGCGGTGCTGAGCCTCACGCAGGTGACGGAGCTCGGCACGGTCTACTCGGTGGCCGACCTCAAGCTCCTCGCGGACACCGCCCACGCGTCCGGCCTGCGCGTGCACGTGGACGGCTCGCGCCTCGCGAACGCGGCGGCGGCCCTCGGCGTCGGGCTGCGGGAGATCACCGCCGACGTGGGCGTCGACGTCGTGTCGCTCGGCGCGGCGAAGAACGGCGGCATGCTGGGCGAGGCCGTCGTCGTGCTCACCGACGACGACGCCGTCGGTTCCGGCGACCCTGCCGGGCTGACCGGCGCCGTGCCGTACCTGCGCAAGGCGACGATGCAGCTCGCCTCGAAGACTCGCTTCGTGTCGGCCCAGCTCCTGGCGCTGCTCGGCGAGCCGGGCATGCCGACGTCGGGGACGTCGTCCTCGGGCACGGTCGCCGCCGCCGACGGCGCGCCGCTCTGGCTGCGCAACGCGGCGCACTCCAACTCGATGGCGGCGCGCCTGCGCTACGGGATCGAGGCGGCGGGGCTGCTGGAGCCCGGGGCCGGGGTCCGCGTGACGTACCCGACCGAGGCGAACGTCGTGTTCGCGACCCTGCCGAGGGCCGCCGCCGACCGGGCGCGCGAGCACGCCCGGTTCTATGACTGGGCGCCGGGCGAGAGCGCCGACCGGGTCGAGGTGCGCTGGATGTGCGCCTGGGACACCACCGCCTCCGACGTCGACGACTTCGTGCGGGCGATCGCCGCCGCGCTCTGATCCGGCCCCGCCGCCGAGTCGATTGCACGCCGGGTCGGCGGCGGGGTGAGACTTGTGGTCATGATCCGTCTTCGCCCCGCGGGCCTGCTGGTCGCCACCGTTCTCACGGTCGCGACGCTGGCCGCGGGATGTTCCGCTCCGGCCGGTGAGCCCGGACCTACCTCCCTGCCCGGACCCGTGCAGTCGAGCGCACGGCCGAGCCCCTCGCCGAGCCCGTCCCCGTCCGGCGGGGGAACGCCGTCGCCCAGCGCGTCGCAGTCCGTGCCCAGCGCGACGCCGTCCGCCCCGCCCACGCAAGAGCCCCCGCCCGGCGAGCCGGACCTGTCGCTCGTGGCCGGCTGGTCGCTGGAGCAGAAGGTGGGTCAGGTCGTGATGGTCGGCCTGCCCGTCAAGGGTCCGTTCCAGCCGACGTTCGACATGCTGCGGGACCAGAAGATCGGCGGCGTCTTCCTGCACGGCCGTACCCAGGCCGGGCGCGGGCCGGTGAAGAACCTGGTGGATGCCGCCGTCGCCGCGGCGGACTCCCCGGTGCCCCTGTTCGTGGCCACCGATCAGGAGGGCGGCGCGGTGCAGGTGCTGCGCGGCAAGGGCTTCAGCGACATGCCGAGCGCGCTCGACCAGGCCACCCTGTCCGCGCCGGACCTGCGCGCCCGTTCGGAGGTCTGGGGGCAGGAGCTGGCCGCCGCGGGCGTGAACCTCAACCTCGCGCCCGTGCTGGACCTGGTGCCGCAGCAGAGCGCGACGTCGAACGCGCCCATCGGCGTGTTCGGGCGCAACTACGGGTACACCGAGCAGTCCGTGATCACGCACGGCAACGCGTTCGCGGAGGGCCAGCGGGACTCGGGCGTGCAGACGTCGATCAAGCACTTCCCGGGTCTGGGCCGGGTCACGGGGAACACCGACACCACGGCCGGCGTCACCGACACCGTGACCGGGCCCGACGACCCGTCGGTGTCGGTGTTCGACGCCGGCATCAAGGACGGCACCGGGCTGGTCATGATGTCGTCCGCCATCTACGCGCGGATCGACCCCGACGCGCCTGCGGTGTTCAGCCCCACCGTGGTGAGCCTGGTCCGCGAGCACGGGTTCGACGGCGTGATCATCACCGACGACCTGTCCGCCGCGGTGCAGGTGCAGGGCGTGCCCGCCGGCCAGAGGGCGGTCCGGGCCGTCGACGCCGGGGTGGACCTGGTGCTGGCGTCCGCCAAGCCGTCCGTCGCCCCGGCGATGGTGGACGCGCTGGTCCGGGCCGCGCGCAAGGACCCGGCGTTCGCCGCGAAGGTCGACGCCGCGGCGGCCCGGGTGGTCGCGGCCAAGTCAGGCCTCTGACCGACCACCGGTCGAGTTGCCCCACCTCGCTGGTCGAGCCCGTCGAGACCAGGTTTCGACAGGCTCGACCAGCGAGGTGGTGGGCTCGACCAGAGGTGGTGGCGACACCGCTCAGCGGTCGGCCAGGCCCAGCACGTCCAGGGTCCAGGCGTGCTCGAAGGCGATCTGCTCCCACGCCGAGTACCGGCCCGAGACCCCGCCGTGCCCCGCGGACATCTCGATCTTCAGCATCGCCGGCGCCCCGGCGGCCTGCAGCCGGGCGACCCACTTGGCGGGCTCGACGTACAGCACGCGGGTGTCGTTGAAGCTGGTCGTCGCCAGCACCTTCGGGTAGCGCGAGGCGTCGTCGGCCACGTTCTCGTACGGGGTGTACGAGCGCATGTACGCGTAGACCTCGGGGTCGTGCAGCGGGTCGCCCCACTCGTCCCACTCGGTCACCGTCAGGGGCAGCGTCGGGTCGAGCATCGAGGTCAGGGCGTCCACGAAGGGCACGCCCGCCTGCACGCCCGCGAACAGCTCGGGCGCCAGGTTGGTCGCCGCGCCGACCAGCAGCCCGCCGGCGCTGCCGCCGTCGGCCACCATGCGGTCGCTCGCCGTCCAGCCCGTGGCGACCAGGTGCCGGCCGCAGGCCACGAAGTCGGTGAACGTGTTGCGCTTGGCGCCCAGCTTGCCGTCGTCGTACCAGGCGCGGCCCATCTCGCCGCCGCCCCGCACGTGCGCGACGGCGAAGACGACGCCACGGTCGAGCAGGCTCAGGCGCGCCACCGAGAAGTACGGGTCGATCGAGTACTCGTAGGCGCCGTACCCGTACAGGAGCAGCGGCGCGGGCTCGGCGGGCGCGTCGGCCGCCCCGGTGGTCGAGCCGGTCCCGCTGGTCGAGCCTGTCGAGACCCCGAACCGCACCTTGTCCTTGCGCCAGACCAGCGAGATCGGCACACGCGTGCCGTCCTCGGCCACGGCCCACTCCCGGCGCTGGTCGTAGTCGTCGGCGTCGTAGCCGCCGAGCACCGGCTGCTGCTTGAGCAGGGTGCGCTCGCCGGAGGCGACGTCGTACAGGTAGAGCGAGGAGGGGGTGACGAACGAGGTGTAGCCCACCTTGAGGTTGGGCTGCTCCCACACGCCGACACCCGCGCCGACCGACTCCAGCGGCTGGCCGAACGAGATCTCCTGGAAGTCCCAGGTGACGGGCCCGCCGCCGGTCTCGACGGGCTCGTCCAGCGACAGCACGGCGGAGCGCGAGATCGCCTCGCGGCGGTAGTAGAGCACCAGGTAGCGCTCGCTGGCGCTCACCCCCTCCAGCCGCACCTCCGGATCGTGCGGCACGACGACGTCCGCGTCCTGCGGGGCCACCGTCTCGCCGGGCGCGGGAACCGGTGACGCGACCAGCTCGAAGTTCAGCGCGTCCTGGTTGTGCAGGATCAGCAGTACGTCCTCGGTCGCGCCCGGGGCCTCGACAGGCCCGACCTGCGACGGCGGCAGCACCGCGTGCTCCACCGAGTACTCCACGCCCTCGCGGCGGGGCCAGACCACGCGGAACTCGCCCGTGGGGTCGTCGGACTCCAGCAGCCACGACTCGCTCGTCACCTTGGAGCCCAGCTCGATCTGCAGGTACTTCTTGGAGCGGGACAGGCCCACGCCCACCCAGAACCGCTCGTCCGGCTCCTCGAACACCAGCGTGTCCTGAGATCCGGTCGCGCCGAGCTGGTGCCGCCACACCCGCCACGGCCGCCAGGCCTCGTCCACGGTCAGGTAGAAGATGTGCTCGCCGTCGGGGGTGAACATGGCGCCCGGCGCGGTGTCACGCACCTCGTCGGGGAGGTCCTCGCCGGTGGTCAGGTCGCGCACGCGGAGCGTGTAGCGCTCGTCCCCGGCGGTGTCGGTCGCGTACAGCAGCCGTGTGCCGTCGTCGGACACGTCGAGCGAGCCGAGGGCGAAGAAGTCGTGGCCCTCGGCCGCGGCGTTCTGGTCCAGCATGATCTGCTCGCCCGGGACGGGCTGCCCGGGCTCGAGCACGCGGGGCGTCCAGTCGTCCGGTCCTGCTGCCGGGTAGCGGGCGTGGATCGGGTACTGCTGGCCCTCGACCGTTCGGGCGTAGTACCACCAGTCGCCGTCGCGCGCGGGGACCGAGAGATCGGTCTCGAGGGTGCGCCCCTTGATCTCGTCGAACAGGGTCTGCCGCAGCGGCGCGAGGTGTTCCTGGCGGGCCAGGGTCCAGGCGTTCTGCGCCTCAAGGTGTGCGACGACCTCGGGGTTCTCCTTCTCGCGGAGCCACTCGTAGTCGTCGACGAAGGTGTCGCCGTGGAAGGTGCGCTCGCGAGGGCGGCGCTCGGTGCTGGGCGGTCCGGACGGCGGGAGCACCCGCACGGAACCGGTCGGTCGATCGGCCGCGGAGGCGGCCGCTGGGGGAGTCTGGGCGTCGTCGGACACCGCGTCAGCCTAACCGCGTGGACCGCCGGACGAAGGGGTGTTCCACGCCCTCCCGGTGCCCGGATCGTTGGCACTCCGTGACCGGGGTGTGACCCACGGGTGTAACGAGTGACACATCGCACGGCTACACTTCCGGCACGCTGATGCCATCAGTTTGATGCAGGCCTGGTTAAGCAGGACTGAATCATGTTGGTATCGAGTGGAACCGAGACCTCGCAGCACCACACACCAGAACCGACGGAGGACCCGGCAGATGACAGCCGACCGACCGAACCTCGCGACGGGCGCGCGGAGGCTGCTGGCCACGCTAGCGGCCGTGGCCATCCCAGCCGTGATCGCCGCGGCGCCCGCGGTGGCCGCCGCCGCGCCCGCCGACTGCACGCCCGACGACTCGACCGCATGTGTCGTCGCGATCGTCCTGGACGAGGACAGCAACCCTGTCCCCGACGTGGGCGTGACCATCTCGGGCGCGGGGTTCGAGCAAGACGTGACCACCACCCAGGAGGGGCCTGTGTCCGTGGAGGTGCCGGAGGTCGGCATCTACACGCTCACCCTCGACGAGGAGACCGTCCCCGACGGCCTCTTCCCGAACGCCACCGAGCAGCAGGTCACCGCGCAGACCGGTAGCTCGGCGCGCGCCGCGTTCCGGCTGGGCACCACACCCCCGGAGAGCGCGGAACCGACCGACGGCGCCACCACGGCGCCGGGCGCCGGCGAGACCGGCGGTACCGAGCCCACGGACGCGGCGTCCGGCCCGGCCGCCGGTGACGAGGGCCTCGGCGGAGCCGGAACTGCCGCCACCGGCGGCGGCGGGCCCTCGCTCCAGCAGATCTGGCAGCAGTTCGGCTCAGGCATACGCTTCGGCCTCCTGCTCGCCCTGGCCTCGGTGGGCATCAGCCTCATCTACGGCACGACCGGCCTGTCGAGCTTCTCGCACGGCGAGCAGGTGACCCTCGGCGCCATGTTCGGCTTCATCGGCATCAACTGGCTCCACCTGCCGGTCTGGCTCACGGTGATCCTGGTGATCGTGGCGTGCGCCGCCACCGGCTGGGCGCAGGACGCCGCGATCTGGGCGCCGCTGCGCAGACGCGGCACCCCGGTGACGCAGATGATGATCGTGACCATCGGTCTCTCGCTCGCGCTGCAGTACGCCATCCAGATGGTCATCGGCGGCCGGTCGCACCGCGTGCTGCCGCAGAACCCGAAGCCGCTGGAGATCGCGGGCATCACGCTCAGCACCGCCTCCTGGCTCTCGATGCTGGTCGCGGTCGTGGTGATCTTCTTCATCGCCTGGTTCCTGACCCGGACCCGTATCGGCCGCGCCACCCGCGCCGTCTCGGACAACACGGCGCTCGCCGCGGCCACCGGCATCAACCCGGACCGCATCATCCGCATCGTGTGGATCATGTCGACGGGCTTCGCCGGCCTGGCAGGCATGCTGCTGGCCATCTCGTTCGGCTCGTTCAACTGGTCGCTCGGCATGCTGCTGCTGCTCCTGATGTTCGCCGCCGTCACCCTCGGTGGCCTGGGCACCGCCTACGGCGCCCTGCTCGGCTCCCTCGTGATCGGCCTCGTCGTCGAGATGTCCACCCTCATCCCCGGAATGCCGAGCGACCTGCGCTACGCCTCGGCACTCGTGATCCTCATCCTCGTGCTGCTGTTCAGGCCGCAGGGCCTGCTCGGCCGCGCCGAGCGGATCGGCTGAAAGGAGAACCATCATGGAACTGAGCCGCATCCTCACCCAGGCGCTCGCCGAGCTCATCGCTCCGACCACCGCCGCCATCGCGCTCGCCGCGATCGGCCTCAACCTGCACTTCGGGTTCACCGGCCTCCTCAACATGGGGCAGGCAGGCTTCATGCTGCTGGGCGCCTACGGCTTCGGCATCGCCACCATCTCCGGCGCGCCGTTCTGGCTGGCCCTGCTCATCTCGCTCGCCGCGGGCGCACTGTTCGCGCTCATCCTCGGCGCACCGACACTCCAGCTCCGCGGTGACTATCTCGCGATCGTGACGATCTCGGCCGCGGAGATCATCCGAATGCTCGGCCGCGCCACGGTGTTCCAGGAATACACGGGTGGCGCGGCGGGCCTGACGGGTGGCTCCTTCAAGTCGACGTTCCAGGAGCTGTCGTTCCTGCCCGCACCGCCCGAGCGCGGTGCGTTCGGCCCGCTGGAGTACGTGTTCACCGGGTCCGACTCGTGGTGGACCCGCCTGTTCGCCTGGGCCGTGGTGCTCATCGCGGTCGTGTTCGTCTGGCTGCTGACCCGCAGCCCCTGGGGCCGCGTGCTCAAGGGCATCCGCGAGGACGAGGACGCCGTCCGTGCACTGGGCAAGAACGTCTTCTCCTACAAGATGCAGGCGCTGGTGCTCGGTGGCATGTGCGGTTCGCTCGCGGGCATGCTGTACGTGCTGCCCCGGTCGGTCGCACCTGACGCCATGGGGCGCTCGCTGACCTTCTTCGCGTGGACCGTCCTGCTGCTCGGTGGCGCCGCCACCTTGTTCGGCCCGGTGCTGGGGTCCATGCTCTTTTATGCGGTCTACATGTTGCTCCGCGCGGGCATGCGCGAGGGCCTGGAGGGCGTCGTGTCGGCCACGATGGTCGAGCAGATCGGTGGTCTGCTCGTCGGCGTGACCCTGATGCTGCTGGTCATCTTCCGCCCACAAGGAATCCTGGGGAACAAGAAGGAGCTCGCCTTCGATGCCCGATGAGACGACGGAGAACAAGGTGACAGAGGTGTCCGACGTGCCGGAGGCGACCGACGTGCCCGAGAGCACCGTCGAGGCGCTCGACGCCGTCGAGCGCTCCGAGACCGAGGCCGCCAAGGCGGCGGAGCACGTCCTGGCCGCGGTCGAGCCCACGGTCGGCGTGAGCAAGCCCGACCCGATCCTGGTCGTCGACGACGTGCAGCGCCGGTTCGGTGGCATGACCGCCGTCGACGTGCAGCACCTCGAGGTCCAGCGCGGCGTGATCACGGCGCTCATCGGCCCGAACGGCGCCGGCAAGACGACGTTCTTCAACCTGCTGACGGGGTTCGACAAGCCCAACCAGGGCTCGTGGGCCTTCGAGGGCAGGCCGCTGGGCGGGGTCAGTGCCGCCAAGGTGGCTCGCAACGGCATGGTCCGCACGTTCCAGCTCACCAAGGCGCTCTCGCGCCTGACGGTGCTGCAGAACATGCTGCTCGCCGCCATGGGCAACCCGGGCGAGAACCTGTTCGGCTCCCTGGTCAAGCCCCTGTGGGCGGGCACGGAGAAGAAGAACACCGAGAAGGCGCTCGAGATCCTGGCGCGGTTCAAGCTCGACGCCAAGAAGGACGACTTCGCGGGCTCGCTGTCCGGCGGTCAGCGCAAGCTCCTGGAGATGGCGCGGGCCCTGATGACGGACCCGACCATGATCATGCTCGACGAGCCCATGGCCGGCGTGAACCCGGCCCTGGTCCAGTCGCTGCTGCACCACATCCAGGCCCTGCGCGACGACGGCATGACCGTCCTGTTCGTGGAGCACGACATGCACGCCGTGCGGCACATCTCCGACTGGGTCGTGGTGATGGCCGAGGGCAAGATCGTGGCCGAGGGACCGCCGAAGTCCGTCATGCAGGACCAGGCCGTCGTCGACGCCTACCTCGGCGCGCACCACGACACCGACCTCGGGGACGACTCGCTGCTCGACCCCGCAGTGCTGGCCCGGCTCGAGGCCGAGGAGGAGAAGCGATGACCGACGCGGCCAAGACCGAGAAGCGGGAGATCCTGCTCAAGGCGACCGACATCGTCGCGGGCTACCTGCCCGGCGTGAACATCCTGAACGGGTGCAACCTCGAGGTCGCCAAGGGCGAGCTCGTGGGCATCATCGGCCCCAACGGCGCCGGCAAGTCGACGCTGCTGAAGTCCCTGTTCGGCCTGGTGCACGTGCGCTCCGGCAACGTGACCCTGGGCGGCGAGAACATCACGAACCAGAAGGCGAACACCCTCGTGTCACAGGGCGTGGGGTTCGTGCCGCAGAACAACAACGTGTTCCCCTCGCTCACCGTCGAGGAGAACATGCGGATGGGCGTGTACCTGCGGCCCAAGGCGTTCGCGGAGCGGTTCGAGTTCATCACCGACCTGTTCCCCACCCTCGGGGAGCGGCGCGCGCAGCGTGCGGGCGCCATGTCGGGTGGTGAGCGGCAGATGGTCGCCATGGCCCGCGCCCTGATGATGAACCCGTCGGTGCTGCTGCTCGACGAGCCGTCGGCCGGCCTGTCGCCGGTGCGGCAGGACGAGACGTTCCTGCGCACCCGGATGATCAACAAGGCGGGCGTGTCCGTGGTCATGGTCGAGCAGAACGCCCGGCGCTGCCTGCAGATCTGCGACCGCGGCTACGTGCTCGACCAGGGCAAGGACGCGTACACGGGGACGGGCAAGGAGCTCCAGTCCGACCCGAAGGTGATCTCGCTGTACCTGGGCACCCTGGCGGAGGACGTCGACAAGGCGTCCTGACCCGGGAACGCAAGAAGCCCCTGAGGTGTCGGGCGTGCAGGTCACTCCAGTGACCTGCACG
>NZ_KI911762.1:8736-9379 GCF_000515355.1 Promicromonospora kroppenstedtii DSM 19349 | reverse complement strand
CCTCGGCAGCTGGCGCCTCGCGCTCGGCATCCTCGCGGCGCTCGCGGCGGTGCTCGCCGTCGTCGTCGCGCTGCTCATGCGCACCGTGCCGACCGGGTCCGTCCCGGGGCTCGCCGCCCGGTTCGCCGTGCTCCGCGACGTCCGGATCGGCCTGGCCCTCATGACGGCCCTGCTCTTCACCGCCGCGTTCAACATGGTCTACATCTTCAGCTCGGCCGTGACCCGCGGCGTGACCGGCGGCAGCGGGACGGCGCTCGCGACGCTCCTGCTGGTCTTCGGCGTCGCGGGCCTGGTCGGCAACTGGCTGGGCGGCTCCCTCACGGACCGGATCGGGGCCCGGCCCACCGCGATCACCGCCCTCGCCGTGGTCGTCGTGTCCCTCGTCGCGCTGTTCGCCGCCGAGGACTCGTACGTGGGAACCGCCGTGCTGTTCGGCGTCTGGGGCCTGGCCACCGCGGCGGCCCTCGTGCCCATCCAGCACCGCCTGGTCGACGTCGACCCCGCCGTCGCCGGGGTGTCCCTGTCGTGGTACTCGACGGCGATGTACGTCGGGATCGCGATCGCGCCCGTCGTCGGCGCCTCGGTGCTGCCGCTGGGCGCGGCGTGGCTGGACCTGCTCGGCGCCGCGGCGGCCGCGGCGGCG
>NZ_KI911762.1:1932-8636 GCF_000515355.1 Promicromonospora kroppenstedtii DSM 19349 | reverse complement strand
GCTCGCCGTGGCGAGGAAGGCCCCGGCCAGCAGGGCCGCCGCCGCGGCCGCGCCCGTCAGGCGCGAGGTGGTGCTGGCTCGCATGACTGCTCCTTCTGCAGGGTGTCGTGCGCGGGCGGTCCGCAGCGACACCGTAGGACGGCGCCCGTTCGCGCGGGTGAACGACGCGTGAACAGGGGCCCGTGTCGGGCCCCCGCGGGTCGTGGTGCCGGTCGCCGTCGGCCGTAATCGAATCGTTGCCCGCTCGCCACCAGTACGGACGTTCGAGACGGTATTTTTCCGGGGCGGCCTGAGGCGGCCGCGACGAGGGTGTGCCCGCCGTCGTGCCGAACCACAAGGAAGAACTTGATGAACCGCACTGCCCGTACCGTCCGCCGTCCGGCCCGGCTGCTGGCCGCGGCGGCCGCGGCGGCCGTCTCGCTCACGATGCTCACCGGCTGCTCGGTCCTCGACGACATCATGTCGAGCGGCGAGGCCCCGCGTGACGAGCCGGGCGGCGAGATCACCGCGTCGGCGGACGCGGACGCCTTCGACATCCTCAAGGGCGACTGCATCGACCTGGCGGCCCTGGACGGCTATGGCGAGTCCGCGGAGGGCGAGGACTTCGAGGTCGAGTCGGTGCCCGTGGTGCCCTGCGCCGAGGAGCACACCGGCGAGGTCTACGCCGAGCTCATCATGGATGACGCCGAGTACCCCGGCGACGAGGCCATGTCGAAGAAGTTCGACGAGTGGTGCTACGACGAGTTCGAGAAGTTCGTCGGCATCTCCTACGACGAGTCCGTCTACGGCTACACCGGCTTCTACCCGACGCAGGCCACCTGGGACCAGCTGAACGACCGCTCCCTGCAGTGCATCATCAGCTCCGAGGAGCCGTTCACGGGCAGCCTCAAGGGCGCCGCGCAGTAATACCCGGCACGGTGTCGTGCGGCGTGGCGGTCCGGCGGGCCGCCACGCGCACGTCCACCCCGACGACCACCAGCGCCGCGAGCACGAAGCACGCCCCGACCAGGGGCACCGTGTCGATACCGACCGTGGCGACGACCAGCGCCCCGAGCGCCGCTCCGCCGCCGATCCCGACGTTGAACACCGAGCTCGATATCGCGGTCGCCGACTCCGTGGCACCAGGGGCCACCTGCATGGACAGGAACGACAGGGCCGGTGGGATCGCGCTGAACGCGAGGCCGAACAGGGCCAGCCCGACGAGCGCCAGGGCCGGGACGTGGCCCAGGGTCCACAGCAGCACCAGCGCGCCGGTCAGCAGGCCGAGCGCCACGAGCACCGTCTGCCACGGCCGCCTGTCGAGCACCTGGCCGATGAGCAGCGTGCCCACCAGGCCCGCGATGCCCTGGCCCAGCAGGAGCGCGCTCAGGTACCGGTCGGGGAAGCCCGCCGTCTCCAGCAGGAACTGGGTGACGAACGTGATCATCATGAAGCCGCCCGTCACGAGCAGCACCGTGACGACCATGAGCACCACGAAGCGGCGCATGCTGGGGTGGGTTCCGCGCGCCGTACCGCTCTCCTCGGCGTCGACGTTCGGCATGGCGATCGCCATCGCGAGGCAGGCCAGCAGGCTGACCACCGAGAACACCAGGAACGCGGTGCGCCAGCCCGCCTGCTGGCCCACCCAGGTGCCGAGCGGCACTCCGAGCAGCGGTGCGAGCGAGATGCCGATGGCGAGCCGCGCGATCATCTTGCCCCGGACGGCGGGGGCGAACAGGCTCGCGGCGGCCGGTGTGACGACCGACCAGAACAGGGCCTGGCCCAGCGCGGTGACCATGCGCGCGGCCATCAGGTCCACGTAGCCCGCGGCGACCGCCGACCACAGCGTCCCGACGGCGCACACCGCCGTGGTCGCCGCGAGCACCCAGCGCCGCGGGAACCGGCGGGTCAGGCGGGAGAGCGGCAGGGACGCGAGCACCACGACGGCGGCGTACGCGCTGACCAGCAGCCCCACCTCGGACGTGCTGCGTCCCAGGTCGGGGGCGATGAGGGTGAGCAGCCCGCCCGGCAGGTTCTCCGCCGCGACGAAGGTGAAGGCGCTCACCGAGAGCGCGATCAGTGCGGCGACGGCACGGCGCCGGTCGACCGGAGGTGCGGCGAAGTTCGCCGCAGCGGCGGGGCTGTTCGCGGTCATGGGATCTCCGGCTGGTCGACGGGCGTGGGCTCACCCGGACGACGAACGGGTCAGGCGGACAGCGACCAAAATACGCGGCCTCGAACCGATTCTACGAGCCCATTACCGGCATACGTCGTGAACCAGAACTGTGTCCTAGGCAACATTGTCGTAATATTTCCCTGGTTTCCTCCTCCGTGGACAAAGGTGTCCAGCAGGTTCGGGGCCCGTACGCACCACCTCCTCGTCCCGGACGCAGCTCTCTTCACGGAGGAAACATGAACTCACGTCTCTGTGCGGTTGGTGCGGGAGCAGCGCTGCTGCTCTCGGCCGCCGTCGTGCCGATCACCGCTTCCGCGGCGCCACCGGTCGAGGAGCCACCGCAGCAGGCGGCACCCGCCAAGGAGGACAACCGCCCCGACGCCCTCGCCGAGAAGCAGACGGAGAAGCGGCAGCTCGCCGTCGACATGGTCGCGACCGGTCAGGCGAAGGTCGAGACGCGCGGCAAGGGCAAGCACAAGTCGAAGGTCGTGGAGATCTCGCCGCGCGAGTACGTCGAGTACGGCGTCGAGGAGACCGCGCAGCTCTTCAGCATCCTGGTCGACTTCGGTGACCAGGCCGACGAGCGCTTCCCGGACGCGGCCGCCGGGCCGGTGCACAACGAGATCCCTGAGCCCGCCACGAACGACAACTCCACCTACTGGGAGTCCGACTTCTCGCGCGAGCACTACCAGGAGATGTTCTTCACCGGCCTGGAGGACCAGGACGGCGAGTCGTTCGCCGGTGTCTACGACGAGATGTCGTCGGGCCGGTTCGACCTCCAGGGCGACGTGTCGGACTGGGTCACCGTGCCGTACAGCACGGCCTCCTACGGCACCACGGAGTCCGGCGTCGACATGACGCGGTTCATCCAGGACACCGCGGACGCCTGGTACGACCAGCAGGTCGCCGCCGGCAAGACCGCCGAGGAGATCGACGCGTACCTCCAGTCGTTCGACGTCTGGGACCGCTACGACCTGGACGGCGACGGCATCACCGCCGAGCCCGACGGTTACATCGACCACTTCCAGGCGATCCACGCCGGGGAGGGCGAGGAGGCCGGCGCGCCCGAGGAGGCCATCTGGTCGCACCGCTGGTCGGTCAACCAGGGCGGCCTCGGTACGGACGGCCCGGCCGACTACCCGAAGGTCGGCGGCATCAAGATCGGTGACTCCGACATCTGGATCCGCGACTACACCACGGAGCCGGAGAACGGTGGCCTCGGCGTGTTCGCGCACGAGTTCGGCCACGACCTCGGCCTGCCCGACTACTACGACACCGCGGGCGGCGAGAACGGCACCGGCTACTGGAACCTCATGAGCTCCGGCTCGTGGATGGGCCACGGCGACGGCACCATCGGCACCACGCCCAACCACATGGGCGCCACCGAGAAGCTCTTCCTGGGCTGGCTCGACTACGAGACGGTGGAGCCGGGCGAGACCGAGCGCATCAAGCTCGGCCCGTCGTTCCACGCGACGACGCGCGCGCAGGCCGCGATCGTGAACCTGCCGGACGGCGTCGCGAGCGAGGACCTGGGCGAGAAGTACGGCGTCGAGCCGTTCGACGGCGAGTTCGTCTACTCGGGCACGGGCAACGACCTGAACAACACGATCACCTCGCCGTCGTTCACCGTGCCGGACGGCGCCTCGCTGACCGCCAAGGTGCAGTACGACATCGAGGCGGACTACGACTACGCGTTCGCCGAGGTCTCGACGGACGGCGGCGCCACCTGGACCGCCCTCGCGAACAACCTGTCGACGGACGAGGACCCGAACGGCACCAACCCCGGCGCCGGCATCACCGGTAGCTCGGACGGCGCCTGGGTGGACCTGACGGCCGACCTGGCGGACTACGCCGGCCAGACGGCGTCGGTCCGGTTCCGCTACTCGAGCGACGGCGGCACCAACGAGACCGGCATCGCGATCGACGACGTCGCCGTGGGCGACGCCCTGAGCGCGGACTTCACGGACACGTCCGACTGGACCGTGGACGGCTTCGTGCCGGTGGGCGCCGACGGCACCTACGAGGTCACCTACCAGCACTACTACGTGGCCGAGAACCGCGTGTACGGCGGGTACGACGCGACGCTCAAGGAGGGCCCGTACAACTTCGGCTGGAGCTTCACCAACAGCAACAAGGTGGAGCACTACCCGTACCAGGACGGCCTGCTGATCTGGTACGTGAACAGCCTGTACGGCGACAACAACGTCTCCCAGCACCCGGGCGGTGGCCAGGCCCTGCCGGTCGACGCCCGCGCCAAGGCGCTGAAGTGGTCGGACGGCACGATCGCCCGCAACCGCATCCAGTCGTTCGACGCCACGTTCGGCCTGCAGAAGACGGACCCGCTGTCGCTGCACCGTGAGGTGTCGGCCACGTCGCTGACCACCCTCAAGGTCGGCAAGCAGTGGCCGGTGTGGAAGTTCGACGACACCAACCCCGAGGCCTACTACGACCAGTCCAACCCGGGCCACTCGGTCAAGGTCGGCGGCACCGGCACCACCATCAAGGTGCTCACGGAGGACAGCAAGAAGGGTCACATGACCATCCAGGTCAACTGACCCCCTCCCGCCCCGCACGTGTCAGACGCTCAGGTCACCCCGGTGACCTGAGCGTCTGACACGTTCTACGGGCACTACGCTCGAACGCATGACACACCTGCGATGGGGCATCCTGGCGGCCGGCGGGATCGCCGCGAGCTTCACATCAGACCTGAACGACAACGGCTTCACCGTGCAGGCGGTGGGGTCCCGGAACCTGGAGAAGGCCCGCGAGTTCGCCGACCGGTTCGGCATCCCGACGGCGCACGGCTCCTACGAGAACCTCGCGGCCGACCCCGAGGTCGACATCGTCTACGTGGCGACGCCGCACCCGTTCCACGCCGAGGCCGCGAAGCTCGTGCTGGAGGCCGGCAAGCACGTGCTGGTCGAGAAGCCGTTCACGCTCAACGCCGCCGAGGCGCGCGAGGTCGTGGAGCTCGCCGAGTCGAAGGGGCTCGTGGTCCTGGAGGCCATGTGGACCCGGTTCCTGCCGCACATGGCCCGCGTGCGCGAGATCATCGCGTCGGGCGTGCTCGGCGAGGTGCGCACGCTCATGGTGGACCACACCCAGGACCTGCCCGACGACCCGGCCCACCGGATCAACGACCTCGCCCTGGGCGGCGGCTCCCTGCTCGACCTGGGCATCTACCCGGTCTCGTTCGCCTGGGACCTGTTCGGCGAGCCGCTGACGGTGCAGTCGCACGCGACGTTCAAGGAGACGGGCGCCGACGCCACGATCGCCACCATCTTCGGGTACGACGGCGCCCGGGTCGCCACGACCGTGTCGGCGTCCGACACCCGGGGCCCCAACCGGGCCTCGATCCTGGGCACCGAGGGCCGCATCGAGATCGACGCGACCTGGTACAACCCGTCGACGGTGCACGTCTACGACGTCTCGGGGACCGAGGTGGAGACGTACAGCGCCGAGGTGACGGGGCGCGGCATGCACTTCCAGGCCGCCGAGGCCGAGCGCCTGGTCGCGGCCGGCGAGCTCGACAGCCCGCTGCTCCCGCGCGCGGAGACGGTGGCGATCATGGGCACGCTGGACACGATCCGCGAGCAGATCGGCCTCGAGTACCCGGGGGAGCAGCCCTCTGCGTGACCCTGTGGGCCCCCTTACCCCCTTCGAGGCCTAAGTTTCTTCGCTCTGACTCGCCTCAAAGCGAAGAAACTTAGGCCTCAAAGGAGAGTTGGCTTCCGGGGCAGGGTTGGCTTCGGCGCGGACGGCGGCGCCCGGCCGGGTCGCGCGGCTCCCGACGCCGCGGTGCGACGCTCAGCGTTCGCCCAGGACCGCCTCGATGAGGCCCGGGAACTTCTGGTCGAGCTCGTCACGGCGGAGCTGGATGGCGTGCGTGCGGCCGTGCACGATCGTGCGCGTGAGCCCGGCCTCGCGCAGCGTGCGGAAGTGGTGCGACATGGTCGACTTCGTGAGGTCGAGGCCCCAGCCGTCGAGGGTCTTGGGCTTCGGCTCGCCGTCGGCCAGCTTGTCCACTATCCGCAGGCGCACCGGATCGCCGAGGGCCTTGAGCACGTCGACGAGCTCGACGTCGGCCATGTCCGGGCTCGGGTAGTCACCCATGACGTACCTCCGGGGCATCGGCTCGCGCGAATGGTTCGACAGCCATCGAACTATCGCGTACGCTCGACGGTATGACGTTCATCGAACAATCATACGCGCCGCGCGGCGCCTATCTCCGGATCGGCGTGATCGCGGCGGCGCTGTTCGTGGTCGGCACCAACGCGTTCGTCATCGCGGGCGTGCTGCCGCAGATCGCGACGGGGATCGGCGCGACCGCCGGCGCCGTCAGCTACTCCATCTCCTGGTACGCGATCATCGTCGCGGTGCTCGCGCCCGTGGTGTCCGTGCTGTTCGCCCGCGCGTCCCGCGCCGCCCTGATGGGCGCCGGCATGGGCCTCATCGCCGCGGGCATCGCCCTCTCGGCCGTTGCCGGTGACCTCGCGATCTTCACCGCGGGCCGCGTCGTCGCCGCGCTCGGCGGGGCCGCGCTCATGCC
>NZ_KI911762.1:0-1832 GCF_000515355.1 Promicromonospora kroppenstedtii DSM 19349 | reverse complement strand
CCGGCGGGCGGTCTGCGGCGCCCGGCCGGGCGGGCTCCACCTCGAACAGCGCCAGCAGCGGGTGGTGCGCCCAGGCCAGCGGCGAGACCGAGGCGAGCAAGGGGACGGCGTCGGGCGTGAAGGCGAGCGTCCAGGCCCGCGCTCCGGCGAAACCCCGCACCGTCCCGGGGTCGATCGCGCGGCCCGGCGGGACGGCGAACAGGTCGCCGTCGTGCGCGCCGTCCTCCCCACCGGCGCCGCGCTCGATGAGGACGAGCACGTGGAAGTCGTGGGCGTGCCGGTGCTCGGGCGGAGGGTGCGGGTGCTGGTCCGCGCCGTCGTGCAGGTCCACGTTCACCGGGGGCATCCCGGGGCGTGGCTGGTACCGGTACACCGGGGTGCCGTCAGGCCGTACCGTGCGGATGCTGGACGGGGTGCGCAGCGGGGGCAGGCCGCCGTCCGCGGGCCCCGGCGCCATCAGCGGTCGCCCCTCACCGGTCGCCCGGCACCGCGAGGGTGAGCACGGCGTCGACGATCTGCGGTGTGCGCTCCAGCTGCCCCTCCAGCGCACGCAGGCGGACGGCGACGTGCGACTCCGACTCGTCGCCCGGCAGGTCGATGCTCGCGACCAGCAGGAGCTGCCGCGGGCCCACGAACTCGAGCCGCAGGTGACCCACGTGCTCCACGCCGGGCAGCGCCTCGATCCGCTCCCGCACCGCCCGGTGGATCCGCTCGTCCGCGACCTCGCCCGTGAGGAACCGCCGGTTGCGGTCGAACAGCACCCACGCCACGACGCACAGCAGCACGCCCACCAGCACCGAGCCGACGGCGTCGTACCGGGCGTCGCCCGTGACCTGGTGCAGCGCCATGCCGGCGGCCGCGATCACCAGGCCGACGAGCGCCGCCGAGTCCTCCGCCAGCACCGCCCGCAGCGTCGGGTCCGACGTCGCCAGCGCGTGGTCCAGCAGGTCCCGGCCGAGCTTGCGCGCCTCCGCGCGCGTGCGCCGGTAGGCCTGGACGAACGAGAAGCCCTCCAGGCAGAACGCGACAGCCAGGACCAGGTAGCCGATGCCGTAGTCCGTGGCCTCCTCGGCCGCGCCGAACGCGTGGATGCCGTGGTAGACCGATACCACGCCGCCGGCCACGAACAGGCCCAGCGCGGCCAGCATCGACCACACGTACGCCTCCCGGCCGTAGCCGAGCGGGTGCTCGCGATCCGGCGGGCGTGCCGCCTTGCGCTCCGCGACCAGCAGGAACACCTCGTTGCCCGTGTCGGCCCACGAGTGGGCGGCCTCGGCCACCATCGACGCCGAACCCGTCAGCACCGCCGCCACCGACTTGGCCACCGCCACCGCGAAGTTGGCCCCGAACGCGATCACCACCGTCAGCGCCGACTCGCTCCGTTCCCCTGCCATGCGTCCCCCTCCGTCGCGACGTCCCCGACGCTACCGACCTTCCGCCTCACCCGCCCGACCGAAGATCGTCCGATCGGCACCGACTTCCGTGCTGCCACCGCGCCGCAGGATGTCCAATGCTGGAGGTGGCGGCCGGCACGGCCGGCCCGCGCCGTCCGGCGCGGGCACCCCGACGGAAGGCACTCGGGATGAACGACAGCACCACCGTGCGGATCATCGACCCCCGCACCCCGGAGGAACGCGAGCGTGAGTTCCTGCCCGGCATGGGCCGGCCCTGGCTGCTCCCGCTCTACGACGCGTTCACGCGCCTGTCGCGCGTGCGGCCCCTGCACGACCGCGCCGCGGCGCTCGCGGACGTCGCCCCGGGCGAGTCCGTGCTCGACCTCGGGTGCGGTACCGGGAACCTCTCGCTCGCCGTGCTCCGCGCGCAGCCCGCCG
>NZ_KI911761.1:58845-60784 GCF_000515355.1 Promicromonospora kroppenstedtii DSM 19349 | reverse complement strand
CGTCACGGCGCTCCAGTTCCTGCGGGCCGCCGAGCTGCGGGCCGGGCAGCACATCGCCATCACCGGCGCGGGCGGCGGGATCGGGCACTTCGCGGTGCAGATCGCCGCGGCCTGGGGTGCCGAGGTGACCGGGGTGTGCGGCCCGCGCAACGCCGCGATGGTCCGGGAGCTCGGGGCGTCCGAGGTGATCGACTACACGAAGGACGACGTCACCGCTGGGGATCGGCGCTTCGACGTCGTCTTCACCAACGCGGGCCGGTACTCCCTGCGGGCGCTCGGCCGCGTCGTCGTGCCCGGCGGGCTGGTGCTGGCCAACGACGGCAGCCGGGAGGGCCTGCTCGGCCCCATGCCGGAGCTGATGACGGCGCCCCTGGTCTCGCGGATGCGCCCGTACCGGATCCTGAACGTCTCGGCGACCACCAGCGGCGAGGACCTCGGCGTCCTGGAGGGCCTCGTGGCCGACGGCGTGCTGCTGCCCATCGTCAGCGCGACGTACCCGCTGGAGCGGGCCGTGGACGCGATCCGGCAGGTCGCCGGGCACGGCCACGCGCGCGGCAAGCTGGTCGTGACGATCAGCTGATCCTCCGCCCGACCGGCCGCCCGGACGGGCCCGCGCGGCAGCCGGAGAGTGCCCAAGATCACGTTCGGGAACAAACCTGGCGTCCCGTATGCTTTCCCTCCGTTGGAGGGGAGTACCTCGTAACGGTCAGGTCGTCATCACAGCTGCCAGTGACGCCAGCTCGGCCCGGCCGGCCCGCGGTGCACCGTCGCCTGGTTTCGTCCAGGCTGGTGCACGGGCGGGCGAGGAAGACCTCCGGTGCCCTGCTGTGCTCACCGGAGGCTAGATGCGATCACGCGTTCCTCCCTTTTCCGGAAGGAAGCAATGGTCCACGAACTGCCCGTGACCTTCGAACTGATCTCCCTCGGTGCGATGGTCCTGCTGCTCGTCGCCGATCTCCTCATCGTCGGACGGCGCCCCCATGTCCCGACCATGAAGGAGAGCGCCATCTGGGTGAGCTTCTACGTGGGCCTCGCCGTCGTCTACGGTCTCGTCGTCTGGGCCGTCGGCGGGCTCACCCCGGCGGCGGAGTTCTACGCCGGGTGGCTCATGGAGTACTCCCTGAGCGTCGACAACCTCTTCGTCTTCGTCATCATCATGGCGCGGTTCGCCGTGCCGCGGGACCAGCAGCAGCAGGTGCTCATGGTGGGCATCATCATGGCGCTGATCTTCCGGGCCGCGTTCATCCTCGCGGGTGCCGCCCTGCTCGAGCAGTTCACCTGGCTCTTCTACATCTTCGGCGCGTTCCTCCTCTACACGGCCGTGCAGCAGGCGATCCCGGAGAAGGAGGAGGAGCAGGACGACTTCAAGGAGAACGCCCTCATCCGGGTCATGCGGCGCGTGCTGCCGCTGCACCACCAGTACAACGGCTCCAGCCTCCGGACCACCGTCGACGGCCGCCGGCTCTTCACGCCGCTGATCATCGTGTTCCTGGCGATCGGCTCGACGGACGTGCTGTTCGCGCTCGACTCGATCCCGGCGATCTTCGGCATCACGCGGGACCCGTTCATCGTGTTCGCCACCAACCTGTTCGCGCTGATGGGTCTGCGCCAGCTCTACTTCCTGCTGGGCGGCCTGCTCGACCGGCTGGTGTACCTGCCCTACGCGCTCTCGGCGATCCTCGGCTTCATCGGGATCAAGCTGGTCCTCGAGGCCCTGCACACCAACTCGATCTCGTGGATCAACGGCGGCGAGGGCTTCCACTGGGCGCCCGAGATCCCGATCTGGCTGTCGCTCACGGTGATCGTGGCGTCCCTGGCGGCCGGAACGGTGGCCAGTCTCGCCAAGTCGGCGTACGACGCGCGGGTCGAGGCCGCCCGGCCCGCCCCCGAGCCGGCGTCGGAGGACGTCTCCCAGTGACGCCCTGACGGCCCCGGGCCG
>NZ_KI911761.1:52727-58745 GCF_000515355.1 Promicromonospora kroppenstedtii DSM 19349 | reverse complement strand
CCCGCCGGGCCGGACCGGCTCGGCGATCTGCTCCTCACCGACCGGCTCGGCCGCTCGGTCTCCCTCGTCGGCTCCTGCACGTGGGGCTTGTCACGCAAGAGCGCCCTGCGGGTGGTGCGCGTCGCCCGGCGGCTGGAGGTCGAGCTGTCCGAGGTGCCGGCCGCCACCGCGCTGGCCGGCGAGCTCCTGCGCCGGGCGACCGACTCCTCCGGGGACGACCCGCGTACCCTGCGGGCCGCGTTCCTGCTCAAGCGGCGCGCCGTGGTCGACGCCTCGGTCGACGACGTGCACCGGGGCGAGCGGCTGGTCGAGGTGGCCCGGGACGCCGTCGGCCGTGCGGAGGCCCTGGTCGACCTCGGTACCGCGCTGCGGGACGTCGCGCGGGTGACCGAGTCGCTGGACGTGCTGGACGCGGGCGTCGAGGCCTGGCGGCGCATCGCCACCGGCGACCCCGACCGCTATCGCACCGCCCTGGTCTCGGCGATCAACGCCATGGGCAGCGCGCGCTGGCGGGCCGGGCACACCCAGGCCGCCCTGGCCGCCCACCGTGAGGCGCTCGACCTGGTCCGGGCCGCCCCCGAGCGCGACCGGTCGTGGTGCGAGGCCGAGGTGGCGCGCGTGCTGATCAGCCTCAACGTGGTGCAGAACGACACGGGCACGCCCCAGGAGGAGGATGACACGTTCGCCGAGCTGCTCCCGATCCTGCGCAACCTGGTCGAGCGCGACCCCCGGCAGTGGGCGGTGTTCCTGACCACCGCGCTGTCCAACCGGTCGGTGACGCTCACCGAGAGCCGGCCGCAGCAGGCGGTGCCGGTCGCCCGGGAGGCCGTCGAGCTCAGCCGCAGGATGATGCTGGAGGCACCGCAGCGGCACCGCAACGAGCTCGGGTTCGCGCTGACCAACCTGGCCAACGCGTACGCGGCGCTCGGCCGGGACCGGGAGGCCGTGGCGCCGCTCACCGAGGCCGCCGCCGTCCGGCGCGAGCTGGTCCGCGAGAACCCCGCGACGCACACCTGGACGCTGGCCTACACGCTCGCCTCGCTCGGTGCGGTCAAGTCGCGCCTGGGTGACCTGGACGAGGCCGTCTCGCTCGAGCGAGAGGCCGTGCTGCTGCGTCGTCGCCTCGCCCGCGAGCACCCGGCGCGGTACCGCCGGATGCTCGCGGCGTCCCTCTCCAACCTCGCGGTCACGCACTCACGGGCCGGTGAGCCGGAGGAGGCGCTGCCGCTGGAGCAGGAGGCCGTGGCGATCCGGCGCGGCCTCGCGGAGGAGGGGCAGCCGGGCGAGGAGCACCTGGCGCACTCGCTGTCCAACCTGGGCGTGCTCTATGCCGAGCTCGGCCGGGCCGCCGACGCCGTGGCGCCCACCAGGGAGGCCGTCGAGCGCCTCCGGCGGCTCGCGGGGGAGGACCCCGGCCGCTTCGAGCCCGCTCTCGCCAACGCGCTGCTCAACCTCGGCGCGGCCCTGATCGACGCCGGGCGCCTGCAGGAGGGCGTGGAGCCGACGACGGAGGCCGTGCGCCTGCGCCGGGAGCTCGCCCGGCGCAGCCCGGACGTGCATCTGCCCGGGCTCGCGGCCGCGCTGACCAACCTCGTCTCCGTGCACCTCGACCTCGGGATGACGGACCCGGCGGCCGATCACGCGCAGGAGGTCGTCGCGGTCCGGCGGCGGCTCGTCGACGGCTCCTACGCCCACGAGCAGGACCTCCTGCGAGCCCTGGACCTGCAGGCTCGCGTGCGCCGGTCGGGCCCCGTCGAGGGCCGCGCGATCCGCTGAACGGCGCGGGTGTGACGAGTCTGCCAGTGTGATCCATAGAACAGGCGTGCGAATGTCGGTGGCGCGCCCTAGGATGCCTCTGTGAGCAATCGTCTCGTCGTCTCCGGTGCCCGTGAGCACAACCTCAAGAACGTCGATCTGGACCTTCCCAGGGACCGCCTGATCGTCTTCACCGGGCTGTCGGGTTCGGGTAAGTCGTCGCTCGCGTTCGACACGATCTTCGCCGAGGGTCAGCGCCGGTACGTCGAGTCCCTGTCTGCCTACGCCCGCCAGTTCCTGGGCCAGATGGACAAGCCTGACGTCGACTTCATCGAGGGCCTGTCGCCCGCGGTGTCGATCGACCAGAAGTCGACCAACCGCAACCCGCGCTCCACGGTGGGCACCATCACCGAGGTCTACGACTACCTGCGCCTGCTGTACGCCCGCGCGGGCACGCAGTTCTGCCCCGTGTGCGGGGAGAAGGTCCAGTCGCAGACGCCGCAGCAGATCGTGGACCAGATCCTGGAGCTGCCCGAGGGCACCCGCTACCAGGTGCTGGCGCCCGTCGTGCGCGGCCGCAAGGGCGAGTACGCGGACCTGTTCAAGGAGCTGCAGGCCAAGGGCTTCTCGCGCGCCCGGGTCGACGGCGAGGTCGTGCAGCTGACCGACCCGCCCACGCTGGAGAAGAAGCTGAAGCACGACATCGAGGTGGTCGTGGACCGGCTCGTGGCGCGTGAGGGCGTGCAGCGCCGGCTGACCGACTCGGTGGAGACCGCGCTCGCCCTGGCGAACGGCCTGGTCATGATCGAGCTGGTCGACACTCCGAACGACCAGGGCATCGACGGCCCCGCTCGCCTCCGCAAGTTCTCTGAGAAGCGCGCCTGCCCCAACGAGCACCCGCTCGCGCTCGACGAGATCGAGCCGCGTACCTTCTCGTTCAACGCGCCCTACGGCGCGTGCCCCGAGTGCACCGGCATCGGCTTCCGCCTGGAGGTCGACCCCGACCTGATCGTGCCCGACGACGAGCAGACGCTGCGCGGCGGCGCGGTGGCTCCGTGGGCGCAGACGTCGTCGGAGTACTTCGAGCGGGTGCTCTCCGCGCTCGCCGAGGAGATGAAGTTCTCCATGGACGTGCCGTGGCGCGCGCTGCCCGCGAGGGCCCGGGAGGCGATCCTGCACGGGCGCGACCACAAGGTGCACGTCAAGTACAAGAACCGGTGGGGCCGCGAGCGGCAGTACTCGACCGGGTTCGAGGGCGCCGTGACGTTCCTGGAGCGACGCCACCGCGAGACCGACTCGGACTGGTCGAAGGAGAAGTACGAGGCCTACATGCGTGAGGTGCCGTGCCCCACGTGCGGTGGAGCGCGCCTCAAGCCCGAGGTGCTCGCGGTCAAGGTGGGCGGGCTGTCCATCGCCGACGTGAGCCGCCTCCCCGTGGGCGAGGCCGCCGAGTTCCTCAAGGGCATCGAGCTCGGCGTCCGCGAGGCACAGATCGCCACCGAGGTGCTCAAGGAGATCCACGCGCGCCTGGGCTTCCTGCTCGACGTCGGGCTGCACTACCTCACGCTGGAGCGGCCCGCGGGCACGCTGTCCGGCGGCGAGGCGCAGCGCATCCGGCTCGCGACGCAGATCGGTTCCGGCCTGGTGGGCGTGCTGTACGTGCTGGACGAGCCGTCGATCGGCCTGCACCAGCGCGACAACCGCCGGCTCATCGACACGCTCACCCGCCTGCGGGACCTGGGCAACACGCTCATCGTGGTCGAGCACGACGAGGACACGATCCGCGCGGCCGACTGGATCGTCGACATCGGTCCGGGCGCGGGCGAGCACGGCGGCGTCGTCATCCACTCGGGCGACTACGCCGGGCTGCTGGAGCAGCAGGACTCGCTCACGGGCGCGTACCTCGCCGGGCGCCGCTCGATCCCCGTGCCGGCCGAGCGCCGGCCCGTCGACCCCAAGCGGCAGGTCACGGTCGTGGGCGCGCACGAGAACAACCTGCGCGACGTCGACGTGTCGTTCCCGCTGGGCGTGCTGACCGTGGTGTCGGGCGTCTCGGGCTCGGGCAAGTCGACGCTCGTGAACTCGATCCTGTACACGGTCATGGCCAACCAGCTCAACGGCGCCCGCCGGGTGGCCGGGCGGCACAAGCGCGTGACGGGCCTGGACCAGCTCGACAAGGTGGTCCACGTGGACCAGGGGCCGATCGGCCGCACGCCGCGGTCCAACCCGGCCACCTACACCGGCGTCTGGGACCGGATCCGCAAGATCTTCGCGGAGACCGAGGAGGCCAAGGTGCGCGGCTACGGGCCCGGCCGCTTCTCGTTCAACGTCAAGGGCGGGCGCTGCGAGGCGTGCGCGGGCGACGGCACGATCAAGATCGAGATGAACTTCCTGCCCGACGTGTACGTGCCGTGCGAGGTGTGCCACGGGGCGCGGTACAACCGCGAGACGCTCGAGGTGCACTTCAAGGGCAAGACGGTCGCCGACGTGCTCGACATGCCGATCGAGGAGGCCGCGGAGTTCTTCAAGGCGTTCCCGGCCATCTCGCGGCACCTGTCCACGCTGGTCGACGTCGGCCTCGGCTACGTGCGTCTCGGCCAGCCCGCGCCCACCCTGTCCGGCGGCGAGGCGCAGCGCGTCAAGCTGGCGGCGGAGCTGCAGAAGAGGTCGTCGGGCCGGTCGGCCTACGTGCTGGACGAACCGACGACGGGCCTGCACTTCGAGGACGTCCGCCGGCTGCTCGGCGTGCTCCAGTCGCTGGCGGACAAGGGCAACACGGTCATCGTGATCGAGCACAACCTCGACGTCATCAAGAACGCCGACTGGGTCATCGACATGGGCCCGGAGGGTGGCAGCGGCGGCGGCAACGTCGTGGCGCAGGGCACGCCCGAGGTCGTCGCGGAGGTGCCGGAGAGCCACACGGGCACCTACCTCGCGGAGATCCTGGACGGCCACGCGCGGGCGGGCGAGG
The DNA here is from genome assembly GCF_000515355.1 of Promicromonospora kroppenstedtii DSM 19349. GTDB lineage: Bacteria > Actinomycetota > Actinomycetes > Actinomycetales > Cellulomonadaceae > Promicromonospora > Promicromonospora kroppenstedtii. The sequence continues at coordinate 54,019 of NZ_KI911761.1, read as the reverse complement.
TGCCGGTGCTGCCGCCGACCAACGGTGCGGCCAAGCGCAAGACCGCGTCCCGGAAGACCAGCCGGGCCAAGGCGGCCGCCTCGGCCTGAGACTCACGGCGTGTCGTGCGGGGCGAAGTGATGGCCTGCGGGCCGGGCGCACCCTAGGGTGAGTCCATGAGCGGAGCCACGCATGACTACGCCGTGACGGTGCGGTGGACCGGCGCGGGGGACACGGGTACGTCCTCGTACACCGCGTACTCGCGCGACCACGAGATCGACCTGGCCCACAAGCCGCCCCTGCTGGGCTCGGCGGACCCGGCGTTCCGGGGCGACCCGGGCCGATACAACCCCGAGGAACTGTTCGTCGTCAGCCTGAGCCAGTGCCACATGCTCTGGTTCCTGCACCTGGCAGCGGAGTCCGGCCTGATCGTGCGGGAGTACACCGACGCGGCGACCGGCACCATGCGCGTGGAGTCGCGGGGCGAGGGCGCGTTCACCGACGTGACGCTCCACCCGCGCGTCGTGGTGGACGCCGGCGAGCTCGCCACCGACGAGCACGTGGCCGCGCTGCACCACAAGGCGCACGCGATGTGCTTCATCTCGCGGTCGGTGAACTTCCCGGTGCACGTGGCGCCGGTGCCGCTCGCCGTCGGCGCGGCCTGACCGGTCCTGCCCGACAGGCCGACCGGTACGCCCCGTCCGGGGCAACGGTCCCGGGCGCCCGGGCGTCACAGGTCATGACGGGCGCCGCTGGGGTGCCCGGACGAGGAGCAGCCATGCGTACGACACGGATGTCCCGGCTGGCGGCGGCAGTGGTGGTGGGTGCCGCGCTGGCCACGACGACGGCCTGCCAGGCCGACACGCCGCAGGAGGCGGAGACCAGCGCTCCGGCCACCCCGAGCACGGAGCCGACCGGCCAGACGTCGCCGTCGGGCGAGCCTGCCACGGGCGAGTCAGGGTCGGGCGGCGAGCCCACCGACGACGGCGGGTCCGGCGGTGCGGAGGCGCCTTACCAGGACGGCTACCAGCCGCCCTGGTTCGAGGGGACGGACTGGTCGTGCGGCATGCCCGTCGCGGACCTGGCGTCGACCGGCGAGGGCTGGACGCTCGCGGTCGCGGGCGGGCTGACCGACACCTCCGGCGGTGAGCCGTCGCACAACGGCGACCGGTTCCTGCCCGTGACGTTGACCGGGCCGGCGGGCGCGGTGCACGTCAGCCCGCCGGCGACGGTCTGGACGCAGGGCGACGTCGTCGTCGAGCTGCCGGCCCTGGCCGACGCCGCGCCCGTCGAGACGGCGGGGGGCGAGCGGC
>NZ_KI911761.1:47470-52627 GCF_000515355.1 Promicromonospora kroppenstedtii DSM 19349 | reverse complement strand
ACCCGAGACCCTGAAGGTCTGGGAGGAGCGGCGCGAGCGCCGCGAGGTGCGCGGCACCGCCAACCGGCTGGCCAACTTCGACGACGCCAACCTGCGCCGCTCCGCCCGGGCGGCCGTGGCCGCCGGAGCGCGCGTCCAGCGGGCCTTCGAGATCCTGGGCGACGAGCTGCCCGAGCACCTGCGCCAGGCCGGTGAGCTGCGCCTGGCCCACAAGCAGGCCTCGCTGGAGGAGCTGGGCCGCCTGGCCGATCCGCAGCTCTCCAAGGACGCGGTGGCGGGCCGGATCCGCCGTCTGCTGTCGACGGCGGACAAGCGCGCCCTCGAGCTGGGCATCCCGGACACGGAGGCAGGGCTGTCCGCCGACCTGCTCGATCTGTGATCCGATTCCGTGGGATCCGTTTTTGTGGGAAAGGACAGAACCTGGAGTTCCAGGCTGTCCGGCTCGGGTCACGGATCGGCACGGTTCGGGTATAGGCTCGAAATCGTCAGGTGACGACGCCGTGACCATCGCGTTTCCCCTTCGGGTCGTCGCGGGGTCGCGGTGCCCGGAAACCCCCTGGCAACGCACTGGTCCGTCGGGCATCGACGACAGTGGCGTCAGATACAAGGAAACGTGTGCGCCGGGACGGCCGGCGCCCCTGAGGAGGGCATTGTGACCATCCGCGTCGGCATCAACGGCTTCGGCCGTATCGGCAGGAACTTCTACCGGGCTCTCGTGGAGTCGGGTGCGGACATCGAGGTCGTGGGCGTGAACGACCTCACCGACAACAAGACGCTCGCGCACCTGCTCAAGTACGACACGACGCTGGGCCGCTTCGGCAAGTCGGTCGACTTCGACGACGAGAACATCATCGTGGACGGCAAGAAGATCCGTGCGCTCGCCGAGCGCAACCCCGCCGACCTCCCCTGGGGCGAGCTGGGTGCGGACATCGTCATCGAGTCCACGGGCTTCTTCACGGACGCCACCAAGGCGAAGGCGCACATCGACGCCGGTGCCAAGAAGGTCATCATCTCGGCCCCGGCCAAGAACGAGGACGCGACGTTCGTCATGGGCGTCAACCACGAGCTGTACGACCCGGCCGCGCACAACATCATCTCGAACGCGTCGTGCACCACGAACTGCCTCGCCCCGCTGGCCAAGGCGCTGAACGACTCGATCGGCATCGAGCGTGGCCTCATGACCACGATCCACGCCTACACGGGTGACCAGAACCTGCAGGACGGCCCGCACAAGGACCTGCGCCGTGCCCGCGCCGCCGCGCAGAACATCGTCCCGACCACCACGGGTGCCGCCAAGGCCGTCGCCCTGGTGCTGCCGGAGCTGAAGGGCAAGCTGGACGGCTACGCCCTGCGCGTGCCGGTCATCACCGGCTCGGCCACGGACCTCACCTTCGAGGCGTCGCGCGAGGTGACCATCGACGAGGTCAACGCCGCCGTCAAGGCCGCCTCCGAGGGCCCGCTCAAGGGCATCCTGGAGTACGTCGAGGACGACATCGTCTCCTCGGACATCGTGACCAACCCGCACCAGAGCATCTACGACGCGAAGCTCACCAAGGTGATCGGCAACCAGGTCAAGGTCGTCTCCTGGTACGACAACGAGTGGGGCTACTCGAACAGCCTCGTGAACCTCACCGTGTTCGTCGGCGAGAAGCTCTGACAGCTCTCTCGGAAGCGTGAACTCCGACGTCCGCGTGCGCATCGGCCAGCCGGCGCACGCGGACGTCGTCATGTACGGAACCTCGACCGGCCTCTCCTGGCGGCCGGTCCCCGACCTGGAGTGCTCATGAAGACCATCGACTCCCTCGGCGACCTGCGCGGCAAGCGCGTCCTGGTCCGCTCCGACTTCAACGTGCCGCTGGACGGCAAGACCATCACGGACGACGGCCGCATCCGCGCCGCGCTGCCCACGCTGACGCGCCTGGCCGACGCCGGTGCCCGCGTCGTCGTGCTGGCCCACCTGGGCCGCCCCAAGGGCGCGCCGGACCCCCAGTACTCCCTGGCCCCCGTCGCCGCCCGCCTGGGCGAGCTGCTCGGCCAGGACGTCCCCCTCGCGCAGGACCTCGTGGGTCCGTCCGCGAAGGCCACGGTCGACGCCCTGGCCGACGGCCAGGTCGCCCTCCTGGAGAACGTCCGGTTCGACGCCCGCGAGACCTCGAAGGTCGACGCCGAGCGTGCCGAGCTCGCCGGTGAGCTGGCGCAGCTCGCCGACGCGTTCGTGTCGGACGGCTTCGGTGTGGTGCACCGCAAGCAGGCCTCGGTGTACGACATCGCGCAGGTGCTGCCCGCCGCGGCCGGCGACCTGGTCCTGAACGAGGTCGAGTCGCTCTCGAAGGCGACCGGTGACCCCGAGCGTCCCTACGCCGTCGTGCTCGGCGGCTCCAAGGTCTCGGACAAGCTCGGCGTCATCGCGAACCTGCTGACCAAGGCGGACCGCCTGCTCATCGGCGGCGGCATGGTCTTCACGTTCCTGGCCGCCAAGGGCCTGTCGGTGGGCAACAGCCTGCTGGAGAACGACCAGATCGAGACCGTCAAGGGCTACCTGGCCACGGCCGAGGCGAACGGCGTCGAGATCGTGCTGCCGGTCGACATCGTCGCTGCGGACTCGTTCGCCGCCGACGCCGCGCACCGCGTGGTCGCGGCCGACGCGATCCCGGACGGCACCATGGGCCTCGACATCGGCCCCGAGTCCGGCAAGCTGTTCGCCGGCAAGCTGGCCGACGCGAAGACCATCGCCTGGAACGGCCCCATGGGCGTGTTCGAGTTCGAGGCGTTCGCCGACGGCACCAAGGCCGTGGCCCAGGGCATCATCGAGGCGACGACGGCCGGCGGGTTCTCCATCGTGGGCGGCGGCGACTCGGCCGCGGCCGTGCGGGTCCTCGGCTTCGACGAGGCCGGGTTCAGCCACATCTCGACCGGTGGCGGCGCGAGCCTGGAGCTGCTCGAGGGCAAGGAGCTCCCGGGCCTCACGGTGCTCGCCGACTGAGCCGAAGGCGCACCGCCAGGAGCAAACCGCAGACTCAGGCGGAAACAAGCACCGCCTGAGTCCCACACGCTGACCTGACGTACCTCCGAACAGAAAGAAGAAGCACGTGGCTACCACCCGCACGCCGCTGATGGCGGGCAACTGGAAGATGAACCTGGACCACCAGCAGGCGATCAGCACGGTCCAGAAGCTGTCCTGGACCCTGAAGGACGCCAAGCACGACTACGCCGCGGTGGAGGTGGCGGTCATCCCGCCGTTCACCGACCTGCGCTCGGTGCAGACGCTGGTCGACGCCGACAAGCTGGAGATCGTCTATGGCGCCCAGGACCTGTCCCGGCACGAGTCCGGTGCCTACACGGGCGAGATCTCGGGCACGATGCTGAACAAGCTCGGCTGCACCTACGTGGTCATCGGCCACTCGGAGCGCCGTGAGTACCACGCCGAGTCGGACGACGTCGTCAACGCCAAGGTGCGCGCCGCGTTCGCGCACGGCCTGACCCCGATCCTGTGCGTCGGCGAGGGCCTGGAGGTCCGTAGGGCGGGCAACCAGGTCTCGCACACCCTCGCGCAGGTCGAGGCCGCGCTGGCCGACGTGCCGAGCGAGCAGATCGCCAAGATCGTCATCGCCTACGAGCCCGTCTGGGCCATCGGCACCGGCGAGGTCGCCACCCCGGACGACGCGCAGGAGGTCTGCGGCGCGATCCGCCGCGTGCTGGGCGAGCTGTGCGACGAGAGCGCCGCGGCCGGCGTCCGCGTCCTGTACGGCGGCTCGGTCAAGTCGGGCAACGTCGCGCAGATCATGGCGCAGCCCGACGTCGACGGCGCCCTGGTGGGCGGCGCGAGCCTGGACCCCGAGGAGTTCGCGAAGATCGCGCGCTACCAGTCCCACGTCGTCGCCTGAGACCAGAGCGCAGCGCAGGGTGAGGGCCGAGGTACGAGGCACTCGCCCGGAGCGGAGCGGCGGTCTCAGGCGACAGAAAGCAGAGTCTGAGACCTGACCGCAGCGCAGGGTGAGGGCCGAGGTACGAGGCACTCGCCCGGAGCGGAGCGGCGGTCTCAGGCGACAGAAAGCAGAGTCTGAGACCTACCCCGCGCACATGTCAGACCCACAGGTCACGGGAGTGATCTGTGGGTCTGACACGTTCGGTCGTGAGACCGTCCCGCAACCTGCCTGAGGTACCCTCACTCGGGCGCGATGTTCCGCGTGCGACGTCTGATCCGGGTCCCATAAACCCCTGATCAGGGGGTTCGCACTGTGAGGTACGTCTCGCTTACTCTTGACCCGAATCCGCCGCCGGGAGAACGCCCGGCACATCTACAACCGAGGACGTGAACCGTGGACGCGCTCCGCATCATCCTGGAAGTCCTGCTGGTCCTGACCAGCGGCTTTCTCACCATGCTCATCCTGCTCCACAAGGGCAAGGGTGGCGGTCTGTCCGACATGTTCGGTGGCGGTATCTCGATGGGCGCCGGTTCGTCCGGCGTGGCCGAGCGGAACCTCAATCGCATCACAATCGCCTTCGCCCTCGTGTGGGCCGTGGTGATCGTCCTGCTCGGACTCATCCAGAAGGTCAGCTGACCCGGTCGCCAAGCGCCTAGCAGCTGACGGCCACACACAGAGGGGACGACAGACGTGGCATCAGGCGGTCATGCGATTCGGGGGAGCCGGGTAGGCGCCGGCCCTCTCGGAGAGACGGAGCGGGGCGACACCGCCCCGCGTGTCCGAGTTTCTTACTGGTGTGCCAACGGGCACGAGACAGCACCGAGCTTCTCGGTGGGCGAGGACGTCGAGGCCCCTGCGCAGTGGGACTGCCCGCGGTGCGGCTTCCCCGCCGGCATGGACCCGGTGAACCCGCCGAGTCCGGTACGGAACGAGCCGTACAAGACGCACCTCGCCTACGTGAAGGAGCGCAGGTCCGACGAGGACGGCGCCGCCCTTCTCGAGGAGGCGCTGGAGGCGCTTCGCGTCCGCCGTGGCGGCCGCGTCGCACGCTAAGAGACTTACACGCGGCGAAGTAGAACCGTCGCGAAATGGAACGGGAGCGGGACAAGAACCCTGATCAGGGTCTTCGTCCCGCTCCCGTTCCACTTCGCCCTGGTTCTACTCCGGCGAGGTGGCGCCGGCGGCGTCCAGGTCCAGGAGCCAGAGCGTCCGGGCCTGCCCGACGGCGCCC
>NZ_KI911761.1:39267-47370 GCF_000515355.1 Promicromonospora kroppenstedtii DSM 19349 | reverse complement strand
GCGGCTGCTCGACGGCGGCCGCGATGAGCGCCCGCCACAGCGTGACGCGCGCCCACGCGAGGTCGGTGTCCCCGGGGGCGTACGTCCCGGCGAGGTTGCCCAGCATCTCCTGCGGGTGCTTCGCCGTGGTGCTGTCGATGATCCGGCGGGTCGCCATGGCGCCCACCGGGTCCTGCGACGGCACCTCGGGCGCCTCGCGCGGCCACCAGGCCACGATCGGCGCGTCGGGCAGCAGGAGCGGCATCACCAGCGTGTCGGCCCGCGCCAGGAGCGGCTTGGAGGCACGCAGCACCACCACCTCGGAGGCGCCGGCGTCACCGCCCACGCGGATCTGCGCGTCCAGGTGCGTGCTGCTGCCCTCGGTCGCCGGGGCGACGACGATGACGCGGCACGGGTGCTCCCGGCTCGCGTCGTTGGCGGCCTCGACCGACTCCTCGATGTCGCCCTCGTCGGCCAGGACCACGAGGGTCAGCACGCGGCCCAGGGCCACCGCGCCGCCCTCGTCGCGCAGGCGCACCAGACGCTTGTTGACCTGGTTGGTCGTGGTGTCCGGCATGTCGATGATCACGGTCGCCTCCAGACCCTGCCGTCGCGCTCCATCATGGCGTCGGCCGACGGCGGACCCCAGGTGCCGGAAGCGTAGGGCTCCGGCTGACCCTTGCGCGCCCAGTAGGACGTGATCGGGTCGAGGATCTTCCAGGAGAGCTCGACCTCCTCGCGCGTCGGGAAGAGCGGCGGGTCGCCGAGCAGCACGTCCAGGATGAGACGCTCGTAGGCCTCGGGGGAGGACTCGGTGAACGAGTGGCCGTACCCGAAGTCCATCGTCACGTCACGCACCTGCATCGCCGTGCCCGGCACCTTGGCCCCGAACCGCATGGTGACGCCCTCGTCGGGCTGCACACGGATGACCAGGGCGTTGTTGCCGAGCTCGGACGTCAGCGACGTCTCGAAGGGCAGGTGGGGCGCCTTCTTGAACACCACGGCCACCTCGGTGACGCGGCGGCCCAGGCGCTTGCCGTGCCGCAGGTAGAACGGGACGCCCGCCCAACGGCGGTTGTCGACGTCCACCCGGATGGCGGCGAAGGTCTCCGTGGTGGAGTCCTTCGCGATGCCGTCCTCCTCGAGGAAGCCGGGCACCTCCTCGCCACCCTGCCAGCCGGCCTCGTACTGGCCGCGGGCCGTGTGCTTGCCGAGGTCGTGGGGCAGCCGCACCGACGAGAGCACCTTGATCTTCTCGGCCCGCAGCTCGGCGGCGTCGAAGTTGCGGGGCTCCTCCATGGCCACCAGCGCCAGGAGCTGGATCAGGTGGTTCTGGATGACGTCGCGCGCGGCGCCGATCCCGTCGTAGTACCCGGCGCGGCCACCGATGCCGATGTCCTCGGCCATGGTGATCTGGACGTGGTCCACGTAGTTCGAGTTCCACAGGGGCTCGAACATGGTGTTCGCGAAGCGCAGCGCCAGGAGGTTCTGGACCGTCTCCTTGCCCAGGTAGTGGTCGATGCGGAACACCGAGTCCGGGTCGAAGACCTTGGACACGACCGCGTCGAGCTCCTTGGCGCTGGCCAGGTCGTGCCCGAACGGCTTCTCGATGACGACGCGCCGCCAGGCGTGCACGCCGTCGCCGTCCGCGTCGTCGTCGGGCCGTGACAGCCCGTGCTTGGAGAGCTGCTCGCACACCACGGGGAACGCCGACGGCGGCACCGACAGGTAGAACGCGTGGTTGCCGCCCGTGCCGCGCTCCTTGTCGAGCGTCTCGACGGTCTCACGCAGGCGCTCGAACGCGTCGTCGTCGTCGAAGGAGCCCTGGACGAACCGGATGCCCTCGGCGAGCTGGCGCCACGTGGCCTCCCGGAAGGGGGTACGGGCGTACTCCTTGACGGCGTCGTGCACCACCTGTGCGAAGTCCTGGTCCTCCCAGTCGCGCCGTGCGAAGCCCGTCAGGGCGAAGCCCGGCGGCAGGAGGCCGCGGTTGGCGAGGTCGTAGACGGCGGGCATGAGCTTCTTGCGCGACAGGTCGCCCGTCACGCCGAAGATCACGAGTCCGCTCGGCCCCGCGATGCGCGGGAGCCGCAGGTCGAGGGGGTCGCGCAGGGGGTTGACCCCCTGCGCGATCTTGGCCGGCCTCACCGCTCGCCGCCCCCTGCGCCGGCCCCGTCGAGGCCGGTCTTGGTGGTCGTCAGGAGCTCGTCCCAGCTGACCTCGAACTTCGTCACGCCCTCGTCCTCCAGCTGTGCGGTCACCTCGTCCATGGAGATGCCCTGCGCCTCGACGGCCGCGATGGTCGCGGCCGCCTGCTCGCCGGAGCCGGTCACGGTGTCCGCGAGGACGATGCCGTGGTCGGCGAACGCGTCGAGCGTCTTCTCGGGCATCGTGTTCACGACGCCGGCCACCACGAGCTCGTCCACGTACATCGTGTCGCGGTAGGCCGGGTCCTTCACGCCGGTCGACGCCCACAGCGGCCGCTGCGGCTGCGCGCCGGCCGCCGCGAGGGCGGCCCAGCGCTCACCGGAGAAGACCTCCTCGTAGGCGGCGAAGGCCAGGCGGGCGTTCGCGATGGCGGCCTGCCCGCGCAGCGCGAGCGCCTCGTCCGTGCCGACGGCGTTCAGCCGCTTGTCGACCTCGGAGTCCACGCGGGACACGAAGAACGACGCGACCGAGCCGATCACGGACAGGTCATGTCCGGCCGCCTTGGCCTGCTCCAGGCCGGCCAGGAACGCGTCCATGACCGCCCGGTACCGCTCGATCGAGAAGATCAGCGTCACGTTGACGCTGATGCCCTTCGCCAGGGTCGACGTGATGGCCGGCAGGCCCTCGACCGTGGCGGGGATCTTGATCATCACGTTCGGCCGCGCGACGGTCTCCCACAGCCGTACGGCCGTGGTCTCCGTCGCCGCGGTGTCGCGCGCCAGCCGGGGGTCCACCTCGATGGACACGCGGCCGTCCACGGCGCCGGTGGCGTCGTAGACGGGGCGCAGCAGGTCCGCGGCGTCGCGCACGTCGTCCGTGGTGATGCGCTCGACCGCGGACTCGACGTCGGACCCCGCGAGCTCGCTCAGCGTGCCCGCGTAGGCGTCGCCGTGCGCGAGCGCGGCGGCGAAGATCGTGGGATTGGTCGTCACGCCCACGACGTTCCTGCTGGTCATGAGCTCGGCGAGATTGCCGCTGCGCAGCCGCTCACGGGACAGGTCGTCGAGCCAGATGGCGACACCCGCCTCGGACAGCCGCTCGGTGGGGCTGACGTTCTCGCTGCTGTCGCTGGTGCTGTCAGTCATCGTGCCCTTCCTCTCTCGTGTCCAGGTGTTCCGGCGCGGTTCAGGACGCCGCCTCGATCGACTCCTTGGCGGCCTGGGCGACCGCCTCGGAGGTGATGCCGTACTCGGCGTAGAGCGTCTTGTAGTCCGCCGAGGCGCCGTAGTGCTCGAGCGAGACGATGCGGCCGGCGTCGCCGACGACCTCGCGCCAGCCCTGCGCCACGCCGGCCTCGACCGAGACGCGGGCCTTCACGCCGGACGGGATGACCGACTCGCGGTAGGCCTCGTCCTGCTGGTCGAACCACTCGCGCGAGGGCATGGAGACCACGCGGGCCTGGATGCCGTCGGCAGCGAGGATCGCGCGCGCCTCGACGGCGAGCTGCACCTCGGAGCCGGTGCCCACGAGGACGACGTCGGGCGTGCCGTCGGTGTCCAGGAGCACGTAGCCGCCCTTGAGGGTGCCCTCGGCGCCGGCGAAGCCGTCGGTACCGCGCGGGTACGTGGGCACGTTCTGCCGGGTCAGCACGATGCCGGCCGGGTTCTTCGTGTTCTCGAGGATCCCGCGCCAGGCCCAGGCGGTCTCGTTCGCGTCCGCCGGGCGGACGACGTCGAGGTTCGGGATGGCGCGCAGCGCGGCGAGGTGCTCGACCGGCTGGTGGGTCGGGCCGTCCTCGCCGAGGCCGATCGAGTCGTGCGTCCAGACGAAGGTGGTCGGGATGCTCATCAGCGCGGCCAGGCGCACCGAGGCACGCATGTAGTCGGCGAACTGCAGGAACGTACCGCCGTAGGGGCGGGTCAGGCCGTGCAGCACGATGCCGTTCAGGATCGAGCCCATGGCGTGCTCGCGGATGCCGAAGTGCAGGGTGCGGCCGTAGGGGTCGCCCGGGAACTTCTTGGTCGCGTGCTCGGTCGGCACGAACGACGGCACGCCGTCCATGGTCGTGTTGTTCGAGCCGGCGAGGTCGGCGGAGCCGCCCCACAGCTCGGGCAGCACGTCCTTGAGCGCGGTCAGCACCTTGCCCGACGCCGCACGGGTCGCGACGCCCTTCTCGCTCGCCTCGAACTCGGGCAGCGACTCGGCCCAGCCCTCGGGCAGCTCGTGGGCGCGCAGGCGCTTCAGGAGGGCGGCCTGCTCCGGGTTGGCCTCGGACCAGGCGGTGAAGGCCGTCTCCCAGGCCTCACGCTCGGTGGCCTGCCGCCGGGCGACGGAGCGCGTGTACGCGAGCACCTCGTCGTCGATCGCGAACGTGGCCTCGGGGTCCAGGCCGAGCGCGGACTTGAGGCCCTTGACCTCGTCGGCGCCCATGGCCGAGCCGTGGATGCCACCCGTGTTCTGCTTGGTGGGCGACGGCCAGCCGATGATGGTGCGCAGCGCGATGATCGACGGCTTGCCGGTCTCGGCCTTGGCGGCGTCCAGCGCCGCGGCCAGCGCGTCGGTGTCCTCGGCGTAGCCGGCGCCGCCCGAGGTCCAGTCCACGCGCTGGGTGTGCCAGCCGTAGGCCTCGTAGCGCTTCAGCACGTCCTCGGTGAAGGCGATGTTGGTGTCGTCCTCGATCGAGATCTTGTTGTCGTCCCAGATCACGATCAGGTTGCCGAGCTGCTGGTGACCGGCCAGCGACGAGGCCTCGGAGGTCACGCCCTCCTGCAGGTCGCCGTCCGAGGCGATGACGTACACGTGGTGGTCGAACGGGGACTCGCCGGGAGCGGCGGCCGGGTCGAGCAGACCCCGCTCGCGGCGCGAGGCGAACGCCATGCCGACGGAGGAGGCGAGGCCCTGGCCCAGCGGGCCCGTCGTGATCTCGACCCCGGCGGTGTGGCCGAGCTCGGGGTGGCCCGGGGTCTTGGAACCCCAGGTACGCAGAGCCTCGAGGTCCTCCATCTCCAGGCCGTAGCCCGCGAGGAAGAGCTGCAGGTAGATCGTCAGCGACGAGTGTCCGGCGCTCAGCACGAAGCGGTCGCGGCCGATCCAGTCGGGGTCCGACGGGTCGTGGCGCATGGCCTTCTGGAAGAGGAGGTACGCGGCCGGCGCGAGCGAGATCGCGGTTCCGGGGTGTCCGTTGCCCACCTTCTCGACGGCGTCCGCGGCCAGCGCCTTGATGGCCTTGACCGCTCGCTCGTCGAGCTCCGACCACTCAAGGGGCTTCAGCACGGGGTCGAAAGCGTTCACGAGTCCTCTTTCTCTCCGCCGGCGGCCCTCGTCCTGGTCCGGAGAGCGGACGCGCTGGAGAGCCGCGCAGCGTGCGTGCGGCGGCGGCGGGATGCCTGCCGCCCTTCGTTCGATGGCGTCAACAACCCTATACGCGCGCGTAATCCGTTGCGCAGGGCTGTCCACGGACTGTTCGTCCCGGGCTGCGGCGGACAAATCTCACAGGGCCGGACCGGAATGCGGTGCGCGACCCGGTCACCCCGCGACGTACCATGGGCACGCACCCGACCGGCAACAGCGCCGACCAGGTGCGTTACCGACTTCCAGGACCCTCCCGAACGGAACTGCGACGCGCGTGAGAACGAGCCACCCGACGACCGGCCAGACCGCGCGTCCCCAGACGTCCGGGCACGACGCACCGGACGCCGCCGTCGAGCAGCGTCCCGGGGGCTGGTTCATGCGCCGCGCCGGCGCCTACGTCGCCCTGACCAAGCCCCGCGTCATCGAGCTGCTGCTCGTCACGACGGTGCCCACCATGATCCTGGCCGCCGACGGCCTGCCCAGCTTCTGGCTGATCGTCGCCACGCTGATCGGCGGCGCCGGCGCCGCCGGCAGCGCCAACGCGTTCAACATGTGGTGGGACCGGGACATCGACCAGGTCATGAACCGCACCAAGAAGCGCCCGCTGGCCACGGGCGAGATCACGCCGCGCGCCGGCCTGGTGTTCGCCTCGATCCTCGGCCTGCTGTCGCTCGCGTGGTTCGCGCTGGTGATCAACTGGGCCGCGATGTGGCTCACGCTCGGCGCCATCGCGATCTACGTCGTGGGCTACACGATGATCCTCAAGCGCCGCACCCCGCAGAACATCGTGTGGGGCGGTATCGCGGGCTGCATGCCGGTGTTCATCGGCTGGGCCTCGGTCACCGGCGGGCTGAGCTGGGCGGCGCTGGCGCTGTTCGGCATCATCTTCTTCTGGACGCCGCCGCACTACTGGCCGCTGTCGATCAAGTTCAAGAAGGACTACGCGAACGCCAACGTGCCGATGCTCCCCGTGGTCAGCGACGACAAGCGCGTCGCGGCCGAGATGGTGGGCTACACGATCGCGATGATCGCCTGCTCGCTGGCGCTGACCCCGCTCGCGGGCATGTCCTGGGTGTACACCGTGGTGGCCGCGGTGCTGGGCGGCTGGTTCCTCTGGTCCACGATCGCCATGCTGCGCCGGGCGCAGGGCAAGGCCAGCGGCAAGCTGGGCGCCATGAAGGTGTTCCACGGCTCGATCACGTACCTGTCGCTGCTCTTCGTCGCGGTCGCGGTCGACGTCTTCCTGCCCTTCTGACCACGCCGTCCTGGGGCCCGGACCAGACCTCTGCATAGCGGGGGTCATGATTCGGCCAGGCCACTTGTCGCCGCCTAGGCTGGGCGCGTGACCGAGACCCCTGCCGACCGAACCACCGAAACCGCAGACCAGCCCACCGCGCAGTCCGCGGGCTACTCGTCGGGCCTGCCGACGGCGTCCGCCGTCGTCCCCGAGAGCGACCTCGCGCCCCGCCGCGCCGCGCGCGAGAAGTCGCGCGTCGCCCCCGACTACGCGCGGGCCTGGCTCCTGCTGTCCGCCATGCGCACCGAGCTCTTCGACAAGGCGCAGCTCTCCCGGGCGGACCAGGTCATCCTCGACTGCGAGGACGCGATCGACGACTCGCTCAAGGACGAGGCACGCGAGAACGTCATCCGGTGGATCAAGAACGGCGGCAGCGCCTGGGTCCGGATCAACGACCGCACCGCACCCTCCTGGGCCGACGACGTGGCCTACCTGCGCGGGCTCGAGGGCCTCAACGGTGTGATGCTCGCCAAGACCGAGAGCGCGGACGACGTCGTCGACACCGCGCAGCGGCTCGGCGGCGACGTGCCCGTGATCCCGCTCGTGGAGTCGGCCCTCGGCATCGAGGAGGCCGTGCACATCGCCCGGGCGCGCGGCGCGTTCCGGCTCGCGTTCGGCTCGGGCGACTACCGCCGTGACACCGGCGCCGCCAACGAGCCGATGGCCATGGCGTACCCGCGCACCCGCCTCGTGGTCGCCAGCCGCATCGGGGGCCTGCCCGGCCCCGTGGACGGCCCCACGGTCGGCTCCTCGCACGCGCTGCTGCGCGAGCAGTCGGCCGACGCCGTGGGCCTCGGCATGACCGGCAAGCTCTGCCTCGACTTCGAGCAGTCGGCCGTCATCAACGAGTCGTTCGCGCCGACGTCGTCCGACGTCGCCTGGGCGGTCGACTTCTTCGCCGAGTTCGAGGCGGCCGGCTCCGTGATCCGAGACGGCAGCGACAAGCCGCGCCTCGCTCGTGCCCAGGTGATCCGCTCGCGGGCCGAGCTGTTCGGGATCAACCCCTCCTGACCACCGGTGGGTGCCGCCTCCGGCGCGCCCCGCCCGCTTCACCCGCCCCCGCTCGGCATGATGGGCCGGTGTCCTCAGCACTGGCCCATCCGTCGTTCCGTGAGAACCACCCCGGCCCGCCGCCCACCGCGGTCGAGACCGGTCGGCTCGACCGTGCGCTGCGGGACTACCTCGCGCACCTGAGCGTGGAGCGCGGCCTCTCGGCCAACACCGTCGCCGCCTACCGGCGCGACCTCGTGCGCTACGTGGCCTACCTGGACACGGCCGGCCGCAGCGGCCTGTCCGGCGTGACGGAGTCCGACGTCACCGCCTTCGTC
>NZ_KI911761.1:30565-39167 GCF_000515355.1 Promicromonospora kroppenstedtii DSM 19349 | reverse complement strand
CCCGACCCAGATGCGGCGGCTGCCGCACGCCCTGTCCGTCGACGACGTCGCCGGACTGCTCGACGCCGCGGGCACCGGCGACGGGCCGCTGCCGCTGCGGGACCGGGCGCTGCTGGAGCTGCTGTACGCCACGGGCGCGCGGATCTCCGAGATCGTGGGCCTCGACGTCGACGGCGTGGGGGACAGCACCGCAGTCCGGCTGCTCGGCAAGGGGTCCAAGGAGCGGGTGGTGCCCGTGGGCTCGTTCGCCCGCGACGCGCTGCAGGCCTACCTGGTGCGGGCCCGTCCTGCGCTGGCCGCGGCCGGCCGGGGCACGCCCGCCCTGTTCCTCAACACGCGCGGCGCGCGCATGTCTCGGCAGACCGCCTGGGCCGCGCTGCAGGCCTCCGCCGCGCGGGCCGGGCTCACGGAGCATGTCTCGCCGCACACCCTGCGGCACTCGTTCGCGACCCACCTGCTGTCCGGCGGGGCCGACGTCCGCGTGGTGCAGGAGCTGCTGGGACATGCCTCGGTCACGACCACGCAGATCTACACGATGGTCACCCCCGACGCCCTGCGCGAGGTCTACGCCGCCGCCCACCCCCGGGCGCGCTAGCCGAACGACGCCACGCCGGGGCTTCGAGCCGGGCAGCGCCCACACTCTGGTATAGCGTGGCGGGCGTGAGCGAGGCACCCAGCCCGGAAGGAGCGAGCACGATGACCGACATTCTTCTCGGCAAGACGGTCGTCGGCGCTCCCGACGACTCGGAGATCGTGCGCGACGTCGTGGGGCGGGTCATGCCGGACCTGCCCGAGCCGGCGCCCCTGGCGAGCCACGGCCCGGCGCGCATCATCGCGATGTGCAACCAGAAGGGCGGCGTGGGCAAGACCACGACGACGATCAACCTCGGCGCCTGCCTGGCGGAGTACGGGCGCAAGGTGCTGCTGGTCGACTTCGACCCGCAGGGCGCCGCGTCGGTCGGCATCGGCGTCAACCCGCACGAGCTCGACCTGACGGTCTACAACCTGCTCATGGAGCGGGGCGTGGAGGTCGGCGACGTCGTGCTGCCGTCAGGCATCGAGAACCTCGACGTGCTGCCCGCGAACATCGACCTGTCGGCCGCGGAGGTGCAGCTCGTGGGCGAGGTCGCCCGGGAGTCGGTGCTGGCCCGCGCCCTGCGCCCGGTGATCGACGACTACGACGTGATCCTCATCGACTGCCAGCCGAGCCTCGGGCTGCTCACCGTGAACGCTCTGACGGCGGCGCACGGCGTGCTGATCCCGCTGGAGTGCGAGTTCTTCGCGCTGCGCGGCGTCGCGCTGCTGGTGGAGACCATCGAGAAGGTGCGGGACCGGCTCAACCCGGCCCTCGAGATCGACGGTATCCTCCCGACCATGTACGACTCGCGCACTCTCCACTCCCGGGAGGTCGTGGCCCGGGTGCACGAGGCCTTCGGCGACACGCTGCTGCACTCGATCATCGGGCGCACGGTCAAGTTCCCCGACGCCACGGTCGCAGCCGAGCCCATCACGGCGTACGCGCCGGGGCACCCCGGCGCCGCCGCGTACCGTCAGCTCGCCCGGGAGCTCGTGGCCCGTGGCGACGCTGCCTGAGGCGGAGGTGGCGCAGGGGGCCGACGTCGTGCAGGTGACGGCGGAGCCTGAGGTGGCGCAGCCGGCCGACGTCGTCGAGGCGCAGCCCGCCGAGCGGTCGTCGTCGCGCATGTTCCAGGTGCGGCTGCACAACTTCGAGGGCCCGTTCGACCTGCTGCTCTCGCTCATCGCCAAGCACCAGATGGACGTCACCGAGGTGGCGCTCGCGGTGGTGACCGACGAGTTCGTGGCGCACATCCGCGAGGCGGAGCGGGCCTCCCGCGACGCCGCCGAGCGTGGCGAGGTGCACGAGTCGTGGGACCTCGGCGTGGCCAGCGAGTTCCTGGTGATCGCCGCGACCCTGCTGGACCTCAAGGCCGCGCGCCTGCTGCCCGGCGTCGTCGACGAGGACGCCGAGGACCTGGAGCTGCTGGAGGCCCGCGACCTGCTGTTCGCCCGGCTGCTGCAGTACCGCGCGTACAAGGAGGTCTCCAAGGTCCTCGCGGACCAGATGGCGTCGACCGGACGGCGCGTGCCGCGCCTCGCGCCGCTGGAGCCGCACCTGGCGGCGATCCTGCCGGAGCTGGTCTGGGACACGACGCCGGAGCGGCTGGCCGAGCTCGCCGCGAAGGTGCTCGCGCCCAAGCCGCCGCCCGTGGTCGGGCTCGCGCACCTGCACGGCTCCGCGGTCAGCGTGCGCGAGGAGGCCGGCGTCATCGTCAAACGGCTGCGGGCCGAACGCTCGGTGACGTTCCGGTCGCTCACGGCCGGGACGGAGCGCCTGGTGACCGTGGCCCGGTTCCTGGCGCTGCTGGAGCTGTTCCGCGACGCCCTGGTCGGGTTCGAGCAGGTCAGCCCGCTGGGCGAGCTGACGGTCCGGTGGACCGCCGGGCCCGGCGACGGCGGCAAGTACCTCGACCCGGCGGCCGGCCCGAGCGAGTTCGACGAGGACGACGCCCCGGCGCCCGCGGAACCGGCCGACGTCACGGTGACGGACACGACGGCGACCGCCACCACGGCAGCCGAGGACACCACAGCAGACGCGACAGCGGCGCACGCGGACCTCGCGGGGCCCGGAACGGAGGCGACGGCATGACCGTCGAGGAACACGCCCCGCAGGCCGAGCTGGACGCCGGGACCGCCGCCGTCGCGACCACCGCACCCGAGGAGCCCGTGCTCGTCGACGTGCACACGCTCCCGGGCGGCGCGCACGCGGCGGTCGAGGCCGTGCTCATGGTGGCCGACGCGCCGATCGGCGCCGACCGGATCGCGGCCGCGCTGAACCTGACGCAGGACGAGACCGACGACATCCTGCACGAGCTGGCCGACGAGTACGCCGGCCACCTCGGCTCGCGCCCGCGTGGGTTCGAGCTGCGCCGCACGGTCGACGGCTGGCGCATCTACTCCTCGACCGCGCACGCCGACCCCGTGGGGCGCTTCGTGCTGGACGGCCAGTCGGCCAAGCTGAGTCAGGCCGCGCTGGAGACGCTCGCCGTGATCGCGTACCGTCAGCCGGTGACGCGTGGCCAGATGAGCGCGGTGCGCGGCGTGAGCGTCGACGGCGTGGTGCGCACCCTGCTGACCCGCGGGCTGATCGCCGAGATCGGCCAGGACCCCAGCACGGGTGCGGTTCTGTTCGGAACCACGGGATACTTCTTAGAGCGGATGGACTTCTCGTCGCTCGACGAGCTGCCCCCGCTGGCGCCGCACCTGCCGGACCTGGACATGATCGACGGCCTCGACGGGCTGGACTCCTAGTCCTGCCCGAGGCCCCTACGCCAGCCACGCGCGCGCCCTTTCCCGTAGATCTTCCCCCGTACCGAGAGACGAATCATGAGTAACGAACGCCGCGGCGGGAGCCGCCGCGAGTCCGGTGACGGCCAGCAGCCGCGCCGCCCTGCCCGTTCCGGCAAGCCGGGCGGCAAGCAGGGCGGTCAGAACTTCCGTGGGGGCAGCTCCGCGAAGAGCCGCGCCCAGGCCAACGCGCCGCGCCGTCGGCCGGCCAAGCCCACCGAACCGGCCCGTGACGTCCACGTCGAGGACGGTGTGCGCCTGCAGAAGGTGCTCGCGCAGGCGGGGCTGGGCTCGCGCCGTGCGTCGGAGGAGCTGATCGCGAACGGGCACGTCGAGGTGGACGGGCAGATCGTCACCGAGCTCGGCGTGCGGGTGGACCCCGCCACCGCCGTCATCCACGTGGACGGGCTGCGCATCCAGCTCGACCAGGACAAGGTGACGATCGCGCTGAACAAGCCGCTCGGCGTCGTCTCCACGATGGACGACCCCAAGGGCCGCCCGACGGTCGCGGACCTGATCAAGAACCGCGAGGAGCGCCTGTTCCACGTGGGCCGGCTCGACGCCGACAGCGAGGGCCTGCTCCTGCTGACGAACGACGGCGAGCTCGCCAACCGCCTGTCGCACCCCAAGTACCAGATCGCCAAGACCTACCTGGTCACCGTCGAGGGCGAGGTCTACCCGCGCGTCGGCCGCGAGCTGCTGAAGGGGGTCGAGCTGGAGGACGGCGTCGCGAAGATGGACGCCGTGCACGTGCTCCAGCAGATCGACGGCCTGGCGATGCTCGAGGTCGTGCTGCACGAGGGCCGCAACCGCATCGTGCGCCGCATGTTCGACGCCGTCGGGCACCCGGTCAAGCGCCTGGTGCGCACGCGCATCGGTCCCATCCCGCTGGGCGACCTGAAGGCAGGCCGCACCCGCGTGCTGGGCCGGACCGAGCTCGGCACCCTGATGAACGCCGTGGACCTGTAGCCTTCCGGGCCGAACACCCTTTCACCCGAACACCACTCAACGAGAGCGAGTTATCTGTGACCAGCCCCGTAGTGATCGCCATCGACGGGCCGTCGGGCTCCGGCAAGTCGAGCGTGTCGAAGGCGGTCGCGGCGCGGCTCGGCCTGGCCTACCTCGACACGGGGGCCATGTACCGGGCGGCCACGGTGTGGAGCATGGAGACGGCGGACCTGGCCGACGCCGCGGCGGTCACCGCCGCGGTGGGCGTGATGCCGCTGGTCATGGGGCTGGACCCGGAGGCGCCGGGCGTCGAGCTGGACGGCCGCGACGTGGCCGAGGTCATCCGCACCACCGAGGTCACGACCAACGTGTCGAAGGTGGCGTCCAACCTGGACGTGCGTGCCGAGCTCAAGCGGCTCCAGCGTGCCATCATCGACCAGGAGTCGGGTCCGGCGGCCGTGCAGTCGGGCGGCCGCGGGATCGTGGCCGAGGGCCGCGACATCACGACGGTTGTGGCGCCCGACGCCGACGTCCGGGTGCTGCTCATCGCCTCGGAGGAGGCGCGCCTGCGGCGCCGGTCCCTGGAGGTGCACGGCGCGGCGGACGCGAGCGCGGTGGAGGCCACGAAGGACCAGGTGCTGCGCCGCGACCAGGACGACGCCAAGGTGACGCAGTTCCTGGTCGCCGCGGACGGCGTGGTGACGGTGGACTCCAGCGACCTCGACTTCGAGCAGACGGTCGAAGCGGTGCTCGCCGTGGTCGCGCAGGCTCGGGCGGCCGCCAGCACGGTCTGACGGCGCGGTCTGCCGGCGCGGTGGGGTAGGTCATACGCCCGCGGGTCGGCCGGAGCGGGTCGGGCCTGCGACAATGGGCGCATGACCCACGACTCCTCTGCATCCGAGGCTGCCCTGAACGCGGTGGCCGGAGACGATGCTGCCCTGGACGCTGCCGCTCCGGTCGCACCGGACCTCGACCTCACCGAGACCGAGGACGACGTCGCGCGCGAGCGCGCCCTGCGTGTCGGCCTCGAGGAGTTCGAGCTCGACGAGGAGGACCAGGCGCTCCTGGACTCCGAGTGGTCCGACGAGGAGTCCGAGGCCGAGCAGATCCTGCCGGTGCTCGCGATCATCGGCCGCCCGAACGTCGGCAAGTCGACGCTGGTGAACCGCATCCTCGGCCGCCGCGAGGCGGTCGTGGAGGACAAGCCGGGCGTGACGCGCGACCGCGTGTCCTACCCGGCCGAGTGGGCCGGCCGCCGGTTCATGCTCGTGGACACGGGCGGCTGGGAGGTCGACGTCGCGGGCATCGAGTCCAAGGTGGCCGAGCAGGCCGAGGTCGCGATCTCCCTGGCGGACGCCGTGGTCTTCGTGGTCGACGCCGCCGTGGGCGCCACCGCGACGGACGAGCGCGTCGTGGAGCTGCTGCGCCGCTCCGGCAAGCCGGTCGTGCTGTGCGCCAACAAGGTGGACGGCGCGTCGGGCGAGGCGGACGCGGCGTACCTGTGGGCCCTGGGCCTGGGGGAGCCGTTCCCGGTCTCGGCCCTGCACGGTCGTGGCACGGGCGACCTGCTCGACGCCGCCGTCAAGGCACTGCCCACGAAGTCGGCGCACGGCACGCTGCGGCCCTCGGGCCCGCGCCGCGTGGCGCTCGTCGGCCGGCCGAACGTCGGCAAGTCGTCGCTGCTGAACAAGATCGCCGGCTCGGAGCGCGTCGTCGTCGACGAGGTCGCGGGCACCACGCGCGACCCGGTCGACGAGCTCATCGAGCTGCGCGGCATCCCGTACTGGTTCGTCGACACCGCGGGCATCCGCCGTCGGGTGCACCAGACCAAGGGTGCCGATTTCTACGCGTCGCTGCGCACCGCCGCCGCCATCGACAAGGCGGAGGTGGGCGTGGTGCTGGTCGACGCTTCCGCCCCGCTGACCGAGCAGGACATCCGCGTGATCCAGCAGGTCGTCGACTCCGGCCGGGCCCTGGTCATCGCGTACAACAAGTGGGACCTCATGGACGAGGACCGCCGCCCTTACCTCGAGCGCGAGATCGAGAAGGAGCTGGTGCAGATCCAGTGGGCGCCGCGGGTGAACCTGTCGGCGCGCACCGGCTGGCACAGCGAGCGCCTGGTCCCAGCGATCGAGCGGTCGCTGGCGTCCTGGGACCGGCGCATCCCCACGGGCAAGCTCAACTCGTTCCTGGGCGAGCTCGTGGCCGCGCACCCGCACCCGCTGCGGGGCGGCAAGCAGTCGCGCATCCTGTTCGCGACGCAGGCCTCGACGCGTCCGCCGCGGTTCGTCATCTTCGCCACGGGATTCATCGAGGCCGGCTACCGCCGGTTCATCGAGCGTCGCCTGCGCGAGACGTTCGGCTTCGAGGGCACGCCGATCGAGATCTCGGTGCGGGTGCGGGAGAAGCGCCGCCGCTGACGGCGCTCCGGCGGCGCGGCACGCCGGGCCGATGCCCACATCAGGGCCGGATCGCGGTACCTTCGGGTCGTGCTTCCGGCCAGTATCCCCAGCCCTGACCCGGTGTGGTCCCAGTTCAGCCTGGGCCCCCTCACCATCCACACCTACGCCCTGTGTCTGCTGGCGGGCATCGTCGCCGCCGCGTGGATCACGGACCGGCGGCTCCGCGCGCGCGGAGCCGCCCCCGGGATCGCGATCGACATCGCGATGTGGGCGGTGCCGATCGGCATCGTCGGCGCCCGGATCTACCACGTGCTCACGCACCTCGGTGACTTCACCGGCCCTGGTGTGGACCCCTGGGCCTGGGTGCGGATCTGGGAGGGCGGCAACGCCCTGTTCGGCTCGCTGCTGGGCGGCGCGCTCGGCGTCTGGATCGGCTGCCGCATGTCCGGCCTGCGCTTCTGGTCGTTCGCCGACGCGCTCGCGCCCGGCCTGCTGGTGGCCCAGGCGATCGGCCGCCTCGGCAACTACGTGAACCAGGAGCTGTTCGGCCTGCCCACCACGCTGCCGTGGGGCCTGGAGATCCGCTCCGACGCGCCGATGTTCCCCGCCGGTACGCCCGAGGGCACCCTGTTCCACCCGCTGTTCCTGTACGAGATGATCTGGAACCTCATCGGCGTGGCGGTGCTGCTGTTCATCGAGCGCCGCGTGGTGCGCCGCAACGACGCCCTTCTGGCCGACGGCGGCACCCCCGGGGCGGGCCTGCGCTGGGGCCGCATGTTCGGCCTGTACCTCATCTGGTACGGCCTGGGCCGCAGCTGGCTCGAGTCCATCCGCATCGACCCGACGAGCGACGCGCCGCTGGGTATCCCCGCGAACATCTGGACGTCGGGTGTCGCGGTGCTGCTGGGCGTCGCCATCATCGTCGTGCAGGGCCGCCGCCACCCGGAGCCGGAGCTCTCGGTCTACGTGCCGGGCCGTGAGCCGGAGGACGAGGACGCCGGGAACGGGGCCACCGGCGACGAGGCCGAGGCCAGGAAGGCCGACAAGGAAGCTGAGGCGGAGCCCACGGCCACCGAGCCGGAGGCCGACACCGCCGACGCGGACGCGAGCCCTGTGGACCCGGCCGGGAGCAAGTAGCCCGGGTAGCACCTACGCGGGCGTGGGCGAGGTTCGGCCTGTGCGCACCCTCACAGCCGCGCAGGTTGTTCGCCCGGGCATCTGATGCGGAGGATGTGGTCATGCCGCCAACGCCTCCCGGGGACACCCCTGCCGCCGACCGGCTCCCCGTGGGGCCGCGCACCTGGTGGCCCGTCGCGGCCGTGCTGGCGGCCGTCGCGTGGGGCGGCAACGAGTTCACGCCGCTGCTGGTGATGTACCGCGAGCAGGGACACATCGGCGACGTCATGGTCGACGCGCTCCTGGCGGCGTACGTGTTCGGCATCGTCCCGGCGCTGCTGCTCGGCGGGCCGCTGTCGGACCGGCACGGCCGCCGTCCGCTCCTGCTGCCCGCCGCGCCGATCGGTGCCCTGGGCTCCCTGGTGCTGGCCCTGGACCCGACCAGCCCGCTGGTGCTCGCGGTCGGCCGCGTGCTGTGCGGCGTCGCGCTCGGGCTGGCGATGGCAGTGGGCAGCACCTGGATCACCGAGCTCAGTGCCCGTACCGGGAGCCGCGCGGTGGGTCCGCGGCGCGGCTCGCTGTCGCTGACCACGGGGTTCCTCGCCGGCGCGGGCGCCGCCGCGATGCTCGCCCAGTTCGGTCCGTGGCCCACCCACCTGACCTACGTGGTGCACGCGGCGGGCGCCCTGGTCGCAGGCGCCTGGTTGCTGCGCGTGCCCGAGACCAACCCCGGCCGGCAGCGCGCCGAGCGCGGGCCGCTGCGCCACGAC
>NZ_KI911761.1:26010-30465 GCF_000515355.1 Promicromonospora kroppenstedtii DSM 19349 | reverse complement strand
GCCGCCGCTGCAGGTCGGTCTCCGAGGCGCGCAGCAGGTCGAGCCGCCGTCCGGCCAGCCAGAGGGCGGCCGGCGCGGCCTGGTCGGTGAACTGGCCCACGGCCTCGATCATCCGCAGCCGCTCGACGGCGTCGTCGATCGCCGTGCGGTGCTCGCGGATGGGTCGCAGCGCCCGGACCTGCTGCTGCGCGGTGACCATGCGGTCTCGGGTGGCGGACAGCTCGTCGAACTGCTGCACGGCGCCGTCGGCCGTCGCGAACGTGGACGGCTCCTCCAGGACCATCGTCTTGTACAGGGCGTCGACCGTGGTGATCTGCTGCCCGGCCTGGATGCGGCCCAGCAGGCCCACGGCCTTGTGCCCGTCGCCGCCCGCGCCGATGCCGAGCGCGGTGTGCAGCCGGGCCGTGTAGTCGCGGTCGGTGTCGAAGCAGGTCAGGCCCGTGCGGGTCACGGCGCGCCGGTCGAACCGGTGCCGCGCCGCCTCCTCCAGGGCGGTCAGGTCGAACGGCCCGTCGCACGTGCCGCGCACCGCGATGACGTTCTCCAGCGTGCGGGCCGACGACGGGACGTACCAGGCGCGCACGGCAGTGAACGTGGCCCCGCCCTGGTCGGCCCAGGTCATGGCGATGGCGGACCAGGTGTCCTCCTTCTCGCCGCGCAGCACGCGCACGCGGGTCTCGCCGTCGACCCGCTTCTCGTCGAGCTTGCCGCGCGCGTAGGACAGGATGTTGCGCTGCTCCTTGCCGCGCGGCTTGCCGGTCACGCCGCCGTTGGACGCACCGTTGAACGGCGTGGTGTGCGGCATGATCAGCGCGATGTACGAGTCCATCAGCGTGGACTTGCCCGATCCCGAGCCGCCGCTGAACAGCGTGGCGCCGGGGGACAGGCGCACCTGGTGGTGCCCGTGGTAGCCGCCCCAGTTGACCAGCTGCAGGGTCTGCGCCACCCACTGCTGCCCGGTCGACGTGGCCGGGACCAGCCCCCACAGCGTCTCGATCATGCTCACGAACGGGTCTCCTTGTTGTCGGCGAGCCAGCGCGTGAGCTCGGCGAGCCGGTTGTTGTCGAGCACGACCTCCACCAGGGGCGTGATGCGGTAGCGGCCCGTCGACTCCTCGTCGATCAGTCCCTCGGCCGCCAGGCGGCCCACGGCGTCCCGGATCTCGCGCTGCGGGCGGACGAGGTTGTTGTCGTCGAGGTCGAAGAACGTCAGCACGCCCTGCTCGATGTCCTCCAGGTCGATCCGGGCCGACGTCTCGCCCGAGCTCGCCTCGTGCTGGTAGACGGTGCGCAGATGCACCAGCACCAGCGTCTCGACCCGGTTGTACGGGTCGTCGCGCAGCAGGATCGGCACGTCCACCTCGCCCGAGCGCACCTGCTGCTTGTAGGCGATCTGCCGGTCGTGGTCCACCACGAGGCGCACGAACAGGTCGTGCAGGCGTGACTCGATGACCGACTGGTGCTCCAGCAGGGTGCGCCACTGGGCGCGGTGCTTCTCCGCCGACAGGAACCGCCGCTGCAGCAGCCGGACCAGCACCCGCCGGACCTCCGGCTCCAGCAGACCGCGGTCGCCCGCGAACAGCTCGGTCTGGTCGTCCTCCATCGGGGCTGGCTCGATGAAGCCCGCCTCGTCCGTCACCGCCCCGTCCGTCACCGTCTCACTCATCCGTCGTCCCGCCCTTGCCCTCGTGCTCGTCCGTCATCGCCACCCCGCCGAACGCGAAGCGCCGGCGGGTCCCGTCGGGCCGCACCGCCTCGACGGTCACCACCTCGCCCGTCTCGACCATCCCGTGCCGGTGCGCGAGCTCCAGCAGCCCGAGCAGGTCGACCGGCCGTCGCAGCCGCTCGGGCGCGGACCGGAACGCCGCGCCGACGTCGACGGTCCCGTCGTCCTCGCGCGGCCGGGACGTCAGGTGCTGCTCCAGGTCCGCGTACTGCGGGCCGCCCCAGGCCCGCGAGTCGTCGTCCGGCACCACGCCCATCTCCCACGCCTCCAGCGGCGTCGGGGGAGCGGGCGGCCGCAGGCCGTCGACCTTCTGCCGCAGGTGGCCGACGTCGGCCGCGGGCAGCCGCCGCATCGGCGCGACCGGCTGCTTGTGCCGCGAGGTCGGCATCCACTGCTGGAACCCCGACATCACGTCGCGCAGCAGCCCGTCCACCTCCCGGTCGCGCAGCGGGTCGTGGTTGCGGATCTGCGTCGTGATGACGTGCGAGGCCTGCTGCTGCGCGTGCAGCACCTCCCGCACGCCCTGCTCGATGCGCCGCGCGATCTCGTGCAGCTCGCGGCGCTGGGCCGCGGGCAGCTGCCCGGCGAACGGGTGCCCCAGGATCATGCGCAGGTTGGCCGCGAGCTGGTCGATGTGCTCGGCCCGGCCGATCAGCGCGAGCGCCCCGGCGAAGGCACGCCCCTCGCGCGTGGACTCCATGATGTCCTTGCCGCGCGCCAGGTACTCCCGCAGCACCTCGCCCGTGGGGCGCACGTCCTGCCGCAGGTCGGTGACGACGTCGCGCTGGACCTGCTTGATCGACTCGACCACGCGGGCGAAGTCGGCCGGGAGCTCGCGCGCCAGGTGCAGCACGTTCTCGGCCTCCTCCAGGAGCTGGTCGTCGCTCACGGGTTCGACGGCGCCCGTGTCGTCCAGGCGCTTGATCTCGGCGGTGCGCTCCTTGATCTCGGCGTCCAGGCGCGCGATGCGGGCCAGCACGTCGGGGTCGGCGTCGTGCGCGAGCTCCTCCACGGCGTCGAGCAGCGTCCGCACGCGCGACTCGGAGACCCGGGTGCGGGCGCCGCCCACCCGGCCCGCGACCTCCAGGGCGCCGACGCCGTGGGCGGAGACCTGGTAGACCTCGATGCCCTCGTGGACGTGCCGCTTGAGCCAGCCGGACCGGACCCAGCCGCGGCACAGGTCGCGCGCGCTGCCGACGGGCAGCGGCGCGTTGCCCTCCTCGCCGTACCCGGCCGACCGCAGGCGGCCGAGCGCCGCGTCGATCTCGGCGTGCGCGTCGGCGACGGGGACCTGCGGGCGCTGTGCGGTGAAGACCAGCGCCAGCATGGTCACGACGAACGGTGCGTAGGTGCCATGGAGCAGGTCCAGCATCGGGTTCTTGAACGCTCGGAGCGCACCTTCGTACGCGCCCTCCACGGTGGCTGTGCTCATCGCCGACCAGGGTACGTGGACAGTCCGACATCGACCGGCACGGAGCGGTCGACGAGCCCGTGACCAGCGCCAGGGGCATCATGGGCGGACAGGCGACGGGTGGAAGAGGTGGGGATGAGCGAGGAACAGGGGTCCGGCGAGAAAGGTCACGTCGGGCGTACGCCGTACTGGACGCTGCTCGCGATCATCACGGTGGGCCTCGCCGTGATGATCGTCATACCTCTGACGGGCCGCTGAGCGTGCGCCGGTTCGTGCGCGACAACGGGCTCAGCCTCGCGTTCATCGCGCTCTTCCTGGCCACGCTCGTCGGCCAGTCGCTCGCCGGCCACGCCGAGGAACTGGAGGAGCTGGCCCGGCACGGGCAGCCGCCGGTCGGCTATCTCGACTTCGTCACGTCCTCCGGCTTCCTCGTGGACGTCGCCGAGAACTGGCAGTCGGAGTTCCTGCAGTTCTTCATGTTCATCCTCGCGACGGTGTGGCTGGTCCAGCGTGGTTCACCCGAGTCGAAGAAGCCGGGCGACGAAGGACTCGGCACGGACGAGGAGCAGGCCGTCGGGGAGCACGCCCGCCCCGACTCGCCGCGGTGGGTGCGCGCAGGCGGGCTCCGGCTCTGGCTCTACTCCAACTCGCTCCTGCTGGTGATGGGCACGATCTTCCTGCTGTCGTGGCTGGCCCAGTCGCTGGGCGGCCACGTCGTGGCCAACGAGGAGGCCGCCGAGCACGGTCAGCCGGCCCAGACCTGGCTGGAGTACGTGGCCTCGCCCGACTTCTGGAACCGCACCCTGCAGAACTGGCAGTCCGAGTTCCTGGCGGTCGCGGCGATGGTGACGTTCGCGATCTTCCTGCGGCAGCGTGGGTCGAGCGAGTCCAAACCCGTGGGCACCCCGCACCACACCACCAGCGTCGAGTCGGAGTAGCGGCCGTCCCGGCCAGGGGGTGAGGAATGAGACAGTTGTCCAAGGGGGCGCTACCTAAGGTTAGGCTTGCCTCTCGTGACCGCCCCTACCGCCCTTCGTGGTGACGACCTCGTGCTGGGCTACCAGCGCACCACCGTGGTGCACGGCGTCGCCGTCCACCTCCCGCCCGGTGTCGTCACCGCGCTCGTCGGCCCGAACGGGTCCGGCAAGTCGACCGTGCTGCGCTCGCTGGCGCGGCTGCACCCGGTGCAGCAGGGCACCGTCAGTCTCGGTGCCACGGCCGACGACGCCGTCGACGTCGCCCCGCTGTCCGCGAAGGACTTCGCCCGCCGCGTCACGCTGCTGGCCCAGTCCCGCCCGCACCCGGCCGGCCTGGAGGTG
>NZ_KI911761.1:25682-25910 GCF_000515355.1 Promicromonospora kroppenstedtii DSM 19349 | reverse complement strand
GGCCGGTCACGACCAGGGCCGGTGCGGCGTGGCTCGCGAGCACGAGTCCGCGGGCCAGGCGGCGTGCGTCGGAGCCGGTCGTCATGGGCGGCACGCTAGTCCCGGTGCGTCCTCCCCGCGCGGGTGGGCGCGTCGTGGGTCACGATGCTGAGATGTCGCGTGTCGTGTCGGTCGAGGCTGTGCTGCCTCGCCACGCGTACGCCCAGGAGACGATCACCGCGGCCGTGG
>NZ_KI911761.1:24479-25582 GCF_000515355.1 Promicromonospora kroppenstedtii DSM 19349 | reverse complement strand
GTCGCCGTCGTCGTCGGCGCCGACCATCCGCTGGCGCGCGCGGGCGCGGTGGGCCCGCGGCGCACCGCCCGGGTGGTGGACACGCGCTCGGTGCTGTACCCCGGCACCACGGACGCCCTGGGCTGGGAGGTGCGGGACACGGGGTTCGCGATCGTGCTCTCCGCCGACCTGCCGGACCTGCTGGGTGCGCACCTGCTCGCGGACGTGAAGGGCCTGCTCGCCGAGCACGGCCTGACTCCGGCGGACGTGCCCACCTGGGTGGTGCACGCGGGCGGGCCGCGCGTGATCGACGCCGTGCGGGACGCCCTCGGGCTGGCCGAGGACGACGTCCGGGAGAGCCGGGCGAGCCTGGCGGGCGCGGGCAACCTCTCCTCGGTCTCGGTGCTGGACGTCCTGGCCAGGACCCTCGACCACTCGGCCGCCCCGGCCGGTGCGCCGGCCGTGCTCATGGCGTTCGGTCCGGGCGTCTCGTGCGAGCTGGTGCTGCTGCGCCTGGAAGGAAGCTGACGTGCTCGGGTTCTACGTCGCCCTAGTGGCCGCCACCGGGGTCGAGCGCCTCGCCGAGCTGGTGGTCTCCGCGCGGAACGCCCGGTGGTCGTCTCAGCGGGGTGGCATCGAGTCCGGCCGGGGACACTTCCCGGCGATGGTGGCCCTGCACACCGGGCTGCTGGTGGCGTGTGTCGCCGAGGCCGTGCTCGCCGGCCGGCCGTTCCTGCCGTGGCTCGGCTGGCCGATGCTCGTGCTCGTGCTGGCGAGCCAGGCCCTGCGCTGGTGGTGCGTGGCAACGCTCGGGCACCGGTGGAACACCCGCGTCATCGTGGTGCCGGGGCTGCCGCTGGTCTCGGGCGGCCCGTACCGGTGGCTGCGCCACCCCAACTACGTGGCGGTGGTGATCGAGGGGATCGCGCTCCCGCTGGTGCACACCTGCTGGGTCACGGCCCTCACGTTCACCGTGCTGAACGCGGTGCTGCTGGCCCGGTTCCGCATCCCGGCCGAGGAGCAGGCGCTCCGGCGGGCCGTGCCTGGGGCACGGTGAGCACGGGCGCCGCCCACGCGGACGTCGTGGTGGTGGGCGCCGGGCCGGTCGGCCTGGCGACGGCGGT
>NZ_KI911761.1:22235-24379 GCF_000515355.1 Promicromonospora kroppenstedtii DSM 19349 | reverse complement strand
CCGCGAGCGCGGCGGGGATGGCGGCGTTGCCGGAGCCGGCCCCGACGTCGAGCACCCGGTCGCCGGGGCGTACCCCGACGGCGTCGACCAGGATCGGGCCCAGGGCGGGGACCACCTCGGCGGCGACGGCCGGGTAGTCGCCGAGCGCCCAGAGGGCGCGGTGCTTGGTACGGACGGCGGCCAGGACCTCGGGAGGGACCTCGGCCGGGACCTCGGGCCGGACGTCGGCGGTGTCGCTCATGGGGCTGCTCCTCGGCTCGGTCCCCCCGCGCTCCCAGTCAACGCCCGGTCCGGGGTGCGTACCACCACAGGGGGCGAACCTCACCCGGCGTCGTGGCAGTTCACGACAGTCGCGTCAGAGTCTGACAACCGGTGCTAGGGTCGTTCGTATGGATCTTGGGCTGCACTACTACACGTTCACCCACCCGGAGTGGGAGACCACCCTGGCCGATCGCCTCACCGAGACCGCGCAGGTCGCCGACGAGGGCGGCGTCAACCTGCTGACGGTCATGGACCACTGGTTCCAGATGATCGACGCCGGCGGGCCGTACGAGCCCATGCTGGAGGGCTACACCACGCTCGGCTACCTGGCCGGAGTCACCACGAACGTCCGCCTGAGCCTCCTGGTCACGGGCGTCACCTACCGGCACCCGGGCCTGCTGGCCAAGACGGTGTCCACGCTGGACGTGCTCTCGCGCGGGCGCGCGGTGCTGGGCATCGGGGCCGCCTGGTACGACCGCGAGCACGCCGGTCTCGGCGTGCCGTTCCCGTCCACGGCAGAGCGGTTCGAGCGCCTGGAGGAGACCATCCAGGTCTGCCGGCAGATGTGGTCTCAGGACGACGGCGCCTTCGACGGCAAGCACTACCAGCTCGCCGAGACGATCAACCTGCCGCAGCCTCCGCGCGGCACCGTGCCCGTCATGATCGGCGGGGGCGGCGAGCGCAAGACGCTGCGGCTCGTGGCCGAGTACGGGCAGGCGTGCAACCTGTTCGGCGCGGCCGGCGACGAGGCGCTGGGCGTGGTGCGGCACAAGCTCGACGTGCTGCGCGAGCACTGCGACCGGCTCGGCACCGACTACGACGCCATCGAGAAGACGATGCTCTACCAGGGCGACCCCAGGGGGGACGTCGACGCGTTCCTCGCCGACATGGAGCGGTACCGGGCGCTCGGGATCAGCCTGGTGAGCCTCATGCCGACGCCGTACGAGAACCCCGTCCCGTGGGCGACCGGCCTGGTCGAGAAGGTCGTGCCCCGGCTGAGCGAGGTCTGACCGGTCAGGGGCGGCGCGGCGCCTGGGCGTCCCGTTCAGGCGCCGGGCTGCTCCTCGGGCGCGGGCGCGTCGGTGACGACCAGGGCGCGCAGGATGGTCTCGGCCACGTCGCGCTGCGTCACGTTGCGGTTCTTGGAGGCGGACTCGATGATTCGCCTCGCCTCGCTCTCACTGGTGTCGTTGGAGTGCATGACGGCCCCGACGGCGCGTTCGACGGCGGCGGCGTCGGAGAGCTGGCGGTAGAGGCCCGCGGTGGCGTCCTCCAGCTCGGCGAGCTCCAGGTTCAGGGCGACCACGGACGCGGCGAGCTGTGCGTAGCCGTCGGCCGCGGTGAGGAGCTCGTTGTTCCAGGGGTCCGGTGCGCGGGAGTACAGGTTCAGTGCGACGGCGACGTCCTTGTTGACGAAGGCGGGGACCGCGAGCGCGGAGACGAAGCCCTCGCGCAGGGTCTGGGCTCGCCAGGCGTCCCAGCCCGCCGACTCGGCGACGACCGGCACGACCTGGACCGTTCCCAGGTGGATGGAGTCGATGCAGGGTCCGGTCTCGGCCCGGGCCTCCGCCTGGTCGCACCGGGCGGCAGCCACGGTGCTGCTGCCCGCGGCGACGGAGACCCCGTGCTCCTGGAAGATGATGCTGGCCTCGAGCCCGGAGCCGAGCACCGTGGCGGCTCGGCGGGCGAGCTCGAAAGGCGTCGTCGATATTCTCATCGTCTCGGTCCCATCTCTGGTGGACCGTGCCGACGCCCGACGGTCGAGGGGTGCCGGCCTGGCCGACCGTGGTCGGGGCGGTCGTGCGACCACGGTACGCGGCCTGCGGCGGGAGCGCGCGAAGGCGGGCCCCGGCCTCGTCAGGGCATGACCGCGAGGTCGCCGG
>NZ_KI911761.1:14961-22135 GCF_000515355.1 Promicromonospora kroppenstedtii DSM 19349 | reverse complement strand
TCCCGCCGCGCCGCCCGGCACCGAGCAGCGCGCCAACAGCCGCGTGACCGGCTGGGTGCGCTGACCGCTCGCCGCGGCACCACCCGACGGGGTACCTGACACCACGTCGACACCACACCCACCTTCTCTCCCGCCGTACCCACCACCTTGGAGCCTTGCCATGCCCACTTTCCCCGCCCCCCACCCCGTCCCCGTGGTCGTGGACGTGCCGTTCGGCAACCTGCACGTGGTCGCCGCCGAGCGGGACGACGTCGTCGTCACCGTCCTGCCCACCGACAAGAAGTCCGGCAGCGTGCGCGCGGCCGAGGAGATCCGCGTCGAGCGCGACGGCGACGCGGTCACCATCACCTACCCGAACTCGTGGAAGCAGTACGTGCTGCCGTTCGCGGCCGGCACCGCCGACATCACTATCGAGGTGCCCACCGGCTCCGAGCTGCGCGGCAAGACCGGCTCGCTGTACGCCGAGGGCTTCCTCGGCGCCGTCGACATGACGCTCTCGGCCGGCAACGCCAGCGTCGAGGACGCCGGCCGGATCGCCCTGAAGGCGTCCGCTGGGTCCGTCACCGTCCGCCGCGCCGACGGCCCCACCGACATCAAGGTGAGCGCCGGCTCGGTGCGCGTCGACGAGGTCGCCGGGGACACCACGATCCGCGCGAGCAACGGGACCACCACCGTCGGCTCCGTGACCGGCACCCTCCACGTGCAGGGCGCCCACGCCGAGATCCTGGTCAGCCAGGTGCGCGGCACCGTCACCGTGAAGTCGGCGCACGCCGGCATCCGGGTCAACAACCTGGAGTCCGGCAGCGCCACGCTCACCACCTCCTACGGCTCGATCGAGGTGGGCGTGCCCGAGGGGGTGGCCGCCTACCTCGACGTCGCCTCCGAGCACGGCAGCGTCCGCAACCACCTGACCCCCACCGAGGGACCGGTCGAGAACGAGTCGACGGCCGAGGTCCACGCCAGCACCGGCTACGGCGACATCATCGTCCGCCGCCCGTGATCCCAGAGCACCAGATCCCAGAGCACCAGACCCCAGAGAAGGAGAGCTGGACATGACCACCGAACAGGCCCCCGCCATCCACGTGCAGGGCATCGAGAAGTCGTTCAAGGACCTGCACGTGCTGCGCGGCGTCGACTTCGACGTGACGCCCGGCACCATCTTCGCCCTGCTCGGCTCCAACGGCGCCGGCAAGACGACGCTCGTGCGGATCCTCTCCACGCTGCTCAGGGCCGACGCTGGCACCGCGACGGTGCACGGCTACGACGTCGCCGCCAGGCCGGGCGACGTGCGCGAGTCGATCAGCCTGACCGGGCAGTTCGCCGCCGTCGACGAGATCCTCACGGGCCGGGAGAACCTCGTGCTCGTGGCGAGGCTGCGGCACCTGCCCGACCCCGGCGCCGTCGCCGACGACCTGCTGGCGCGGTTCTCGCTCACCGACGCGGGCGGCCGCCGGGCCGGCACCTACTCGGGCGGCATGCGGCGCCGGCTGGACATCGCGATGAGCCTGATCGGCAACCCGCCGATCATCTTCCTCGACGAGCCCACCACCGGGCTGGACCCGCAGGCCCGCATCGAGGTCTGGCAGACCGTCAAGCAGCTCGCGCAGGGCGGCACCACGGTGCTGCTCACCACGCAGTACCTCGACGAGGCCGAGCAGCTCGCCGACCGGATCGCGATCCTGCACAAGGGCACCATCATCCAGAACGGCACCCTGGCCGAGCTCAAGGCGCTGCTGCCGCCCGCCAAGGTCGAGTACGTGGAGAAGCAGCCCTCCCTCGAGGACGTGTTCCTCACCCTGGTCGGCGAGCCCGACCCCGCCGAGCAGACCACCGAGACCAGCGCCGCCGCCGCGGCAGGAAAGGAATCACGATGACCTCCCACGTGCTGAGCGACACCGGTGTGCTCACCGGCCGCTCGCTGCGCCACATCCTGCGCAGCCCCGACACCATCATCACCACGGCCGTGACCCCGATCGCGCTGATGCTGCTGTTCGTCTACGTGCTCGGCGGCGCGATCAACACGGGCACCGGCGAGTCGTACGTCAACTACATGCTGCCGGGCATCCTGCTGATCACCATCGCGTCCGGCATCGCCTACACGGCCTACCGGCTGTTCCTGGACATGCAGGGCGGCATCTTCGAGCGCTTCCAGTCCATGCCGATCGCCCGGTCGAGCGTGCTGTGGGGACACGTGCTCACGTCGCTCGTGGCCAACCTGATCTCGGTCGCGATCGTCATCGGCGTCGCGCTCCTGATGGGCTTCCGCACCGGGGCCTCGCTGCTGGACTGGCTCGCCGTGGCCGGCATCCTGGTCCTGTTCACCCTCGCCCTGACCTGGCTCGCCGTGATAGCCGGGCTCTCCGCCAAGACGGTCGACGGCGCCAGCGCGTTCAGCTACCCGCTGATCTTCCTGCCGTTCATCAGCTCGGCCTTCGTGCCCACCTCGACGATGCCCGGCCCGGTCGCCTGGTTCGCGGAGAACCAGCCCGTGACCTCGATCGTCAACACCATCCGGGCGCTGTTCGCCCAGCAGCCCGTCGGCACCGACATCTGGGTGGCGCTGGCCTGGCTGGTGGGCGTGCTCGTGATCGCCTACGTCTTCGCGATCGCGAGCTACCGCCGCAAGGTGAGCTGACCCGCCACGCAGACCGACCCGCCGTCCGCTCCCGCAAGAGGGGCGGACGGCGGGGCGGTCTGCTGTCCGTCCGGCATCAGTGCCGCGGCTCCCAGCGGAACATGCGCAGGGCGAGCGCGACGGCCACGACGACCCAGGCGAGCGTCGGAGCGAGCAGGACCAGCGAGTCGCCGAGCGGGGCGCCGCCGTTCCAGGCGTTGACGATCAGCTCGGTGGCGGCGCCGCCGGGCAGCAGCCGCTTGAGCAGCGTGAGGTCCTGGGTGCCGGTGATGCCGACCCAGCTCGTCACGGCGACGACGCCCAGGCTCAGCGGCAGCGAGGTGACCTGCGCGTGCTCGGGGGAGTTGGTGATCCCCGCCGTCGCGAGTCCCAGGGCGAGCATCATCACGAACGTCGCGACGACGCCGAGTACCAGGAGCGGGACGTCGGCCGGACCGTCGCTCAGGACGGCGAACACACCGAGGATCACGCCCACCTGGACCGCGGAGATGACCGTGACCGGCAGCACCAGGCCGGTCAGGATGGACGCGTCGCTCGCCGCGGTGGAGCGCAGCCGCTTGAGGAAGAGGTCCTGGCGGCGGGCCGCCAGCGTGGTCACCGTGGTCGCGTAGAGGCTGAACGCCGCGATCGTGAAG
The DNA here is from genome assembly GCF_000515355.1 of Promicromonospora kroppenstedtii DSM 19349. Taxonomy (GTDB): domain Bacteria; phylum Actinomycetota; class Actinomycetes; order Actinomycetales; family Cellulomonadaceae; genus Promicromonospora; species Promicromonospora kroppenstedtii. The sequence continues at coordinate 18,865 of NZ_KI911761.1, read as the reverse complement.
ACGATCACCGCCCCGACGTAGCCGAGGCTGCCGATCTGTCCGAACGTCTCCCGGAACCGGATGAAGAAGGCGGCCGCCGCCACCGGCATGATGAGGCTGGTGATCAGCACGGCCCGGTTGCGGAAGATCTGGGTCAGCTCGCTGCGTGCGATGGAGAACATGGCGCGGGTATCCGTTTCTGCGGTTCGGTGGTCAGGCGGCGGGCGCGGCCGGGACGGGCTCGGCGTCGATGGCGCGGAAGACGTCGTCGAGCCGGGTGGGCGCCGCCGACAGGCCGAGCAGCTCGACCTCGTGCGCGTGGGCCCAGTCGAGGAGCTGCTTGAGGTCGGACTGCAGCTCGAACGTCTCGATGAGGTACGACCCGTCCGGACCCGGCCCGGCCTGCACCAGTGGCGCGGGCGCCCCCGGCGGCAGCGAGAACTGGATGGCCGCCGGCAGGGTGCGGGTCAGCTCGGCGACCGTGCCCTCGTGGCGGAACGTGCCGCGGTGCATCAGGCCGATGCGGTCGGCGCGCTGCTGCGCCTCCTCCAGGTAGTGGGTGGTCAGCACGACGGTCGAGCCGTCGTGGCGCAGCTGCTCGACGGCGTCCCACAGCGCGTCGCGGGACTGGATGTCCAGCCCGGTGGTGGGCTCGTCCAGGAAGATCAGCTCGGGGCGCCCGTACACGGCCGTGGCGAAGTCCAGCCGCCGCTTCTCGCCGCCCGAGAGCTGGGAGACCCGCGTGTCGGCCTTGCCGGTCAGGTCGACGACGCCCAGCACCCGCCGCTCCGAGTCGGTGCGCCCGCTCAGCCGGCCGATCAGCCGGATCGACTCGGCGACGGTGAGATCGGGGGAGAAGCCGCTCTCCTGCAGCATGATCCCCATGCGGGGCCGCACCGCGCGGCGGTCGCCCGGGCTCTTGCCCAGCACACGGACCGTGCCTGACGACGCCTTGCGGTGCCCCTCGACGACCTCCAGGGTCGAGGTCTTGCCCGCGCCGTTGGTGCCCAGCAGCGCGTACAGCTCGCCCTGCTCCACCTGGAACGAGAGGTTCTTGACGGCGTGGAAGTCACCGTAGGTGATGTTCAGCCGGTCGATGTCGATGGCGGGGGTTGTCGTCATGCCCCCAGCACACCCGCTGCGGCCTGCCGCGAACAGTGTGCTGGCGTCAGGTCTCGGGCGTGACATCCGTGGGCCGAACGTGTGACACGGCGTCACTGCTGCGCCGGTCGACGGCGAGACCATACTGGGAGGGCCCTTGCCGATCGACGAGACGACCCACCACATGACCGCTGGATCTGCTCGCCCGGTGCTCCGCCGGTTCCCGGCCGCCCCGTGGTCGCCCGACTCGACGCAGGTCTCGCGCCGGCGGTTCCGCGCGCTCAACCTGTCGATGATGCTGCCCCTGCTGGTCGCCGTCGGCGTCCTCCTGCTCGTGCGTCAGGCGCAGACCGTGCTCGACGTCGTCGTCCTGGGGCTGGGCATGGTGGCGGTCGTCGTGGCCTTCGAGCGCTGGACGGTCGGGCAGATCAACCGGGTCGCGCTGCCCTGCCTCCTCGTGGCCGGGGCCGTGTGGCCCTACGGCGTGCTGGTGATCGGCGGCGACCCGCAGGCGGCGTACTACGCGCTCGCGGTCGTCTCCGGCCTGAGCGTGGCGCAGCTCCCGCGGCACCGGGCCGCCGCCGCGGTCGGGATCGCCGCGTACGTCGCCGTCGTCGGCGCGGTGGGCCTGGTCCGCCATGCCGACCCCGGCGTGTCCGAGCTGCTCGCGAGCGTCGTCATCCCGACCGGCGTCACCGCGGTGCTGATCGGCCTGATGTTCCCCAACAAGGGGTTCTACGACGTGATGGCCGAGCTGGAGGAGGCCCGCGAGCGCGACGCCGAGCTCGCGGTCATGCGCGAGCGGATGCGGTTCGCGAGCGACCTGCACGACATCCAGGGCCACACCCTGCACGTGGTCAAGCTGAAGATCGCGCTGGCGCAGAAGCTGGTGCACACCGACACCGCGCGCGTGGAGCAGGAGCTGAGCGAGATGTACGCCCTGGTGGGGGACACGATCGCGCAGACCAAGGAGCTCGCGTACGGGCAGCGCCGGCTCAACCTGTCCGCCGAGCTGGAGAACGCGCGCAACCTCATGGAGGCGGCCGGCATGCGCGTGCGCGTGGACCGGCGCTCCGAGGCCGGCGCCGGGGCGATCGACCTGCTGGCCCAGGTGCTGCGCGAGACGACCACGAACATCCTGCGGCACTCGCGGGCCACGCTGGTGCGCATCGAGCTCACCGGGCACGGCATCACGGTGGTGAACGACGGTGTCGCGGACGACACGCTGCCGGAGCTGCGCGGGCTCGCCACCCTCGCGCGCCGGGTGGCGGACGAGGGCGGCGAGCTCTCCGTGCGCGTCGAGGACGGGCGGTTCGTGACGGCGGCCGAGTTCACCGCGCCGTCGGCTGCCCGAACGGACCCGCCGGCGTGAAGGCGTGCGCCGCGAACCGCTCGCCGATGATCTGGTGCGTGGCGGTGTCGGGGTGCAGCCCGTCGGGCAGGGGGTGGGCCACGGCGTCGTCCGCACCGTACAGCGTGGTGCCGTCCAGGTAGTGCAGGTTCGGGTCGGCGCGGTGCTCCACGACGGAGGCGAGCGCGTCGCGGATGACCCGCAGCGTGAGCTTGCCCTGCGCCTGCTCCTCGCTGCGGCCGGTCGCGACGAAGCGCACCTGGTCGGTGCCCAGCGTCTCGGGGTCGACGGCGCCGGGGCCGGGCGTGTCCTCGTGGATGCCGCAGTAGATGGCCGAGACCAGCAGCAGGGGCGTGGTCGGGTGCCCCTCGCGGATCGTGTCGAGGAACCCGTGCACGGCCGGCACGAAGGTGCGCAGCCGCATCCCGTCGAGGTTCACGACGTTGATGCCGAGCTTGACGCTGATCAGGTCGGCCGGCGCGTCCCGCATGGTACGGGCGACGAACGGGTCGAGCAGCGCGTTGCCCCCGAGGCCGAGGTTGCGCAGGCTGACGTCGCCCAGGCGGGCGGCGACCGCGGGCCAGATCTGGGTGGGCGTGCTCGCGTTGGAGCCGTGACTGATCGAGCTGCCGTGGTGCAGCCACACGCGGCGGTCGTCCTGCGGGACCGGTGCCACGGGGGCGTCGGTGCGCAGCTCGATCAGCTCGACGGACTCGTTGTGCGGCAGCCAGAGCTCGACGCGCTTGTCGCCGTCGGGCAGGCTGTCGAAGGTCGTGGTGTGCGAGAGGCCCGGCCGGAACTCGGTGGCGCCGGTCCGCAGGTCGGACTCGATGACGTCGCCGCCGGCGAGCGGGCTGCTCGCCACGACGGCGCCGTCGACCACCAGGTCGACGCTGCCGCGCGGGCGGTCAGCGCCGCGGTAGGCGAGCCGCGACGGGTGGGTCACGAGCGCGACGGTGCGCGCCGTCGTCGTGAACACGACGCGGACGCCGGAGGGCTGGCCCTCCATCATGAGCAGGTGCGGGTCGGGGAACTGGGTACGCGCCCACTGCGGCAGGCGGTGCGGGCGCAGGCCCCGGTCCGTGGTCTCGACCTCGGCGGCCCCGTGCACGAGGGGCGGGGTGATCGGCGTGCTGAGCATTTCAGGTCCTTGGTGAAGGGGTGGTGGGCTGGTCCGGGACGGCGGGCCAGGCGCGCAGGAGGGTGTCGAGGGCGACGACGGTGCGGTCCCAGGAGGTCTCCGGGCTCGGTTCGGAGTGGTCGAAGCTGCCGATGCGCTCCAGGGCGAGGAAGCCGTTGACGGTGCTGCCGAGCAGGCGGGTGACGTGCACGCGCTCGCCCGGCGGGATGTCGTAGCCGCGCAGGACGGCGTCGGTGAGGGCGACGATCGACAGCGCGGCGTCGGAGGCGACGACGCTGGGGCCGGCCCGGCGCTGGAGTGCCTGCCAGCGGCCCGGGGCCTCGCGGGCGAAC
>NZ_KI911761.1:7949-14861 GCF_000515355.1 Promicromonospora kroppenstedtii DSM 19349 | reverse complement strand
GACCGCCTCGGCGACGCGGGCGGTCAGGTCGGCGAGGGCGACGGCGCTGACGCCGTCCAGCAGCGCGGCGTGGTCGCGCACGTGGGAGTACAGGCTGGGCGTGCGAACGCCGAGGCGGCGGGCGACCGCCGAGAGCGTGACGGCCTCCAGCCCGCTCTCGTCGGCCAGCGCCGTTGCCTCGGCGATCACCGTGTCCGGGGTCAGGGGTGCGCGGGCCATACGGCCAGCCTACACCCTTTAGGTTTTTGCCTATGACTGTTCGGTCGTGGCGACGCGGCGGTGCGTGGTCGCGGGCCGCAGCCAGGTCGCCGTGCGCCACAGCCACTCCACGGGCCCGTAGACGAAATGCCTCAGCCACAGCCGGCTGAGCACGGACTGCACGGCGATCAGCGCCACGGACATGATCACGACGGGCGCCGCGCTGGTCATGTGGCCGAAGTCGACGACGAGGGCGGCCAGCGCGACGACGATCGCCGCGCCCACGTAGTTGGTCAGGGCCATCCGGCCCAGGGGCTCGAAGACCGCGGCGACCACCCGGCGTGCGGGCGTGCGCCACAGCAGCGCCAGGCCCGTGGTGTACAGCACAGCCATGACCAGGCCGGCCACGGAGCCCGCCGTCGAGAAGCGCGGGTCGCCGCCGGGCGTGCTGAGCTGCCAGCCCAGCGCCGGCACCGTCAGTACGGCTGCGGCGGCGAACACGATGCCGACCGCGCGGCCGGAGGACTCCAGCGCCTTGGGCAGGCCGTAGGCGGTGGTCCCCGCGCCGAGCAGGATGAGGCCCGGCACGGAGGGGAGCCCGCCGCCGAACATCGCGTAGGCCACGATCGTGAGCACTGCGCCGCCGGCCAGGGTGACCCAGCGGGGCGCGAATGCCACGACGGGCAGCATCAGCAGGCCCACGACGCCGTACTCGATCAGCACGTTGCCGGGGTAGGCGAGCATCAGCAGCCCGCCGATGACCGACAGCGCGACGAGCCGGCGCACCAGCACGAGTACCGGCCGGGAGGAGCGGGCGCGGGCGCCGTCGAGCACGATCCAGAGGCTCATGCCGAACAGGAAGACGAAGATGGGCACGAACCGGGTCTGCACGGTGAGGTAGAGCGCGTCGAGCACCGGGTCGTCGACGGGGGCGCCACCCTCCATCACGCGGGCCATGCCGAGCCGGGTGATGTCCACCGCGTTGACCAGGAGGATGCCGAACACGGCGAAACCGCGCAGCGAGTCGATGAACCGCCAGCGTGGTCGGGTGCTTGTCGGGGTAGGGGCCGCGAGGGCCGTGTCTGGTGCGCTCATGACGGCCATCCAAACAAGTGGGGGGTGGTGGTGGCGTCCGACCGCGAGAGGATCTTCCCGGTGGGGGAGTAGGGGTGAACCCTGGGTGTCGATCGGGCGCTGATCAGGGGTGCTCGGTGCGGCCGGACGGTCCGCCGCGATCATGCGATCTGGCCTGGTTCTGGCATGGGGGGACGTAGAGCCGCACCTCGACGTCGGCCAGCCCGCCCAGCGCGGCCTCGATCCGCGGGCGCACCTCGACCCAGTCCAGCCCGCCGTGGCCCGTGCCGAGCGGCGGGATCGCGATCGACCCGATCCGGTACTCCTGGATCACGCGAACGAGATCCACCAGGCCGTCGTCGATGTACGCGAACTGAGACCCCGACCGCCAGTGCTTCTTCGTCGGGAAGTTCACGACGTACCTCGGCCCGGTCGCCGCTCCCGTCGCCCAGAGGTGCATCCGCCCGACGGCTACCTCGCCCGCCCTGCACGCGCGGACGTACGCGGCATACATCTCGGGGTAGGCACGGCGGAACTGCAGGGCGATGCCCTTGCCCATGACCCCCACGGTGTTAACGGCGTTCACGAGGGCGTCGACGTCCGCCTTCAGAAGGTCGCCGTGTGCTTCGGTCATCATCGGTGCTCTGCTCACGCCCCAGGAGTACCACCCGTGTCTGACACGGACCCCGGCTCCTCGGCCAGATCCATGCGTTTCGACGAGAACCGGCCGCGCCCGGCTAGTAACCTCTAAGGCCTCGCCTCGTCCGGACACTGCCCACCTCGTCGCCCGAACCTGTCGCGGGCAGCGTGCGGCCTTGTCCCTCGACCGGAAAGCAGGCCGCATGGAAGTCACGCCGCTCGTCTGGACGCTCACGATCGCCGCGATCGTGCTGCTCCTCCTCTTCGACTACTTCTTCCATGTCCGCAAGGCGCACGTCCCGGAGCTGAAAGAGGCCGCGATCTGGTCCTCGATCTACGTCGGCATCGCGCTGCTGTTCGGGGTCGGTGTGCTGGTCCTGGGCGGCGTCGCCGCGGGGTCCGAGTACTTCTCCGGCTACATCACGGAGAAGGCGCTGTCGGTCGACAACCTCTTCGTGTTCCTCATCATCATGACGAGCTTCCGCGTGCCGCGGGAGGACCAGCAGAAGGTGCTGCTGTTCGGCATCACGTTCTCCCTGGCCGCGCGCACCGGGTTCATCTTCCTGGGCGCCGCCCTCATCAACTCGTTCGCCTGGGTGTTCTACATCTTCGGCCTGATCCTGCTGGTCACGGCCGGCAACATGCTCAAGCCGGAGAGCTCGGAGTCGCGGCACGACGAGAACATCGCCGTGCGGATCGCCCGGAGGCTGTTCCACACGAGCCCGGACTACGACGGCGACAAGCTGTTCACGATCCACGACGGCAAGCGGGCGCTGACCCCGATGCTCCTGGTCATGGTCGCGATCGGCGGCACGGACCTGCTGTTCGCGCTCGACTCGATCCCCGCGATCTTCGGCCTGACGCAGGACGTGTACATCGTGTTCACCGCCACCGCGTTCTCGCTGCTCGGCCTGCGCCAGCTCTACTTCCTGCTGGACGGCCTGCTCGACCGGCTGATCTACCTCTCGTACGGGCTGGCCATCATCCTCGCGTTCATCGGGGTCAAGCTGGTGCTCCACGCGCTGCACGAGAACAACGTCCCGTTCATCAACGGCGGCGAGCCGGTGCCGGTCTTCGAGATCAGCACCGGCCTGTCCCTGACCGTCATCATCGGGGTGATCATCGTGACCGTGGTCGCGTCGCTGTGGAGCAAGGCGGGCCGGGCGCAGACCGCCATCGCGAACGCGCGCCGCCACGCGAGCGAGTACCTGGACCTCGGCTACACGGCGGACCACGCCGAGCGCATCCGGGTCTACGCGGCGCTGTGCGAGGAGGAGACGACGATCAAGAACCTCGGCGAGAAGTACCGCCAGAAGGCCCGCGACGAGAGCGAGCTCATGGACCTCCTGCACCGGGCGCACGCCGAGCACGACGAGTCGGTGCGGCGCGCGGCCCGGGACGGGACGGCCTGAGCCCGTGTCGGGTGGATCCCCGTGGTCACGGGGATCCACCGGACACCTCCTAGCGCAGCACTCTTGCCGGAGCCGTCCTGAGGTGCGTGCCATAGATCACGAGCCCGACGAACATCAGTCCGCCGACGAGATTGCCGAGCACGGTCGGTAGCTCGTTCCAGAGCAGGTAGTCGCCGATCGTGAAATCGCCGCCGAGCATGAGCCCTATCGGGAAGAGGAACATGTTCACGACGGAGTGCTCGAAACCCATGTAGAAGAACACCATGATCGGCATCCACATCGCGATGACCTTGCCCGGGAGACTGTCGGACATCATGGCGCCCACGACGCCGGTCGAGACCATCCAGTTGCACAGAACCCCGCGCACGAAGAGGGTGAGCATGCCGGCCATCCCGTGCTCCGCATAACCCACGGTCCTGCCCTCACCGATCACACCGATCGCCTGGCCGACCTCGCTCGGCGGGCTGGAGAAGCCATAGGTGAAGACGACGGCCATGAGCAGGGCGGTCGTCAGCGCCCCGGCGAAGTTCCCCAGGAAGACCAGTCCCCAGTTGCGGAGCACCGCCGCGCCCGTCACGCCGGGGCGCTTGTCCAGCCACGCGAGTGGAACGAGGGTGAACACGCCGGTCAGCAGGTCGAAGCCGAGCAGGTACAGCATGCAGAAGCCGACCGGGAACAGGACGGCACCCACGAGCGGCTGGCCGGTCTGCACGCTGATCGTGACGGCGAAGGCCGCCGCCAGGGCGAGGATCGCGCCCGCCATGTAGGCGCGGATGAAGGTGTCCCGGGTGGACATCAGCGCCTTGGACTGGCCGGCGTCGACCATGCGGACAGCGAAGTCCTTGGGGGTGACGTAAGACATGAGGGGGCTCCGTATCGGGGTCTGGGTCACCACTGGTACTTCAGGAACTTGCCGTCGATGACGACGCGGACGCGGTCCCCGTCCGGGTCCTCGCGGCGGGAGATCTCGACGTTGCAGTTGATCGCGCTCATGATCCCGTCGCCGAACTCCTCGTGGATGGCCTCCTTCAGGGCCGGGCCGTAGACGTCCAGGAGCTCGTAGAAGCGGTAGATCGTCGGGTCCGCCCGGAGGGAGTCGCCGTTGAGGCGGTACGGCTGCTCCTGGAGGGCGAGGACGGTGTCCGCGTCGAGCTCGAGCAGCCGGCCGACCGCCTCGGCGACGTCGGCGGGGACGGGGTGCGAACCCAGGAGCGCGGCGACGGTCCACAGCAGGGGCCGGTCGACCTGCTCTGCGATCTCCGCCCAGGTCATTCCTGACCTGCGCAGGGATGCGCGGACGTCCTGCGTCGCGGCCTCTCGCGTGCTGTTCCAGGTGGTCATCTGATCTCCGGTCGGAAAGGGGCGGCCGGGTACCGCCCGTGTGCCTCCACCTCACCGAACAGGCGCCGCTCGTTCCTAGGCCGTTTGCGAGAGGCAATGCGCAGAAAGCGAAGCGGCGGCGCCCTTTTACGAGCGCGAAACGCTTGCGCAACGAATGCGGGATCGCCCTGCGCGTACCGTCCCCGGGAGAACGGAGGAGCCGATGGCCGGAATGACGCACCACCCGATCACGCCCACCGCCGAGCACGTTGCGGACCGGCTGCTGCTCGCTGACGTGGTCAGCGAGGCCCCCGTCCCGTTGTGGGTCATCGGGCCTGAAGGATCCGTGGTCGTCGCGAACCGGGCGGCGGTCTCCTTTCTCGGCTACCGGAACGAGCTCGACCTCGTCGGTGGTCCGAGTCACGAGCTTCTCCACCGCAACCGGCTGGACGGGACCTCTTATCCACCCGAGGAATGCCCGATCATCTGCGCGCGCGGAATGGCGCATCAAGGCCAGGAATGGTTCATGACGCGTGCGGGAGACCCACGCCCGGTGCACTGGTCGACGAGAAGGCTCCATGACACGGGCGCGACGGTCCTGAGCTTCATGCCCACCGCCTCCGACGCCGTGCGGCACCGGGCCGAGAGACGTCTGCGCGACGCGGTGCCGACGTCCGCTCCGCTCCGGTCCCGGGCCGCGCTTCGCGACGGGCTGTACGCGATCATCCACGAGCGGTTCGCGGATCCCCTGTTCTCCGTGGCCGACCTTGCCACCGAGGCGCACGTCTCGGTGCGATCGCTGCAGGCCCTGTTCGCCGACGTCGGGCGGTCGCCCGCGTCCGAGGTGCGGCGGATCCGGCTCGACTTCGCGCACAGCATGCTGGAACGGGGGCACGCCGTGCAGACGGCGTGCCAGCGCTCCGGATTCCTCGACCCGGGGTCCTTCGGACGGGCATTCCGCCGGCGCTTCGGCTACCCCCCGAGCCAGGTGCGTCCGCTGGAGGCGAGCAGCTAGGCCTGTCCTGACCGGGTGAAGTACCTTCCGAAATCCGGCCGTTCCCGGCAGACTCTGGGCCGTGGGCCCGACGACGGGGGACAGGGCGACGGTGCACGCCGCGACACCCGAGGCGACACCGGAGTCCGGCGCGCCCTCGGTGGCGGCCGACCCGCAGAGCCCGCGGTCCAAGGAGCTGCTGGCGCTGGTGCGACGGCGCGGCCGGATCGAGGTGAGCGAGTCCGCGCGCATGCTCGCCGTCTCGCAGGAGACCGTGCGGCGTGAGCTGCGCAAGCTGGAGGCGCAGGGCCTGATCCGGCGCAGCTACGGGCTGGCGTTCCCGGTGGAGACCAGCTCGTTCGAGACGGCGCTGTCGCAGCGCTGGCAGAGCTTTCCCGAGGAGAAGGCGCGGATCGCCGCCGAGGTGGCCCGGCGCCTGGGGGAGGCGCGCACCATCTTCGTGGACGAGGGCTTCCAGCCGCTGCTGGCGGCGCGGGCCCTGCCGCAGGACCGGGAACTGACCGTGGTCACGTCCTCGCTGCCGGTGGCCACCGAGCTGTCGGCGCGGCCGAACGTGCAGGTGATCATCATCGGCGGGCGGGTGCGCGGCAAGACGCTGGGCGTGGTGGACGGCGCGGCCGTCGACATGCTGCGCACGTTCCGCCTCGACCTCGGGCTGATCGGCGCGAACGGTGTGACCGTCGAGGACGGCCTGACCACGCCCGACCCCGTCGTCGCGAGCGTCAAGGCGGCCGCGATCGAGGTGAGCCGCCGCCGGATCTTCATCGGGGCGCACCACAAGTTCGGTGTCACGAGCTTCGTGCGGTTCGCCGGCCTGGACGACTTCGAGGCGATGATCACCGGCACCCAGCTCGGCGCGGCCCGGGCCCGTGCGTTCCACGCGGCCGGCGCGGAGATCGTCCAGGTCTGACGCCCTGCCCCTCGGGGCCCTGACCGATCGGTCTCCTGCGCGGAGCAGTTGGTGCCCGGTGCGGGATGCGGTTTCCGGTCGCCGCGCGGGGCGGAAACCTGCCAGAACCTGGCCCCCGCGGGTCCCGGCCGGATCAGCTGCGCCCCGGCATACCCCGCCGTCGGCCGCCTGGAAGCGGCAGGTCTGTGCGATTCCACAGCCCCGGTGAACGTTTCGAGACGGGCTCGTTGACCCCCCTGATGGCCCGGCCCACGATGTGCACCTCACGACGACGTGACCAGACGTGACCAGAAGGGTCGAAGCAATGAAGCTCACGAGAACTGCGCGCCGCCAGGCCGCGCCCG
>NZ_KI911761.1:3098-7849 GCF_000515355.1 Promicromonospora kroppenstedtii DSM 19349 | reverse complement strand
CGTGGCGCTCGCGCTGACGCTGACCGCCTGCGCCGGGGCGGGGGGCGGCGGGAACAGCGGCGCCGCCGGGTCCGACGGCGGCCCGGTCGAGCTGACGCTCGCCACCGTCAACAACCCCCAGATGAAGGACATGGAGGAGCTCAAGTCCGCCTTCGAGGAGGACCACCCGGACATCACGGTGAACTTCATCCAGATGGAGGAGAACGACCTCCGGGACGCCGTCACCAAGGACGTCGCCACCGACGGCGGGCAGTACGACATCGTCACGGTCGGCTCCTACGAGGTGCCGATCTGGGCGCAGAACGGCTGGCTCACGGACCTGAGCGGCGACCTGGAGTCCGACGCGGACTACGACGTCGACGACCTGTTCGAGCCCGTCAAGGACGCCCTGACGGTCGACGACTCCCTGTACGCCGTCCCGTTCTACGGCGAGTCCTCGATGCTCATGTACAACAAGGAGCTGCTCGACGAGGCGGGCGTGACCATGCCAGAGCACCCCACCTGGCAGGAGGTCGCCGACATCGCCCGCGAGGTCGACTCGGACGACGTCGACGGCATCTGCCTGCGCGGCAAGCCCGGCTGGGGCGAGGTCTTCGCGCCCCTGACCACGGTGGTGAACACGTTCGGCGGCGCTTGGTACGACGCCGAGTGGAACGCCCAGGTGGACCAGCCCGAGTTCGCCGAGGCCGTGCAGTTCTACGTGGACCTGGTCGCGGACGCCGGCGAGGCCGACCCGGTCTCGACCGGTTTCACCGAGTGCCTGAACAACGTGAGCCAGGGCCGTTCCGCGATGTGGGTGGACGCCACCGTCGCCGCCGGTCTGCTGGAGGACCCGGAGTCGTCGCAGGTCGCGGGCAAGATGGGCTACGCCCACGCGCCCGTCGTCGAGACCGAGGAGTCCGGCTGGCTCTGGTCGTGGAACCTCGCGATCCCCGAGACCACGCAGAACCGCGACGCCGCGGTCGAGTTCGTGAAGTGGGCCACCAGCAAGGAGTACCACCAGCTCGTGGGTACCGAGCTCGGCTGGAGCCGCGTGCCCCCGGGCGCCCGCAACTCCACGTACGAGATCCCCGAGTACGAGGAGGCCGCGGCCGCGTTCGCGCCCATCACGCGGGACATCATGCTCGCCGTGGACCCGGAGCAGCCGGGCGTGGCGCCGCAGTCGTGGACCGGCATCCAGTACGTGACCATCCCGGAGTTCCAGGACCTCGGCAACCAGGTCTCGCAGGACCTCGCCGACGTCTTCGCCGGCCGCAGCGAGCTGGGCCCCGTGCTCGACCGCGCCCAGGACCTCGCCCAGGACGCGGGCGACGCCCAGAAGTAGCCGGAACCGGGTGCGGGGAGCACGTGCTCCCCGCACCCAGCCCCGCCGTCGTGCGGGGCCTGGTGCCCAGGAGGGCCAGAAATGACCGCACTCATGACCAGCCCGACCCGGCGGCGGCCCTCGGGGGCCGCGCCGGCAGGCGACTCGGGCCGCAGAGGCCGCCTGGCCGTCTCGCGCGCCCTGCTGTGGCCCGCGCTGGCCACCTCGATCGTGCTCACCCAGATCCCGTTCCTGCTGACCATCTACTACTCGCTGCAGAGCTGGAACATGCTGCGCCCCGGCGACCGCGGGTTCGCGGGCCTGGACAACTACGCCGATGTGCTGCGCGACGGCTCGTTCCTGTCCTCGCTGGGCGCGACCGTCGCCGTGACCGGCAGCGCCGTGGTGGCCTCCACGCTGCTCGGCATGCTGTTCGCGGTGCTGCTCGACCGGAGGTTCGTGGGCCGCGGCGTGGCCCGCACCCTGATGATCACGCCGTTCCTGGTCATGCCCGCCGCCGCGGCCCTGATCTGGAAGTGGTCGATCCTCGACGCCGCGACCGGCATGGCCAACTGGGGCCTCGGCCTGGTGGGCCTGCCGCCCGTCGCGTGGAACACCGAGCTGCCGATGCTGACCATCATCCTGGTGCTGACCTGGCAGTACACGCCGTTCGTCATGCTCATCCTGCTGGCCGGACTGCAGGCCCAGGACAAGGACGTACTGGAGGCCGCCGCCGTCGACGGCGCCGGCGCGCTGCGCACGTTCGGCGAGATCACGCTGCCGCACCTGCGGCAGTACGTCGAGATCGCCGTGCTGCTCGCCTCCATCATGCTGCTCCAGGTCTTCGACCCGATCGCGATCATGACGCGCGGTACCGGCGGCACCAAGACGCTGTCCTACCTGCTCTACGAGCGGGCGTTCGTCGGCCTGGAGGTGGGCGAGGCCGCCGCGTACGGCGTGATGACGGTGCTCGTCACCATCGTCGTGGCCTCCGTCGCGCTGCGGACCCTGTTCAAGGTCTTCTCCAAGGAAGGGATCGACCGATGACCTCCTCGCGCCTGCGCGCGGCCCTGATCACCGTGGTCACCTGGGTGCTCGTGCTCATGTTCTTCTTCCCCGTGGCCTGGATGGTGTTCACCGCGTTCAAGCCCGAGCACCAGGCCGCGACGTCGCCGCCCACGTTCGCCCCCGACCTGACGCTCGACCGGTTCGGCGCCGTCTTCGACCGCGACATGATGCCGTACCTGATCAACTCGTTCAGCGCGAGCCTCGGGTCCACGCTCCTCGTGCTCGCCCTCGCCATCCCAGCCGCCTACGCCCTGAGCATCCGGCCCGTGACCAATGTGCGCGACGCCCTGTTCTTCTTCATCTCGACCCGCTTCATGCCCGTCGCGGCCTCCATCATCCCGGTCTACCTGCTGCTGCAGTCCGTGGGCGGGCTCGACAACATCACCTGGCTGACCGTCCTCTACGTGGGCGTCAACCTGCCGATCGCCGTCTGGATGATGCGCTCGTTCCTCGCCGAGGTGCCGCGCGAGGTCATCGAGGCCGCCCAGCTCGACGGCGCCCGCCTCGGCACCGAGATCTTCCGCGTCGTGCTGCCCATCGTGCTGCCCGGCGTCGCCGCGGCCGGCCTGATCTGCTTCATCTTCGCGTGGAACGAGTTCTTCCTCGCCAACCTGCTCACCGCCCAGGTGGCCCGGCCCACCCCGCCGTTCCTGACCAGCTTCGTGGACGGCCGCGGTCAGTTCCTCGCCGTCCTGTCCGCCGCCGCCACCGTGGCCATCGTGCCCGTGGTGCTCGCCGGCTGGATCGCGCAGAAGCAGCTCGTCCGCGGCCTCGCGATGGGAGCGATCAAGTGACGATGCTCGATCTCGCCGCCCCGCCGTACGACCGCACCGGCATCCGCGTCGGCATCGTGCACCTCGGCGTCGGCGGGTTCCACCGGGCGCACCAGGCGCTCGCGGTCGACGACCTGCTGCGCCGCGGCGAGGCCCGTGACTGGGGCATCTGCGGCGTGGGCCTGCTGCCGGGCGACGCCGCGATGCGCGACGCGCTGCTGCCGCAGGACGGCCTGTACACGCTGGTGACCAAGCACGCCGACGGCGACCTCGACGCCCGGGTGGTCGGCAGCATCGTGGAGTACCTGTTCGCGCCGGACGACCCGGAGGCCGTGCTGGAGCGCATGGCCCACCCGGACACCCGCATCGTGTCGCTGACCATCACCGAGGGCGGCTACAACTTCGACCAGGTCACCGGCGCGTTCGACGCGAGCGCGCCGGGCGTCGTCGCCGACGCCCGGCCCGGGGCCGTCCCGGCCACCGTGTTCGGCTACGTGGTCGAGGCCCTGGCCCGACGGCGGGCGCGCGGCCTGCCGCCGTTCACCGTGATGTCGTGCGACAACGTGCAGGGCAACGGCGAGATGGCACGCGCCGTCTTCGCGGCCTTCGCCGGGCTCCGCGACCCCGAGCTGGGCCGGTGGGTGCATGACGCCGTCGCGTTCCCGAGCTCGATGGTCGACCGCATCACGCCCGTCACCACGGAGGCCGACCGGGCCCTGGTGGCCGAGCGGTTCGGCGTCCAGGACCGCTGGCCCGTGGTGGCCGAGCCGTTCTTCCAGTGGGTGCTGGAGGACCGTTTCCCGCTCGGCCGGCCGCCGCTGGAGGACGCGGGCGTGCAGCTCGTGGCCGACGTCGAGCCGTACGAGCTGATGAAGCTGCGGCTGCTCAACGCCAGCCACCAGGCCATGGCGTACCTCGGCCGCCTGGCCGGGTACGAGTACGCGCACGAGGCCGTCGCCGACCCCGACCTGGCGCGGTTCGTGCGCGGTTTCATGGACCGCGAGGCGACGCCGACCCTGGCGCCGGTGCCCGGCGTCGACCTGGAGGAGTACAAGGCGACGCTGATGGCGCGGTTCGGCAACCCCGCCGTCCGCGACACGCTCGCCCGGCTGGGCGCGGAGACGTCGGACCGCATCCCCAAGTTCCTCGTGCCGCTGGTGCGCGACCAGCTCCGCACGGGTGGCGAGGTCACGCTCTCGGCGGTGGTCGTCGCGAGCTGGGCGCGGTACGCCGAGGGGGTCGACGAGCAGGGCGAGCCGATCGAGGTGGTGGACCGGCTCGCGGACCGGCTGGTCCCGCTCGCGAGGTCCCAGCGCGCCGACCCCCTGGCGTTCCTGCGCGCCCCCGCGCTGTTCGGGTCGCTCGTCGAGGAGCCGCGGTTCGTCGAGCCGTACCTCGACGCGCTCGACTCCCTGCACCGGGTGGGGGCACGCGCGACGCTGGCCGGGCTATGACTTTCGTCAGGGGTGCTCCGGCAACCTGACCGATGTGCGGGGGCCTCGGTGCTCCCTAGCGTGCGGCACATGGAAAAAACCTCACTGACCAGGCATCTCGCCGCCGTGCTGCTCACGCTCGGTCTCGCGGCGGCGGGCGCCGGCCCCGCCGCC
>NZ_KI911761.1:297-2998 GCF_000515355.1 Promicromonospora kroppenstedtii DSM 19349 | reverse complement strand
GCCGCGCGAAGGCGCGGCGGGCGGCCGCCACGAGGAGCTCGCGGTTGCGTGCCACGTCGCGCCGGGTCGGTTCGCCGCTCCGCTCGACTGCTCGTTCGACCGCCATGCGCCGAGAGTAACGGGAGGCGCGGTGCGGGACGCCACAGGAGCAGGGGTTGAAAACGTACATCAATGTACGTTTTCATGTGGTCGGCGGGGGAAACCCGCCGACCTGCTGACGAGAGGCCCTCCTTGTCCCACCTGACCAGCACTGATGGATTCCTCACCACCTCGGAGGCCGACGCCCTGCGCGAGCGGTACCGCCAGGAGCGCGACCGGCGGATCCGGCCCGACGGCCTGGCGCAGTACCGTCGGGCGGCGGGGGAGTTCGGGTACTACGCGAAGGATCCCTACACCGCGCGCACCGAGCGCGAGCCGCTGACCGACCGCGTCGAGGTGCTGGTCGTGGGCGGCGGGTTCGGCGGCCTGGTCACCGGTGCGCGGCTGCGTGAGGTGGGGGTGGAGTCGCTGCGGATGATGGACGAGGCCGGCGACTTCGGCGGCACCTGGTACTGGAACCGGTACCCGGGAATCCACTGCGACATCGAGTCGTACGTGTACATGCCGCTGCTGGAGGAGACGGGCTATCTGCCGAAGTGGCGCTATGCGCCCGGCGAGGAGATCCGGCAGCACGCCGTGCGGATCGCCGAGCACTACGGGCTGTACCGGGACGCCGTCTTCCACACGCGCGTCACGGAGCTGACCTGGGACGAGGGCGCCGACGAGTGGCTGGTGCGCACGGACCGCGGCGACGCGATGCGGGCCCGGCACGTGGTGGTCTCCTCCGGCACGCTGTCGCAGGCCAAGCTGCCCGGCATCCCGGGGATCGAGGACTTCCGCGGGCACACGTTCCACACCAGCCGCTGGGACTACGGCTACACGGGCGGCACGGCGGACGGCGGCCTGACCGGCCTCGCCGACAAGCGCGTGGCCGTGATCGGCACCGGGGCGACCGGCCTGCAGGCCATCCCGCACGTGGCCCGGGACGCCGCGCACCTGTACGTGCTGCAGCGCACGCCGTCGTCGGTGGACGTGCGGGACAACCGGCCCACGGACCCGGAGTGGGCGGCCGGGCTGAAGCCGGGCTGGCAGCAGGAGCGGATGGACAACTTCCTGGCGATCCTCGCGGGCGAGGACGTCGCGGAGGACCTGACGCGTGACGGCTGGACCGGCACGGCGCGGCTGCAGCGCAAGATGATCACGGGCGCGGTGGACACGACCGTCGACCCGGCCGAGCGCGAGCGGCTCGACGAGCTGGCCGACTTCGCCAAGATGAACCAGATCCGCGCCCGCGTGGACGAGGTCGTCGAGGACCCGGCCACCGCCGAGGCGCTCAAGCCCTGGTACCGGTACATGTGCAAGCGGCCCGGGTTCAGCGACCAGTACCTGCAGGCGTTCAACCGGCCGAACGTGACGCTGGTGGACACCGCCGACCACGGGGGCGTCACCCGGATGACCGAGAACTCGGTGGTGGTGGGCGACCAGGAGCTCGAGGTGGACTGCGTCGTCTTCGCCACGGGGTTCGAGGTGGGCGTCTCGGGCGTCGTGTCGGGCACGCTGCCCGTGCACGGGCGGGGCGGCGCGACCCTGCTGGGTGCGTGGGCGCGCGGGCCGCGCACGCTGCACGGCTTCTACACCCACGGGTTCCCCAACCTGTTCCACCTGGGCGGGGTGCAGAACGCCAACTCGGTGAACTTCGTGCACATCCTGTCCGAGCAGGCCACGCACATCGCCGCCGTCGTCGCCCGGGCCGCCAAGACCGGGGCCCGGTACGTCGAGCCCACGGAAGCGGCGCAGGACGCCTGGGCCGCGACCATCGCGGAGGCAGGGGCAGGCCAGGACAGCTCGGCGTTCCTGGCCGCGTGCACGCCGGGGTACTACAACGGCGAGGGAACGCGGAAGGGCGGCGCGCCGACGTCGTACAGCCCGGGGCCCGTGGCGTTCCACCGGCTGCTCGCGCAGTGGCGCGAGGGAGACATGAGCGAGGTGCTGGTGCCGGCCGTGCCGCGGTGAGTCGCGCCTGGGCCCAAAGGGGCAATTCCGTATATTGGTGACGTGCCTGACGGTGGTTACGACGCGTTCGTCTCCTACAGCCATGACGCGGACGGTCCGGTCGGCCCCGCCCTGCGCGACGCGTTGCACCTGTTCGCGCGGCCGTGGAACCGGCTCCGGGCGCTGCGGGTCTTCTGCGACCGGCGCGCCCTGGACCCGGCCGACGGGCTGTGGAGCACGATCCGGCGGGCGCTGGACGGCTCGCGCTTCCTGATCCTCGTCGCCTCACCCGGCGCGGCCGGGTCCCGCTGGGTGGGGCGCGAGGTGGAGCAGTGGCGGCGCGTCACACCCCGGCGTCCGGTCCTGATCGTGCGCACGGGCGGCCAGATCGTCTGGGACGACGTCGCCGGCGACTTCGACTGGGACCGGACCACGGCCCTGCCCCATGCGCTGAGCGGCTGGTTCACCGAGGAGCCGCAGTGGGTCGACCTGGAGCTGCCGCCCAGCCGGCTGAGCCTGCGGGACCCGGTCTTCCAGGACGCGGTCGCCACGCTGGCGGCGCCCCTTCACGCCCGCGCCAAGGACGACCTGCTGGGCGTCGACGTGGCCCAGCACCGCCGGTCCCAGGGCTTCCGCCGGGCCATGTGGGCCGGGCTGTCGCTGGTCGCGG
>NZ_KI911761.1:0-197 GCF_000515355.1 Promicromonospora kroppenstedtii DSM 19349 | reverse complement strand
ACGACGAGCTGGGCGCTCGCGGCCTCCTCGAGCAGCGCCCGGTCGGGGCGTCGCGGACCAGCGCCTGCTTCACCTCGACGTCGGGGTAGCGGGCCTCGAAGTCCGCCAGGTTCGCCTCCAGCAGCTCCGCCTGCTGCTGCTCGATCTCCGGCCACGGCCCGAGCTCCAGCTCCCAGCCGTTGGGCACGGGCAGGTCG
>NZ_KI911760.1:262003-263925 GCF_000515355.1 Promicromonospora kroppenstedtii DSM 19349 | reverse complement strand
GGCTGCTGGCGAACGGCGCCTCGGCGGGGCTGGCCGTGCGCCGCTCGCTGGAGATGGCGGCCGAGGAGATGTCCGAGCCGGCGGCGTCCGAGGTGGCGCAGGTCAGCGCGGAGATGGCGGTGGGCCGGTCCATGCGGGACGCGCTGTCCGGGCTGAGCGAGCGGCTGCCCTCCCGGGAGCTGTCGGTGCTGGTGCAGACGCTGACCATCCAGGGTCGCTCGGGCGGCGAGCTGGTCACCGCGCTGGGCGGCATCGGGCAGACGCTGGAGGAGCGGCGCCGTCTGCGCCGCGAGGTGGTGACGTCCACGATGGGCGCCCAGTTCTCGGGGTACACGGTGATCTTCCTGGCGTTCGGCGCGGTGGCGCTGATGAACGCGTTCAGCCCCGGCGTCGTGGACGTGATGATCACGAACCTGGCGGGCCAGGTGGTGCTCCTGGTCGCGACCGGCCTGTTCGTCGTCGGCTACCTGGTGGTCCGGCGGCTGTCGCGGGTGGAGGTGTGACGTGGAGGGGCTGATCGTCGCGGCTGGTGCCGCGCTGGCGGTGGTGCTGGGGATGGTGGCGCTGCGGCTGCTGACCAGCACGGGCCTGGAGGACGTCGAGGCCGAGTACGCCCCCGAGGCCGAGGAGCGGCCGCGCGGGTTCGTGGCCGTGCTGGACCGGATCGGCGCGCCGCTGCTGCCGCTGGCCGTGCGGCTGTACGGGCGGCAGCGCCTGCAGCGGCTCGACACCGTCATCCGGCGGGCGGGCCGGCCCGAGGGCGTGACCCTGACGATGTTCGTGCGGCGCGAGGCGGGCCTCGTGCTGCTGGGCGTCCTGTTCGGGCTGCTGTTCGTGGTCCAGGACCTGTGGACGGTGGGCGTGCCGATCGGCCTGGTGCTGTGCGCCTGGATGCGGATCTGGCTGTACACCGAGGCGGCCCGGCGCCGGCGGCAGATCGACACCGAGCTGCCCGACTTCCTCGACGTCCTGGCCGTGACCGTCACGGCGGGCCTCGGCTTCCGGCAGGCCCTGGAGCGGGTGTGCGAGTTCCACGGCGGTGCGCTGGCGGCCGAGATGCGTACGGCGCTGGAGGAGATGAACGTCGGCGCGTCCCGTCGGCAGACCTTCGTGGCGCTGCGCGAGCGCAGCAAGTCGCCTGCCGTCGGGTCCTTCGTGACAGCGTTGTTGCAGGCGGAGGAGCTGGGCGTGCCGCTGGCGGACGCGCTCACCGGCATCGCCTCGGACGTGCGGCGCGAGCACGCCGAGACCGTGCGCCAGCGTGCGGCGCGGGCGGCGCCCCTGGTGTCCCTGGCGGTGACGATGACGATCCTGCCGGGCGCGCTGATCCTCATCGTCTCGGCGGTGCTGGTCGCCAACGCGGGGGTGCTCGGTGAACTTTTCTGAGCGGCTGAGCCCGAGGCACGCCATGGACGCGCTCACCCAGCGTGCCATCGGCCCGGCGGTGCGCCTGCTGTGCCAGGTGCGGCTCGTGGTCCTGGCGTTCGCCCTGGTGCTCGCGCTGCTCGACGGCGCGGGCTGGCTCGGCGTGTTCCTGGTGGTGCTCGCCGCGCCGTTCTCGTTCGTGCCCGCGCTGAACTGGGACACCCGGGGCCGGTTCTACGCCCGCAACGGGATCCTGCTCGCGGGGGACACCGCCGTGGCGGTAGTGGCGCTGCTGCCGTTGGCGGGCTCGCCGCTCATGGCGGTCTACGCCGCGGCGACCGCCGCCCTGTGGGGCCTGTTCGCCGGGCTCCGGCTCGCGGTCGTGATGGCGGCGCCGCTGTGCCTCTACCAGCTCACCGCGTACGACGGCGGCTGGCGGGGCCTGGTCACGGGCACCGCCGGCGCGGTCCTGACCATCATCATGACCTGGACCGGGACCCACCTCGGCCGGCGGCTGCGGCGGCAGGCGGTGCAGGCGGCCGAGCTGGCCGCCGTCC
>NZ_KI911760.1:259386-261903 GCF_000515355.1 Promicromonospora kroppenstedtii DSM 19349 | reverse complement strand
CCGGAAGGGCACGGTGTCGGCGGCGGCGCCGTGCGCGGCGGCCATGGCGTACAACGGCACGACGCCGGACCCGCCCGCGACGAGCTGCACCGGGCGCGTGCTCCGGCCGGGCCGCCAGACGAAGAACGCGCCCAGCGGTCCGTGCAGCTCGACCTGGTCGCCGGGCCGCAGGTCGTGCACCAGGAAGGGGGAGACCTCGCCGTCGGGCACCTCGTCGACGGCGAGGACCACCTGGCCGGCCGGCATGGCCGAGGCGACGGAGTAGGACCGGCTCGCCTGGTAGCCGTCCGGGGCGGTGAGGCGCACGTCGAGGTGCGCGCCCGCCGGGCTCTCGGGCCACGTGGGCACGTCCAGCGTGATCCGGACGGCGGACGGCGTCTCACGGCGCGTCTCGACCACGGTCCCGGTGTGCCAGGAGACGCGTGGCCTGGGCGGGCTCGCGACGTCCGCGGGTTGCGTGCTCACCAGTACCGCTCCTCCTTCCACGGGTCGCCGTAGAGGTGGTAGCCGTACTGCTCCCAGAAGCCCGGGCCGTTGTCGGGCATCATCGTCAGGCCCCGCAGCCACTTGGCGCTCTTCCAGAAGTACAGGTGCGGCACGAGCAGCCGGGCCGGGCCGCCGTGCTCGGGGTCGAGCGGCTCGCCCTCGGCCTCGGTCGCGATCCAGGCCTTGCCGTCCAGCAGGTCCTCCAGCGGCACGTTGGTCGTGTAGCCGCCGTAGGAGTGCGCCATGACGTACTCGTGCTCGGACTCGACGTTCTCGAACACCTTGTCGAGGCTGACGCCGCGCCAGGCCATGTCGAGCTTGGACCAGTGGGTCACGCAGTGGATGTCGACGGTGACGTCCTCGACCCCGAGCGCGAGCAGCTCGTCCCAGCTCCACCGGTGGTCGGCGCCCGTCTCGTCGCGGATGGTGAACTCCCAGTCCGCGGTGTCGACATGCGGGGTGGGTCCGGCGCTGAGCACCGGCCAGTCCTGGACCAGCGTCTGGCCCGGCGGGAGGCGTGGGTCCGCCTCACGTCTGCGACCGGAGAAACCACGGGTGACGAAGGACATGCGCACTCTCCTCCCGGCGACCGTGCCGGACACGGTTCGATGGTGGGTTCAGCGTAGGGCCGCGGCCGGGCGTCGGCGCGCGAACGAGCCCGTACCAGCGGGTGAGTTCGCGCAGTAGGGTCGCGCCATGACTGGTGTGCCTGGTGAGCCGCTGCGGCAGGACGAGCTGGAGCTCTTCGAGGGCCTGCGCGCGCGGCTGGAGGCCATCGCGTACCGGCTGCTCGGCTCGGCGTCGGAGGCCGAGGACGCCGCCCAGGAGACGTTCCTGCGGTGGGAGGCGGCCGACCGTGCGCAGATCCGCGTGCCGGAGGCCTGGCTGACCCGGGTGCTGACCAACCTGTGCCTCACCCAGCTGAAGTCCGCGCGCGCCCGCCGTGAGGTCTACGTGGGCGAGTGGCTGCCGGAGCCGGTGCTGGGCGGCGACCCGATGCTCGGCCCGGCCGACACGGCGGAGCAGCGGGACTCCGTGTCCACCGCGATGCTCGTGCTGATGGAGCGGCTCACGCCCACCGAGCGGGCGGTCTACGTGCTGCGCGAGGCGTTCGCGTTCTCGCACGCCGAGATCGCCGACATGCTCGACCTCACCGAGGCGGGCAGCCAGCAGGTGTTCCACCGGGCCCGGCAGCACCTCGCCGCGGAGCGCACCCGCGCCGCGGTGGACGTCGCGGCGGCCCGGCCGGTCGTCGAGGAGTTCCTCGCGGCGGCCACGAGCGGGCAGCTCGAACCCCTGGTCCGGCTGCTCACCGCCGACGTCGTGGGCGTGGGCGACGGCGGCGGCAAGGTTCCCGCCCGTGCGACGGCCGTGCTCGGGGCCCAGGCCATGGCCAAGTTCCTGCGCGGTCTGTTCCGGCCGGCGGAGGTCAAGCGCACGATGCTGGGGGGCAGCCCCGACTTCTACGCGTGGACCGCCAACGGCCTCCCGGCGCTGGTCGTCGTGGTCGGTGACCGGGTGGTCGGCGTCATGACGCTGGAGGCGACCGGGGCCGGGATCACCGCGGTGCTCAGCCAGGTGAACCCGGACAAGCTCGGCCGGGCCGAGCGGCAGTGGGCCGCCGTCGAGCACGGGGAGCCGCTGATCAAGGGCTGGTGATCCGGGGCCTGTGACCGGCGTCACAGGTGCGATCTGTCAGGGTTCGCCCTGCTGTCCCGTTCAGGAGGCACCACCGTCCCGAACGACAGGAGCTGACGGATCATGAAGCACCGCATCGTCATTCTCGGAGCCGGGTACGCCGGAGCCTCCGCCGCCGGCCGCCTGGCCCGCCGGCTGCACGGCGACGACGTCGAGCTCACCCTGGTCAACGCCGAGCCCGACTTCGTCGAGCGGGTCCGGCTGCACCAGCTCGCCGCGGGGCAGGACCTGAGGGCCCGCCCGCTCACCGACCTGCTCGCCGGCACCGGCGTGACCCTGCGGGTCGCCCGCGTGACCGCCGTCGACGTCGACCGCCGGACGGTCGCCCTCGCG
>NZ_KI911760.1:256105-259286 GCF_000515355.1 Promicromonospora kroppenstedtii DSM 19349 | reverse complement strand
GACGCGCTCGCGGGCCGCACCTCGGCCCAGCACCGGGGGCGGCGTGCTGCTCGGCGGCGGCGACCGCGCCACCCTGGAGCGCGGCGACAACGTGGCGCGGTACAACGAGATCGCGCGGTTCTCGAAGCTCGCGACGTACACGCCCGCCGGGTACCTGTACGGCGTCGGCAACACGTTCGAGCACAACTACGTGCACGACGCCCCGCACATGGCGGTCCAGATCATGGGCAACGACATGAAGGCGAACCACAACCACTTCTACGACCTGGTGAAGAACGCGGGCGACCAGGGCGTGGTCTACACGGGCCGCGACTACACGTTCCTCGGCAACGAGGTGGCTTACAACCACTTCGAGAAGATCGGCGGCTCGAACGACGCGTTCTACATGGACGACGGAGCCTCGGGCATGCGGTTCCACCACAACGTGGTGCAGGGCGCGCACTCCGGCGTGTTCTTCCAGTCGGGGCACAGCAACACGGCCAACGACAACGTCTTCGTCGACGTCGACCGCACCGGCCACGACAAGATGTACCACCAGAAGGGCGAGAAGTCCCTGCCGGTGTCCAACGCGTGGGTGGTGCACAGCCGGTTCAACACGTTTCTCGACGTGCGGCCGGGCGAGAAGTACAGCGCGACGCCGCAGACCGTGGCCACCTGGCACGACCACTACACGAACGGCGAGCACACCTACTCCGACGGCACCCCGATCGTGTACCCGGAGATCGCCGACTGGTACGTGCCGCGGGTCACTGCGACCGAGGTGGCCTGCACGGCCGCGGACTACGCGACCGACGCCACCAACGGGTGCAGCCGGGCCACGGTCTGGAACAGCGCGGACTCGCTGTACGCCCCGGCGCGGATCGAGATCGACCACTCGGTCGTGATCGGCGGCGGGGACTACGCGGCCGGCTCGGCCACGTTCTCGGCCCCGGCCGAGACCTACGGCCTGGCGCGGTGGAGCGACAAGGTGGGCACGAACGTCGTCCGCCCGGCCTCCCTGGCCGACGCGGGCCTGGACGAGGAGACGCTCACGTTCTCGACCACGGGGGCCGTCGCGGACGCGTTCGGCCAGGCGTGGGTCGAGGAGTGGAACCGCCTGGTCACCACCCCCTGACCGTCCCCGACTTCGTTGAGTGTTGGCTATTTGTGGTCCGGAACCGGTTCCGGACCACAAATAGCCAGCACTCAACGAGGCGGGCGGGTCACTCCGTGGGGCGGCGGCGGGCCCAGCTGCCCGTGATGTGGTCGCGCATCGCGGCCGACGCCGCCTCCGCGTCGCCCGCGAGCAGCGCGGCCAGGATGTGGGTGTGCTGCTCGTGCGTCAGCTCGAGGTCCTCGCGCGTCGGGTGCCCGCTGTACTGCGGCGTGTGCAGGGCCTTGCCCTGGATGTTCGACACGATCGCCCGGCCGAACGCGTCCTGCGAGGCGCGGTGGATCAGCTCGTGGAACTCGACGTCGGCCGCCGCGTAGGCGGTCGGGTCGTCCATCAGTCCGGCGAGCTCCTCGGCCTTGGCCGTCAGCGCCGCGCGCTGCGGCGCGTCCAGCAGGCCGGCGGCGCGCTCCGCCATGGCGCACTCCAGCGTGGCGCGGACCTGGACCAGGTTGTCGAGGTAGACCAGCCGGTCCTCGCGCTGGAACAGCGCGTCCAGCACCAGGGGGTCCAGGAGGCTCCACTGGTCCTGGTCCAGCACCACGGTGCCCCAGCCCTGCCGCGTCGCGACGAGCCCCTTCTCGGCCAGGGTGGTCGTGGCCTCGCGGATCACCGTGCGGCTCACCTCGTACTGCTCGCACAGCACGCCGGCCGGCGGCAGCGCCGACCCGGGCGCGTAGTCGCCGACGACGATGGCCGTGACCAGGCTCTTGACGACCGCCGCGGCGAGCGGGGGACGGTGCCGCTGGGGGCGGGGTACTGCGGCACCGGCCGCGGGCGTCGAGTTCATCGAACCGAGGGTAGTCGAGTGTTGTACTATCGTCACTCGTATCATAAGTTATGAATGACATGCTGGCGGAGCGTCGCGAGCGTGCTGTCTCGACGACGATGTGGAGCACGATGCGAATCACCGGGTACCGGAGCCTGACGACGATTCACCGCTGGGGTCGTCCCGTGGGCGATGTGAACGGCGTGGTGGCCGGTGGCGTGACGGAGGTGCCGATCGTCCTGGTCGAGACCGACGGCGGGCTGACCGGCGTGGGCCTCGGTGCGCACGGCGACATCGCGCGGGTGTTCCCCGCCCTGGACGGGCAGGACCCACGGGCTGTCACCGCGCTGTACGACCGGATGCTGGCGTTCGTCTTCAAGTCCGGGCACAACGGCGCCACGTTCGGCACCATTGGCGCCCTCGACATGGCCCTGTGGGACCTCAAGGCCAAGATGGCGGACGAGCCGCTGTGGCAGACCCTCGGCGCCGACGACCGGTTCGTGCGTGGCTACGCCTCGGGCCTGGAGTACGGGCTCGGCGACGACGAGCTGGTCGGCCTCTACGAGCAGTGGGCCGAGCGTGGCTACACGGGCGCCAAGGTCAAGGGTGGCCTCGACGTGCACCGCGACGCCAAGCGGCTGGCCGCCGTGCGCGACGTGCTGCGCGTCAACAGCGACCAGCCCGCCATGATGTACGACGTGAACGAGTCCTGGGGTCGGCACCAGGCGGTCCGGCTCGCACGCCAGGTCGAGGAGCAGGTGGACCTGACCTGGATCGAGGAGCCCGTGCGGCGCTGGGACGTGCAGGGCCACCGGGCGGTCGTGTCCGGCGTGCAGGCCGCCGTGGCCACCGGCGAGAACCTCACCGGCCTGGAGCAGTA
Organism: Promicromonospora kroppenstedtii DSM 19349; assembly: GCF_000515355.1. Lineage (GTDB taxonomy): Bacteria > Actinomycetota > Actinomycetes > Actinomycetales > Cellulomonadaceae > Promicromonospora > Promicromonospora kroppenstedtii. Next base: position 256,487 of record NZ_KI911760.1, on the reverse strand, counting down.
CCGGCAGCTCCTCGACCAGGACGCCGTGACGGTGGTGCAGGCCGGCAGCGTCTGGGGCATCACCCACTTCCTGCGGGTGTCCGTGCTGGCCCTGGGCAAGGACCTGCCCGTGAGCCCGGTGGCGTACGACGCCAACCCGGTGGCGCACGCGGCCGCGGCGGTGCCGAACCACCTCGTCACAGAGGTCCAGGACCTCGAGGCCCCGGTGGGTCTGATCGTGGACCAGGAGTTCACCGACGGCGGGATACTTCTCGGCAGGTCGCCCGGGCTGGGCATCGAGGTCGACGAGGCGCTCATCGCCGCGCAGCGGGAGTCAGGGGCGTGGTCCACGCCCGCCGGGCCGCACGTGCGCCCCGCCGACGCCGGCCTGCGGCTCGCCCCG
>NZ_KI911760.1:249836-256005 GCF_000515355.1 Promicromonospora kroppenstedtii DSM 19349 | reverse complement strand
CGGTTCGACTACGCGGAGGCCCCCGGCGACCTCGTGGCCCGGGTGCACCGCATCGCGGACGTCGCCGAGCGCCACGGCGTCACCGTCCCGGACCTGGCGGCCCGGTTCGCGCTGCGGCACCCGGCCGTGGCGTCGGTCGTCATGGGCATGCGCACCGCCGAGCACGTGACGACGTCCGCCGAGCGGATCGCCCGCGACGTGCCGGACGGGCTCTGGGACGAGCTCGACCGCCTCGGCCTGGCGCCGCACCTCTCATCACCGACAGGACGGAGCACGTCATGACCACCCACCACGCCGCGGGGCCCGCGACGGCACCGAAGGTGACCGCGCTGGCCCGCTGGATGCGCACCTGGGTGGGTGCGGAGGGCCAGATCCGGGGCTTCCACAACCACAGCGTGTGGGGCACCAACCCGGCCACGTTCATCGACTTCACCAGCGGGCACCAGGCGTTCTCGGCGCCCGCTACGGCGGCGTTCGCCGAGGCGCTGGCCCGCCACCCCGACGACCGCGGGCTGGACCTGTGGCGCCGGATGATGCTGTTCCAGGCCCGGACCGTCCAGGACGACGGGCAGTTCCGGCACATCGGCTTCCAGGTGGGGGAGTCGGCCACGGCGGGCCTCATCCACAACATGGCGGGCTGCATCGGGTTGCTGGAGGGGCTGCGGCACGCCGGGCACCTGCTGGACCCCGCGGAGGTCGCGGAGGTCCTGCGCTCCGTGGCGGCCAACCTGGAGGCGTGCCGCGTGTACGGCGGCGGCCGGCCGACGCCCGAGGGCACGGTGAACCAGGAGTACGCCCGGGTCTGGGCCAAGCTCCGGTACACGGAGCTGTCCGGCGACGACCGGTACGCCGACGAGCTCGAGGAGGACCTCGACGCCCTGGTGCGGCTCAGCGCCGCGCCCGGCGTGCCGGACGAGGAGAGCTCCGGTGCGTACCGGCAGCCCACCGACCGGGCGGGCGGCGGCATCCTGGAGCCGGCCGAGTACTACGGGCTGATGATGGTGCCGCTCGTGCTCGGGTCGAGGCGGTTCGGCCGCCGCGACCTGCTCGACGAGGCGGTCCGCCTGGGCCTGCACGTGGCGCGGTCGGCGTGGGTGGACGAGCGGGGCTGCACCCGCTACCACCGGTACTGGTACGTCCGCGACGACACCGTGCTGCGCACCACCACGCCCATGCTGATCGCGGGCATGGGGCTGAGCCTCTACGGGATCGACGAGATCCTCGCGGAGGTGAGCAACCCCGAGCTGGGTCGGTTCGTGGACGCGTGCCTGGCCACCTACGCCCACTACCAGACGCCGGCCGGCTACTTCGCGTCGGCCACGGGCTGGCACAACGAGGCGGACGTCGCGCCGAGCACGGCGTGGCACGCCCACGACCTGATGTTCCTGGTGCGGCACGTGAGCACGCGCGACTCGTTCTGGGCCGAGGTGTTCGCCGACCCGGACCGGCGGTCCGTGCTGCTCTCCGACCGGGCCTACTGGGTCGAGGACGGGGCGCACTGGGCGATCCTCAGCCCCGAGACCGCGGGTGACCTCAGCATCTTCGGGCGCAAGGACCGGGACACCTTCGGGCGCTCGTTCTTCGCCTGGACCGACAAGGAGCCGCTGCCTCAGGAGCTGGAGCTGGCCGAGGCGCCGCACTTCTTCGTGGCGGACGACGGCATCTACCGGCTCGACGACTCGACCCGGGAGACCGACGTGTCGGTGCTCGGCGACCTGCCGTACCGCGGCCACGTGCGCGACGCGTGAACCCGTCACGTGCACCCTTGCACGCGACTTTGCACATGTAGTATGTATTACAACTAGCCAAGCCCAAGACCGGGTACGGCTCGGACCCCCCAAGGTAGGGAGACAAAGATGTCAACTACGTTCCTGCGCCGCGCGCGCGGCGCCGTGGTGCTCGGCATGACCCCGGTCCTCGTGCTCGCGGCCTGCGGCTCCGAGGGCGGCAGCGGCGACGCGGCCGACGACGGCTCCGTGCGCATGCTCGTGAACATCACGGACAACCTCACGCAGGCCAAGTGGGAGGAGCTCGTCAAGCCGTTCGAGGACGAGAGCGGGATCGACGTCAAGATCGAGGGCCCCAGCGGCCAGTCGGTCGCCGAGTCCTTTCCCTCGCTGCTCGCGGCCGGTACCGCCCCCGACGTCATCGAGTCGATCGTGCCGGGCCCCGACACGGCCCCCGAGGTGCTCGACCTGACCGGGTACGACTGGGCCTCCGGCACCCCGATGGCCGACCTGTACTCGACGGACGGCACGATCAACGTCGTCGGCGTCGGGATGCAGGCGCAGTCGCTGATGTACTACAACGCGGACCTCTTCGCGGAGGCGGGCATCACCGAGCCGCCGACCACCTGGGACGAGCTCGACGACGCGCTCGCCGCCCTCGCCGCCAAGGACGTGGCGACCCCCATCGCCTTCGCCTCCGACTGGGCCACCGGCGTCCAGGTCCAGGAGATCTGGCACCCGCAGCAGAACGTCACCACGCCGGGCTGGCAGCAGAGCGTGGCGGACGGCTCGTCCACTCTCGGCGACCAGTTCCAGCCCGTGTTCGAGCACGTCGCCGACTGGATCGAGGCGGGGTACACGACCGCGGACGACGTGGCGACCGACAGCGGCACGCAGGAGGCCAACTTCATCGCGGGCGACGTGGGCATCTACCCGATGGGCTCCTGGTTCAGCACCACGCTCGCGGCCTCCCCGCCCGACTTCGAGGTGGGCGTGTTCGCCCCGCCGGTCGACGACGACGCCGACGCCCCCGGGCCGATGGGCGCCACCCTGGCCTTCCCGTACATGGTGTGGAAGGGCACGGCCAACCCGGACGGCGCCACCGCGCTGGTCGAGTACCTGACCACGGACGAGGCCGCCATCGCCGCCCAGGCAGAGATGGACAGCTTCAGCCGCGAGGGCCTGGAGCCGAGCAGCAACGAGTACGCGGGCATGGTGCAGGAGCTGTCCGACGCCGCGCCGTCGTACGTCGTGCCCGGCAACCAGACCGTCGGCGACTACGCGCTGCCGGTGGCCGGGTTCAACCCCAAGTTCACCGAGCTCGTCCAGGGCCTGTGGCAGGGCCGGTCCCCGGCCGACGTCGCCAGTGACCTGACCGCCTGGTACGAGGCGGAGAAGCTCGGCTGACATGGCTCGCACCACGACCACCCGGCGAGGGCTCCTGAGCGGTCTCGCGAACGGGCTGATGACCCTGCCGGCAGCCGCCGTCTACACCGGGCTGACGGTGGTGCCGGTCGGGTACGCCGTCTACTACTCGTTCACGCAGTACAACGGCATCCCGAGCCAGGCCCCGACCTGGGTGGGCTGGGAGAACTACGCGCGGATCATCGCCGACCCGATCGGCGACCTGCGCCCGGCGGCGTGGGTGACGCTCGTGATCGCCGTGGTCGGCGCCTTCCTCGTGAACGGCGCCGCCCTCGGCATCGCGATGCTGCTGCGCCGCACCACAGCGTTCAACACGTTCGCGCGCGCCGTGATGTTCTACCCGCACGTGCTGTCCGCCCTCATCGTGGGGTTCCTCTGGCAGGCGATCCTGGGCCCGCAGGGCGCCCTGAACAACCTGCTGGAGCACGCCGGGCGGTCCACGCTGCCGTTCCTGGCGGACCCGGACTGGGCGCTGGTGACCCTCGTGGGCGTGATCGTGTGGGCGCAGTTCGGCGTCCAGCTCGTGCTGTACCTGGCGGGCCTGCAGGCCGTCTCCCCGGAGCTCCAGGAGGCCGCGCGGCTCGACGGCGCGAACGGGCCCCAGGTGTTCCGGCACGTCACCTGGCCGGCGCTCGCGCCGACCGTGACGGTCACGATCGTCACGTCGATCCTGTCGCTGCTCAAGGTCTACGACGTGGTGCTGGGCCTGACCAACGGCGGGCCCGGCGACGCCACGCAGACCTGGGCGTACGAGATCCTCGCGGTCTCGTTCGCCAACAACAAGGTGGGCCTCGCGTGCGCGCAGGCCGTCCTGCTGGTCGTCGTGGCCGGAATCCTGTCTTTCACGATCATCGCGCTCCGCAGGCGGGCCGAAGAAGGAGCGGAGGCCGTCGGATGACGCGCACCACACCGATCCGCACGGCGCTCCGCGTCGGCCTCGTCGCCGTGCTCTCGATCGCCATGCTCGTGCCGATGTACATCATGGTGGTCAACGCCTTCAAGCCGCAGCAGGAGATCCTGCTGTCCCCGCTCGGGTTCGACCTGGCCACCCTGACCACCGACCACATCGCGGCCGCGTGGCAGAACACGAGCTTCCCCGTGGTCGAGGGGTACGCCGTCACGCTGTTCCTGGTGCTGGCCTGCAACGCGGTGGCGATCGGGGCGTCCGTCCCGGCCGCGTACACGATCGCCCGCACGCCCACGCCGCTGTTCCGGTTCCTGCTGTTCTTCTTCGTCGCGGGCATGTTCGTGCCGGCACAGATCATCCTGGTCCCGGCCATCTTCGTGCTCAAGGCCCTCGGGCTGATGGGCACGCTGGCGGGCCTGGTGCTGTTCATGTCGTCCACGATGATCCCGTTCACGCTGTTCATCTTCAGCGGGTACATCCGGATGCTGCCGAGGTCGCTGGACGAGGCCGCCTCGATCGACGGTGCGGGCCGCCAGCGCATCCTGTGGACCATCGTGTTCCCGCTCATGCGGCCCATCGTGGCCACCGCGTTCATCCTCAACGCGCTGAGCGCCTGGAACGACTTCGTGAGCCCGCAGCTCATCCTCGGGCCCGGCTCGCAGTTCCGGACCATCACCACCGGCGTCTACGCCGCGGTGTCCACGTACACGACCAACTACGAGATCGTCTTCCCCACCCTGCTGCTCGCCGTGGTGCCCATCCTGCTGATCTTCGTGATCATGCAGCGGCACATCATGGGCGGCCTCTCGGCCGGCGCCGTCAAGGGCTGACCGCCCCCGCCCCGCGCACCCGCGCACCACCCGTCACAAGGAGACCCGAATGACCGTCGACTTCACCGACTCCAAGCAGGTCGCCCAGGCGATCCAGTACACGAACGTCAACCCGGACCTGACCCGGGCCGACCTCGTCAGGCACGTCGAGACCTGCGTCGAGTACGGGTTCGACGCCGCGATGATCGCGCCCTACTGGGTGTCGCTCGCCAAGGACGTGCTGGCCGGCACGGGCGTGCGCGTGGCCTCCACCCTGAACTTCCCGATGGCCAACGACACCCTGAAGATGCGCCTGGCCGCCCTGCGCGCCCTGGTCGCCGAGGGCGTCGACGAGTTCGACTTCCCGCCGCACCCGGGGCTGCTGATCGGCGGCGACGAGGAGCTGTACGCCCGCGACATCACGGAGATCGTGTCCGTGGCCCACGCCGAGGGCGTCAAGGTCAAGGCGATGCTGGAGTTCGGCTTCCTGGACACCGACGAGCTCAAGGTGAGGGCCACCCGGATCGCCTACGAGGCCGGCGTGGACTGGGTCAAGCAGTCCTCGGGCTGGGGCAAGGGCGGCCTGGCGGCCACCGAGCACGACGTGCGCTTGCTCGCCGAGAACATCGAGCCGCCCTGCCGGGTCAAAGTGTCCGGCAAGGTCAACACCCTCGAGAAGATGCGGTCGCTGTTCGAGGCCGGCGCCGAGCTGGTCGGCACCAGCTCGGGCCCGGCCATCGTCGACGGCCTCGTGGGGGACCCGGATGCCTACTGACGCCAGGGACGCGGCGCGTGCCGCGGGCCCGGCCCGGGTCGCCGTCGTCGGCAGCTACGCCAAGGCGCTGGTGATGACGGCGGACCGCATCCCCGCGCCCGGCGAGACCCTGATCGGCCGCGACTTCCGCGGGACGTTCGGCGGCAAGGGCTCCGACATGGCCGTCCAGGCGGCCCGGCTGGGCGCCGCGGTGTCCTACCTCGGCGTCGTCGGCGACGACGTCTACGGGGTCGAGTTCCGCGAGCTCCTGGCGCACGAGGGCGTCGACCCGGTCGGGCTGCGGGTCGCGCCGGGGGAGTCGACGGGCGTCGGCTTCATCGTCAAGGACACCGCGGGCCGCAACGTCATCGTCGTCGACCCGGGGGCGAACGGCAGCTTCTCCCCGGCCGACGTCGACGCGGCCGCCGGGGCGCTGGGCGGCGCCCACGTCGCGCTCGCACAGCTCGAGATACCGCTGGGCACCGCCCTGCACGCGCTCACCGTGGCGCGGGCGGCCGGGGCCACCACGATCCTGAACCCCGCGCCC
>NZ_KI911760.1:248490-249736 GCF_000515355.1 Promicromonospora kroppenstedtii DSM 19349 | reverse complement strand
GGCCCTCGGCCCGCGCGCCGTGGTGATCACGCTCGGCGAGGCCGGCGCGCTGGTCGTCACCGCCGACGGCACCGTCGAGGTGCCGCCGGTGCGCGTGGACGTCGTCGACTCGAACGGCGCCGGCGACAGCTTCAACGCGGCCCTGGCCGTGGCCCTCGGCGAGGGCCACGACCTGCCCGCCGCCGCGGGCTTCGCCGGTACCGTCGCCGCACTGTGCTGCGAGCACTGGGAGACCGTCCCGTCCTACCAGGACCGGGCCACGGTCGATGCGTTCCTCGCCGCCGACCGCACGACCGGGACGACCGTGAGCACCACCACGAGCACGACGACGAGCACGGAGGCGCGACGATGAGAGCTGGACGGATCCTGCACCCTCAGCTGGCCGGGAGCCTGGCCACGCTGGGGCACACCGACGTGGTGCTGGTCACCGACGCGGGCTTCCCCATCCCCGCCGGGGCCAACCGGGTGGACCTCGCGCTCACGCGCGGGCAGCTCGACGTGCAGTCGGTGCTGCGGGCGCTGCTGGAGAACACGTTCTTCGAGGAGGCGCACTTCGCCACCGAGCTCACGACGCACCACCCGCGCCTGTACGGCGAGGTGCAGGACATCTTCACCGGCTCAGGGGCCACCTTCCACGGCACCACGCACGAGGCGCTCATCGAGCAGTGGGCCCCACGCGCCAAGGTCGTGGTGCGCTCCGGCTCCTTCGAGCCCTGGGCCAACTTCGCGCTGGTCGCCTCGACGGCGCCGTTCGAGTGGTTCGACGACGACGAGGTGACGATCCTGCCCGCCTACGTCGAGCGGCGCCGCCTCATCGCCGAGGCCGTCCGACCCGGCCTGGGCTGAGCCATGACGCAGAGGATCGACGCGCACCACCACCTGTGGGTGCGCTCGCAGACGCCGCAGGACTGGATCGACCCGGTGAGCATGACGGCCATCGACGCCGACTTCACGCCGGACGACCTGGCCGAGGCACTCGCCGGCCAGGGCGTGACGGGCACCGTCGTGGTCCAGTCGGTGCAGGTCGAGGCCGAGACCGTGGACCTGCTGGCGCTCGCGGCCCGCACCCCGGTGGTCCAGGGCGTGGTGGGGTGGGTGGACCTGACGGCCCCCGACGTCGCCGACGCCCTGGCCCGGCTGCGCTCCGGGCCGGGCGGCGCCCACCTGGTGGGCGTCCGGTCGATGGTCCAGGCGGAGCACGACCCCGCCTACCTCGACGGCGCCGACCTGCGCCGGGGCATGCGGG
>NZ_KI911760.1:242961-248390 GCF_000515355.1 Promicromonospora kroppenstedtii DSM 19349 | reverse complement strand
GGCGGCGCTGATAGGGGTTTTTACCTACTGACAGGTTAGTAAGTGGCTCGGTAGGGTGAGGCGCCGCCGCGACGACGCGGCGCCAGACCCTGCCGGAGGCTGCCATGTCACGTGTTCGGAAGGTGGTCGGCGCGCTCAGCGCCGTCCTGCTCGCCGGTCTGCTGGGGGTGGTCGCGTCGCCCGGCGCGACCGCCGCCTCCACCGGCACCATCGTCGGGTCGGCCAGCGGCCGGTGCCTCGACGTGACCGAGGGGTCGACGGCCAACGGCAACCGGCCCCAGATCTGGGACTGCACGGCGAGCAACGCCAACCAGACCTGGACCTTTGCCGACGACGGCTCCGTGCGCGGGCTCGGCAAGTGCCTCGACGTCGCCGACGGCTCGACGGCGAACGGAGCCATCGTCCACCTCTGGGACTGCTACTCCTCGCTCGCGAGCCAGCGCTGGACCCTGACCGCGGCCGGCGACCTGGTGAACCAGGCCGCGAACAAGTGCCTGGACGTGACCGGCGGCGCCACCGCCAACGGCACCCGGGTGCAGCTCTGGACCTGCACCGGCGCCGCCAACCAGAAGTGGACGCACAACGGGGGCTCCGTGCCGGGGCCCGACCCGGACGCGGTGCTCCCGGACCCGGCCAACCCCGACCTCGGCCCGAACGTGGCGGTCTTCGACACGTCCATGTCCGACGCCGCAATCCAGTCCCGGCTGAACAGCGTCTTCGACGCCCAGGAGACCAACCAGTTCGGGCCTCAGCGTCATGCCATGCTGTTCTACCCGGGCTCCTACGACGTCGACGCGAACGTGGGCTTCTTCACCCAGGTCGCGGGCCTGGGCCTGGTTCCTGACGACGTGAACATCAACGGCCACGTGCACGTCGAGGCGGACTGGTGGCCCGACGGCTCGCAGAACGCCACGCAGAACTTCTGGCGCTCCGCCGAGGGCCTGTCCGTCACGCCCGCCGACCGCAACGACCGGTGGTCCGTGTCCCAGGCGGCGCCCTACCGGCGCATGCACCTGCGCGGCAACCTCGCCCTGTCCGACGGCGGCTGGTCGTCCGGCGGGTTCATCGCGGACTCGAAGGTCGACGGCCAGATCAACTCGGGCACCCAGCAGCAGTTCCTCACCCGGAACTCCGCCATGGGGAGCTGGACCGGGTCCAACTGGAACCAGGTGTTCGTGGGCAGCACCGGGACGCCGTCGAACAGCTTCCCGAACCCGCCCTACACGTCCATCGCCACCACCCCGAAGGTCGCCGAGAAGCCGTATCTCTACGTGGACGACAACGGCTCCTACCGGGTCTTCGTGCCCGCCGTGCGGTCCGGGTCGACCGGCACCACCTGGGCGAACGGGAACCCGGCCGGGCGCTCCCTCCCGATCGGCGACTTCCACGTGGTGCGGCCGGGCGACTCCGCCGCCAGCATGAACACGGCCCTCGCCGCCGGGAAGAACCTGCTGGTCACCCCCGGCACCTACCCGATCAACCAGACGCTCCAGGTCAACCGTGCGGACACGGTGGTGCTGGGGCTGGGCCTCGCCACGTTCGTGCCGCAGGGCGGCATCGACGCCATGCGCGTGGCCGACGTCGACGGCGTCCGCCTGGCCGGGATCATGTTCGACGCCGGGACCGGCGGTTCGAACGTGCTGCTGCAGGTGGGCCCGGCCGGCTCGTCCGCCGACCACGCGGCCAACCCGACGGTGCTGTCCGACGTGTTCATCCGCGTGGGCGGCTCGGTCGCCGGCAAGGCCGTGGTGAGCATGGAGGTCAACAGCGACGACGTGATCGGCGATCACGCCTGGATCTGGCGTGCCGACCACGGCAACGGCGGGACGGTGGGCTGGACCATCAACACCGGCCGCAACGGCCTGATCGTCAACGGCGACGACGTGACGATGTACGGCCTGTTCGTCGAGCACTACCAGCAGTACCAGACCATCTGGAACGGCGAACGCGGGCGCACGTACTTCTACCAGAACGAGATGCCGTACGACCCGCCGAACCAGGCCGCGTACATGAACGGCTCCACCGAGGGCTGGGCGGCGTACAAGGTGGGCGACGCCGTGACCGACCACCAGGCCTGGGGGCTCGGCAGCTACGCGTTCTTCAACGTGAACCCGGCGGTGGCGAACGCGCGGGCCTTCGAGGTGCCGGTCCGGTCGGGCGTGCGGTTCCACAACATGGTCACCGTGTCCCTGGGCGGGGTGGGCACCATCCGGCGGGTCATCAACAACACGGGGGAGACGGTGAACTCCGGCCGGCAGGTGACGTACCTGACGACGGGGCCGTGACGGCTGCTGGTTGACCTCTCCCCTTCGAGGCCTGAGTTTCTTCGCTTTGACCCACGTCAAAGCGAAGAAACTCAGGCCTCGAACGCGTCTGCGGACGGGGCTCCGGGGCGGCGTGGCGCAGGTGGCAAGTTTTGGACTTGTGGGTCCAATTTATGGCGCGCACAGTGGACCGTGCAGTCCAGTCAAGGAGAGGGAAGCCCCATGTCCAGCAGCACCAGCACCACCACCGGCACGGAGCAGGAGGCGCGTAACGACGCCCTCGTGCGTGAGTTCGTCGACACCTTCGAGAAGCAGGACGCCGCCCTGCTCGGCTCCTACTTCGCCGACGACATCGTCTTCGAGAACTACGGCGACCCCGTCGTCCACGGCCGCGCCGACCTCGTCGCGATGTGGGCGGGGGTGTTCCGCAACTTCGCCGACGTCCGGTTCGAGACCCTCCACCAGGCCGTCGACGGCGACGTCGTGATCGCCGAGCAGGTGCACGGCCTCGGCCTCGCCGGCAAGCCGCCGGCCCCGATCAGGAACCTCGCGGTCTACGAGATCCGCGACGGGAAGATTGCCGCCTGGCGGGACTACACCAACCCGCTGGAGGCCAAGCGCCTCCTGGGCCTCTGACCCGGCACGGAAGGGGAGACCGATGAGAGACCTGGACACCCTGAACGCGATCGAGGACATCCGCCGCGTCGAGGCCCGCTATGCCCGGTACGCCGACCACAAGCGCTGGGCGGACCTCGCCGGGCTGTTCACCGACGACGGCTGGTTCCGCTCCCTCGACGTGGACGGCAACGAGATCGTCCACATGGAGGGTCCGGCGGACATCGCGGAGCAGCTCGGCGCCCACAACTCGGGCGACGTGCAGCCCCTGCACCAGCTGTTCACGCACGAGATCGACGTCGAGTCCGCCGACACCGCCTCGGCGGTCTGGGCGATGTCCGACCTCATCTTCCGCGGCGACAGCGCGATCCCCGAGCCCGCCCCGGGAGACACCCTGCCGCCGTTTCGCACCATGCGCGGCTGGGGCCACTACCACGTCACCTACCGCAGGGTCGGCGGCGAGTGGCGCATCGCCACCCGCACCCAGACCCGCACCCGGCTGGAGTTCGCATGACGAGCTCGCCGGCACCCGACCCCCGAAGGAGCACCACCGTGTCCGACACCGTGAAGACCGACCTCGAGCAGCACCGGTTCACCGTCTCGATCCCCCAGGAGACGATCGACGACCTCAAGGACCGACTGCGCAACACCCGCTGGCCCGCCGATATCGACGAGAACGACGGCTACTACGGCACCAGCCAGGCCTACATGAAGGAGCTCGTCGACTACTGGCTCGACGAGTACGACTGGCGGACGGCCGAGCGCGCGCTGAACGAGGCGAACCAGTACCGCGTCACCGTCGACGGCACGCCGATCCATTTCGTGAAGCAGGACGGCGTGGGGCCGGCGCCGATCCCGCTGGTCATGAGCCACGGCTGGCCCTGGAGCTACCGCGAGTGGTCCAAGGTGATCGGGCCGCTCACCGACCCCGCGGCGTACGGCGGCGACCGGGCCGACGCGTTCGACGTCATCGTCCCCTCGCTGGCGGGCTTCGGGTTCTCGACGCCGGCGGGCCGCCCGGACATGAACTTCTGGAAGATGGCGGAGCTCTGGCACAAGCTGATGACCGAGCACCTCGGCCACGAGAAGTACGCCGCCGCCGGGGCCGACTACGGCGCCCTGGTCACGAGCCAGCTCGGCCACAAGTACGCGAAGGACCTGTACGGCATCTGGCTCGGCCACGCGATCCACCTCGACCTGTTCCAGGGCGAGCGGCCGTGGGACCTGACGGGCGGCGCGACGGTCCCGCCCGGCGCGTCCGACGAGATCAGGGACGGCATCCTCACCTTCCAGGACCGGTACGCGTCGCACGTCGCGGTGCACATCCTCGACAACCAGAACCTCGCCTACGGGCTCGCCGACTCACCCGTCGGGATGCTGTCCTGGATCCTGCGGCGGTGGACCAAGTGGAGCGAGTCCAACGGCGACGTCGAGACCGTGTTCCCGCGTGAGCACCTGATCACGAACGCGACGATCTGGTGGGTCACGAACTCGATCACCAGCTCGATCCGGTCCTACGTCAACGCGAACCGGTACCCGTGGACGCCGTCGCACGACCGCACCCCGATCATCGAGGCGCCCACCGGCCTCACGTTCCTCGGCAACGAGAACCCGCCCGGGGTGAGCACCGAGCAGCGGGTCCAGGCGTTCCTCGACGACCCCGCCGAGAAGCCCTGGTACAACCCGACCTATCTCAAGGCGCACGAGCACGGCGGGCACTTCACGCCGTGGGAGAACCCCGAGGCGGTCATCGAAGACATCCGCGCGACGTTCCGCCCGCTCCGCTGAGCACGGACGTCACGGTCCGCTGCCCCCGCGGGGCTGGACCGTGGCGTCCAGCTGTCCCCCACCCCACTAGCCTGAGGACATGACCATGCGGACGACGGCCCGGGGTGCCGCCACGCGGCAGCGGCTGGTCTCGGGTGCCGCGCTGCTGATGCGGGAGCAGGGCGCGGCGGTGACCAACCTCGACCAGGTGCTGCGGGCGACGTCGACGAGCAAGAGCCAGCTCTTCCACTACTTCCCGGACGGCCGCGCCGGGCTGCTCGTCGCGGTGACGAGCTACGAGGTGGAACAGGTCATCGAGGCACAGCGCCCTCACCTCGACGACCTGTCGACGGCCAAGAGCTGGCGCGAGTGGCGCGGCGGCGTCCTGCGGCACTACGTCGAGCTCGGCGAGCGGTGTCCCATGGGGTCGCTGACCTCCGAGCTGGGCACCTCTTCCCCCGAGGCCCGCAACATCGTCAACGGCCTCTACGACCGCTGGGAAGGAGCACTGATGGCCGGCGTCCAGGCCATGATCGTGAACGGGGCCGTGCGGCCCGACCTGCCCGTGCGTGACACCGCCCGGAGCATCCTCACCGCCGTCCAGGGTGGTGTGGTGATGCTGCGGGCCACGGGGCGGCTCTCCTACCTGGAGACCACGCTCGACACGACGCTGGAGCCCCTGCTCGGCACGCCGCGGGCCGCCGCGTGAGCGCGCGCCGACAGGCTCTCGCCGGCCGGCGGATCCTCGTCGTCGGTGCGGGCGTCGCCGGCCTCGCCGTCGTC
>NZ_KI911760.1:242546-242861 GCF_000515355.1 Promicromonospora kroppenstedtii DSM 19349 | reverse complement strand
CGTGCCGGACGCCAAGATCCGGTGGGGGGCGAGCCCGCTCACCGTGGTCCCGGACGGGCCGGGCGTGGACGTCACCTTCGACGACGGCGCCACCGGACGCTACGACCTCGTGATCGGGGCCGACGGCGCGCACTCGACGGTGCGCCGGCTGGTGTTCGGGGACGCCGGGCTCCGGCCGTCGGGGCTGCACGCCTGGCGTCTGCTCGCCCCGCGCGGGGACGCGGAGGCCGTGTGGTCGGTCAGGCTCGGCCGTGGCGCCTCCTTCCTGACCTTCCCGATCGGCCCCGACCTGGCCTACTACTACGCGGACGTGGG
>NZ_KI911760.1:237639-242446 GCF_000515355.1 Promicromonospora kroppenstedtii DSM 19349 | reverse complement strand
CGGGCCGCCCAGCGCCGCCTCGGCGTCGTCGACCCAGGCGGTGACCGGGCCGAGCACGCCCACCCGGACCTGCGTCGACGTCGCGACGTGCGCTCCTGGTCGGTCACTCATCAGCTGCTCATCCACGTGGCGGAGATTGGGGGCATGACAACGAAGATCCCTGAGTTCGGGTACCAGCGCGTCGCCGTGGGCGACGTGCACCTCAACGTAGCGGTCGGCGGCGCCGGCAGCCCGGTGGTCCTGCTGCACGGATTCCCGCAGACCCACCTGATGTGGCGGCACGTCGCGACAGACCTCGCCGGCGACCACACCGTGATCGTCCCCGACCTGCGCGGGTACGGGGACAGCGACAAGCCGGCCGAGCAGGACCGGGACACCTACTCCAAGCGGACCATGGCGCAGGACGTCGTGGACCTCGCGCGGGCCCTCGGCCACGAGACGTTCGCGCTCGCCGGCCACGACCGTGGCGCCCTCGTCGCCGTCCGCGCCGGCCTGGACCACCCCGACCGCGTGACCCACCTGGCGATCCTGGACGTGCTCCCGACCCTCGACATGTGGGACGTGCTGCACGGCGCGAACGCCGCCGTCGCGTTCCACCTGTACCTGATGGCCCAGCCGCCCGGCCTCCCGGAGCGGATGATCGAGGGCGCCGCCGACGAGTTCTTCGCGTTCTTCCTCGACGCCTGGGGCACCAGCCAGGAGGCGATCCCGCCCGAGGTCCGGGCGGAGTACCTGCGGGCCTCCCGCGAGGCGGTCCCCTCGATCGTGGCGGACTACCGGGCGTCAGCCGGGATCGACATCGAGCACGACGAGGCCGACAGGGCCGCAGGACGCCGGCTGCCCATGCCCGTCACCGTGCTCCAGCAGGACTGGGGCGCCGCGCTCGGCTACGACGCCGCCGGCCTGTGGTCCGCCTGGGCCGCCGACCTCGTCCACCGCACGGTGACCGCCGGGCACTTCATGGCCGAGCAGGCTCCGGACGAGATCGTCGGTCACCTGCGTGCTCTGCTCGCGCGCCGGCAGGCACCTACCAGCCCCAGCGGGACGCGCGCTTGCGCGACAGCCCCATCGTGTCCCGCAGGTCGGTGACGGTGACGCCGTCGGTGTACGGCTCGCCGTTGATGAACAGGGTGGGCGTTCCGTGCACCCCGGCGTCGATGCCGTCCTGGTAGTCCGTGCGGACGGCGTCGGCGAACTTCTGCGCCCCGTCGCCCACCAGTGCGGAGGTGTCCAGGTCGAGCTGCTCGCCGTACCGGACGATCGACGCGTCGTCGAGGCTGTCCTGGTGCTTGAAGAGCAGGCCCGCCATCGGCCAGAACGCGCCCTGGTGCCCCGCGGCCTCGGCCGCCAGGGCTGCGGTGAGCGCGTACGGGTGGGGCTCGAACAGGGGGAAGTGCCGCCACACCAGGCGGACCTGGCCGTCCGAGCCGTTGACGAGCTCGTGCAGCACGGGCTTGGCCGCGCCGCAGTACGGGCACTCGAAGTCGCCGAACTCCACGATGGTGAACGGGGCCTCCGGGTTGCCGTACGCCCACCGGAACGCGAAGTCGCCCTCGTGCGGTCCGGTCTGCAGGGGGAGCTGCGCCCCGTCCCGCGCGGTGCCGGTCTTGTCGGTCGTCATGTCTACATCCTCTCGCGCCGCATGAGGGGCCGGCTGCGGTCGACGCCGGGGGGGTCGGACGCCCGGGGGTCGGGCGGGGTCAGGCGTGGGCGGCGGTCGCAACGTCCAGGAGGGTCTCGGCGGCCGCGCGGGCCTGGTGTGCGGCCTCCGGGGTGCCCGCGATGGCGGCCGTGGTCTGCGCGCCCTCGGCCAGGATGGCGAGCTGGGGCGCCAGGGCAGGCGGCGCACCGGCGTCGGCCACGAGCTGGGCGACGTACTTCTGGAAGGCTCGCTTCTGCTCGCGGACGGTGTCCGCCACCGCCGTCGAGGTGGAGCCCAGCTCGCCGTGCGTGTTGATGAAGGCGCAGCCCCTGAAGCTCGGCTCCCGGAACCAGGCGTCGAGGAAGTCGAAGATCGCGAGGATGCGCTCGCGGGCCGACGTCGCCCGCTCGGACGCCGAGGCGAGCCCGGTGTCCCAGATCGCGGTGCGGTGGTTGAGCACGGCGACGATCAGCTCGTCCTTCGAGGCGAAGAGCGAGTAGATCCGCTTGAGCGAGACGCCCGCCGCCGTCCGCACCGCGTCCATGCCCACAGCCTGGACGCCGTGCGCGTAGAACAGCTCGTCCGCGGCCTGGACCACTGCCTCCCGAGCGGTCTTCTCGTCGATCATCCGATCTCACCCCACATCTCCCTCCGCACGACTTGCGCGGAGAACGTTCGTTCTCTACTGTAGCGGACATCGGCAGAGAACGACCGTTCTCAGCCGGGCAGAGGTTTCAGGAGAGGAACTGACCATGGGTTTCATCACCGTCGGCACCGAGAACAGCACCACCACCGAGCTCTACTACGAGGACCACGGCTCGGGGCAGCCGGTCGTTCTCATCCACGGGTACCCGCTCGACGGCAACAGCTGGGAGCGGCAGTCGCGTGAGCTGATCGCGGCCGGCTACCGCGTGATCACGTACGACCGCCGGGGGTTCGGCAAGTCGAGCAAGGTCGGGGCCGGGTACGACTACGACACGTTCGCCGCCGACCTGGACACGGTGCTCAACACGCTGGACCTGCGCGACGTCATCCTCGTCGGCTTCTCGATGGGCACCGGTGAGCTCGCCCGCTACGTCAAGAACCACGGCCACGAGCGCGTCGCCAAGCTCGCGTTCCTCGCCTCGCTCGAGCCGTTCCTCGTGGCGGCCGATGACAACCCCAACGGCGTGCCGCAGTCCGTCTTCGACGGCATCGAGGCGGCGGCCCGCGCCGACCGCTTCGCCTGGTTCACGAACTTCTACCAGGACTTCTACAACCTGGACGAGAACCTCGGCTCGCGGATCAGCCAGGAGGCCGTCACGGCGAGCTGGAACACCGCGACGGGCAGCGCTCCGGTCGCCGCGTACGCGGTGGTCCCCGCGTGGATCGAGGACTTCCGGGCCGACGTCGCCGCCGTGCGCGCCGCGGGCAAGCCGTCCCTGATCCTGCACGGGACCAAGGACAACATCCTGCCGATCGACGCCACCGGGCGCGCCTTCCACGCGGCGTTCCCCGAGGCCGAGTACGTCGAGGTCGAGGGCGCGCCGCACGGCCTGCTCTGGACCCACGCCGACGAGGTGAACGAGGCGCTGCTGCGGTTCGTCCAGGCGTGACGCCCTGTCCGGCGCCGCGGGGTCGGCATCGGGTGGGTGGTCGGTAGAAGGTCAGGTGGTCGGCAGCTCGGGTTGCCGACCACCTGACCTTTTGCCGACCGGCGTGCACCGCCGGCGTCGACCGCCCGGCCGGAGGTGGGCTCAGCGGGGGAGCGGGCCCGTGTACGCGGCGCGCGACCGCTCGACGTCGGGCATGTGCGCGTCGCCCCACTCGCCCAGCGCGGCGAAGACGGTCTGCAGGCTGCCGCCCAGCTCGGTGATCTCGTACTCCACGCGCGGTGGGACCTCCGCGTAGATCCTGCGCTGGACCAGGCCGTCCCGTTCCAGCTGGCGCAGGCGCTGGGTCAGCACCTTCGGCGTCACCCCGATGCGCCGCTCCAGCTCGACGAAGCGCTGGGTCCCGTGCGCCTGCAGCACCCACAGGATCGGGGTGGTCCACCGGCTGAACACGAGGTCCACGACCGGCGAGATCGGGCAGGCGGTCGCGGGGTCGTCGTCGGGCTGCGGGCTCCAGGTGCCGGCACCCGGCTTCGCGGCGGCGGTCGCGTTCGACATGGCAGGCTCCAATACTTTCCTGAGGGAACCTACTGTACTGACGCTCGTAACGTCGGCGGCACGGCGGCCGCAGGGGTCGTCCGGCCCTGGTTCAGGGCCGTGTCCTACCGACAAGGAGCACCCATGATCGTCATCACCGGAGCCACGGGGAACATCGGCCGGCCGCTGGTCGCAGAGCTCGTCCGCCGCGGTCACGACGTCACCGCCGTCTCCCGCGCGGGTGCCGCCCCGCTCGACGACCCGCAGGTCCGCGGGGTGAGTGCCGACCTGGCAGAACCGGCGAGCCTGCGCGCTGCCGTCGACGGCGCGGACGCCATGTTCCTGCTGGTGCCGGGCTCGGGCGGGCACCTGGACACCGAGCGGATCATCGGTATCGCCGCCGATGCCGGTGTGCGGCGGCTCGTCCTGCTGTCCTCGCTGGGCGCCGTCACCCGCGCTGGATCGGCATCGCACGGTCCGCTCGCCGAGCTGGAGAAGCGGGTGCAGGGCTCGGGCCTGGAGTGGACGCTGCTACGGCCCGCCGACTTCGCCAGCAACGCGCTCGCCTGGGTCCCGACGGTCCGATCGGAACGGGCCGTCCACGCGCCGTTCGGCGACGTCGCGCTACCCGCCGTCGACCCGCTGGACATCGCCGAGGTCGCAGCCGCCACGTTGGCCGACCACGGGCACGCGGGCCGCGCCTATGTGCTGACGGGTCCCGCCGCCGTCTCGCCGCGCGAGCGGACGGAGGCGCTCGCAGGGGCGCTCGGCGTTCCGCTCACCTTCGCCGAGCAGACCCGGGAGCAGGCGCGCGCCGAGATGCTCGCCTACATCCCCGAGTCGGTCGTTGACGGCACGCTTGCGATCCTGGGCGAGCCGACGGCCGAGGAACAGCTGGTCAGTCCCGACATCGAGAAGGTGCTGGGCCGGCCGGCGCGCGCCTTCGCCGATTGGGCACGGAGGAACGCGGCGGCGTTCGGCGGCTGATCCGGGGTTCTCGCGGGCGCGGGCGCGGGCTCGGGGCGCGGGGCTCGGG
>NZ_KI911760.1:235856-237539 GCF_000515355.1 Promicromonospora kroppenstedtii DSM 19349 | reverse complement strand
ACCACCGAGGAGACCCGATGACCACCGTCCCGTACCTCGACGTCGCCGCCACCGCCCGCTGGGTGGCACGCCGCGGCCCGGAGGCCGCGATCGCCGCGCTGACCGACGCCCTGGACCGCGACTTCGCGCGCTGGCCCGAGCTCGACAAGCGCCCCCGCATCGCGTCGCACTCCCCGGAGGGCGTCATCGAGCTCATGCCCACCTCGGACGCGCAGACCTACGGCTTCAAGCTGGTCAACGGGCACCCGCTCAACCCGGCCAACGGCTTCCAGACGGTCACGGCGATCGGCATGCTCGCCGACGTCGGCAACGGCTACCCGACGTTCCTCGCCGAGATGACGCTGCTCACCGCCCTGCGCACGGCGGCGACGTCGGCCCTGGCCGCTCGCTACCTGGCCCCGGCGAACTCGCGCACGCTCGCCCTGATCGGCTGCGGCTCGCAGGCCGAGTTCCAGGCCCTCGGCATGCGCGCCGAGCTGGGCATCGAGACGCTGCGCGTCTTCGACGTCGACCGTGACGCGATGGAGAAGCTGGCGAAGCACGCCAAGGCGCTGGGCTTCGACGTCGTGCTGGCCGACGACGCCGCTGACGCGGTGCGCGGCGCCGACGTCATCACCACCTGCACCGCCGACAAGCAGAACGCGACCGTGCTGCACGACGTCGACGTGACCGGCGGCGTCTTCATCAATGCGATCGGCGGCGACTGCCCGGGCAAGACGGAGCTGGACCCGGCGATCGTGGCGCGCGCGAGCGTGTTCGTCGAGCTGCCGGAGCAGACGCGCATCGAGGGCGAGATCCAGCGCCAGGCCGCCGACTTCCCGGTGACCGAGCTGTGGCAGGTCGTCACGGGCGCGGCGCAGGGCCGACGGAGCCAGGACGAGCTCATCGTGTGGGACTCCGTCGGCTTCGCCGTGGAGGACTGGACCGCGCTGAAGTTCGTGCTGGAGGACGTCACGGCCAACGCCCCGGAGCTGCTGCAGCACCTGGACCTCATCGCCGAGCCGACCAACCCGAAGGACCTGTTCTCGCTGGTCGCGGAGGCCTGAGAAACCGCTGGTCGAACGACCAGCGGGGTTGCCGCTCGACCAGCAGGGGTCGGCGTGTCGCACGGTGTGTCGCTCCGGGAAGAATGTAGGTCCGCGGGGTGTGTTGCTCTGCGTAGACAATGTCTACGCAGAGCAACACACCCCGCGGACGTAGGTTCGCCCCGCGGCGACACGCCGTGCGACACCCCGAGCGTCAGAGCAGCTCGGCGCGGAGCTCCGGTTCGGCGGCGAACGTGTGGAACGGGTGGGTCGGCGCCGTCAGGCGGTGGTGGCCCAGGCGCAGCAGGTCCTGGTCCACGCCGCCCGGGGTGAGCATGAGCATCCAGTCGGCCGCCATGTCGTACAGCTCGGGCTCCAGGTAGCCGATCTTCACCACGACGACGTCGGTGCCGCGCGGGTCCAGGCCCAGCACCGTGAAGTCACGTTCCAGGTGGTACGGCTTGCGCCGCTCCGTGAGGATCACGCGCAGCCCGCCGACCCGGACGACGGCGACGATCCCGGCGTCGGGGTCGCCCTCGCACACGTGCTCCACCACGCCGGTCAGCCGGACCGGACCGTGCGGGCCGTCGTCGACCCAGGCGCCGGCCTCGACGTCGACCGGGGCCCCCGCGCCGTGTGCGGCGAACGCGGCGGCCAC
>NZ_KI911760.1:233228-235756 GCF_000515355.1 Promicromonospora kroppenstedtii DSM 19349 | reverse complement strand
CAGGCCCCCGCGATGGCGGTGGCGGCCACGGCCAGCCCGGCCGTCCCCTCGCTGACGCCGACGTCGGCGGCCAGCGCCGGCAGCACGCCGGCCGGCAGGAACTCGCTGAGCACCACCATCGCGATGCCGAACGAGAGGGCGGCCACGGGGGTCCAGGTGGGGTCGTCGGACGCCGGGGTCGCGGCGGGTCCGCGCCGCGCGGTGGTGGTTGTGCTCGTGGTCATGACGCAAGCCTGGCTCGCGCCCGGACCGCGCGGTTGATCGCACGGCGAGGGCTGTTGATCGCCCGGCCGATCACTCGCCCTGGGTGGCCTCCGCGTGCGGCCGGGTGGCCCGGTCGTGCCGCCAGGCCCGGACGCCCGCGACCACCGAGGCTGCGATAACCACGCCCGCCACGACGTAGGCGATGGGCCGCACCGACGGGTCGGACGCCGCGTAGTAGCCCAGAACCGTGATCAGCACCGCCCAGCTCAGGGCCCCGAAGATGTTCGCCGTCAGGAATCTGCCGTACGGCATCCGTGTCACGCCGGCTATCACCGGCACGAAGACGCGGGCCCAGGGCATGTACCGGCCGATCACCACGGACCACCAGCCGAACAGGTCGTAGAACCGCTCCGTGCGCACCACGGCGGCCTGCACCCAGCGGCCCCGGCGCGACTCGAGGTACGGCCGCCCGTAACGGCGGCCCAGCACGAACGCGACCTGGTCGCCCGCCACTGCGGCGACGCCGACGCCGATCGCCAGCACCCAGATGTCGATGCGGTCCGTGCTGCCCGCCACGATGCCCGCGCCGAAGAGCAGCCCGTCACCGGTCAGGAACGGGATGAAGACACCGACGAAGAACGCGGTGCCGACGAACACGAGGCCCCAGACCACCAGGTAGAAGGCAAGGGGGCCGAGCACGTCGAGCCAGCCGGCGACGTCGTCCGAAACCGCGGTCCTGAGCATCGAGGGGGCCTCCGGTCCTGGGGGAACAACCTGGTTAGGACAGCCTAAGGCGTCGCGGGAGGTATCCCGCAGGGGTCAGGCACCCGGCCGGTCGATCACCCGGGACATCACCAGCGCCGTGCGCGTCTTGACCACGTGCGTGACGGTGCGGATGCGCTCGACCGTGCGCTCGATCTCCTCCATGCTCGTGGCCATGACGTGCACCATCGCGTCGGCGTCGCCGGTCACGGTGGAGACCCGCACCACCTCGGGGATCGGTGCGAAGTCGCGCTCCAGCACCTTGGGGGAGACGATCCCGGAGCAGAAGATCTCGACGTAGCCCTCCAGGATCCAGCCCATCGCCTGCGGTTCGACGCGCACGGTGAAGCCCGAGATCTCCCCGCGGGCGATCATGAGGTCCACCCGGCGCTTGACCGCGGGCGCCGACAGGCCCACGACGCTGCCGACCTCCTGGTAGGTGGCGCGCCCGTCGCGCAGCAGCTCTCCGACGATCGCCCGGTTCACGGCATCCATGAACGAATCGTTCAATACAGCGAGCGATCACGCAAGAATCCGCGGCAGGATGCGCAACGGATGCGTGCCTGTTGTGAATCGGTGCGGCCTTAGCCTCGCGCCATGACGCAGACCACCGCGCAGCGGACCGCCACCCCGCGGCACTACCTCATGTGCCCGCCCACGTACTTCGACGTCGTCTACGCCATCAACCCGTGGATGGACCCGTCCTCGCCCGTCGACACCACCAAGGCGCTCGCCCAGTGGGAGGCGCTCCGCACGGCCTACGAGGCCCGCGGTCACAAGGTCGACGTCATCGAGCCCGAGCCGGGCCTGCCCGACATGGTCTACGCGGCCAACGGCGGCATCGTCGTCGGCGGGCGGGCGCTCGCCGCCCGGTTCACCTACCCGGAGCGCGCGGCGGAGGGCCCGGCGTACGACCGCTGGTTCGGCACGCCGGCCGCCGAGGGCTACCGCCGGCTCGGCGAGTCGGTCGAGGTCATGGAGGGCGAGGGCGACCTGCTGCTCATCGGCAAGCTGCTGCTCGCCGGCACCGGCTTCCGCACCACGCCCGCCGGCCACGCCGAGGTGGCCGAGCGCCTGGAGCTCGCCGAGCAGGGCATCGAGCTGGTCCCTCTCGAGCTGGTCGACCCGCGCTACTACCACCTCGACACCGCCCTCTCCGTGCTGGACGACGGCGCCGTCTCTGGCGAGGTCGTCGTGGCCTACCACCCCGAGGCCTTCAGCCCTGCCGCGCAGGAGACGCTCCGCGAGCGGTTCCCCGACGCGATCCTGGTCGGCGCCGAGGACGCCGCCGTCCTGGGCCTGAACGTCGTCTCCGACGGGCTGCACGTCTTCCTCAGCGACCGCGCCGGCGCCTACGCCGAGGCGCTCAAGGAGCGTGGCTTCGTGCCGGTGGGCATCGACCTGTCCGAGATCTTCAAGGGCGGCGGCTCGGTGAAGTGCTGCACCCTCGAGCTGCGCCCGGAGACCACCACGCCGTCCGCCCTGCCCGCGCTGACGGGCACGGCCCTGGCGAGCGCCGTCGTCGCCAGCGCGGTGCTGGCCGACGCGGCCACCGCAACCGC
>NZ_KI911760.1:232977-233128 GCF_000515355.1 Promicromonospora kroppenstedtii DSM 19349 | reverse complement strand
ACGACCCGACGGTGATCGCGATCTGGAAGGCGGTCACCTGGAGCGACATCGCGGACTCGGCCCGCTCGGGCTCGACGCGGGTGACCCAGAGCTGCGAGAACACCGGCACCATGCTCATGGACAGGCCCCACAGCACCACTGCGAGGGCCAG
>NZ_KI911760.1:225638-232877 GCF_000515355.1 Promicromonospora kroppenstedtii DSM 19349 | reverse complement strand
GGCGCGGCCGCGAACGCGGGCTCCGTCAGGAGCCGCGCGAGCGTCCAGGTGACGTCGCCCGCGCCGCCCGCGGTCGGGTTGTCGCCCGAGTCGGACAGGAAGTACGGCCGCGCCGTGCTCGCCAGCGCGGTCGCCAGGCACTCGTCGTACGGGGCGGCGGGCGCGACGAACGCGAACTCGTCGCGCGCGTCCCAGTACTGCCGGGCGAGCTGCTCGGCCTCGCGCACGATCACCTCCTTGTCGTCGCCCGTGACGACGACGGCGGCGCGGCAGCTCGGCTCGTCGGCCCACGCGTAGCCGACCCAGAGCGCCGCGTCGAGCACGCCGGGCAGACCGGCCACGCGCGCGACGTCGGCGTAGATCGAGGCGGCCGGATCGATGCGGGTGCTGGTCTTCTCGCCCGGCAGCAGCACGGGGACCTGCAGCCACGCCTTCTTCGGGGCGCCGCCCGACTCCAGCCGCGCGAGCAGGTTCGCGGCCGCGCGTTCGCGTGTCTCCCAGGCGTCCTCGTGCGGGGCCATGCGGTAGCAGGTGATCAGGTCGCTGGCCTGTGCGAGCTCCCGGGGCACGTTGCCGTGCAGGTCCATCGTCGTGCTGATCAGCGTCCCCGTCCCGACGGTGGCGCGCACCGCCGCGGCGAGGTCGGACTCCGCGTCGTCCCGCCCGACCACGGTCATGGCGCCGTGGATGTCGAGCAGCAGGCCGTCGTACGGGCCGTGCTCCTCCTGCTGGGCGCGCAGCGTCGCGACGATCTCGTCGCGTACCGACTCGTACACCTCGGCCGGGACGGCGCCGCCGGGCAGCGACCGGGCGTGCAGCACCCCGGTCCAGTCGGCGGCGTCGCGCAGCGGGGCGCCGTCGGACAGGAACGGGTAGTGCGCCACGAGCTCGGCGCCGCGGCGAAGCGTGAAGGCCTCCCACCCGGAACGGTGCGGGGAGAACGTGCTGGACTCGATCGACATGCCGGCGATCGCGATGCGAGGGCTCATCGGGTTCCTTCCGGTGCGGTGGTCAGGGCGTGCGGCACGAGCGTGTCCTCCAGCAGGCGGCCCACGCCCACGAGGTTCGCGTCGGGGCCCAGGCCGGAGGGCGCGATCACGAGGTCGCGGGTCATCAGCGGGTGGGCGCCCTCGTAGATCTGGCTGCGGATCGCGGAGACGAACGGCTCCAGCGTGGACAGCGCGCCGCCCAGGTAGACGGCGCCGGGGTTGAAGAAGTTGACCACCGTGCACAGCGCCGCGCCCAGGTGCCGGCCGGCGGTCCTGGTCAGGGTGGTCGCCACGGGCTCGGCGTCGCGCACCAGGGCGAGGACGTCGGCGGTGGCGTCGACGTCGTAGCCCTGCTCACGCAGCAGCCGCACGAGGGCCGCGCCCGAGGCCACGGTCTCCAGGCAGCCGCGGTTGCCGCAGGTGCACGGGGTGTCGCCACCGGCCGGGATGCGCGTGTGCGTGATGTCGCCCGCCGCGCCGCCCGCGCCCCGGTACAGCCGGTCGTCGACCAGGATCCCGGCGCCGATCGCGGTGCCGGCCTTGACCGACACCGAGTGCCGGGTGCGCCGGGCGTGCCCGAAGTGCTCGCCCACGGCCATCGCGTTCGCGTCGTTCTCGACCACGGCCGGTACGCCCAGGGCGTCCTCCAGCCACGAGCCGACGTCGAACCCCGACCAGCCGGGCATGCGCGACGGGCTGTCCAAGGCGCGCCGGGCGACGTCGACCGGGCCGGGCAGGCAGATGCCGGCGCCGAGCAGCCGGCCACCGTCGGGCTGCTCGGCGGCCAGCTCGCGCAGGGCGGCGGTGACCTGAGTCAGCACTGGCCCGGGGCCGTCGCCGATCGCGAGGGCCACCTCCGTGGTGGTGGTCAGCTCGCCGCCGTGCGGCAGGATGCCGAGCCGGGCGTGGGCGCCCCCGAGGTCGACGACGCCGAGGTAGCCCGTGCTACCGGGTACCCGGAGCGCGCGCGGCCGCCGTCCGCCGCTGGACGCGCCCTCGCCCGTCTCCTCCAGGACGCCGGCGGCGAGCATCGCCTGCACGCGTTGGGAGACGGTGGACGGGGCGATGCCGAGCGACTCGGCGATCTCCTTGCGGGACCGGGCGCGGCCGCTCGACACGAGCACGAGAATCTCCCGCTCGAGCCGTGCGGCGGCCACCCGGGGGCGCGCGGGCTGGGCCACGGGCCTCCTCCAAGTTCTTCCAGAACTTCTTTCAGGACACGGAACAAGTTCCGGGCACGAGTCTGCACCACGTCGGGCACGGTCCGGACAGTTCGGCCTTCTTGCGGAACCGAATTAACAGTCTTGTTACGGAATTCGCGTAGATCCGGGAAACTTCGTACGTCTACGGTGCTCCATTATTCGGCTGGCGAAACAAGTGCCCGAGTCGCACAGGCTCCGGCGTCGTCGGCCCCGCAGACCAAGGAGACCCAGATGCGCACCACGCATGCCGGACGGGCCGCACGGCTCGCCGTCGGCGCTGCCGCCGCCGTCGCCCTCCTCGCCGGATGCTCGACGTCTTCGTCCGGCAGCGACGAGGCAGCCGCTCGCACCGACGTGAACTACGCCCTGCCCGCGAACGCGACCCCCAACTGGATCGTGCCCCTGGGCATCGCGGGCAAGCTCGCCACCCACAACTCCGCGATCATGCGCACCCTCTGGGAGCCGCTCGTGGCCTACGACGGCTCCGAGGGCGAGGTGGGGCGCGTGGCGAGCGCCGATCTCGCCGACGAGATCACCTTCTCCGACGACGGCCTGGTCGCCACCATCACGCTCGACGACGACCGCACGTGGAGCGACGGCGAGCCCGTGACCTCGGCCGACGTGAAGTTCTGGTTCGACCTCGTCAAGGCCAACACGGACGTCTGGGCCAGCTACTCCGAGGGTCGCATGCCCGACAACGTGACCGAGGTGGCCACTCCCGACGAGAAGACCGTCGAGCTCACCTTCGACAAGGTCTACAACCCGGAGTGGCTCCAGGCCTCGCAGCTCACGCTCGTCGTCCCGCTGCCGGCCCACGCCTGGGCCAAGGCCGCCGACGGCGACGAGCCCGACCCGGCGCTCGCCGAGACCGAGGACGGCGCGAAGGCGATCTTCGACTACCTCGTCGGTCAGAGCGAGGACCTGTCGACCTACGAGTCCAACCCGCTGTGGCAGACCATCAACGGCCCCTACTCGCTGACCGGGTTCACCGACAGCGGCCAGGTCGAGCTGACGAGGAACGCGAAGTACGACGGTGACGACGCCGCCTCGATCGACACCGTCAACCTGCTGCCGTACACGTCCACCGACGCCGAGGTGAACGCCGTCCGCTCCGGCGCCGTCGACTACGGGTACATCCCGACCACGGGCCTGGACGCGCCGGAGCAGTACGAGCAGCTCGGCTACGACGTCGAGCCGTGGGCGGGCTGGTCCATCACCTACCTGCCCTACAACTTCAACCACCCCGAGCTGGGCCCGGTCTTCCGCCAGCTCTACGTGCGCCAGGCGTTCCAGCACCTGGTGGACCAGGAGCAGATCTCCGACGTCATCTGGAAGGGCGCCGCGCTGCCCGGCTACGGCCCCGTGCCGCAGAACCCCGAGAGCGACTTCCTCTCCGAGGAGCAGAAGGCCAACCCGTACCCGTTCGACCCGGAGGCCGCGGCCGCGCTGCTGGCCGACCACGGCTGGACCGCCGGGGCCGACGGCGTGCTGGAGTGCACCCGTCCGGGCGACGGCGACGACGAGTGCGGCAAGGATGTCGAGAAGGGCCAGCAGCTCGGGATCACGATCCTGACGCAGAGCGGCTCGGCCGAGACGGACAACATGTTCGCCGAGATCAAGTCGACGTTCGAACAGGCCGGCGTGGGCGTGACCATCGAGAGCGCGCCGCTGAACACCGTGCTGTCCTCCATCGCGCCGTGCACCGCCGACCAGGCGGACTGCGACTGGCAGCTGCCGTTCTTCGGCACCGCCGGGAGCTGGTACTTCGGCGGGTACCCGAGCGGTGAGCGTGTCTTCGGCACGGGCGCCGCGTCGAACTTCGGCTCGTACTCGGACGACACCTTCGACACCCTCATGCACGACTCCACCGAGAGCACCGACGCGTCGGTCATGCAGGAGTACTCGGCGTTCGGCGCCGAGAACCTGCCGGTCATGTGGCTGCCGAACCCCGTCTACCAGGTCTCGGTCATCAAGGACGGGCTGGAGGGCACCACGCAGGACCCGCTCGCCAGCTTCCACCCGCAGCGCTGGAGCTGGGCCAGCTGACATGACGACAGCCATCCCCGCGACCAGCGGGGCCGTCGAAGCCGGAGCCGCCGCGCCCGCGCCCGTCAGGGCAGCCCGCGGCGGCTTCGGCCGCTTCCTGATCCGGCGCGTGCTCCAGGCGCTCGTCGTGATCCTCGTGGTCAGCGTCATCGTGTTCGCGCTGCTGCACGCGCTGCCGGGCGGACCCGCCCGCGGCGTCCTCGGCCAGCAGGCCACTCCCGAGCAGATCGCCGCGTTCGAGGCCGCCAACGGCCTGGACCAGCCCGTGGTGCTCCAGTACCTCTCGTTCCTGGGGCGCTCGCTGACGGGCGACCTCGGCGAGTCCTACCTGCTCAACCAGTCGGTGTCGGACGCGATCGCCCTGCGCCTGCCCAAGACCCTGCTGCTGACCGGGCTCTCGCTCGTGGTCGCGGTGCTGATCGCCGTGCCCGTCGGCGTCTACCAGGCCGTGCGCCGCAACCGCGCGGTCGACTACTGGCTCTCGACGCTGGCGATCGTCGCCTACTCGACGCCGACGTTCTTCCTCGGGATGCTGCTGATCCTGCTGCTCAGCCAGACCGCCGGGCTCTTCCCCGCGGCGGCCCCGCAGGGCACGGGGATCGCCGAGGTGCTGGCCCAGCCCGACGCGCTCGTGCTGCCCGTGCTCACGGGCGCGGTGCCGATCGTCGCCACGTTCAGCCGGTACATGCGGTCGGCCACGCTCGACAACCTGGGCGAGGACTACGTGCGCACGGCCCGCGCCAAGGGCACCGCCCACCGCCGCGTGGTGCTCCGGCACGTCCTGCGCAACTCGCTCACCCCGGTGGTCGCGATGCTCGGCTACTACCTGCCCGTCATGTTCGGCGGCGCGCTCGTGGTCGAGCAGCTCTTCAACTACCCCGGCATGGGGCTGTTGTTCTGGAGCGCCGCGCAGAGCAGCGACTTCCCGGTGCTGCTCGGCTGCGTGCTCGTCATCTCGGTCGCCACCGTGGTCGGCTCGCTGCTGGCCGACGCCGTCCAGGCCGTCCTGGACCCCCGCACCCGGGGGGCCTTGAGATGACGGGGCTGCGTCGTTTCACGAGGAACCGGCTGGCCGTCGTGGGCGCCGTCGCGCTCGCCGTGCTGGTGCTGTTCGTGCTGGTCGGGCCGCTCGTGTACCCCACGGAGCAGGTGGCGACCGACCTCGGCGCGGCCAACCTGCCGCCCGGCGTCGACGGGCACCCCCTGGGCACGGACGCGCTCGGCTACGACAACCTGGGCCGGCTGATGGTCGCCGGCCGGGTCTCGCTCCTGGTCGGGGTCCTGGCGGGGGCGCTCGCGACCGTGGTCGGCACCCTCTGGGGCGCGGTCGCCGGGTACGTGGGCGGCGCCGTCGACGTCGTCATGATGCGGGTGGTCGACGCCGGTATCGCGATCCCCGCGATCTTCCTGCTGCTGGTGCTCTCCACGATCGTGCGGCCGACGGTCGGCATGATGATCGTGGTGCTCGGCCTGGTGTCCTGGCTGGTCCCGGCCCGGCTGATCCGGGCGGAGGCGCTGTCGGTCCGGACCCGCGACTACGTGGTGGCGGC
Organism: Promicromonospora kroppenstedtii DSM 19349; assembly: GCF_000515355.1. GTDB lineage: Bacteria > Actinomycetota > Actinomycetes > Actinomycetales > Cellulomonadaceae > Promicromonospora > Promicromonospora kroppenstedtii. The sequence goes on along the minus strand of NZ_KI911760.1, from coordinate 227,090 downwards.
CCGTGCGATGGGTGCCTCGCACGGCCGCACGGTGCTGACGCACGTCATCCCCAACACCGTCGGCACCGTGGTGGTCAACGCGACGTTCCAGGTGGCCGACGCCATCCTGCTGGTCGCGTACATCAGCTTCCTCGGGATGGGCGTCCAGCCGCCCACGACCGACTGGGGCGCGATGCTCAACGACGGCATCAACTACATCTACCAGGGCGCGTGGTGGCTCATCCTGCCGCCGGGCCTCGCGATCGTGATCGTGGTCTGCGCCCTGAACTTCGTGGGCGACGGGCTGCGGGACGTCGTCGACGTGAAGGGGAGGACGGCATGAGCGACGTCGTACTGCGCATCCGGGGCCTGGACGTCACCTTCACCACCGGCTCCGGGGACGTGCCCGCGGTGCGCGGCGTCGACCTCGAGGTGGGGCGCGGCCGGGTGGTCGCGCTGGTGGGCGAGTCCGGTTCGGGCAAGAGCGTCACCTCGCTGTCCGTGCTCGGGCTGCTGCCCTCGACGGCGCGCGTCACCGGCTCGGTCGAGCTGGCCGACGGCGGCGCGGTGCGCGACGTCGTCAGCACGCCCGAGGAGCGGCTCGTGGACCTGCGTGGCCGCGTGGTGTCCATGGTGTTCCAGGAGCCGATGACGGCGCTCAACCCGACCATGACGCTGGGCGACCAGATCGCCGAGGCGGTGCTCAACCACGAGCACGTGCCGCGGGCCGTCGCGCGGGAGCGGGCCGTGGAGCTGCTGCGGTCCGTGGGCATCCCCGAGCCGGAGCGGCGGGCGGGGCAGTACCCGCACGAGCTGTCGGGCGGGCAGCGGCAGCGCGTGGTGATCGCGATCGCGCTGGCGTGCGAGCCGCAGCTGATCGTCGCCGACGAGCCGACGACGGCGCTCGACGTGACCGTGCAGGCCGGGATCCTCGACCTGCTGCGCGAGCTGGTGGCGCAGCGGGGGACGGCGCTGCTGCTGGTCACGCACAACATGGGCGTGGTGGCCGACCTGGCCGACGAGGTGGCCGTGATGAGCGGCGGCCGGATCGTGGAGCGCGGGCCGGTGGAGCAGGTGCTGCTGGCGCCGGAGCACGAGTACACGCGGGCACTGCTGGACGCTGTGCCGGCGGTGCCACCGGCGAGCACGACTCACCGCGGGTCGAGCGACCGCGGGGTGGGGCCGACGGGCGATGGCTCGACCGGTGGTGGGGACGAGGCCGACCCCCGCGAGGTCGTGCTCGACCTGCGCGGGGTCAGCCTCGACTACCGGGTGCAGGGCCGCCACGTGCGCGCCGTCGAGCGCCTCGACCTGACCGTGCGCGCGGGCGAGATGCTGGGCCTGGTCGGCGAGTCCGGCTCGGGCAAGTCGACGGCGGGCCGCGCCTGCCTCGGCCTGCTCACGCCGTCCGAGGGCGAGGTGCTGCTGCTCGGCACCTCCGTGGCCCGGGCGCGCGGCCGGGCCCGGCGGCGT
>NZ_KI911760.1:222923-225538 GCF_000515355.1 Promicromonospora kroppenstedtii DSM 19349 | reverse complement strand
CGGCCCCGCCGGGCCGCCGTCGGCCCGGGGCACGGCCAGGACCCGCCCGGCGAACGCGTCGAAGCCCGGCCACGTCGCGCGGGACACCGGCGCGACGAACACCTCGATGGTCCCGCCGCAGGTCAGGCCCACGTCGAACGCATCGTCGTCGGAAACGCCGTAGCTGACGAGCGCGGGGCGGCCGGACTCGGCGACCTCCAGACACAGGTCGTGCACGGCGCCCTCGACGCACCCGCCGGACACCGAGCCGATGACCTCGCCGCCCGGGCCCACGGCCAGGGACGCACCCGGCTCGCGCGGCGCGGACCCGAAGGTGCGCACCACCGTGGCGACGGCCGCGCGCTCGTCGTCGTGCCACCAGTCGAGCAGCTGCGGCAGCAGGTCCCGCACCCCGGCTCCTTTCCCGCGCGAACCTCCGCACGAACCTCCGCGCGTGCCCGCACGGACTCCGCGCCGCCCCCGTGCTCCTCACCGTCTCACGCAACTGTCACGCGCAGGGGTCGAACAGGTGACGGGTACGGTCTGACACGCCGACCGGTTCGGGGCCATCATGGAAGGGACCGCAACGACGCGAGGAGGACCCCATGAAAGCAGCAGTGGGCGACCGGATCGTCACGGCTTCCGGTGTGGTCGGCGGCGCTGTGCGGGACGGCGTGGTGACCGAGTGCCCCCACGGCGACGGGTCGCCGCCGTACCGGGTGCGCTGGTCCGACACGGGCGAGGAGACGCTCGTCTACCCCGGCGGCGACACGTACGTGGACGCCCAGGTCGAGGCGACGTCCGGCGCGTGGGCCGAGTCCCGCCGCGGCCGCGCCCTCACCTGGGACGTGCGGATCACCGTGGTCGAGGCGGCGGGCAGCACGACGGCGGAGGCCACGGTGATGAACGGTCCGCCGGACGCCCTGCGCGGCGTCGGGCACGCCAGGAAGTCACCGGACGACGACGAGGTGCCGCTGATCGGCGACGAGATCGCCGCCGGCCGGGCTCTGCGGCGCCTCGCCGACCGGCTGCTCGCCGTGGCCGAGGCCGACGTCTCCGCCGCGGTCGGGCACAAGGCGCATCTGCACCGGTGACCCGTACGACCCTCAGGCCAGGATCCCCGACGCGTCCAGCTCCGCGCGTACCTCGGGGTCGAGCCACGGCTCGACGCCCGCCCAGGTGGTGCGCCACGAGATGCCCGTGATCCGGGTCCCGTCGGGGAACGTCTCGATGTAGTCGGCCTGCAGCACGCCGTGCTCGTCGCACCAGAACGCGTTCGCGGGGCTGCCGTCCAGGAGCTGGTCGATGCGCATCGCGGAGACCGAGTAGCCGTCCGGCAGCACCAGCGGCTGCGTGTCGGTGCGCACCAGCAGGGCGTGCTGCGTGCGCGCGGGGTCGGTGTCGGCGAGCTGTGTGTACTCGACCCAGGACCCCACCGTCGCGAGCTCCAGCACCAGCAGGTACCGGGCGAACGACGGCACGCCGTCGCCCACGCCCGGTGGCAGGTCCGCGCGCTCGAACGAGACGTCCACACCGCCCGGCTCGCGCTGGTGCGACCAGCGCACCCAGGCACGCACGTCGCCGTCGTACTCCACGTGGTGCCGCGCCCGCAGCACCACATCGGGCTGCGGGCGCATCGCGAGCACCGAGTCGAGCACCAGCAGGCCGCCGGCGGTCTCGGACTCCCGGCGCACGAGGGCGCCGTCGGGCGTGGCCCCGTTGTTGCTCAGCGCCTGGATCTGCATGCTCGATTCTTTCGCGCGGCCCGGTCCGCTCGCCAGGGCAAACCGCCTACCGGACGGCGCTGCGGGTAGGTTGCGGACATGAGCGAGCGCGTGGACGTGGAACAGCACAGGGCCGACGTCGCGGAGCTGCTCGCGGCACTCGCGGACCGGCCTGCCGAGCAGGTGCCCCTCGACCAGGGGGTGCTCGGCCGCGTGCTGGCGCGCGACGTGACCGCCCCCGGCCCGCTGCCGCGGTTCCGCAACTCTCAGATGGACGGCTTCGCGGTGCGCGCCGCCGACGTCGCGACGCCGCCGGTAGGCCCGCGACTGACAGGACCGCGAGCAGTAACGGCGGGGCCGACCCGTACCCGTTCCCGGACCGAGGTCCCGCCCGCACTCGGAGCACGCCACGTCGGGCTCCTTTCGTCGCACACGATCGTGAGACGAAACTACTGGGCCCCGCCGGCTGCCGCACACGAGTCTGGGGGCATGATCTCCATGAGAGTAGGCCCGGCGATGCCGGCGGAGTTCGACGTCGTGCTGCCCGTGTGCGTCGAGGCGTTCGCAGACGAGGCGGTGTCCGCCTGGGTCGAGCCGGAGCCCGACCGGCGCCTGGAACGCACCCGCGCGCTCTTCGCGACGTCGCTCCGGACCGCCGTCGAAGCAGGTCAGCTGCTCGTGGCGTGGACCGACGCCGGAGAACCCGTCGCCGCATCGATCTGGACGGTGCTCGACGGGACGGCTGAGAGCTCCGGGGCGGGCGGGGGTGTCCGGGCGGGCGAAGGTTCCGGGACGGGCGAAGGTTCCGGGGCGGGCGAAGTACAAGAGGTGCCGGAGGCAGGCGAGGCGCCGGAGGCAGGCGAGGCGCCGGAGGCGGACGTGGCGCCGGAGGCGGGCGCCGGCCGCGCGCCC
>NZ_KI911760.1:219821-222823 GCF_000515355.1 Promicromonospora kroppenstedtii DSM 19349 | reverse complement strand
GCCGGGCGGCGCTGGGCGGCGACGCGACGGTGGTGGGCGCGGCGGCGCTGGCGCGGTGACTGTGTCTTCTGGCGCACACGACATCGGTCGGTCGCCCTGAGACCGGTCGTTCAACGGACCGGTCTCGAGACAGGGGACCGAAGTCACTGAGCTCGGTCCCTTGCCTGCCCCCGGAACGCGGGCGGCGCCCGGCCGCGGTGTGCGGTCGGGCGCCGTCCGTGGCTGCCTGAGGGATCAGGCGGCAGTGGTGACCTCGATGCGCTGCGGCGTGGTGCCGGCGAAGACGCCCGGCACGGTGACCGTCAGGACGCCCGAGTCGTAGGACGCGCGCACGGCGTCGCCGTCCACGGCCTTCGGCAGGGTGACGACGCGGCGGAAGGAGCCGAAGCGGACCTCCGAGATGCGGCGGCCCTCGGACTCCTCGGAGCGCTGGTCCTTTCGCTCGCCGCGCACGACGAGCTTGCGACCCTCGACCTCGACGGTGACGTCGTCGGCCGGGTTCACGCCCGGCAGGTCGAGGCGGGCGACGAGGTCCTCGCCCTCACGGTAGACGTCGGCCGCGGGCACGGGGCCCTCGGTGACGCCGAGCTGCTGGCTCCACGGGTCGCGGACCCAGGTGCGGGCGAACGGGGAACGGGTCAGAACGGTGGTCATGGTGTCCTCCTCGGGCGGGGTCTGATGACCGGTACAACCTGAGTCGACCCGACTCAATTTCCGGGTTCGCCGACGGCGGACGCCGCCCCGGGATCAACGTGTCAGACGCACAGGTCACTCGAGGGATCTGTGCGCCTGACACGTCGGGGGTCAGTGGCGGGTGATCGTCAGGCCCGCCTCGTCCGCGCCGACGACGACGTCCGCCGTGCCGCCGACCGGGAAGGTGAGCTGCGGGCTGGTGTGCCCGAAGTCGACGCCGGCCAGCACCGGCTTGCCGGCCAGGGCGGGCTGGCGCGCGACGATCTCGTCGAGCGCCCCGCGGGTCACGCCGGAGGCGGACTGGAAGCGGCCGAGCACGATCCCGGTCACGCCGTCGGCGTCGGGAAGCTGGAGCAGGGACGTGAGCTGGCGCGCGACGTGCGCGGCGTCGGACTCGAAGTCGTCCTCCAGGAACAGGAGCGCGCCGTCGAGCGCCGGCATGTGCGCGGTCCCCTGGAGCAGGCTGAGCGTGCCCAGGTTGCCGCCGACGATCCGTCCCGAGGCGGTTCCCGGCCGTAGCCGCCACCAGCCCTCGTTCGGCACGGGGGTGCGGGTGTCCTGGTCGGCGAACCACATGTCGTCGGTCCAGGCCTGCGACGGCTCGACGACGATCGGGGCGTCGCTGGTCACGGCGGCGCGGAACCAGTCGCCGGTGGGCTCGAAGTGGTCACGCATGCCCCAGCTCGACCAGTGCGGGCCGGAGTACGTGACCAGACCGGTGTGCGCGAGGATCGCGTTCTGCAGCGCGGTGATGTCCGAGTAGCCGCAGAACACCTTGGGGTTGGCCGCGACCAGGTCGAAGTCCAGGTAGGGCAGCAGCTCATTGCTGTTGAACCCGCCAATCACGGTGATGATCCCAGCGACGGACGGGTCGGCGAACGCGGCGTGCAGGTCGGCGACGCGGTGCTCGATCGATCCGCTGCGGAACTGGTCGTCCTCGTCGACGTGCTCGCCGAACGTGAGGGTGAGTCCCATCGCGGCGAACCGCTCGTCGATCCAGCGGGTGTTGTCGTGCTCCATGATCATGGTGCGCGAGCGGGCGGGTGCGATCACCCGGACGGTGTCGCCGGGGCGGAGCTTGGGCGGGACGATGGTCTCGACGTGCGCTGACATGCCCGCAGCCTAGGACGGTGTCGCGGGTGGAGGCCCCTGGATTTTCCCGACCGGTCCCCGACCAGCCCCCGATCAGGAGGAACGATGCGCGTAAGCCGGATCATGGCCAACCTGCGGGTGGCCGACGTCGACGCCGCCAAGGGCTTCTACGCCGACTACCTCGGGCTGAGCACCGAGGAGTTCAACCTGGGCTGGGTGGCCCGCTACACGTCCCCGGACACCGGCGCGGTGGTCCAGCTCCTCACGCACGACGCGACGGCCGCCGCTGACGCCACGGTCTCGGTCCACACGCCCGACGTCGAGGGCGCGTACGCCGAGGCGCGGCAGCGCGGGTACGAGATCGTGCACGAGCTGACGACGGAGGCGTGGGGCGTGCGCCGGTTCCTGGTGCGGGCACCGGACGGCACGGTGGTCAACGTGGTGCAGCACGCGGACTGACGGGTTCCCCGGCTGTGCGACCCGGCGTGCTGATGGCATCTGCAACCAGGTCCCGGATCAGCCGGGCGCGCAGGTGCCGGCGGACGAGACCTCAGCCGTGGATCGGGCCGGGCGTCTCGCGCAGAGGCCGGGTCGAGGCGCCGGAGCGGGCCGCGATGATCTCGGCGGCGATCGAGACGGCGGTCTCGTCGGGCGTGCGGGCGCCGAGGTCCAGCCCGATCGGGCTGTGCAGCCGGGCGAGCGCGGCTGCCGGCACGCCGTCCTCGACCAGCCGGGCGGTCCGTTCGGTGTGCGCTCGGCGGGAGCCCATGGCGCCCACGTAGGTGCCGGCCGGCAGGTCGGTGAGCGCGGTGTGCAGCAGGGGCACGTCGAACTTGGGGTCGTGGGTCAGCACGCACACGGCGTCGCGCGCCGAGACGCGACCCGCCTCGATCTCGGCGGCGAGGTACCGGTGCGGCCACTCGACCACCACCTCGTCGGCCTCGGGGAAGCGGGCCGGCGTGGCGAACACCGGGCGGGCGTCGCAGACCGTGACCTGGAACCCGAGCAGGCGTCCGGCGCGCGCCAGGGCGGCCGCGAAGTCGATCGCGCCGAACACCAGCAGGCGCGGGGGCGGAGCGAAGACCTGCAGGAACACGCGCGTCCCCGTGCCGGTGCGCTCGCCGTGCGGGCCGTACCCGTGCACCGCGGAGGCGCCGGCGGCGAGCTGCCTGACGGCGTCCGCGACGACGGCGGCGTCGAGATCGGCGTCGCCGAGT
>NZ_KI911760.1:219009-219721 GCF_000515355.1 Promicromonospora kroppenstedtii DSM 19349 | reverse complement strand
GGTCGTCGTCGGGGCGGAGGAGCGGGTCGCCGTCGTCGGCGGGCCCGGCTCGCACCTCGTCGCGTCCATGGCCGCCGCGGACGTGCTGATCGACGTGCCCGCCGCCGCGACTACGCTCGAACCGGGTGCCGAGGTGGCCGTGTGGCCGCTGTGACGTCGCACCCGGGCGAGAGGGAACGGTGAGCATGGACCAGGTCGTGCGTGTGACGCAGGAGGAGCTCGACGACGCCGTCGGGCGGGCCGTCGAGGCGGCGGTGGCCGCGCCGGAGTGCGGCGCCGTGGTCACCTTCCGCGGCGTGGTACGGGACGACGACGGCGGCCGTGCCGTCACGAGCCTCGACTACGAGGCGCACCCCGACGCCACCGCCGTGCTGCAAAAAGTGTGCCAGGCGGTGAGCGCGGAGACGGGCCTCCGCGTCGCCGCGACGCACCGCTACGGGCACCTCGAGGTCGGGGACGTCGCGCTCGTCGCCTCCGCGTCGGCCGGGCATCGCAAGGAGGCCTTCGAGGCGTGCTCCCTGCTGGTGGAGCGCATCAAGGCCGAGGTGCCGATCTGGAAGAAGCAGCAGTTCACGGACGGCGAGTCCGAGTGGGTCGGTCTGTGACGATCCGCCGCACGCGGGTGACCGCGCGGCCCACCCGGCGGGGGATGAGCAGCTCGGGCAGCCGGGCGACGCGGCCCGGCAGCGTGCGGCCTGGCAGCGTGCGGCTC
>NZ_KI911760.1:210209-218909 GCF_000515355.1 Promicromonospora kroppenstedtii DSM 19349 | reverse complement strand
GCTCGGCAGGGACGGCAGGCTCGGCAGGGACGGCAGGCTGGGCAGCGACGGCAGCGTCAGGTGGGGCATCGACAGGTTCGGCATGCTCAGCCCGGTGAGGCCCAGGTTCGGCAGCCGCTGCATCCCGCGCACCCAGATGCGCTCCCGCACCGGCGGCGGCGGCACGTCGAGCCGGTCGTAGAACGTCTCGGCGCACGCGCGCCACGAGAACAGCTCGGCGTACCGGCGCGTCTCCTCGCGGGAGCACGCCAGGGCAGCAAGGCACGCCGCGCGCAGGTCGTCGTCGACGGCACCGGCGCCGGAGCCCGGGATCAGGTCACGCGGGCCCGGTGCGTCGAACCCGGCCACCGGCGTTCCCGACGCCATCGCCTCCAGGATGACCAGCCCGAACGTGTCGGTGCGGCTCGGGAAGACGAGCACGTCGGCGTCGGCGAAGTGCTGCGCCAGGTCGTCGCCCGAGCGGCGGCCCAGGAAGTGCGCCGCAGGGTAGGCGGCCTCCAGGTCGGCGCGGGCCGGGCCGTCGCCGACCACGACCTTTGATCCGGGCAGGTCCAGGTCGAGGAACGCCTCGACGTTCTTCTCCACCGCGAGCCGGCCCACGTACAGGAAGACGGGTCCGGGCAGGTCCCGGTAGACGCCGTTGCCGGTGGCGCCGGATCCGGTCGCGGCCGCCCGGCGGCGCGGGTGGAACTGCTCGGTGTCCACGCCGAGGCTCCACGGCGTCACGTTGCGGATGCGCCACTGGGTGAGCTGCTCGCGCATGGTCGGCGTCGCCACCAGGACCGCGCCGGACTTGTCGTGGAACTTGCGCACGTAGCGGTACCCCGCCCAGAGCGGGATCCACGACCAGCGCGCGCTCACGTACTCGGGGAACTGGGTGTGGTAGCTGGAGGTGAACGGGAACCCGAAGTGGTCGCAGACGGCGCGCGCGTACCAGCCGAGCGGACCCTCGGTGGCGATGTGCACGGCGTCGGGCGCGAACTCCAGGAACCGCCGCTCCACGTCGTCGCGGGCCATGATGGGCACGCGGATCTCGGAGTAGGTGATCAGCGGAATGGTGCGGTAACCGTCCCAGGGCGTGACCACCTCCACCGCGCAGCCCATCCGGCGCAGCTCGGCCACGGTGCGCGAGAGCGCCGTGGCGACACCGTTCACCTGCGGTTCCCAGGCGTCGGTGACGATCATGATGCGGTGCGGCCGATCGGTCGCTGTAGGCACGGCGTGATTCAACCACGTTCCGGCAGGGCCCAGATCCACCCCGTGCCTCGCGGGCGGCGGGGTGGACCTGGGCCTGCCGGCCACGTCGGCCGAAGGGGGCCTCAGTCCTGGGGGTCCAGGTAGGGCTCGACGTTCTCGGTGTACGCGGTCTCGATGCGCGGCGTGATCTCCTCGAACGCCGTGGCCGGGTCGGCGCCCTCGATGACGATCTGCTCCAGGGCGTCGTTCAGCAGCGCGTCGGCGCCGGGCACGAAGACGCGGACGTCGTCCTGCACGCGGGCCTTGTCGGCGAGCTGGTCCACCGCGGTGCGGAACTGCGGCGTCTCCTCGTAGGTGGCCTTCATGGTGTCGCTCTCCACCGCGGAGGTGCGCACGGGCATGTAGCCGGTGGACTGCGAGAAGGTCGCGGTGTTCTCGGTGTCGGTGAGGAACTCCAGGAACATCGCGGCCGCGAGCTGCTCCTCCGGCGTCTTGGACGACGGGATCGCCAGGCCGGTGCCTCCGGTCGGCGTGCCGCCGCCCTGCGGGCCGTCGGGCAGGTAGGCCGTGCCGACCTCGAACTTCGCGGCGTCGAGCGCGCCCTTCAGCGAGCCGGTCGAGCCGATCGTGGAGGCGATGAGGCCCGAGGAGAAGTCGGCCATGGCGTCGTCGGCCGACAGGGTGGCCACGCCGGACTCGTGGAACAGGTCGTGCACGAACTGGCCGCCCGCGATCGCCTCAGGCGTGTCGAGCGTGAGCTCGAAGCCGTCCGAGTACGCGCCGCCCTGGCCCCAGATCATGTTCTCGAACCACCATGCGCCCCACGACGGGCCGGTCGACAGGCCGAACGTCGAGCCCTTCTCGGGAACCTCGTCCTTCAGGGAGGCGTCCCACTCCTCGAGCTCGGCCCAGGTCTCCGGGCCCCGGTCGGGCAGGCCGGCGGCGTCCCACAGGTCCTTGTTGTAGTAGAACAGCGGCGTCGAGCGCGCGTACGGCACGGCCCAGTGCTGGTCGTCGTACTCGTAGTCGGAGTACAGCGCGGGCTGGAAGTCCGCGGCGTCGGCGTCGAGGAACTCCATGACGTCGTCGACCGGCATGATCTGGTCGTTGAGGTGGTAGCGGAACCACCAGACGTCCGAGGCGATGACCAGGTCGGGCAGCTCGTCCGTCTGCGAGGCGGCCTGGAAGCGCTGGGCGACCTCGTCGTAGTCGGCGCCCGCGGTCACCAGCTTCACGCTGATGCCGGTCTCGTCCTTGAACTCGTCGATGAACTGCTGCTCGACCTCCTGCGACGCGCCCGGGTGGTTGCTCCACCAGGTGATCTCCTTCGCGGGCTCGACCTGCGACCAGTCGACGGCCTCGGCCGACGGCTCGTCGGAGCCGCCGGCCGCGCCGACGCTCGGGCCGGCGCACCCGGCTGCGGTCAGGGCGGTCAGCGCGGCGAGCGCGGTGACGACGACGGTGCGCGGCCGCGCGGTGGCACGGCGGGCAGTGCGGTGGGACACGGGTGCTCCTTGGTTGTCTCTCTGAGAGTTCTCGGGGTGCGGGCGCTGGTCAGCCGGTGACGGCGCCGGCGGTCAGACCGGCGACGAGCCGGCGCTGCAGGACGAGGAAGACCAGCAGGATGGGGAGGGTCACGACGACGGTGGCGGCGAGCAGCACGCCCCAGTTCGTCATGCCGTCGGTGTTCTGCAGCAGGGTGAGCCCCACGGGCAGCGTCATCTTCGAGGGGTCGTCGACCACGAGGAACGGCCACAGGTAGTCGTTCCACTCGGTCACGACGGAGACCAGCGCGACGGCGGCCAGCGTCGGCGTGCTCATCGGCACCACGAACCGCCACAGCTTGCGCCAGTGGCCCGCGCCGTCGAGCTCGGCGGCCTCCAGCACGGTCCGCGGCAGCGTGAGGAAGTGCTGGCGGAACAGGAAGGTGCCGAACGCGCTGGCCAGCCCGGGCACGAGGATGCCCTGGTAGGTGTTCAGCCAGCCCAGGCTCGCCACGAGCGTGTAGTTGGGGATGATCGTGATCTGCGGCGGGATCATCAGCGTGGCGATCACCAGCCCGAACACGACCTTGCGGAACGGGAAGTCCAGGAAGACCAGCGCGTACGCGCAGCACAGGCCGAGCGCGACCTTGAGCCCCGCGCCGACGACGGTCAGGCCGATGCTGTTGACCAGCAGCCGCCCGAGCGGGATGGCGCCCGCAGCCTGCGCGTAGTTGTCCAGGTCCGGCTGCGCCGGGAACCACTGGAGGGGCACCTGGTACAGCTCGTCCGGTGCCTTGAGGCTCGCGAGCGCCATCCACAGCAGCGGGGCGCCCAGCACGAGGGTCGCGAAGATCATGGTGACGTAGCCGCCCAGCCGGGGCGGGCGCCGTCGTCGGGCGGGAGCGGTGGAGCCGGCGGTCTGCGGGAGCGTGGTGGCGGTCATGCGTAGTGCACCTTCTGCTGGACGAACCGCAGCTGCACTGCGGTGACGGCCAGCAGCACGAGGAACAGGATCGTGGCGACGGCGGATGCGTAGCCCGCCCGGCCGTTGACGAAGCTCTCCACGTAGATCGAGTACATGAGCGTGGTGGTGGACCCGAGCGGGCCGCCCTGCGTCATCGCCTTGATCGTGTCGAACGACTGGAGGGAGCTGAGCAGCATGGTCACGAGCAGGAAGAACGTGGTGGGCGTGAGCAGGGGCAGCACCACGGAGCGCAGCGTGCGTGCGGCGGAGGCGCCGTCGAGCGCGGCGGCGTCCTTGAGGTCCTGCGGCACGGCCTGCAGGCCTGCCAGGTAGATGAGGGCGACGTACCCGAGGTTCTTCCACAGGTAGACGACGATCACCATGACCAGCGGCCAGGGGCGGCCGGTGTACCACTGGGGCGAGGCGATGCCCACCCAGCCGAGCAGTTCCTGGATCAGGCCGTAGCGCGGGTCGAACATGAACAGCCAGAGGATGCCGACGGCGAACCCGCCCAGCACGTACGGCGCGAACGCGACGGTCCGGGCGATGCCGCGGCCCCGCAGCCTGCGGTTCAGCAGCAGGGCGAGGCCGAGGCCCAGCACCATGGCGCCGCCCACCGTCGCGACGGTGAAGACGAGGGTGGTCAGGACGATGCGCCCGGTGGTCGGGGCGGTGAACCACTCGACGTAGTTGCCGAGCCCGACGAACCGCGCGGTGGGGGAGCCGAGGTTCCACTGGAGGGTGGAGAGGTACAGGCTCTCGACCAGCGGCCGGTACACGAAGACCAGCAGCAGGGCGATGTTGGGGCCGGCCAGCAGGAGCGCCCAGAGCAGGGCGGTGCGGCGGCGGCCGGCCGCGAGGCGGCTGCGGCGCAGGCGCTGGGGTTCGGTGCGCTCGGGGGCGGCCGATCCGGCGTGCGGGGCGCCGGGGTCCTCCGGTGCCCGGGTCGTCGCGATGGTGGTCACGGCGGCGAGCCTAGAAAGGCCTCTGGGTGTTATGTCTGGTTTTGGAGCGCGGGCGGCCGAGGCTTCCGGCAACGTACACGCGGGCGTCCCCGGGGCGTCACCTGGGACGACGGGACGTCACGTGCCGGTCATGTCGCGCTGGTTCGGTTCAGGGGCCGAGCAGCGCGAGCGGGACAACGGCGACGCCGTCAGGCCGCCGGTATGCGAACTCGCCCGTCGTGACGACAACTCGATCGGCCATTCGGTCGCCGATCTGGTCGTGAAGCCAGTTGAGGTGACGCACGTCCTTGTCGGTGACCGTTGCGGCGAGCTTGACCTCGACGGCGACGACCCTCCTGTCCTCGCCTTCGACGATCAGGTCCACCTCGTGGTCGGTGTTCTTCGTGCGGAGGTGCCCGATCTGCGCGTCGATCGCTCCCGCGTAGACACGCACGCTCTGTGCTGTGAGCGATTCGAAGAGCGCTCCGAGCCAGGTGCCCGTCTGTGCCGAGACACGAGTGCCTTCGCCGCGCAGCAGTCCGGGCTTACCGACGCCGACCAGGCGGGCAGCGATCGCAGGATCTACCAGGTGGTGCTTCGGGGCGTGGGTGAGGCGCTTGAGGGTGTTGAATGTCGGTATCCACGCGGGGACCGGGTCGAGAACGAAGATTCGCTGCAGGTGCTCGCGGTAAGTATCGGCGGTAGCCCGTGTCGGCTTGTCGTCGTCTCCGGCTGTGGCCGCGTCGAGAATCGTCGTGTACGAGGCATCGGTGGCCGTCGCGGCACCGTAGGCGGCGAGCCAGGATCTGAGTGCGTTCGGTCGGCGCACGGTAATTCCGTTCTCGGGCAGCTCCCGTTCCGCGATCCGTGCCACATAACTGTCCAGCTGGACTCGCCGGGCGCGCTCCGGTAGATCTCGGATGCCAGGAAATCCAGACCGGAGGATCTCGTCGGCGTACGTCTGAAGGTCGATGGCGGTGCGACCGCTGATCTCGGGGTGTCCGCCCTGGAGCAACGCCTCGAGTGAAACGGTCGGTTCCTCCAGGCCACGTTCTGCGAATGCGAGGGGGCGCATCGGGAAGCTGACGATGCGCCCCGCCCCCGAGTGGATTCGCACTCCTGGCGGGACACTGGCCGACCCTGCCAACAGGAACTGTCCACCCTTGTTGTTGTCGTCGACAGCTCGACGCACGCGGTCCCAGACCGACGGTTCCAGCTGCCACTCGTCGATCAGCACAGGCGGCCGTGCCTGGACCACGTAGTCGGGGTGGCCTGCGAGCACCTCGCGCTGGCGAGGCTCATTGAGTGTCAGGACCGTCGCCGCTCGCTGGCTGGCAGTGGCCGTCTTCCCCACGCCCTTGGCGCCTTCCAAAGCGATCGCGGCCAGGTGAGGGAACAGGTCGTCGAGCACGTCGTCGACGATCCGGCGCTGGTATGCCATGGGCCCAACCTAGCAGGCGGACGACGTTCTATTGAGCATTTCGACGAGGTCCTACAATGCAGATGGACGAGCTTCTGCTGGGCATCTCGACGGGTCGAATCCTCAGCCGCCGATGGCGCCCATGCTGCGCTCCGTCTCGGCGAAGGCGTCGGCGGCCAGCTCGACGGCGTCGCTGCCGTGGGCGCGGGGCTTGGCCCACATGGCGGCGCGCCACGCGTCGCCCACCTCGTCGTCGGTGGCGCCGGCGCGCAGCAGGGACTTGAGGTCCGTCTCCTCGTTGCCGAACAGGCACGAGCGCACCGTGCCCTCGGCGGTCAGCCGGGTGCGGTCGCAGGCCCCGCAGAACGAGCGGGTCACCGAGGCGATGATCCCGACGGTGGCGGGGCCCTCGTCGACCAGCCACTCCTCGGCCGGGGCCGAGGGGTCCTCGCGGCCGGCGGGGGTCAGCGTGAACCGCGACCCCAGCACCTCCAGCAGGTCGGCCGCGCTGACCACGTCGTCGCGCGTCCAGCGGCCGTCGGCGTCGAGCGGCATCTCCTCGATGAACCGCAGGTTGCAGCCGTGCTCCACGGACCAGGCGAGCAGGTCGGCGGCGCCCGCAAGGGTCTCGGGCAGCAGCACCGCGTTGATCTTGACCGGCGCCAGCCCGGCGGCCAGTGCCGCCTGGATCCCCGTGAGCACGTCGTCGAGGCGGTCGCGCCGGGTCAGGGTCGCGAACGCCTGCCGGTCCACGGTGTCCAGGGAGACGTTCACGCGGTCCAGCCCGGCCGCGACCAGCGCGTCGGCGCGCTTGTCCAGGCCGAGCGCGTTGGAGGTCATGGCGATGCGTACGCGCTGGTCCGCGCCCGCACCGAGATGGCGCATGGCGTCGTCCGCGGCGGTCCGGGAGGCGCCGATGATCTGCTCCAGGTCGCGCCGCATGAGCGGCTCGCCCCCGGTGAACCGGATGTCGCGGATGCCGAGGTCGCGCACGCCGATGCCGACGATCCGGCCGATCTCGTCCGGCGTCATCAGCTCGTCGCGCGGCACGAGGGGTAGGCCCTCGGCCGGCATGCAGTAGGTGCAGCGCAGGGAGCACGCCGTGGTGATCGACACGCGCAGGTCGTGCGCGACACGCCCGTACCGGTCGACCAGCAGGGGCGTCTCGGGGCGTGGTCGCCCCGCCGGAGTGGCCGCGCGCCGGGGCACGCCTCGCACCGACGGGATCCCGAGAGTCACAGCGCTCATCCCATGAGGGTAGTCCGCAGGCTCAGGCGTAGCTGGCCTTGACCACGAGCACCGGGGCGGGGGAGTCCAGCAGCACCTGCTGCGTCGTCGACCCCACGAGGAAGGTGCCGACCGTCGAGTGCTTGCGCGAGCCGATCACCACGAGATCCGCGGACACGGCCTCGGCCTGGTCGACGATCGCGTCGGCGACGTCTGCCTGCTCGGCGCGGAACACGATCGGCGCCACGGAGACCGTGCCGGGCACGGTGTCGAGCAGGTGCGCGAGCGACGCGGGGACCTTGGTGTCCGCCTGCGGCGTCAGCACGAGCACGGCCAGCTCCTGGCTGCGCCGTACCGCCTCGGCGACGGCCGCACGCATAGCGGCCTCACCCTGGGGTGACTCGTTGTACGCCACGAGGACGGTCATCGGTCCCTTGCACCTCCGGACAGGTTCGCCGGGTTGTCACCCTGCGGTGAAACTCTCTCACATGTCCGGTCCACTGGCAGGCGCCGGACGGCCCGTGGGACGGCCTCAGGACGTCCCGGGCACCGAACGCGATTCCTTTTCGTTTGCCGGGACGTACCGGACTTGTAGGGTCCGAGTGCTTGGGGCTTCCGGGCGAGTGTCCGGGTGGAGAGAAGAGGAAGACGTCATGGGTCTGCTGGACAAGATCAAGGGCGAGCTCGTCGACATCGTCGAGTGGCTCGACGACACACGGGACACCATCGTGTGGCGGTTCCCCCGCTACGAGAACGAGATCAAGATGGGCGCCCGGCTCGTCGTCCGCGAGTCCCAGACCGCGGTCTTCGTCAACGAGGGCACCATCGCCGACGTGTTCGAGCCCGGCACCTACACCCTGGAGACCCAGAACCTCCCGGTGCTGTCCACCCTGAAGGGCTGGAAGCACGGCTTCCACTCGCCGTTCAAGGCCGAGGTCTACTTCGTCAGCACCCGCCAGTTCACCGACCTCAAGTGGGGCACCAAGAACCCCGTCATGATGCGGGACCCGGAGCTCGGCATGGTGCGCGTGCGGGCCTTCGGCGCGTTCTCCGCCAAGGTCTCCGACCCGCGGCTGCTGCTGCGCGAGCTGGTCGGCACCGACCCCCAGTTCCGCACCGACGAGGTGCACGAGTACCTGCGCCAGAACGTGGTGAGCCACTTCGCGAGCGTCCTCTCGTCGTCCGGCATCCCCGTCATCGAGGTCGCCGCGCACCACGGTGACCTCGGCGACCAGCTCGCCGCCCGGCTCACCGAGGAGCTGTCGACCGACCTCGGCATCGCCGTGCCGAAGTTCGTCATCGAGAACATCTCGCTGCCGCCCGAGGTCGAGGAGGCGCTCGACAAGCGCACCTCGATGGGCATCGTCTCGTCCGGCACCGTGGGCAGCATGGCCGCCTTCCAGCAGTTCCAGGCCGGCGCCGCCATGGAGGCCGCGGCCGACGGCGGGGGCGGCGCTGGCGCCG
>NZ_KI911760.1:198804-210109 GCF_000515355.1 Promicromonospora kroppenstedtii DSM 19349 | reverse complement strand
GACCGGCCCGTTCGACGACGCCGCGCTGGCCGGCCAGGCCGCCGCAGGCACCCTCACGGCGAGCACGCTGATCTGGCGCGCGGGCATGGCCGGCTGGGAGCCGGCGTCGTCCGTGCCTGACGTCGCCAAGCACCTCGGCGCTACGCCGCCCCCGCTGCCGCAGGCCTGAGGATGGTCGAGCTCACCGACGGCGGCCCCGCCGCCCACCACGCCTACCCGTGCGAGCAGTGCGGGGCCAACGTCGAGTTCTCGGCGGGCACCGGCACGCTGACCTGCCCGTACTGCGGGCACACGCAGCAGGTCACCGCCGTCGTCCGCGAGGTGCGCGAGCACGACTTCGCGGCGCTCGCGTCCCGGACCCGGACCGCGGCGCCGGCCACGCAGGACTACCGGTGCGGCACCTGCGGCGCCGTGACCACCAGCGACCACCTGTCCCAGAAGTGCGGGTTCTGCGGGTCGCCCATGGTCGCCGAGGTCGAGGGCCTCGGCCTGGTCGAACCCGAGGCCGTGCTGCCCTTCGAGGTGGACCGCGAGGCCATGCAGGGCGCACTGCGCACCTGGGTACGCTCGCGCTGGTTCGCACCGTCCGCCCTGAAGAAGGTGGTCTCCGCCGAGCAGGCGCACGGCGTCTACCTGCCGCACTGGACGTTCGACGCGCGCACCCGGTCCGACTACGTCGGGCAGCGCGGCGAGCACTACTGGGTCACCGAGACCTACACGACCACCGACTCCGAGGGGCGCAGCCAGACCCAGACCCGGCAGGTGCAGAAGACGCGCTGGTACCCGGCCGCCGGCACCGTCGCGCGCGACTTCGACGACGTGCTGGTGGCCGGGACCGGCCGGGTCATGCCCGAGCACCTGGCGAAGCTCAGCCCGTGGCCGCTGCAGCAGGCCCGGGCCTACCAGCCCGACTACCTGGCCGGCTACGAGACCCTGCGGTACGACGTCGAGCCCGAGACGGGGCTGGAGGTTGCCAAGCGCGAGATGGCGCCGGTCATCGAGAACGACTGCGAGCACGACATCGGCGGCGACGTGCAGCGCGTGCACCAGGTGCACACCAGCTACGCGGCGGTGACGTACAAGCTCCTGCTCCTGCCCGTCTGGATCGCCACCTATCTGTACGGCGGCAAGCCGTTCCAGGTGCTGGTCAACGCCCGCACCGCCGAGGTGGTGGGCCAGCGGCCCTGGTCCGCGTGGAAGATCGCGCTCGCCGTGCTCGCGGGCCTGCTCGTGGCGGCGGCGATCGTCTGGGCGGTCGTCGCGAACGGCGACGGCGGCACGGCCGGGGCGCTCGCCGAGGCTGCCGTGCGGTGGGGCGAGCCGGTGGTCCGTGAGAGCGTGGGAGCTCCGACGTAGCCCGCAGGAACCACAGCCTCACCCCGTCCGTTGGGTGACCGGTAGAAGACGACCGCGAGGAGACCAACCGATGCTGTGCCCCATCGACCAGACGACGCTCGTCATGTCCGAGCGCAAGGGGATCGAGATCGACTACTGCCCCACGTGCCGTGGCGTGTGGCTCGATCGTGGCGAGCTCGACAAGGTCATCGACCGGTCGGTCGAGGCCGAGATCGCCGCGGAGAACCGGCCGTCGGCGCCCGTCGCCCCGCCCGCACCCGCCGCCCCCTCGACGCCGAACCCGGTGCACGCCGGCCCCGCCTACGGCTCGCCGCAGCCGGCCTACGACCCACGCTACGACGACCGGCGTCGGGACGACGACCGCCGGCGTGACGACGACCGCCGGTACGACCGCGACCGCCGTTACGACGACGACCGCCGCTACGACCGCGACCGCCGCTACGACGACGACCGCCGCTACGACCCGCGCTACAAGAAGAAGCGCAAGGAGTCGATCCTCGGGGAGCTCTTCGACTTCTGACCCCAGCCGCACCGCGCTGACGACATCGGTCGGTTGCTGTGAGACCGGTCCATCGCTGGACCGACCTCGCAGCAACCGACCGATCTCATTTTCCGCCGACCCGATGCCGGTGCGCCCGGAGCGGTCGAACGTAGGGCTTGTCGGCGCATGAGCGCTTATGCGCCGACAAACCCTACGTTCGACGGCGCCCGCCCGGCGCCCGCACGGCGGCCGGCGGCGCCCGGGGCACGGTGCGTTAGGGGCCTGTCAGCGAGCGCCCGGGCGGCGTCAGCGTTCCGTCAAGGACTGGTTCCACCGGTCGCGGACCGGCGTAGACCAGTGGCATGACCGATCTGGCCTTCATCCTCCTGACCGTGGCGTTCTTCGCCGCGGTGGCTCTGGTGGCGCGGCGCGCCGCCGTGAGCGACGACTCCGCCCGCCCCTCGGGGAGGCGGAAGTGAACCTCTTCGACGCCGTGGGCCTGGTGCTCACCCTCGCGGGCCTCGTGTACCTCTTCGTGGCGCTGATCCGCGCCGACCGGACGCGGTGATCGCCGCCATGAGCTCCGCAGTCCTCGTCGCGGTGGCGCAGGTGGCCGTGCTGGCCGCAGTGCTCGCAGCCGTCCACGTTCCCCTGGGCGCCTACCTGGCGCATGTCTACTCCAGCCCGAAGCATCTGCGCGCCGAGCGCCTCTGGTACCGCATCGTCCGCGTGGACCCGGACGCCGAGCAGCGCTGGACCACCTACCTGATGTCCCTGCTCGGGTTCTCGCTGGTCTCCGTCCTGTTCCTGTACGGCATGCTGCGCCTGCAGGAGCACCTGCCGTGGAGCCTGGGGTTCACCGGGTTCGACCCGGCCGGTGCCTGGAACACCGCGGTCAGCTTCACGACCAACACCAACTGGCAGTGGTACTCGGGTGAGGCCGCCGCGGGACACCTGGTGCAGATGGCCGGCCTGGCCGTGCAGAACTTCGTCTCGGCCTCCGTCGGCATGGCGGTCGCGATCGCCCTGGTGCGCGGGTTCGCCCGCTCCGGGACGGACGCCCGTATCGGCAACTTCTGGTCCGACCTGACCCGCGGCGTGACCCGCATCCTGCTGCCCCTGTCCCTCGTGGCCGCGGTGCTGTTGATGGCCGGCGGCGTGATCCAGAACCTGGACCCGCACACCGCGCTGACCACGGTCGAGGGCGCCACCCAGCAGTCGCTGGGCGGCCCGGTCGCCTCTCAGGAGGCCATCAAGGAGCTCGGCACCAACGGCGGCGGCTTCTTCAACGCGAACTCCGGCCACCCGCTGGAGAACCCGACCCCGTTCACCAACCTGGTCGAGGTCTTCCTGATCCTGCTCATCCCGTTCACGCTGCCCCGCACGTTCGGCATCCTGGTCGGCGACAAGCGGCAGGGCTGGGCGATCCTCGGCGTCATGGCCGGCCTGTTCGCGGCCTCGCTCGCGCTGACCACCTGGGCCGAGATGGCGGGCCCCGGGGCCGCGCCCCAGGCGGCGGGCGCCGCGATGGAGGGCAAGGAGACCAGGTTCGGCCCGGCGGGCAGTGCGCTGTTCGCGGTGGCGACCACGGCGACGTCGACCGGCGCGGTGAACGCGTCGCACGACTCGCTGACCGCCCCCGGCGGAGGCCTGGTGCTGTTCAACATGCTGCTCGGCGAGGTCGCCCCCGGCGGCGTCGGCGCGGGCCTGTACGGCATGCTCGTGCTGGCCGTGGTCGCGGTGTTCATCGCCGGGCTCATGGTGGGCCGCACGCCCGAGTACCTGGGCAAGAAGATCGGCCGCGCCGAGATGACGCTCGTCGCGCTGTACGTGCTGACGGTCCCCGCGCTGGTCCTGGTGGGCACGGCGGTCGCCGTGGTCGTCGAGCCGGGCCTGGCCGGCATCCAGGAGTCGGGCCCGCACGGCCTGTCCGAGGTGCTGTACGCCTATGCCTCCGCCGCGAACAACAACGGTTCCGCGTTCGGCGGGCTCACCAGCGGCACCCCGTTCTACGAGGTGACCCAGGGCATCGCGATGCTGGCCGGCCGGTTCGTGCCGATCGCGCTGGTGCTGGCCCTCGCCGGCCGCCTCGCGAGCCAGACGGCCGTGCCCGCGACGTCGGGCACCCTGCCCACGCACCGCCCGCTGTTCGCGGGCCTGCTGGCGACGGTGGCGATCATCGTCGTGGGTCTCACCTTCATCCCCGTTCTTTCCCTCGGTCCCGTTGTGGAGTCCCTGTCATGACCATCGACACCCGGAACGTCCCGGACGTCCCCACCCGAGAACCCGCGTCCGGCGGGGCCGGCCCGCAGCGGGCCGAGCGCTCCGCCGCGCCGCGCGCCCTGACCTGGACGCAGCTGCGGTCCGCCTTCCCCGGCGCGCTGCGCAAGCTCGACCCGCGCGTCCTGTACACCTCGCCCGTCATGTTCGTGGTCGAGGTGGGCGCTCTGGTCACCACGGTGCTCGCCATCGTCCAGCCGGGCGTGTTCGCCTGGTGGGTCGCGGTGTGGCTGTGGGCCACCGTGCTCTTCGCGACGCTCGCCGAGTCCGTGGCGGAGTCGCGGGGCAAGGCGCAGGCCTCCACGCTGCGCGCCACGCAGCAGCAGACGACGGCGCGCAAGGTCGACGCCCCGCGGGACACGCTCCGGTACACGAGCGGCCTGGCCGACCTGCCGACCGTCGAGGTGCCGTCCTCGACGCTCCAGGTGGGCGACGTCGTGGTGGTCGCCGCGGGCGAGACGGTCCCGGGCGACGGCGACGTCATCGAGGGCGTCGCGTCCATCGACGAGTCGGCCATCACCGGCGAGTCCGCCCCCGTCATCCGCGAGTCCGGCGGCGACCGCAGCGCTGTCACCGGCGGCACCGTGGTGCTCTCGGACCAGGTCGTCGTGCGCGTCACGGCGCCCGCCGGGGCCACCTTCGTCGACCGGATGATCGCCCTGGTCGAGGGCAGCGAGCGGCAGAAGACGCCGAACGAGATCGCGCTGAACATCCTGCTGACGTCGCTGACGATCGTGTTCCTGCTGGCGGTGGCCACGCTGCAGCCGTTCGCGGTCTACTCGGGCTCCCGGCAGTCGCTGCTGGTGCTGGTGGCGCTGCTGGTCTGCCTGATCCCGACGACGATCGGCGCGCTGCTGAGCGCGATCGGCATCGCGGGCATGGACCGGCTGGTGCAGCGCAACGTGCTGGCGATGTCGGGCCGCGCTGTGGAGGCGGCGGGTGACGTGGACGTGCTGCTGCTCGACAAGACGGGCACCATCACGTACGGCAACCGGCGGGCAACCGAGGTGCTCCCGCTGGGGAAGGTCGCCCCGCGCGAGCTGGCGGCCTCGGCCCGGCTCGCGTCCCTCGCGGACGAGACCCCGGAAGGGCGCAGCATCGTCGAGCTCGTCGACGGCATGCCCCTCTCGGGCGGCGGAGCCGGGACGGTCGAGGAGCTCCCGGTGGACGCCGAGCTCGTGCCGTTCACCGCCCAGACGCGTATGTCCGGGGTGGATGTGCCGCTGACCCGGACCACCGAGGCCGGGGGTGCCGGGCACACCGAGATCCACCGCATCCGCAAGGGTGCGGGCAGCGCGATCCAGCGCTGGGTGCACAGCACCGGGGCACAGCTCTCCGACAAGGAGCGCACCGAGCTGGAGGGGCACATCGACGCGGTCTCCCGTCTCGGTGGCACCCCGCTGGTGGTCGCGGAGCAGCTCGGCGAGCAGCCCGCGCGGATCCTCGGCGTCGTCCGGCTCAAGGACGTGGTCAAGGAGGGCATGCGCGAGCGGTTCGACGAGCTGCGCGCCATGGGTATCCGCTCGGTGATGGTGACTGGCGACAACGCCGTGACCGCGCGGGCCATCGCCGCGGAGGCGGGGGTGGACGACGTCCTGGCAGAGGCCACCCCGGAGGACAAGCTCGCGCTCATCAAGCGCGAGCAGGAGGGCGGCAGGCTGGTCGCGATGGCCGGCGACGGCACGAACGACGCCCCGGCGCTGGCCCAGTCCGACGTCGGCGTGGCGATGAACACCGGCACGTCCGCCGCCAAGGAGGCGGGCAACATGGTGGACCTCGACTCCGACCCCACCAAGCTCATCGAGATCGTGGAGATCGGCAAGCAGCTGCTCATCACGCGTGGCGCGCTGACCACGTTCTCGGTGGCGAACGACGTCGCGAAGTACTTCGCGATCCTGCCCGCCATGTTCATGACGGTGTTCCCGCAGCTCGAGGTGCTGAACGTCATGCGCCTGGCGAGCCCGGGCTCGGCGATCCTGTCGGCCGTCATCTTCAACGCGCTGATCATCCTGGCGCTGATCCCGCTGTCGCTGCGGGGCGTCAGGTACCGGCCGGCCTCGGCGTCGTCGCTGCTGCAGCGCAACCTGCTGGTCTACGGCCTGGGCGGCCTGGTCGCGCCGTTCATCGGCATCAAGCTCATCGATCTCGTCGTCTCGCTGATCCCGGGCCTGTAGCCCCGCGCACCGGATCCGGAAAGGAAATCACAATGGCAAGCACCACGGTGGCGAGCGAGCTCGCGACGCTGACCCGGCACTCGCTGGCGGGACTGCGCATGCTGCTCGTCCTCACCCTCCTGCTGGGCCTGGCGTACCCGCTCGCGGTGACCGCCGTCGGGCAGGTGGCCTTCCCCTGGCAGTCCAACGGCTCGCTCGTCCGCTCGGACGGCTCGCACACGACCGACCGGTCGGAGGCGGTGGGCTCGGCGCTGGTCGCGCAGGGCTTCGAAGGCGCGCAGTACTTCCACCCGCGGCCGTCGGCGGCGGGCGACGGGTACGACACTCTGGCCTCGGGCGGCTCCAACCTGGGCCCGCTCAACCCCGACCTGGTCGCGACGATCGAGGAGCGCAGGGCGGCCGTCGCCGAGCTGGAGGGTGTCGAACCGGCGGACGTCCCGGCCGACGCCGTCACGGCCTCCGCCTCGGGCCTGGACCCGCAGATCAGCCCCGAGTACGCCGCGATCCAGGTCGCCCGGGTCGCGCGCGAGCGCGGCCTGCCGGTGGCCGACGTCGAGGCCGCGGTCGAGGCGCACACGGCCGGGCGTGACCTGGGCGTGCTGGGCGAGCCGCGGGTCGACGTGCTCGAGCTCAACCTCGCGCTCGATGACGCACACTGAACCCATGACCACCGGACGCCGGGGCCGCCTCACCGTCTACCTGGGGGCGGCCCCTGGCGTGGGCAAGACCTACGCCATGCTGGACGAGGCGCACCGCCGCCGGGCGCGCGGCACCGACCTCGTGATCGGGCTGGTCGAGACGCACGGCCGTGCCGCGACGGTCGCCAAGATCGGCGACCTGGAGATGATCCCGCGCCGGCTGGCCGAGCACCGCGGTTCCACGCTCACCGAGCTCGACGTCGCCGCGGTGCTGGAGCGCGCGCCCGAGGTGGTGCTCGTCGACGAGCTGGCGCACACCAACGCGCCAGGCTCCCAGCACGCCAAGCGCTGGCAGGACGTGCACGACCTGCTGGGCGCCGGGATCGACGTGGTGACCACGGTCAACGTGCAGCACATCGCGTCCCTCACGGACGACGTCGAGGCGATCACCGGGGTGCGGCAGCGCGAGACGGTGCCGGACCAGGTGGTCCGCGAGGCAGACCAGATCCAGCTCGTCGACCTCTCGCCGGAGCAGCTGAGGCGCCGGCTCGCGCACGGCAACGTGTACCGCGCCGAGCAGATCGACGCCTCGATGTCGTCGTTCTTCCGCGTCGGCAACCTGACGGCGCTGCGCGAGCTCGCGCTGCTCTGGCTCGCGGACCGGGTGGACGACGCCCTGACCCGGTACCGCGCCGACCACTCGATCGGCGGCACCTGGCCCGCCCGCGAGCGCATCGTCGTGGCCGTCACCGGCGGCCCGGAGACGGAGACGCTGCTGCGCCGGGCCGCGCGGATCGCCCAGCGGGCGGCGGGCACCGAGCTGCTGGCCGTGCACGTGCTGCCCACCGACGGTCTGCCGTCGACGCCGTCGGCCACGATCGCGGCGCACCGCGCGCTGGTGGAGTCGCTCGGCGGTGCGTTCCACACGGTGGTGGGGGAGGACGTGCCGTCCGCCGTCGTGGACTTCGCGCGCGGGGTCAACGCGACCATGATCGTGGTGGGCGTCTCCCGGCACCCCGTGTGGCGGCAGGCGCTGCTGGGCTCGTCCAGCGCGGAGATCGCGCGGCTCTCGGGTGCGATCGACGTGCACCTGGTGACGCACGAGCGGGCGCGGGTCGGCGTGGGCGTGCGCTCGCGCTACTCGTCGCTGTCCCCACGACGCCGGGCCGCCGGCTGGGCGTCGGCCCTGCTCATCCCCGCCGTGCTCACGGCCGGGCTGCTGGCGATCGGCCGGGACGACGTCGCGCTCGCGACGGACGCCATGCTGCTCCTCGCCGGGGTGGTCGGCGTGGCGCTCATCGGCGGACTGTGGCCCGCGGTGGTGGCCGCCGTGGTGTCCAACCTGTGCCTGAACTGGTTCTTCGCGGCGCCCACGGGCCGCCTCACGATCGCGGAGGCGGAGAACGTGCTCGCCCTGGCGGTGTTCGTGGTGATCGCGGTGGCCGTGGCGTCCGTGGTGGACCTGGCGGCGCGGCGCACCACGCAGGCCTACCGGGCGCGGGCCGAGGCGTCCACGCTCGCGGCGCTGTCCCGGTCGGTGCTGTCGGGCCAGGACACGGCGCAGGCGATCGTGCACCGTCTGGCCCAGACCTTCGCGATGGCCGACGTGCGCCTGGAGGAGCGTGCCGACGACCGAGCGCCCTGGTCCGTGGTGGCGCACGAGCGGTGGGTCACCGAAGCGGAGCCCGCGCCCGGACCCGGCGACGACGGGGCGGAGCAGACCGAGACCGAGGTGCTGATCGACGACCGGCACCGGCTGGTCCTGGCGGGCCGTGTGCTGCCCGCGAGCGACCGGCAGGTGGTCGAGGCGTTCGGGGCGCAGGCCGGGATCGTCCTGGAGCGGCGCAGGCTGCGTGAGCAGGCCGCCCAGGCCGAGGTGCTGGAGCGCACCGAGAGCACCCGCACCGCGCTGCTCGCCGCCGTCTCGCACGACCTGCGCACGCCGCTCGCGGCGATCCGCACGGCCGTGGACGGCCTGGCCTCGCCGGACGTCGAGCTGGACCGGGAGGACCGCGACGTCCTGACGGCCACGATCGCCGACTCGACGCACCGGTTGGAGCGCCTCATCGGCAACCTGCTGGACCTGTCCCGCCTCCAGACCGGCGCCGTGCGGCCCGCGCTGCGCGCCGCGTCGCTGGAGGAGGTGGTGCCGATCGCCGTCGAGCCGTGGCTGGCCGACCTCACGCTCGACGTGCCGGAGGACCTGCCGCTCGTGCACACCGACCCCGGCCTGTTCGAGCGGGTGGTGGCCAACGTGGTCTCCAACGCGGTGCGGCACTCGCCGCCCGGCGCCAAGGTGCTGTTCACCGCCTCGGCGGCGCGCGACGCCGTCGAGCTGCGCGTCGCCGACACGGGCCCCGGCGTGCCGGACGAGCGCAAGGTCACCATGTTCGAGCCGTTCCAGCGGCTCGACGACACGAGCGCGAACGGCCTGGGCCTGGGCCTGGCGGTCGCGTCGGGCCTCGCGGACGCCGTCGGCGCCCGCATCTCCGCCGAGGACACCCCGGGCGGCGGCCTGACCATGGTTCTGACCGTCCCGCGTGATGGGATGGTCCCGTGACCGGTGAGGTGGACGGCGGGGGCGAGCGGTCGGCGTCCGGCAACCGCGTGCTCGTGGTGGACGACGACGCCGCGCTGACCCGCGCGCTGGCGATCAACCTGCGTGCGCACGGCTGGGACGTGACCGCCGCGCCGACGGGCGCCGCGGCGCTCGACGCCGTGGCGTCCACGCGGCCCGACGTGGTGCTGCTCGACCTGGGGCTGCCCGACATGCCCGGGCTCGACGTCATCGCGGGCATCCGGGGCTGGACCCGGGTGCCGATCGTGGTGCTGTCCGCCCGGCAGCTCGGCGACGACAAGGTGGACGCGCTCGACGCGGGCGCCGACGACTACGTGACCAAGCCGTTCGCCATGAACGAGCTGCTGGCGCGCCTGCGCGCCGCCGTCCGCCGGGCGGAGCCGGCGCAGGCCGAGGAGCCCGTGGTCACCGCGGGCGAGCTGCGGATCGACCTGGCGCGGCGGCAGGTCTCGCGCGCCGGGGAAGAGGTGCGGCTGAGCCCCACCGAGTGGGCCCTGCTGGAGGTGCTGGTGCGCAACCGCGGCCGGCTCGTGGACCGCAAGCTGCTGCTGCACGAGGTGTGGGGTCCCGCCTACTCGACGGAGACCAACTACCTGCGCGTCTATACGGCGCAGCTGCGGCGCAAGCTGGAGCAGGACCCGTCGCACCCGAAGCACATCCTGACGCACCCGGGGGCGGGGTACCGGTTCGAGGAGTGAGGGCGCCCGGCGTCTCTGACCTGCTCGGCGCGTGGGTCAGTCGAGGGACGCGGCCAGGGCCACCAGCGCCCGCTCGAAGTCCGCGCGCTCGCCGGCCGGAAGGGCCCCCAGCAGCTCCGTCTCCATGGCGCGGATGCCGGTCTGGCACTGTTCCAGAACCCGCCGCCCCTCGGTGGTGAGCGAGACGACGCGGTTGCGCCGGTCGGCCGGGTCGGGCACGCGGCTGACCAACCCGAGCTCGACGAGCCGGTCCAGGTTGCCGATCAGCCGGGTCTTGTCGCGCCCGGTCTCGGCCGCGAGCTGCGCCTGGGTCGGGGCGTCCCCCCGGGCGAGCGCGGTGAGCAGCACGTGATCCCACATCTGCAGGCCGGCGGCAGCGAGGATCGGCTCCTCGCGAGCGATCACCACCCGCAGCAGCCGGTCGAACAGATAGCCAAGCTCGGGACGCTCCACCCGGAGATCCTAACCACCAACCCATGATCTGCGCGGGTGTATCGTCTACATATGCTTACTTATTCGGAGATGCTCACCCTGCACCACACCGCCCTCGCCGAGACCACCCGCCTGATCGAGCGGGCCGCCCGGGGCCCGCTCGACCTCCCGACGCCGTGCGACGAGTGGGACCTCGCCGCCCTGCTGTCGCACATGATCGGCCAGAACCGTGGCTTCGCGGCCGCCCTCGGCGACGGCGACGCCGACATCGCCCTCTACGCGGGACCGGAGGTGACACCGGACTGCGCCGTCGGCGCGTGGGCGGAGTCCGCGACGGCGCTGCGCGAGGCGTCCGCACGCGCACAACCGGACGCCCCCGTCCACCTGGCCGAGTTCGACGCACAGGTCTCGGCGACCCTCGCGCTCGGCATGCAGCTTCTCGACACCGCGGTGCACGCCTGGGACGTGGCCACCGCGGTCGGCACCACCTACCGGCCGGACGGCGCCACCGTCGCCTTCGTGCTCGAGAGCGCGAGCGCCATCGCCGCCCGGCCGGGCGGGACGCCGGGTGTGTTCGAGCCTCCGCTCACCGCGACCGGTTCCGACCCGTGGTTCGCCGCGCTGCGGCTGCTGGGCCGGGACCCGCAGCCCGTCGCCTGACCATCCCC
>NZ_KI911760.1:198346-198704 GCF_000515355.1 Promicromonospora kroppenstedtii DSM 19349 | reverse complement strand
CGGCGAGCACGCCGGAGACCGCCACCTGGCTGCCCACCAGCGACATGCCGAGCGCAGCGAACAGCGGGCCGGTCCAGGCGGGGCCGTGCCGATCCGCCCGGCGGACCTCGGGGCTGCTCCGGTGGGTGTCGGTGTGGGTACCCGCGTGCGGCGCGGAGCTGGTGCTGGTCGTCATGTCCGCGAGCCTGCCCGCGTTTTGGTATATCTGACAGTGCCAAGACTTCAGAGTTCGAGGGGACCAAATGCCCGGGGCCGACTTTCTCCAGCTCGACCCCGCCCACGCCCCGGCCGGCGGGCTGACCGCCTGGCTCGCCGAGGCGGTGCGGCGCGCCGTGTCCGACGGACGCCTGGTCCCGGG
>NZ_KI911760.1:198023-198246 GCF_000515355.1 Promicromonospora kroppenstedtii DSM 19349 | reverse complement strand
GACCACGTGGTGCACCTGGGCAGCGTGTCCAAGACGCTCGCGCCGGGGATCCGGATCGGCTGGCTGCTGGCGCCCGCCGCGCTCCGGTCCGAGCTGGTCGAGGCCCGGTACTGGACCGACCTGGCCAGCCCGGCGCTGCCCCAGCTCGCCCTGGCGCACTTCATCACCTCGGGCGGCTTCGAGCGGCACCTGCGCCAGGTCCGACGCCGCCACCGCGCCCCGG
>NZ_KI911760.1:197815-197923 GCF_000515355.1 Promicromonospora kroppenstedtii DSM 19349 | reverse complement strand
GAGCGCGGCGCCCGGCCCCTCGACCGTCAGGCTCAGCGCCCAGAGCGCCACGGCCGCGATCCAGACGGCGTGCAGCGAGACGCCGTGCGGCCCGAGCCGGCGCAGCAC
>NZ_KI911760.1:182308-197715 GCF_000515355.1 Promicromonospora kroppenstedtii DSM 19349 | reverse complement strand
CGTCGGCGTCCGGCCGCTCACACCGTGACCGCGATGCCGCCCCCGGCACCCGGTGGATCTAGGCTTGGCCGTGGCTCGCTCCGCGAGCCCGCCGGGCACCCCGCCCGGACCCATGGATCCAGAACTACGAATCGGAGCATCCAGCGATGGCTCGCCACCTTGTCACCAGTGCGCTTCCGTACATCAACGGCATCAAGCACCTGGGGAACATGGTCGGGTCGATGCTCCCGGCGGACGTCTACGCGAGGTACATGCGCCAGCGCGGCCACGACGTGCTGTACATCTGCGCCACCGACGAGCACGGCACGCCGGCCGAGCTGGCAGCGGCCGAGGCGGGCCTGCCCGTCGCGGAGTTCTGCGCCGGGGCGCACGAGACCCAGAAGAAGATCTACGAGGGCTTCGGGCTGTCGTTCGACCACTTCGGGCGCAGCTCCTCGCCGCAGAACGCCGAGACCACGCAGCACTTCGCGCGGCAGCTCAACGAGCACGGCTTCATCGAGGAGCGGGCGATCCGGCAGGTGTACTCGCCGGTCGACGGCCGGTTCCTGCCCGACCGCTACGTCGAGGGCACCTGCCCGCACTGCGGCTACGACCGCGCGCGCGGCGACCAGTGCGAGAACTGCACCCGCGTGCTCGACCCGACCGACCTGATCAACCCGCGCTCGGCGATCAGCGGTTCGACCGACCTCGAGGTGCGCGAGACCAAGCACCTCTTCCTGCTCCAGTCGAAGCTCCAGGCCGAGGTCGAGTCGTGGATCGACGGCAACAGCAAGGACTGGCCGCTGTTGTCCACCTCGATCGCCCGCAAGTGGCTCACCGAGGGCCTGCAGGACCGCGCCATCACGCGCGATCTGGAGTGGGGCGTGCCCGTCCCGGCCGACACCTGGCCCGAGCTCGCGGCCGACGGCAAGGTCTTCTACGTCTGGTTCGACGCCCCGATCGAGTACATCGGCGCCACCCAGGAGTGGGCGGACGCCGCCGCGCCGGGCGAGACCCGGGACTGGAAGTCCTGGTGGTACGAGGCCGACGACGTGCGCTACACGCAGTTCATGGCCAAGGACAACGTCCCGTTCCACACGGTGATGTTCCCCGCCACGCAGCTCGGCGTGCGCGAGCCGTGGACCATGGTCGACTACGTCAAGGGCTTCAGCTGGCTCACCTACTACGGTGGCAAGTTCTCGACGTCGCAGAAGCGGGGCGTCTTCACCGACGCCGCGCTGGAGATCCTGCCGGCCGACTACTGGCGCTGGTACCTGATCGCGAACGCCCCGGAGTCGGACGACTCCTCGTTCACCTGGGAGCACTTCGCCGGCACGGTCAACAAGGACCTGGCCGACACCCTCGGAAACTTCGTCAACCGGGTGCTGACGTTCTCGGCCAAGCGGTTCGGCGAGACCGTCCCCGAGGGCGGCACACCGGGCGCCGCCGAGGAGAAGCTCGGTGCCGAGGTGTCCCGGCTCCTGGCCGAGTACGAGGAGCACCTGGAGGCCCTCCAGTACCGCAAGGCCGCGAACGCCCTGCGCGCGCTGTGGTCGGCGGGCAACGCGTACCTCGTCGAGAAGGAGCCCTGGAAGCAGGTCAAGGTCGACCCGGAGGCGGCGGCGGTCTCGCTGCGCACCGCGATGAA
Organism: Promicromonospora kroppenstedtii DSM 19349; assembly: GCF_000515355.1. GTDB lineage: Bacteria > Actinomycetota > Actinomycetes > Actinomycetales > Cellulomonadaceae > Promicromonospora > Promicromonospora kroppenstedtii. The sequence goes on along the minus strand of NZ_KI911760.1, from coordinate 196,088 downwards.
CCTGATCCACCTCTACTCGGTGGTCTCCGAGCCGTTCATCCCGCAGACGGCGGCCACGCTGCGCCGCGTGTTCGCGCTGGCCGACGACACCGCGGCCTGGGTGAGCCCGGAGGCCGCGACGTCGCTCGACGCCGTGCCGGCCGGGACCGCGTTCACGGTGCCGCCGGTGCTGTTCGCCAAGATCAGCGACGACGACCTGGACGCCTACCGCGAGCGCTTCGGCGGCGGCGAGGCCTGAGGGCTGCTTGCCCGTTGCGTCGGCAGTTGGCATCGAGATCGGCACAGGCCTGAGCCGATCTCGATGCCAACTGCCGACGCCGCTGCGGCCACGTGTGCGAACTGCCGACCTGCAGAGGCGCTCGTGCGGCGGCGCCTGTCAGACCTGTGCGGCCGCGAGCTGCTCGCGGACCTGGCGCTTGGCGCGGGTCAGCATGCCCGCCATGCCGTTCAGCCGCAGCAGGCTGACGACCTTGGTCAGCCCGAGCTGCAGCGGGTAGTCCTCGGGCACGTCCAGCACCTGCTGCGCCGTCAGGCCGGTCAGCCCCTGCGCCAGGATCGACGCGAACCCGCGCGTCGTCGGCGCCTCCTCCGGTGCGCTGGCGTGGAAGGTGACCACCCCGGCGTCGTCCACCTCAGCGAACGCGTAGACGGGGGACTGGCACTCCTGCACCCGCTCCAGCCGCTCGGGCGCGTCCGCGTACCGCTCGGGCAGCGGTGGCAGCTCGCGCGAGACCTCCAGCAGGAGCTGGAGCCGGTCCCGTTCGGGCGTCTCCAGGAAGGCGTCCCGCAGCTCGGCGAGAGCCTCGGGCAGTTCGACGTCGTTGGTGCTCATCCGTTCATCCTTTCACCGCCGCGGCGACCCGGGCGAGTGGCCGGACGGCGTCGTAGCGTGGCCGTATGGCCGATAACAAGGGTTCCGACAAGGGAGCCGACGGCACCCCGGACCGCTGGTCGCAGGGCGTCACCGAGGGCAGCGACGCCCTTGACCTGGAGGAGGGCGTGTTCACCTGGGACGACCCGGCGCGGATCGCCCGGTCCCTCAAGAGGTCGGCCGAGGCGAGCGACCGGCGCAAGAGCTCCCCGTACCGGTCGGCGATGTCGATGCTGACCTTCTACGTCAACCGCGCGGGCAAAGACCTCGACGCCGACCAGCGTGACGTGCTGGAGCGCGCGAAGGACGAGCTGCGCAAGGCGTTCGGCCGAGACTGACCTGTCCGCCCCTCCCGCACGTGTCAGACGCACGCATCACCAGGGTGACCTGTACGTCTGACACGTTCAGCGGCTCAGACCGTGCCCGGCTCCGCGCCCGTGGCAACCGGGACACGCACCGCGTTGCCCCACTCGGTCCAGGAGCCGTCGTAGTTGCGCACGTCGGTGTACCCGAGCAGGTACGTGAGCGCGAACCAGGTGTGGCTGGAGCGCTCACCGATGCGGCAGTAGGTGATCACGGCGTCGGCCGGGTCGAGGCCCAGGCCGGCCGTGTAGATCGCGTCGAGCTCCGCGCGAGTCTTGTAGGTCCCGTCCTCGGCCACGGCCGTCGCCCACGGGACGTTGCGCGCCGTCGGGATGTGGCCGCCGCGGAGCACGCCCTCCTCCGGGTAGTCCGGGATGGCGATGCGCTCGCCCGTGTACTCCTGCGGGGAGCGGATGTCGACGAGCGGGCCGTTGCCCAGGTGCGCCAGCACCTCCTCGCGGAAGGCGCGGACCGTCGTGTCGTCACGCTCCACGGTGGGGTACTCCACGGGCGCGGGGGCCGGGACGTCGGTGGTGAGCTCGCGGCCCTCGGCGCTCCACAGGCCGCGGCCGCCGTCGAGCAGCCGCACGTCCTGGTGCCCGAACAGCGTGAACACCCACGCGGTGTACGCGGCCCACCAGTTGTTCTTGTCGCCGTACAGCACCACGGTGGTGTCGCGCGTGATCCCCTTGCTGCTCATCAGGGCGGCGAACGCGGCGCCGTCCAGGTAGTCGCGGATCTCCGGGTGCTGCAGCTCGGTGTGCCAGTCCACCTTCACCGCGCCGGGGATGTGCCCGGTCTCGTAGAGCAGCACGTCCTCGTCCGACTCGACGACGACGATGCCCGGGTCCTTGAGGTGCTCGGCCAGCCACGCCGTGCTCACGAGCCGTTCGGGGTGGGCGTACTGCGCGATCTTGTCCGACGGGTCGATGGGAGCGGGCATGGTTCCTCCTCGATGGGCGTGCGCTGTCGAGTCTAGGAACACACGGCGGGGGCTGGATGATCCCGGCGCTCTTGATCACGATTTCATAACGCCCGATCGACGCGGTCGAAACTTTCGTCTGGCGTAGCGCGTCCCGGAATTCCAGGCATTTGCGCCAGATTTTTCACCCTATTGGTCGCAAACGCACCCTTCCCATGGGTGAATTTGCGGGTGAAATAGCGCTTGCTGGTCGAGTTATATGCCTTGACCAGCACAATCGCATTTTGCGAACCTCCTTGACCGGTGATGTCCGCGTTGCGGCGAATGTCATATCTCGTACTTGGTCGCACGTTGGGGGAGTCGCTGCATGCTCGTCGATCGGAAGTTTGGCGTCTGGCGTTCTACGGCGAGATTGCCTCGTTCCCGTCATGGTTGCGACCGGGCTCGCGGCAGCGGTCCCGGCAACAGCGATGGCACTTCCTGACTCGGCCGGGGCGGCAGGCGCCGTCAGTCCTGCTGCCGGCACGGATTGCCTCGACGAGGCTGTGACCGAGCTCGATGCGCGGCGTAACGCGGTGGCCTGCAGCACGGACACCGTTGTGGCGGGCAGCCTGTCCGAGTGGACGACGCCGACCGTGCTGTCGGATACCGGTGACCTTTCCGTGGAGTACTCCACGACAGCGGAGCGTCAGGACTCCGATGGTGATGGCGTATGGGCCCCTGTCGACGTCCAGGTCGGATCGGCTCGGGTAACGAGCGGTGAGCTCGCCGGAATGCTCCCGGTGACGGGTGGCGTGGAGCCGATGTGGTTGAACCCAGGTGGAGCTGCTGGCGAAGGGCTGGCCCTCGCGGTGATCGGCGCGCCCGACGAGAGGGTAAGCATGTTCTCCTCGTCGCTGGCGCTGGAGAACGCCGGCGTGGCCACGAGCGACATCGCGACCCCAGGTCGTGTGTCGTACGACTTCGGCGGCGGAGTGAGTCTGGTGGTGTCCATCAACACGGATGGCACGAGCGTGACACCCGTGGTCAGGCTGGCTGACGAGTCGGCACTCGCTCGTCTGACCGATGAACTGCTACCGGGCGGGGATCAGGCCGTGTCTCCATTGGCTCTGGAGTTTCCCCTGTCGATGTCCGAAGGATTGAGCCTTCACGAGACGACGGTGGGCTTTGAGGTCCGAGACTCCGAGGGCAACGTCACCCACGAGTCCGGCCCCGCGTTGATGTGGGACAGCACCGGCGAGGAAGTCTGGGACGGAGTCGGGACCGACGAGGGTGTCGACTCTCTCGCGTTGAGCCGGCAGGCGCCGTCCGAGGTGGAAGCGCAGTCCGCGAGCGCGAACGGCGCCACGGGGGATCGGCTGGAGACACCGGCGTCTGGTGACCGTGTCGCGGCGATGGGTGTGCAGGTCGAGGGCGACACCGTGGTGGTCACCCCTGACGTCGAGATGCTCGCTAGCGCCGATCTCGAGTGGCCGCTGCACCTTGATCCGAAGATCGGCAAGTCCACACCAAACGAGTGGGCCATGGCTCAGTCGCACTGGCCGAGCACAGTCACCTGGAAGGCGTCGGGCACGCAGGCGGTGGGCCTGTGTGATCCCGGAGCAACGATCGAGTGTACGGCCAGCAACGTCCAGCGGTTGTTCTGGCAGTTCGGGGGCTTGCGGCAGGGCAGCAACGGGCCATGGCTCGGTGAGCTGCCCGGCTCGTCGATCTTGGAGGCGTCCTTCGGCGTATACGGAACGCACTCGTGGGACTGCAGCACCCGGTCGATCGACGTGTACGCGGTCGAGTACTTCGAGAACGGCGTCTCGTGGAACAACCAGCCGGGGTGGGGCCGGCTTCAGGACTCCCGTCTGGTGTCCCACAAGATCGAGTGCGACAACCGCAAGATGGTCTACTTCGACGTCACCGACCGAGCCAGGTCGCGGGCCGGAGCGGGGCAGTCGAACCTCTCGGTGGGTATGCAGGCACCCCGCGAGGACTCGATGAGCTGGTGGAAGAGGTACCAGAGCGAGAAGGCGACGCTGACGATCTCGTACGACCGGCCGCCGCTCGCCCCTAATGCTTCACAGACCAAGATCGAGGTCGGCGCGGGCGAGGCTGAACTTGGTTGCGAGAACTACGAGAACCGGGTCCAGGTTCGTGACAAGACGCCCACCTTGAAGGCGCGTGCCACGGAGCCTGACGGGACGAACGCGGTCTCGATGCGGTTCCGACTGGAGGACCAGGACACTTTCTCGCCCTTCTGGTGGTCGGGATGGTCCTCGTCAGGCTCGGCCGAGACCTGGAAGTCGCGTCCGGTGCCTGGAGAAGTGGGTCTGAAGTCGGGCAAGACCTATCGCTGGCGGGTACAGGTCAAGTCGAAAGACCCAGTGACCGGGCATGTAGCGACCACGGCGTGGTCGGATTCGCCCTTGTGTTTCTTCACCGTGGACACCGAGTACCCGAACCCGCCGAAGGTGACCAGCTCGACCTATCCCGAGCGACAGGTCGCCGGTGGTACAACCACCCCGATCGAGTTGACGTTCGCTGCGAACGGGTCGGCGGACGTGGTCAGGTACGAGTGGTCTGTGAACGATCAGACCTACTCCAAGCAGCCCAAGGATGTGTCGCCAGGTGGGTCGGTGACCTTTTCGACGCCAGTGCTGCGGGCCGGTCTCAATTACGTGGCAGTCCGATCTCGGGACGATGCGAACCTGGTGTCGGACTCCGTGATCTACGAGTTCTACGTCAGATTTCCCCAGAAGACAGGGCACTGGCAGTTCAACGACGCAGGCTGGGCGGGCGGCGGCCTGCAGGCCGCGAGCAATTCAGAACCGAGCGCAGGTGCCGGAGTGCTGACTATTGGCCCCGGCGTGGCGTGGGTGGCCGGATCGACCAGCGATGGCCTGTGGCCCCCGTCGACCGTGCCTGGAGCCGATCCGGATGGTCGGGTACCGGACGGAGCCTTGGTATTCGACCAGCCGTCCGATATAGCGACGACTGCAGTGCCAGTCGTCTCAGGCGACCGGTCGTACACGATCTCGGCGTTCGTGCGTGCGGACGCCGTACCTGCAGCAGGTTCGGACGCGACGTTGGCTGCAGCCGTCTCGCAGGTTCCGGGCGCAGTGGAGTCCGTCAGCGGCGACATCCGTTCCTCGTTCGGACTCGGCTGGGCGAAGGACGCGGACTGCACGGAACAGCCGGCGGGAGAGGACCTGCCGTGCTGGGCCTTCTGGCATGCGCGGTCCCCCAGCTCAGAAGACGAAGAAGTGATCTCACACACCAAGGTTCCGGTGGTGGTGGGGCAGTGGGCGCACGTGGTCGGCATCTTCAATGCTGCCGACGAGACGGTGGAGGCGTGGGCTTGCCCGATGTTCGCTGAGCCGGCAGTCCGCCCTTCTGCTGGCGAAACCATGCAAATGGGCGTGGATCTGGACGGTGAGCCCGTTGCATGGGAGCCCTGGAACACGGCCGGAGGGCTGCGGCTGGGGTCTGGGCTGGAGTACGGCGAGGCGGCTTGGCCGTTCACCGGCGCGATCGACGAGGTTCGTGTCTACGACGGGCACGTCGTGGATGAAGACACTCTGAACCGAACCTGTCGGCAGACGCAGGTCCCATGATGCACAGGCGGCGATGGCGAGCAGTCCGGGCAGGTATTCGACGAGCGGCGAAGCGGAGAGGCGCGAGCATGGTTGGCACGGGGTGGATGCGAGAGACATCGGGTGCGTCATCGTCTCGACGGCGCGGGCGGAGGGCGCGTACCCGGGGCCCGGTGCTCGTTGCCGCAGTGCTAGCTCTTGTGATGGTCTGGCCGGTCGGTCCCGCCGTTGCCGACGAAGGGCCCACGGCTGCTGACCTGCAGGCGATGACCATCGACGAGCGGCGCGAGTATCTCGACTCGCTCGGTTACGACTCTCCAGATACCGACTTAGTCGAAGCGCACGACAGCAAGGGCGAAGAAGCCCCGGCAGCGGATCCGATGACTCCTGCCGCGGCGGACACGATCATGGTGCCCGATGCAGGAAAGGCGACCGCGACCCTTCCTCCAGTGAACGAAGGAAGAAGCCAGAGCAAGGCAGTGGCGGTTCGAGCGGGCGGTGCAGAGGTGACTCTGCAAGGGGCGAATGGTGGCCGCGCGGCGCGCGGGCCGGTTGAAGTTGTGCACCTGGCCGGAGCTACCGCAGAGAGGCTCGGAGCTGTGGGTGGCGTGTTCACGCTCGAACCTGCCGCTACACCGGAGACACGCGTTGGACCCGGTAGCAAGGGCGACGCGACCAGCAGCGTCAGTGATGCCGTTGGCGGGCAGGTCGAGGTGGCCGTTGATGTGTCGCATCTGGCGGCAGCGGGCGGCGATCTCGTGCATCGTCTGGGGCTGAAAGAAGTGCCGCCATGCGCACTGCGTGCGAACTCAAGTGGCGAGTGCGGGCCTGCGGTACCGGTCCGGGACGCGCGTCTGGATCTGGAGTCCATGACGCTCACAGCGACGGTGACGCTTCCCGAGTCGCGCGGTGGTGTGACCAATGGCTCCGCTGACTTCAGCGGAGGCACCAGCGCAGAGGCAACTGAGCCGATGATCTCCGCCCCGGCGGATCCACTGGTTCTGGCGGTCACCGCTGACAGCTCCGGTGGCGCAGGTGACTGGGGCGCCACTTCTCTCGCGTCGTCGGCGTCGTGGGACGTGTCGACTCAGACCGGAGCGTTCTCGTGGTCGTACCCGATGCGGACACCCCCGGTCCCCGGCCAGCTCGGTCCCGACCTCTCGCTCTCCTACTCGTCAGGGTCACTCGACGGCCGAGTGGCGTCGTCCAACAACCAGTCGTCCCAGGTGGGAGACGGGTGGGAGGCGAATCTGTCCGGGTATATCGAGCGCAAGTTCGTGCCCTGCTCGGAAGACCAGTCCGCGGTGGGCGGCGAGGCTGCGAACAACGCCAACCACGACACAGGTGACCTGTGCTGGAGGACCGACAACGCAACCATGATGCTGGGCGGAAAGGCTGTGGAGCTCGTCCGCGACGGCAATACGAGCACGTGGCGGCCGGAATCTGATGACAACACGAAGATCGAGCACCGCACGGATGGATGGAACACCGATAACAACAAGGAGTACTGGGTCGCAACGACCGACGACGGTACCCAGTACTGGTTCGGTCGGGACCGTCGTGCCGCGTCCGACACCCGCCTTCAGTCAGCGTTGGTGACCCCGGTTTACGGGAACCATCCTGAGGAGCAGTGCTACCAGCCCAAGTTCGCGGATTCGCAGTGCTTGCAGGTATGGCGCTGGATGCTCGACTACGTGGTCGACACCTCGGGCAACTCGATGACGTACTTCTATTCGAGGTCGAACAACAGGTACGGGTACGACAACAACGCAGGGACGGTCTCCTACAACCGGACCGCACAGTTGGACCGGATCGAGTACGGGACGCGGGACGGCGATACGACGACCCAGGCACCGGCGAGGGTCATGTTCGACTACGAGGAGCGCTGCACGCCAACTAGTACGTTCGACTGCGCCGCTGACAAGCTGACTGCTGCCAACAGTGCTCGGTGGCCGGACGTGCCCTTCGACTTGATCTGCACCTCGACCACGTCATGTCCAGAGGTGACCGCACCGGTCTTCTTCGACCGCAGGATGCTGACTGAGGTCACAACCCAGGTCCTCAATGGAAGTACGTACAACGACACGGACCACTGGAAGCTCGGACAGACGTTCCCCAATCCTGGTGACGGATCGAGCGCGACGGCCTGGCTGGCGTCGATCACGCACACGGGCCGGGGAGGCGTGACGAACGCCGCTGACATCCCGCTCCCGGCGGTCCAGTTCCACGGGGTGCAGCTGGACAACCGTGTCGAGCGGATCGACGAGTGGGGCCCCGCGATGACGCGGTGGCGCATCGACAAGATCACGTCCGAGTCTGGCGGCATCACGACCGTTAACTATTCGGACCCGCAGTGTGCACCAGGATCGCTGCCCTCGTCGCCGCAGGACAACGAGATGCGTTGCCGACCCGTGTACTGGACTCCGACCGGATACACAGAACCGCAGCGTGAGTACTTCCATCACTACCGGGTGACATCAGTTGAGCAGGACGCGCGCCTCGCGGGAACCGCAGCCATGGTGACCACCTACAACTACGACGGTGGCCCGGCATGGCACTACGACGACAACGAGCTCGTCAAGCCGAAGCAGCGGACCTGGTCCCAGCTTCGTGGCTACGCCGCCGTGGAGGAATACACCGGTATCGCCGGTGTTCCGAGCGCGCCGCGCCTGCACACCGGGTACCGGTACTTCCGCGGAATGCACGGTGACCGCTATGTGCGGAGTGACGGCACGGTTACGACCAGAGACAAGCAGGTCGATGGGATCAACGACGTCGACCAGTACGCGGGAATGCTTCGCGAGAAGATCGACTACAACGGCTCGGAGGTCGTAACTCGGGAGCGGTCTGCGCCGTGGCGGTCCGCAGCCACTGCCACGGATCCGGCGGACAGCTCGAAGAAGGCGTATCACACGGCTGTCGAGGTCGCGGAGACCGTGCAGACGACGAGCTCCGGCTCTCGAACCGCACGCACCACCACAGAGTTCGACTCTTATGGCATGCCGACCAAGGTGGCAGATACCGGGGACGTTGCTGTGGCCGGTGACGAGCGGTGCACCAGCACTACTTACACGCGGAACACGACCAAGAACGTCCTGAGCACCGTGGAGCGGGTCGAGACCGTCGATGTCGGGTGCGGCCAGACGCCCTCTCGACCGGCCGACGTCATGTCCGATCAGCGTTGGGGATACGACGGCCAGGCAGTCGGCGTGGCGCCCACCACTGGACGGGTGACTTTGACGCAGGAGGCCGGCTCCTACTCGGGCGGATCACCGAACTATGTTGACACTTCTGCGACCACGTACAACAACCTCGGACAGGTCACCTCGACGACAGACGCCGAGGGCGCCAAGACGACCACGAGCTATCTGAACACGGGTGGACTGACGCTGGTCGCCACTACCACCAGCCCTGACCCGGATGGAACAGGTCCTCTGACCGCGCACGCGACTGCCACCAAGTTCTCCACGGGCTGGGGCGTGCCGATCAAGGTGACTGACCCCAACGGCAAGGTCACGAGTGGTGCGTATGACGGCCTGGGACGCCTGACCCAGGTCTGGGAACCTGGCCGAGTGGAAGGCACCCATACGCCGACAACGAAGTACAGCTACTTCGTACGTGAAACGGGCATGAACGCCGTTGTGACCGAGACGCTGAACTGGGACGCGACCGAGTACGTGGTGTCGAGCGCTATTTACGACGGGTTGTTGCGGCAGCGGCAGGCTCAGTTGCCTTCTCAGTCGGCCAAGGTGGTCGGCCGCGTGGTCAACGAGTCGTTCTACGACTCACGAGGCTTGGCAGTGGTCAGTCGCGACGGTTGGGCGACGTCCGGCATCGCTTCGTCGAGCCTGCTGACCACGACCAAGGCTGTCGACTCGCGCACCGAGAAGCTGTTCGACGGAGCGGCCCGGTCGGTCCGGGAGACGTTCCAGGTCGGCGACGGCGAGAAGCCCGACGACGGGACTAGCTACCTCGACAAGTGGACGACGACCACGACCTACGAGGGCGACCGAACGCACGTGAACCCGCCTGTCGGTGGGACGCCGACCACGACGCTCACCGACGTCCGGGGTAGGACGACGCAGCTCTGGCAGTACGAGGGCGCCAGCCCTTCGGGCACCCACCACGTGACGAGCTACCGGTATGACGGTGCCGATCGTCTCGTCGGTGTGACAGACCCGGCGCGAAACGAGTGGTCGTACACGTACGACCTGCGAGGCCGACAGACTGGTGCGTCGGATCCGGACAAGGGCGACTCCGCGACCGAGTACGACGACGCTGGTCGCGTGACGCTCACGACGGACGCACGTGACGAAAAGCTCGCGTATACCTACGACGCCCTGGGTCGAAAGACGTCGATGCGTGACGACAATGCCACTGGCGCCGTTCGAGCCCGTTGGACCTACGACCTGCTCGCAAGCGGCACCGTGGTGAAGGGACAGCTGGCAACGTCGACAAGAGTTCAGGACGGCGCGGAGTACACGACCCGGGTCAACGGATACACCGACCAGTACCTGCCGACGACTCGGACCATCAAAATCCCGGACACCGAGGAGCTAGGAGACCTGTCCGGCGAGTACACGAGCGAGTACACGTACACGAAGGACGGCCGGATGTGGTTCGAGCGCGTGCCGGCCGCTGGCGGGCTCGCCTCGGAAGGGCTGACGACGTTCTACTCCGACACGAACGTGGCCGACGGTCTGACCGGCGGTGGGGGCGTGGGTGACTACGTGACGCGAGCCGACTATCTGCCAACCGGCGAAGTCAGCTACCTCTCTACTGGTAACACCTACGCATACCAGCGATCACTGGTCTACGGGACGGGCACCCGAAGGCTGGAGAACGTCACGACTACCCAGCAGATCAGCGCTCAGGGCGACCTGCGCGAGCTGCAGCACGCGAGCTACGAATATGACGACGCAGGTAACGTGCTGAGCGTGAAGGACGTCCCGACCGCTGAGTCGGGTCAGCCGTCCGACCAGCAGTGTTTCGAGTACGACTGGGCCAGGCGGCTGGCCGACGCGTGGACGCCTGAGTCTGGGGACTGTGGTGCGGCACCGAGTGTTGAAGCACTGGGTGGTGCGGAGCCGTACTGGACGTCGTATACGTACGACGTGCTCGGCAACCGCCTGAGCACAATGCAGCACCTGCCGTCCTCGGCTGGCGGAGTCGCTGGGTCGGGCGAGATCGAGGGCTCGTCGAGTGCTGTGGCTGTTGAGGGCGCGGTGACCAGCTCCTATGTTCGGCCGACTTCGGGTCCGACCTCCACACGGCCGCACTCCGTGACGAGCGTCGCCGCGGTGGACGGAAGTGGTGCCAACCTGGGCACGAGCGAGTACACCTACGACGCTGCGGGCAACATGACCGGCCGCAACCTCGCAGGTGCGGCTGACCAGTCGCTGTCGTGGGATGCCGAGGGTGAGCTGGCGTCTGTAGCGCAGGACGAGAACGGAGACGGATCCGTCTCAGCGTCCGAGTCGGACGAGTTCGTGTACTCGGCTGAGGGTGACCGTCTGGTTCGCAAGCAGGACGGCGACGTGACGGTGTACCTGCCGGGCCAGGAGATCACTCTCGACGGTGAGACGGGGGCTGTATCGGCGCAGCGCTATTATTCGTTCGCAGGTCAGTCCGTCGCGCTACGGTCTGGACCCATGGCAGCGGGTGTGACGAGCATCTTCGCTGATCCTCACGGAACAGGGACGATTCAGATCGCGAACACGGTAGACCGCGTGGTCCGGAGGTACACGGACGGGTTCGGTTCTGAGCGCGGTTCGAGCGCTGGCGTGGCCGTTGGCGGCGGCAGCTCGACCTCCGAATGGGTCGGCGACCACGGCTTCCTGGACAAGCCGGAGGACTCCAGCGGTCTGACCGCAGTGGGTGCCAGGTTGTATGACTCCATGCTCGGGGCGTTCGTGTCGGTGGACCCGATCATGGATTTGTCGGATCCGCAGCAGTGGAACGCTTATGGATACGCGAACCAGAACCCGACGACGTGGTCCGATCCGACGGGTCTGAAGCCAATGGGTGCCGGGCATGAGGGATACGACCCACGAACCCAGCCCAATGGTGGTGATCCATGCGCGAAAGCGATGTCCTGCATCAAGAAGAAGGGCGGCAGCGCGCCTGTGAAGGTGCGGGAGTGCTACACGGCGTATGCGTGCGGTTTCTTCAGCTCGCATGCTGATGGATACACGACGAGTGGTGGCGGGACAGTGGGTTTGGTCAGTTACGCCGGGGGGTCAGTCGGAACATCCGTCAACCAGACAGGGGCCGCTGCCCTGGCGCAGGCCGCAGCGCGTGCAGCGGAGATGGCACGGATCAAGGAGAAGAATGCTAATCGAGAGCGCTTGACAGAAGCTGCGGATCAGAAAGGCATGTGGCAAAAGGTCAACGGTTGGGCCAGTGCTGAATCGGGTTATAATGGGTGGAGCGGTCAAAAGGTTAGTGAGACCTTGGGTGATGCTAGCGTAATCATTGGATGGGGCACGGCGGGTACCTGCTTTGTGACCAAGTGGTGCGCGGCGCATCCGGTTACGGCAGCTGTGGCAGGTGGCCTTCTCGGTATTTCTGCTCTTGCAGGTGGTGTTGCCACTGCTATTGACTGCGCCGGGGACCTGAGGTCGGCAGGTTGTGTAATCGGAACCCTGGGTGTCGCGGCGGGATCCATGGGTTTCGCTGCCCGTACAGCAGGTCGCCTTGATCCTGTGACTGTTGAAGGGTTCGACTTCGTCGGTGATGTCTGGAGCAAAACAATGGACGTTGTTGGAATTTTGGAGAAGGCATCAAATGGCTGATTCTGGAAAATCGAGGGTGGGCGACTCCGTTAAGATGTTGCGCGGGAGCTCGGCTGCTGCAACATCTCTCCTTGCTGGTCGCTTGGCGATCTTCATTGCGGCATCGATAGCGGTGACGGTGATACTAGTTCTTGTATTCGGCACAAGTTTTAACGAGAGGCCATTGTTTGGGTTCATGGTTGGGCTAATACTGCTATTGCTGGCGGCGACTGTTGTGGTTCATACAATCGCTAAGGTGAAAGAGGCGCGTGAGTTCCATGCGGGTTATACGACCATCATGCGGGCTCATCCGGGTGTTGACCAGGTCGATCCGGATTCCGGCAGAATCGTGCGGACTGCGGGCGAGCCCTTCCTGACCAAGGATTTGTACGAACAACGAATGGCGATCATTCGCAAGGGCCAGCGCGATTGAGGCGGCCAGTTCTCGCACTTGGAGTTCTTGTCGAATCGGTGACTCTTGATCGAGTGTTGCGGCTGGGCTTTCTGGTCGTCCCGGTGGCTCGGAGTGCGTAAGGTCTGGTGTCTGCGCGGGCGGGAGGGGTGCCTAGGTCGTGGCTGCAGCACTGAACGTCTTCCGAGCGGAAGTGCTGCTCGGCCTCTAGCCGATCACAGTCGTCGCACGCTTCATCGTGAGGTCCTGGCGAGACTCCTTCCTGGAGCCCAACCTGCCGTTTCCATGGGTGACAGTGGTCGCAGCCCGACAGGATGCCCGCGACAGCAGCTTGCAGCTGTCCCACTTCGGGATGAGCGCGCTCGCAGTGATCGGTGGCCTGGTCTTCGGCGTCCCGGCGAGGCTCCTGGGTTTCCCCGTGGTCTTCGAGTTCCTCACCTATCTCGTTGTGCTGACGCCCTGTGCCTGCAGTGGTCGTAGCGCACCTGACCATCCAGCGGACGCTGGGCAGGGCATTCGCAGACTCAGCGCCCGCCGAGCAGAGTCCCTGGGAGCTCGACGTCGAGTAGAATCCTCGTGCGTTTCTCGGTACGTACCTCTGGGGCCTGGCCGTATCCGTCGTCGTTACTCTCGCGTTGACGGTTTGGCTGCCGCATCCGTCCACGTGGGCATCCGCCTGGCAGCTGGCCACCGCGACGTGACCACCGCGACGTGACGACCGTGCGCCGGACCAATCACGCCAGCCTTCGCTCCAGCACCCCCAGGTGCGCCCGCGCCCGCGCGGCCTGCGGGCCGCCCGGTTCGGCCAGCCTCGCGAGGCGCGTCCACGCGACATGGTCGTCGGTGCCCTCGTCGCGC
>NZ_KI911760.1:173506-182208 GCF_000515355.1 Promicromonospora kroppenstedtii DSM 19349 | reverse complement strand
TCGGCCCAGGGCGCGCCTCCGGCCTCTGGACCGCCCGTGGCGCGGAGGGCGAGCTCGCGCTCGACCATGGCGACCGTGGCGCGCACGAGCGCGAGGGCCACGTGGGACCCGGCAGCGTTGCCGCCGGTCAGGTCGAGCACGCCGATGATCCCGCCGGCGGCGTCGTGCACCGGGGCCGCGGTACAGCTCAGCCGCTGGACCGGCCGGGCGAAATGCTCGGCCCCGAGCACCTGGACGGGACGGCGGGTCGCGAGAGCGGTACCGGGCGCGTTCGTGCCCACCGACTCCTCGCGCCAGACGGCGCCCTCGACGAACCCGACGCCGTCGACGGCGGAGCGCACCTGGCCGCGCCCCTCGACCCACAGGAGCCGGCCGACGTCGTCCGAGACCGCGACCACCAGGCCGTCGCCGGTCGCGCCGCCCACGAGGTCGCGTACCAGGGGCATGGCGACGGCCAGCGGATGGGAGCTGCGGTAGTCGTCGAGGTCGTCCGTCGCCGCCACCGGGACCGCGCTCGGCCGGTCGGGATCCACACCGTTGCGCAGGCTCCGCAACCACGACGCCGCGACGACCGGGTCGATCCCGTCGGGCTCCTGGGAGCCGGCGGAACCGACGAAGCTCTCATAGGCCGCGCGAACCCAGCGCGCGTCGCGGTGTGGCACCTGCTGCATGCTGCCCCTGACGTTGTCCCGACGCCGTCGTCGAACCACGCCAGTGTAGGCATCGGACCAAGTTCATCAACAGGTTGTCCACCGTGATCCCCAAGTTGTCCACCGTCTCAGAGCGGTTTTCCACAGATCGAAGAGGCATCACGCTCTCGACAGGCGGGACTGGAAAAGTAGTCTTAGCGTCATTAGCACCGGTAGTTAAACGGGCTTCGCGTCCGACAGATAGTTTTCACGAAGGCTCTCTTTGGGGGAAGAGTTGAACACCATCGCTTTAGCTAGACCGGAATCGCAGATGTCTGAGACTGATGAACAGGCCGGAGACAGTCCGCGCCAGCAACTGCCCGTCGCCCCGGCGAAGCTGCCGGCGCTCGACACGCCCGCGCCGCCGTACGAGGCCGACGCCGGCCCCGACCTGGCCGGCGCACGTGGCCGCCGGCGCTGGACGTTCGGCGCGGCGATCGTCACCGCCCTGGCCGTCGCCGTCACGCTGTGGGCCATGTCGGCCCGCGCGGAGGAGACCGGCCGGATCGTCACGCTGACCGCCCAGATCGACACCCAGGTCACCAGCACCTCGGCCCGGTCGCACGACCTCGTCGCCGTCATGGAGACGGCCGAGCGGGTCTACGAGCACTCGGAGGGCCAGGTCGCGGACCCGGCCACGCGCGACGTGCTCGCCGAGGCGCTCGCCGACGCGCGCCAGGCGGTGGCCCAGCGCCTGACCGACGCCCCGCCGACGTCGGAGACGCAGGCCCGCACCCTGCTCGCCCAGGCCACCCACATGGAGAGCTCGCTCGACTGGGCCGCGGAGGACCTGCGGGTCGCCGTCGACATGGTCCAGCAGTCGCAGGGCGCACAGCGCTCCCTGGACTCCCGCGACCCCGTCGGCAACCGCACGATCCTCACCGCGCGCGACGCCTCCTGACGGCACTCTTTCCTTCAGCACCGCGACCCGCCGGCTGCCGGGAGCGCTCGGTCCGCCTCGAGAACGAACTCGGGGACCGAATCGCGCCGAGAACGGCAATCGGCCGCATAACCGGACCGGCCCGTCCGGGCAGGTATCCCCAAATGCATTGACCACGTCCGGATGAAAGTTCCCGCTCGGTCCATGGTTGGTAAACTACTTGCGGCGCATTCCGGATGACTTTTGATAGGCCGCACCGAATCGGCGTCGCGCGCAATAGTCGCCCGCATCGAGTTCACCCCAGGGCCGAGTAGGCCCCGACGAGGTCGACGAACTCCGCCCGCAGGCCGTACGGGTCGGCGCCCAGCGCACCCGCAGCCCGCTGCCGGACGGCGTCGAGGTTGGCCTGGCCCCGGTACTCCGACCCTGTTGCGATCAGCCCGAGCTCCGCGACGGCCGAGGCGAAGGCGAAGTCCGCCGTCGGGGTGCGCGTGAATGCTCCGGCGCCGACCGGGAACTCTGCCTCGGTGCTCGCGCCGGTCGTCCCGCCGTCCGGCGTCTTGTAGCGCACGTGCACGGTCATGAGGTCGCCGCCGACGTCGCCGCCCGAGCCCGCCGCGGTGCCGGCAGGGACCAGCTCGTAGAAGGCCGTCACCGAGTGCCCCGCGCCGACGTCGCCCGCGTCCTTGGTGTCGTCGTCGAAGTCCTCGTCCGCCAGCCGCCGGTTGTCGTACCCGATCAGCCGGTACGAGCTCACCGTGGCGGGGTTCAGCTCGACCTGCAGCTTCAGGTCCTGGGCCACCACGAACATCGTCGAGCCGAACTCGTCCACGAGCACCTTGCGCGCCTCGGCCAGCGTGTCGATGTACGCGTAGTTGCCGTTCCCGTGGTCGGCGATGGCCTCCATCGTGCTGTCCTTCAGGTTGTACATGCCGAAGCCCAGCACGGACACGTACACCCCGGAGTCCCGCTCCGCCTCGATCAGGTCCGTCAGCTCCTCGGGCGAGGACGGGCCCACGTTGAAGTCGCCGTCGGTCGCCAGGATCACCCGGTTGTTGCCGCCACGCACGAAGTTCTTCTCGGCCAGCTCGTACGCCGTGGTCAGGCCGGCCGCGCCGCCCGTGGACCCGCCGGCCCGCAGCGAGCGCAGGTGGTCCACCAGCACGCCGTGCTCCGAGCCCGGCACGGAGTCGGCGACCACGCGGTTGTCGCCCGCGTACGTCACGATGGAGACCCGGTCGTCCTCGTCGAGCTGCTCCACCAGCAGCCCGAACGACTCCGCGAGCAGCGGCAGCTTGTTCGGCTCGTCCATCGACCCGGACACGTCCAGCAGGAACACGATGTTGTTGCCCTCCGACGCCGGAAGGGCTTCCGTGGCCTGCACGCCGACCATTGCGAGCTGGTGCTCCGGGTTCCACGGGGCGGCCGCGACCTGCGTCGACACCGAGAACGGGTGCTCGGCACCGGCCCCGGGCGCCGGGTACCCGTAGTCGAAGTAGTTGACCAGCTCCTCGATGCGCACGCCCTGCGGCGCCACGCCCTGGTTCACCTGGCGGCGCAGGTTCGAGTACGACGCCGTGTCGACGTCGGCCGAGAACGTGGACAGCGGGCTCGTGGCGACGTCCAGGAACGGTGACTCGGGGGAGTCGTCGTACTCCTCGCCGTCCGGGACCGCGGGGCCGGTCGGCTCCCCGCCTGGTCCGGGCGGCACGAGCCGCTCGGCGCCGGGTGCCTCGCCGTCCAGGAACTCCGGGGCGGGGGCGATGTCGGGGGCCGACAGGTTCGCCGTCTGCCCGGCGGTCCCCGACTCGTCGCTCCCCGCGGTGCAGCCCGCGAGCGCCAGTACCACGGTCAGGGCGGCGGCAAGGGGAACGGTCAGGGGGAGCGCGGGGGACGTGCGGCGGGTGACAAGGTGCATGGCCTCTCCTCGGGTTCGGCTCGTCGCGCGGCGTCGGTCCGGCGATCTGTCCTCATCTGTCCACATGTGCCGGCCCGCGTCGTGCTTGCCGCCGTGAGGTCACGGTCGGGTTGCAACCCCGATGCAACGCCCCGCTGCCTACCCTCACCGCACTCGGGTGCACCGGTGCGCCCGGGGCGTGGCTCCGCCGTCGGGCATCCCGGGGGTGGGCGCGAGATCCTGCGAGGAGGCAGACCATGACCGTGTACGCAGCCCCAGGTACCGAAGGTGCCATCGCCAGCTTCCGGCCCCGGTACGACCACTGGATCGGGGGCGAGTACGTACCCCCGGCCAACGGGCAGTACTTCGAGAACCCCACCCCCGTGACCGGGCGGACGTTCACCGAGGTCGCACGCGGCGACGCCGACGACATCGACCGGGCCCTCGACGCTGCGCACGGCGCCGCGCCGGCCTGGGGACGCACCTCGGTCACGGAGCGCGCGATCATCCTGAACAAGATCGCCGACCGCATGGAGGAGCACCTCGAGGAGCTCGCGGTCGTCGAGACCTGGGAGAACGGCAAGCCGGTCCGCGAGACCCTGAACGCGGACATGCCGCTGGCCATCGACCACTTCCGCTATTTCGCGGGCGCGATCCGGGCCCAGGAGGGCTCGATCAGCGAGATCGACGGCGACACGATCGCGTACCACTTCCACGAGCCCCTGGGCGTGGTGGGGCAGATCATCCCGTGGAACTTCCCGATCCTGATGGCGGTGTGGAAGCTGGCGCCGGCGCTCGCGGCGGGCAACGCCGTGGTGCTCAAGCCGGCCGAGCAGACGCCGACGTCGATCCTGTTCCTGATGGAGCTCATCGCGGACCTGCTGCCGCCGGGTGTGGTCAACGTGGTCAACGGGTTCGGCGCGGAGGCGGGCAAGCCGCTGGCGAGCTCGTCGCGGATCCGCAAGATCGCGTTCACGGGCGAGACCACGACGGGGCGCCTGATCATGCAGTACGCGTCGCAGAACATCATCCCGGTGACGCTGGAGCTGGGCGGCAAGTCGCCGAACCTTTTCTTCAGCGACGTCGCCGCGGCGCGCGACGATTTCTACGACAAGGCCCTGGAGGGCTTCACGATGTTCGCCCTCAACCAGGGCGAGGTGTGCACGTGCCCGTCGCGCGCGCTCATCCAGAGTGACATCTACCGCGACTTCCTGGCCGACGCCGTGGCACGCACCGAGGCGATCAAGCAGGGCAACCCGCTGGACACCGACACGATGATCGGCGCGCAGGCCAGCAACGACCAGCTCGAGAAGATCCTCAGCTACTTCGACATCGGCAGGGCCGAGGGTGCCAAGGTGCTCACGGGCGGGCACCGGGCGGAGCTGGAGGGTGACCTCGCGGGCGGCTACTACGTGACGCCCACGATCTTCGAGGGCAAGAACGAGATGCGGATCTTCCAGGAGGAGATCTTCGGGCCGGTCGTGGCGGTGACGGAGTTCGCGGACTTCGACGACGCCATCAAGATCGCCAACGACACCCTGTACGGCCTGGGCGCGGGCGTATGGAGCAGGTCGGGCTCCGACGCCTACCGGGCGGGGCGCGCGATCGAGGCGGGCCGGGTGTGGACGAACAACTACCACGCGTACCCGGCCGCGGCGGCGTTCGGCGGCTACAAGGGCTCGGGCGTGGGCCGCGAGAACCACAGGATGATGCTCGACCACTACCAGCAGACCAAGAACCTGCTGGTCAGCTACTCGCCGAACAAGCTGGGCTTCTTCTAGGCCGGCGGCGCACGCCGAGCGGGAGGCCAGGGGCCGGTACGTCCCCCGCCTCCCGCCCGGCAGTCCGGGTCCAGCTCCGAGCTCAGGGAGGTTCCATGTCCGACGACGTTCGCCCGGGCCAGGCGGCCGGCTCGCCGCCCGCACGGGTCGCCGTGACCGACGACGCCGCCGCGCTGTTGGTGCGGCTGCGGGACAAGCACGGCGACCTGATGTTCCACCAGTCCGGCGGCTGCTGCGACGGCTCGTCGCCCATGTGCTACCCGGACGGCGACTTCATCACCGGGGACGCCGACGTGCACCTCGGTGACCTCGCGATCGACTCGTTCACGGTTCCGGTCTGGATGAGCCGCAGCCAGTTCGAGTACTGGAAGCACACCCACCTGACGATCGACGTGGTGCCGGGCCGTGGCGCCGGCTTCAGCGTCGAGGCGCCCGAGGGGGTGCGGTTCCTCATCCGGTCGCGGCTGTTCACCGACGACGAGTGGGAGCTGCTGCGGGACTGACCCGGCGGGCGCGGCCTTCAGGGCTGGTCCAGCCTGGCGACATCGTGGGCCGTCGCCAGGAAGAACGCGGCGAGCGCGAGGCCATGCCTGGCCGCGGTGTCCCGCAGGGCCACGAACCAGGCGTGGTCGGTGATCGAGGCCGAGGCGGTGCCGGGCCGTTCCAGCATCACGAACACCGACGCGCCCGGTTCGCTCTGGAGGATGTCGTGCCACACCTGGCCCAGGTCGTTCACCGCGAGCACCTCGGGCTCGTCCGGCACCAGGTCCACGGGGACGATGACCGGCAGCGGTCGGCGCTCGCCGTCCAGCAGCACGAACCAGAGGGTGCGGCGGCGCGGCCGGATGTCGCCGTGCACGAACCGGGCGAATGCGAGGAGGGCGTCGTCGTCCGCCAGAGGATGGTCGGGAGTGAACTCGCTCAGAGCTGTCATGAGAACCAGTGTTGGCGCTGGGTGGTGTTTGATGCTGGTTATCCACAGATGAATATTCTTGGCGGATCGAGGCGAAGGGCTTGAAGTTGACGCGACGTCAACCTCTACGGTGAGGAACATGCAATGGTCCATCCAGGAGATCGCGCGGCTGGCCGGCGTCACCAGCCGGACGCTGCGGCACTACGACGCCGTCGGACTGCTGCCCGCCGTTCGCACGACGGACGGCGGGCCGCGCCGCTACGACCGCACCGCCCTGGTGCGGCTGCAGCGGATCCTGCTGCTGCGTGATCTCGGGCTCGGCCTCGGCGACATCGCCGAGGTGCTCGACACCCAACGGGACGAGGCGCAGGCACTGCGCACGCACCTCGTGTCGCTCCGGGAGGAGCAGGGCCGGCTCGCCCGGCAGATCGCGTCGGTCGAACGGACCGTCGCGGCGCTCGAGAAGGACCCCGACACCACGGAGGGACACATCATGGCCAAGGACATGCTCGACGGCTTCGACCACACCCGGTACGAGCAGGAGGTCACCGAACGCTGGGGGAGCGACGCCTACCGGCAGAGCGACACCTGGTGGCGCGGCCTCAGCGAGCAGGAGCAGCAGGAGTGGAAGGGCCGCGTCGAGGCGCTGAGCCGGGACTGGGCCGATGCCGCGGTGGCCGGCACCGACCCGGCGTCGGACGAGGCGCAGGCGCTCGCCGCACGGCACGCCGACTGGCTCGCCGGGGTTCCGGGCACGCCCGGCGCCGGGCAGCGACTGCCCGACCGCGGTTACCTGCTGGGGTTGGCCGACATGTACGTCGCGGACGACCGGTTCGCCGCGAACTACGGCGGCACCGAGGGCGCCCGGTTCGTGCGCGAGACCCTGCGGGTCTTCGCAGCGCGGGCCTACCCGGCCGGCGTCGGCCCCGAGGGTGCGAGCTGAGCCCGGTAGAGGTCGCGCAGGAGGCAGATCTCGCCCCCGTGCGCCATGGCCTCGCGGCTGAGGTGGGTCACCAGCGCCGCCATCGGGAAGTCGGCGTACCCGACACCCTTGGGGCCGATGGGCTGCTGGAGCGACTCGTCGTCCAGCGCCGCGATGCCGGCCTGCCAGGACCGGTAGCCCTCCTCGAGCATGGCCAGGCCGGCGTCGGCGGTGATCGGGGCCTCGGGCCAGTGCCGGGGGTCGAACATGTCGGCGTCGGGCGGCGCCGCGGTCGGGCCGAACAGGGCGCGGGCTCGTCGCCCGAAGACGTCCCGGCCCACGTGCACCATGCGCCACGCGATGGTCGTCACCGGTGGGACCTCCGGCTCGGGCACCTCCTGCTCGAGCTGGGGCTCCCCGTCCGGCCCGGGGCGCACGCTCCACGCCGGCGAGGCGGGCTCCCACAGGTACTCGGCGTCCGTGAGGCCCTCCAGCCGCGGCCAGAGGTGGAAGTCCCAGTAGAAGGTCAGCTGATCCAGGAGAAGGTCGCGCCACACGGTAGTCGCTGGTCCGGGCGGTATGGTCGGCTCCGTCGTCGTCATGCTCGGACACTACGCTCGGTCTCTGACACCCGGTTTCAAAGGTAGCCTCTGCCCATGCGCGACACCCCCGCCCAAGCTCCCCCAAAACCGCCCGTGACCTGCTGGTTCGCGGGTCTGACGACGCTCGATGTGATCCACCGTAGCGCCGTCCGCCCGGGCCGGAACGAGAAGGTCACGGCCGTCCGCCAGGACGTCTCCGCGGGCGGCCCCGCGGCCAACGCGGCCGTCATCGCCGCGACGCTCGGGGCGCGCGCGCTCCTGATCAGCGCGATGGGGACCGGGCCCGTCGGCTCAGCGGCCCGGGGTGACCTGGAGCACCACGGGGTCGAGATCCACGACACCGCACGGGGCCGCGAGATCCCCGTCGCCGTCTCGGCCGTGATGGTCGACGACGAGACCGGCGACCGGTCGGTCGTCTCACCGGACGCCACGCTCACGAACGGCCTGGACGTCACGGCCGCCGAGCTCGACACCCTGCCGCGGCCCGACGTGGTGCTGCTCGACGGGCACCACCCCGACCTCGCGCGCAGTGTGCTCGCCTATGCGCTGGCCCTTGAGCCCCGCCCCCTGATCGTGCTGGACGCCGGGCGCTGGCGCCCTGTCTTCGCCGACCTGCTCGGCTCCGCGGACGTCGCTGCCCGGTCGGCCGACTTCCGCGCGCCCGAGGATGCCGCCCAGTCGCGCGCCGTCGTCACCACGCACGGACCCGACCCGGTGACCTGGTGCGACAAGGACGGGCGGCACGGCTCCACCGACGTGCCCGAGGTCGTCGTGCGTGACACCCTCGGCGCGGGCGACGCGTTCCACGGTGCCTTGTCCGTCGCCCTCGCCCAGGGTGCCGGGCTGGAGGCCGCCGTCGAGGAGGGCGTCCGGGTCGCCTCCATCCGGGTGCAGCACATCGGCCCGCGGTCCTGGCTGGAGTACGTGCCGTGCGCCTGACGACGGCCGAGCTCGTCGAGCGCGCCGCCGAGATCGCCGCCGAGGCCCGCGGCGCGGGTGCCGCGGCCGTGCTCGGGAT
>NZ_KI911760.1:173269-173406 GCF_000515355.1 Promicromonospora kroppenstedtii DSM 19349 | reverse complement strand
TCTCGACGATCGTGCTCGGCGGCGCCTACACCGACCTGCTGCCGTGGCTGCGCGCCGACATCGAGGCCGTGCTCGCCGACCGCGTGCTCGCGGCCCCGTTCGTGGACCTGCAGGTCAGGGCCGCGCAGGCCGGGCCG
>NZ_KI911760.1:173064-173169 GCF_000515355.1 Promicromonospora kroppenstedtii DSM 19349 | reverse complement strand
GTGGCGGTCGACGCGCGCTTCTGTGCGGCTGCTGGAGCGGCCGCTGCCGCCGAGGGTATCGACGGCGCGCCGGGACGGCTCCGGGCTCCGGCGCCTGTTCCGGCG
>NZ_KI911760.1:172707-172964 GCF_000515355.1 Promicromonospora kroppenstedtii DSM 19349 | reverse complement strand
GCGCGTGCTGACCGGCATCACCCGCGCCTCACGATGGCCGGAGCTGCCCGCCAGCTCGCTCGACCTGGTGTTCCAGCGCTGCCGTGAGCTGGCGGCCTGGACCGTGGCCGACTGCGGGCCGGTGCTCGAGGCCGACGAGCTCCTCATGTACGACACCCGGGCGCCGCAGCGCAAC
The DNA here is from genome assembly GCF_000515355.1 of Promicromonospora kroppenstedtii DSM 19349. GTDB lineage: Bacteria > Actinomycetota > Actinomycetes > Actinomycetales > Cellulomonadaceae > Promicromonospora > Promicromonospora kroppenstedtii. The sequence continues at coordinate 172,789 of NZ_KI911760.1, read as the reverse complement.
GGCGCGACCCTGAGCGCGCTGCAGGCCGCGGACGTCGTCGTGGTCGTCGGCGCGGCCGATCCCGTGGGGCTGCAGCGGCTGG
>NZ_KI911760.1:170089-172607 GCF_000515355.1 Promicromonospora kroppenstedtii DSM 19349 | reverse complement strand
GCCGCCGCACCACCGCAGGCGCATGCCGGGCCACCGCGCGCTCGGCAGTCGTCCAGCGTGTGCCCCGGTGGTCCGCGAGCACGCAGGCCAGGGCGAGGAGCGCGTGCCCGGCCGTCCAGCCCGCCACCGCCGTACCGACAGCGACCGCGGCGAGCTCGACGATGTCCTCGACCGGGAAGTACGCCGAACCGAGGCCCGCGCCGACCTGCCACGTGCGCACACCGAGCAGGCCGGCCGCCACGACGAGCGCGAGGCCCAGGCCGAGCAGCCCGAGGAGCCCGCGCCTCGTGCCCGCGACCTCTTGTGACCCGGTGCTGCCGGCCCTGTTCGACGGCGCTCCTGCCGTCCTGTCGGACGCACGGCGTGTGCGCCTGTCAGCAGCCGACATGTGGTCGCGGGCGTGCGTCGTCATGGTTCCCCCTGCAGTGGTCGAACTTCGGCGATGATGATCCAGTGCGCCAACTTTGATATCAGTTGATGTCGTCCGGCGATCTTTATTCAACATCGATGCCGGAAGCGTGTCTACCGGAGAGCGGGATGCCTGTGGATAGCGCAGGGTTTCCTCATGACATCAGTGCAGCCGGTCGGTCCCACCCGCTGGGAGGCGCTCTTCAATGACCTGGAGGCGCAGGCCCGCGCGCAGTCGGCGGCCGAGGCCGACGCGCTCGTCTCCGAGCTGACGCGGGCCGAGCACGCGACGATGACGCTCGCGGACCGGTTCCGCGCCGTCGTCGGCGGGATGGTCACGCTGGAGCTGCTCGACGGCGCCCCGTTGCGCGGCGTCGTGGTGGAGGCGGCGGACGAGTGGGTGCTGCTGCGTGGAGTGCGGCCGGAGCCGCTGAGCCAGCACCTGGTGCCGCTGGCCGCCGTCGCCGCTGCTCACGGCCTGGCCCGGCAGGCGGTGTCGGCCACATCGCGTCGGGATGCCCTCGGGCTGGGTCCGGTGCTGCGGAGCCTGCAGCGGGACCGGGCCCGCGTCGTCGTGCGCACGCTCCGCGGGGCATACGGCGGACGGGTCGCGCGAGTGGGCCGGGACCATCTGGACATCGACCTGCTCGACGGCCGCGGAACCCGGCTGGTTCCGTTCACGGCGCTGCTGGTCGTGAGCGAGTCGCCCTAACCGATCGGTATAGCCCGTAAATGGAGAGCGGGACCGGTGTCACTCCGTTGGAGTGCGCCGGTCCCGTCGGTGTGCGACGCGGCCATTCAGCCGTCCGCTGCGGCAGAACCCTTGAGCCGCTCACGGCTCTTTGCGTACATACGCTCGATGTACGACTCGAGCTCCGCTGCCTCGACGCGCCAGACCTTCTTGGGGCCCACCTGGATGGCGGGAAGGTCGCCGGTACGAACCAGTGCGTAGCCCTGGGCCATCGAGATGTTCAGTGTCTCGACCACATCAGCCAGAGAGAGAAAGCGCTTTTCCATGGGAACAGTGTGGCACGAGACACCGACATGAGGGGGTTATCCACAAGAAGTGTTTATCTGATGCCGGATCGGCGACGTTCGATCACTATGGTTCCGGCGCTCTGCGCAGGCTGTGCGCCATTCTGTGCCGGTTCGCGGTTCAACTTGTACTCGACGCCCCACACAAAGTCCACCAAAGTACGCGGAAGGACCGAGATGACGTATGCCCCGGCCGCCCCGGCGACCGCTGCCCAGGGCCTGGATCTCCCCGAGCCGGCCGCCGGCCGGCTCCGCAGGCCCAGCTGGCGCGACCCGCGGCTCGTGACCGGTCTCGTCATCGTCGCGCTGTCCATCGGCCTCGGGTCCTGGGTGGTCTCGGCCGCGAGCCGCACGGTACCGGTCTTCGTGGCCGACGGCGCTCTCACGCCCGGGGAGCCCCTCACGGCCGGTTCGGTGCGCACCGCCGACGTCCGGCTCGGCGCCGGGACGGGCCGCTATCTGCCCGCCGACGAGCCGCTGCCCGCGGACCTGGTGGTGCTCCGGGTGGTCGACGACGGCGAGCTGGTGCCGCTGACGGCTCTCGGCGCGGACGCCGACGTGCGCTCGGTCGCGGTACCGGTCGCCTCCGGTCTGTCGGACCGGATCCAGGCCGGTGCCGTCGTGGACCTGTGGTTCGTGCCCGACCTGCCCGTCACGCGAGAGGCGGGCGCGGACCGGCCGGAACCGCGCACGCTCGCGAAGGACGTGGTGGTCGAGCAGGTGGACGCCGACGACGGCGCCATCGTCGTGGACGGCACCGTCACGCTGCACGTGCTGGTCCCGGGCGACGCGCTGCCGACGGTGCTGGCCGCGCTGTCGGACGCGGGCACCGTCGCCGTCGTACCCGTGGCGGGCGGCGTCCGATGAGCGAGGAGCGGAACGTCACCGTGCTCGTCGCGGTCCAGGCGCCCGAGGAGGAGGCTGCGGCGGTGACCGTGCTCGGCGCGCAGTCGCAGGTGACCGTGGCTCGCCGCCTCGCGGAGCTCACCGAGCTCCTGGCGGCGGCCGAGGCGGGCGCCGGCACCGTCGCCGTCGTCTCGGGAGACCTGCCCGGCTTGGACCGCGACGCCGTGGC
>NZ_KI911760.1:169282-169989 GCF_000515355.1 Promicromonospora kroppenstedtii DSM 19349 | reverse complement strand
CGGCGCGGGTGCCGCGGCCGTGCTCGGGATCACCGGACCGCCCGGCGCCGGCAAGTCGACGCTCGCCGCCGCCCTTGCCGACGGCCTGGCACCCGGTGCGGCCGTGGTCGTCGGGATGGACGGCTTTCACCTGTCCGACCAGGTGCTGAAGGCCCACGGCAGCCGCGACCGCAAGGGCGCGATCGACACGTTCGACGACGCCGGGTACGCCGCCCTGATCGACCGCATCGCCGGCCGGAGGCCCGGCAGCCCGCCCGTCTACGCGCCGGAGTTCCGGCGCGCGATCGAAGAACCGATCGCGGCCGGTACCGCCGTCACCGACGAACCCCTGGTGATCACCGAGGGCAACTACCTGCTGGCCACCACCGGCGCCTGGCCCGCGGCCCGCTCGCGGATGGCCGAGGTCTGGTATATCGACCTGCCCGACGCCGAGCGCCTGCGGCGCCTGGTCGCGCGCCACCACGCCTTCGGCAAGCCACTCTCTGACGCCGAGGCCTGGGCGCGCGGCAGCGACCAGCGCAACGCGGACCTCATCGCCGTGACCCGGGACGCGGCCGACCTCGTCGTGGAGTGGGTGTAGGGCCCCGGCTCAGCCGATCTCCAGGACCGCGACGCGCCACACCCCGCGCCGGGCCTCGAGCCGCACGGCCGCGGCGCGCACCCGCCCCTCGTCGTGCAGGATGACCGTGGCCTCGGCCGACGTGGCG
>NZ_KI911760.1:151254-169182 GCF_000515355.1 Promicromonospora kroppenstedtii DSM 19349 | reverse complement strand
CCGGCCTCGCCCGCGCGGGCCGCGTTCGAGGCCCTCGCGGACCGGGTGCGGGAACTGGTGCCGGCCCCGGTCTGAGGGCGCGGTCCGAGGGCACGATCCGGGGCGCGGTCGGGCCGCGTGGGGCACCTCCTGGGTAACAATCCGCCCGTCCGGCGCGGCTCGGCGGCGGAAGACCGCCATCCAACGCTAGGTTGTGCCCGTGGCCGCCGTGACGAAGGACAACTACGCCGACGACCTGCGTCTGGCGCACGTGATCGCCGACCAGGTCGACTCCATCACCATGTCCCGCTTCCGGGCGCTGGACCTGAAGGTGGAGACCAAGCCGGACCTGACGCCGGTCTCCGACGCCGACCGTGCGGCGGAGGACTTCATCCGCGGCCAGCTCGCCCGCGCGCGGACCCGTGACGCGATCGTCGGCGAGGAGTACGGCTCCGCCGGCAGCGGCGCCCGGCGCTGGATCGTCGACCCGATCGACGGCACCAAGAACTTCGTGCGCGGCGTGCCCGTCTGGGCCACGCTCATCGCGCTGGCCGACGGTGACGAGGTGGTCGTGGGCCTGGTCAGCGCCCCCGCCCTGGGCCGCCGCTGGTGGGCGGCGAAGGGCTCGGGCGCGTGGACCGGCAAGTCGCTGGCCTCCGCGTCGCGGATGTCGGTGTCCGGCATCTCCCGCGTCGCCGATGCGTCGTTCAGCTACGCGTCGCTCGGCGGCTGGGAGGAGCGCGGCAAGCTCGACGGGTTCCTCGACCTCACCAGGGCGTGCGCGCGCACCCGCGGCTACGGCGACTTCTGGTCGTACATGCTCGTGGCCGACGGCGCCGTCGACATCGCCGCGGAGCCCGAGCTCGAGGTGTACGACATGGCCGCGCTCGTGCCGATCGTGACCGAGGCGGGCGGCACGTTCACCTCGCTCGACGGCGCGCCCGGCCCGTGGGGCGGGAACGCGGTCGCCACCAACGGCAGGCTGCACGAGGAAGCGCTCGACTTCCTGGGCTGACGTCGGCCCGGCCCAGGTCAGGGGTCCAGGCGGGCGAACGGCTCAGGTGCTCTGCCTTCCGCGCGTCGTCCACGTGGCACGCGTCGTCAGGCGCGAGGAACGTCCTTGATCTCGCTCCAGTCGTACCAGAGCAGGTCGCGGTCGGTGACGCGCTGCAGCGCCTCGTCCAGTGCGGTGTCCGACTCCTCGCCGACCTCCGCCGTCGTCTCGGCGTCGCTCTCCTCGTCGGCGGCGGTGAGCACGTCCGCGATGTCCGCGGCGGCCTCGGCCTCGTCCACGTGCACGCAGACGATCGCAACCTGCTCGACGGTGCCGGTCACCTGCACCTCGGAGGCCACCGGCTCGTCGTCGTCCTCGTCGCCCGGGGCGACGGGGCCCACGGCCGCGTCCGGGACCTCCACCGTGATGATCACGCGCTGGTGCGGCGCGTCGGGGCGGCCCGCGATGAGCGCCAAGGAGTCGTCGGCCGCGTTGAGGGCCGCGACGTACTCGAGGCCTTCGGCGTCCTCGTCGGGCAGGGCGGCCTCCAGCTCCTTCGTCACGGCGTGCGCGCGGCGCGGGGCCAGTGTCCAGCGGGCGGCGTCGGAGGAGTGGGAGACGGCGTCGAGCTCGTCGAGCGTGGCGGGCACGTAGATGCGCATGTGCTCAGTCTGCCGTGTGTCGACCCCTCGTGAGTGGAGTGGCGGTGTCACCCAGTCCCCGTACTCTCGTGTCCGGCGTCGGGGCGGGACGCCACGGGTAGTGGTAGCAGGCCGAGGGCAGGAGACGAGATGGGTGCCAAGACCGCGATGCTGGTGTACGCGGACGGGGACGTGGCCGCGGGGCTGACGGGAGCCGCCGACTTCGCCGACGAGGCGAGCGCGGCGGAGCTGCTCGGCCTGCTGTGGCCACCGGCCCGCATCCGCCCGGACGGCGAGGAGCCCTGGGACCTCGGCGACGCCGTGTTCCCGCCCGAGGGCCGTGCGTGCGCGCTGTCGACGCCCGAGGTGGACGTGCTGTGCGACCAGGCCCTCATGCTCGACCGCCCCTCCCAGCTCCCGGCCCACCTGGTGGACGCGAGCATGGGCCGCACGCTCTACCTGCACGCGATGCACAGCGCGGTGGACTGGTTCGCCTTCGCGGTGTGGCGCGACGGCGCGCTCGTGCGGTCGCTGAGCCTCTCGCCGGACGACGGCGTGCTGGAGGACACGGGGGAGCGCCTCCCGTTCGAGGAGCCGTTCTGGGCGGGGCGGCACCCGGCGTCGCTCGAGGGCTACCCGCTGCCCTTCCACCCGCTCGACCTGGGCGACCACGCGCTGCGCGAGTTCTTCGGGTTCAGCGGCGAGGGGGCTGACGACGGCGGCCCGTCCGCCGGCCGGCTCGACCCGTGGGCCGTCGAGCTGTTCGGCTTCCAGGTGGTGTAACCGCGCCCAGCGCTCGACAGATCACCGAATCGCTCGTACATTTGTTCGAGAGCGAGGAGGTTGTCATGCCCGAACCCACTACTCCCGGTCCCCCCGGAGTGGTCCCCATGCTGTCCTACCAGGACGGCGTCTCCGCCATGGACTGGCTCATCGAGGTGTTCGGCTTCACCGAGGCCGAACGCTGGCTGGACGACGACGGACATCTCTCCCACGGCGAGCTCGATGCCGGCGGTGGGCGCGTGATGCTCTCCGAGCTCGCGTCCTACGAGGGGCCGACCGCGCACCGCAAGCACTGCCGGGCGGCGGACGCCTGGCTGTCGACGCCCTGGGTGATCGACGGCGTGCTGGTCCACGTGGCCGACGTCGAGGCGCACTTCGCCAGGGCGCAGGCCGCTGGAGCAGGGGTGCTCTCGAAGATCGAGGAGGCGCCCTACGGCCGCTCCTACCGCGCGGAGGACCTGGAGGGCCATCGCTGGATGTTCCTGCAGCCGTGAGCCGGTCCGCCGCGGAGTGCGCCTACCCGGTTCCGCGGGCCAGCCTGTCCACGCGGCGCAGTGCGGCGGGGAACCGGGCGTCGCCGGCCATCTCGCGGACCAGGTCTGCCGCGGCATCCAGCGCCATGCCCGAAGCCGTCACGTACAGGGGTTGGGCGGACTGCCCGCGCAGCACCTCGGCGGCGTGGGAGGCCGTCCGGAACCGCGTCTTGGCGACGCCGAGCACCACCGGGGCGAGCCCGGAGTCGGCCACATGGGCGCCCAGGCCCGGGCTGCCGGCGGGGTCGAGGTCCACGTACCCGTCCACGATCAGCAGGTCCAGCGGTGCCACGCCACCCAGCACCTCCCGCAGCGGCGGCAGCTCACGCTCGTAGAACCGGCCGGGCCGGTACTCCGCCACACGCTCCACGCGCACGGTGCGCTCCTCGACGAGCGCCGCGAAGCCCGGGTCCTCGGCGACGACCAGCGCGGCGCGCGCCCCACCGTCGTCCAGGTACTGCACGTCCACCGCACCGTAACGCGGGGTGGCACCGGCCATGCTCAGGCGTCCGAGCCCGTGCGGGACGACAGCAGGCGCCGGAACGAGGCGAGCCGGGCCGCGCGGGCCGGGCGCTCGTCCTCGGGGGAGGCCTCGATCCAGTCGTCGAGCGCGCAGTCGGGGGCGTCCGCGAGATGCGTGCAGCCGCGCGGGCAGTCCTGCGCCACCTCGTCCAGGTCCTCGAACGCGTGCAGCAGGTGCGCCACCTCGACGTGCGCCAGGCCGAAGGAGCGCACGCCCGGGGTGTCGATCACCCAGCCGTCGAAGCCCGCGCCCTCAGCCGCGGGTGCGCCGTCGACCTCGGACCCGGCGTCCGGCGCCTCCGTCTCCCCGAGATCCCCCACGGGCAGCCGCAGAGCCACCGCCGACGTCGAGGTGTGCCGGCCGCGCCCCGTCACGTCGTTGACCACGCCGGTGGCACGCTTGGCGTCGGGCACCAGCGCGTTGATCAGAGTGGACTTGCCGACCCCGGAGTGCCCCACCAGGACCGACACCAGGCCGCGGAGCCGGCCGCGCACCTCCTCGACGGAGTCGGGCGCGAGCGTGATCCCGGTGCCGTCGTCCGCGGGTGTCCGCCGCGTCACCACGACCTCGACGCCGAGCGGCTCGTAGAGGGCGCGCAGCTCGTCGGGGGAGGCGAGGTCGGCCTTCGTGAGGCACAGCAGCACCGACATCCCGGCGTCGTACGCGGCGACGACGCAGCGGTCGATCATGCCGGTGCGCGGCTCGGGCTGGGCGAGCGCCGTGACGATGACGAGCTGGTCCGCGTTGGCGACGACGATCCGCTCGTACGGGTCGGTGTCGTCCGCGGTGCGGCGCAGCGTCGAGGTGCGCTCCTGGATCCGCACGATCCGGGCGAGCGAGCCGTCCTCGCCGGAGGTGTCGCCGACGACGTCCACGCGGTCGCCGACGACGACGCGCGTGCGCGTGAGCTCGCGCGCCTTCATCGCGGTCACGACGGTCTCGTCCGTGAGATCGGCGGCCGCGCCACCGACCAGGAGCGTGTACCGCCCCCGGTCGACGCCGGTGACCAGGCCGGTCACGGCGTCCGTATGCTCGGGTCGTTGCTTGGTCCGGGGCCGGGAGCCGCGCTTGGACGGGCGGGAGCGGAAGTCCGACTCGTCGAGGTCGCGGCGGCCCATCAGGCGGCCGTGCCCAGCATGCCCAGCCACATGCCCGTGAAGTCGGGCAGGGTCTTGGCCGTGGTGGCGACGTCCTCGATCAGCACCCCGGGGACCCGCAGGCCGAGCAGCGCGGCCGACGTCGCCATGCGGTGGTCGCCGTAGGTGCGCACGACGTCGCCGTGGAGCGGGCGCGGGGTGATGACGAGGCCGTCCCGGGTCTCCTCCGCCTGCCCACCGAGGCGGGTGATCTCGCGCGCGAGCGCGGCCAGGCGGTCGGTCTCGTGGCCGCGCAGGTGCGCGATCCCGCGCAGCCGGGAGGGCGAGTCCGCCAGCGCGGCCAGGGCCGCGAACGTGGGCGCGAGCTCGCCGCCCGCGTGCAGGTCGACGTCGATCCCGTGGATCTCGCCCGTGCCGGTGACGCTGAGCACGCCGTCGGCCAGGGTGAACGTGCCGCCCATGCGCTCCAGCAGCTCGGGCACCATGGCGCCGGGCTGCGTGGTCAGGGTGGGCCAGCCGGGCACGCGGACCGTGCCGCCCGCGACCAGGGCGGACGCGAGGAACGGCGCCGCGTTGGACAGGTCGGGCTCGACGCGCACGTCGCGGCCCGTGATGGGGCCGGGGCGCACGGCCCAGATGCCGTCCCGCGAGTCGTCGACCACGACGCCGACGTCGCGCAGCGTGGCGACTGTCATCTCGATGTGGGGCAGGCTCGGCAGGGTGGCGCCGATGTGCCGCAGGGTGAGGCCGCGCTCGAAACGCGCGGCGGCCAGCAGCAGCCCGGACACGAACTGCGACGACTCCGAGGCGTCGACGTCGACCGAGCCCCCCGGGACGCCACCGCGGCCCTCGACCGTGAAGGGGAGGTAGCTCGGCAGCTCGGCGGAGTCGCTCGAGCCCTCCGGGTCGTGCACCGTGATGCCGAGCGTCCGCAGCGCCACGAGCACCGGCAGCATCGGCCGCAGCCGGGCCGCGGCGTCGCCGTCGAACCGGACCGGGCCGTCGGCGAGGGCCGCGACGGGCGGCAGGAACCGCATGACCGTGCCGGCCAGGCCGGTGTCGATCTCGGTACCGCCGGTCACCGGGCCGGGCGTCACGTGCAGGGTGCTGGGGTGGTCGCCCTCCTCGATGCCCGCCCCGAGCGCGCGCAGGGCGTCGATCATCAGGTCGGCGTCGCGGCTGCGCAGCGCGCCGCGCAGGGTGCCGGGGGCGTCCGCGAGGGCGGCGAGCACCAGCAACCGGTTCGTGAGGGACTTGCTGCCGGGTACCTCGACCGTCGCGTCGAGCGGTGCGCCGGCGAGCGGCGCCTCCCAGGTCGGTGCGGGCGCGGTGGTCGAAGAAGTCATGTGGCGAGATTATCGCGGAGCGGCCGTGCGCGGCGGCCCGTATCAGCCACGGTCACCGCACTCGCGCTCGCCCCGGCGGACGAGCAGACGGGCTCAGTCCTCGGCCGCGGCAGCCTTCGCGTCCGCGCGCGCCGCTCGTGCCTGCTGGACGCGCCACGACAGCCCCGGCCTGCCCTCGAGGTCCGCGCCCGCGATGAGGGCGGCACCGACGGAGGCGAGGTTGTGCAGGAACCGGTCCGTGCGGGCCGGGCGCTCCTCCTTGGGCGCGGTGAACGGCTGGTTCACCAGGGCGAGCGGCAGGGTCAGCAGCGCGAGCGCGAGGGCGGACGCGCGTGGCGCCTTGCCCAGCGCGAGCAGCGTGCCCGCCGTCGCGGTCGCGACACCGTGCGCGCGCACGAGCGTCGTGACCTGCTTCTCGCTGAGCGGCTCTGCCCCCAGCGCCTTGGTCGCCAGCGCGGATCCCGACCGGGCGGCGGCCACGTGCTCGCTCGGCTTCCGGGCGGCCCGCACGCCGTCGTAGATGAACGAGGAGGCCAGCAGCGGTCGCGCGATGTGTCGAAGCAGCATGCCTCCACCTTGGCAGATGCCGGCTCCGGATGCAGCAGGATCGCGGCAGCGCGGCCACCGGGAGCGCGAGCGCGCACCGGGAATTCGGTGCCCCTGCCGCTGGTTGAACCCCACGTGGAGCAATGCCTCGAGAAGGATGCGGTGAACAACACGGTGATGGGCATGGTGACGAGCACGACAACGGGCCCTGCGACCAGCGGCGCGTCCGACGCGACGGCGGTACCGATGACCGCAGGTCAGAGCGGTCCCGTGATGTTCGGCGCGGTCCCGGCGCACCTGCTGGACCCCGGCGCCGACGCGGCGAAGGCTCCGGCGGGCGCACGGTCCGGGGGCACTCAGGGCGCGTTCGGCGCGGTCCCGGCGAACACGGGCTGGCCGACGCGGCTAGGCTCAAGGGCGATGACTGAGACTTCCCGTGAGCAGAACCAGGGCGCAGGCGGCGATGCCGGCCGCGCCGATGCCGAGGTGCGCCCCGGTGAGATCGCGGCCGTCGAGGCCGACACGGAGCCCGCCGGCGAGACCGAGGGCACCGAGCGGTCCCCGCAGGAGGAGGACACGACGGCCCGCGCCGCGCGCTTCGAGCGGGACGCGCTGCAGTACCTGGACCAGCTCTACTCCGCGGCGCTGCGCATGACGCGCAACCCCGCCGACGCCGAGGACCTGGTGCAGGAGACGTTCGCCAAGGCGTTCGCGGCATTCCACCAGTACCGGCCGGGCACCAACCTGAAGGCCTGGCTGTACCGGATCCTCACGAACACGTTCATCAACAGCTACCGCAAGAAGCAGCGCGAGCCGCAGCAGTCCCAGGCGGAGGATGTCGAGGACTGGCAGATCGCGCGCGCGGCGTCGCACACGTCGCGCGGCCTGCGCTCGGCCGAGGCCGAGGCGCTGGACCGGCTGCCGGACAGCGATGTGAAGCGGGCGCTCGCCGAGCTCCCGGAGGACCGTCGGATGGTGGTCTACTACGCCGACGTCGAAGGCTTCCCCTACAAGGAGATCGCGGAGATCATGGGGACTCCGATCGGGACGGTCATGTCCCGGCTCCACCGCGGACGCCGGCAGCTGCGTGAGCTCCTCGCCGACTACGCCGCTCAGCGAGGTCTCGTCAGCCAGGCGCCCGGAGGTGCGCAGTGAACAACATCGAGCCCGTCCCGCACGACACGGCGGGGGAGTCCGAGTGCGAGCACGCACTGACGCACCTGTACGAGTACCTGGACTCCGAGATGACGCCGGACGACGAGCAGCGCATGCGCGCGCACGTCGCCCATTGCTCGCCGTGCCTGGCCGAGCTGAGCGTCGAGGATCTCGTGAAGCAGCTCGTGAAGCGGTCGTGCAGCGAGCGCGCGCCGGACACGCTGCGAGTGCGGATCCACGAGCAACTGACGGTGATGACGGTCGTCGAGACCGCCTGACGCCGGGCATGACGAAGGGCCGGGACCCCGTGGGGTTCCGGCCCTTTCGCATGCTCAGGCTGTTCGCCTCAACAACGGCTCAGGCGTTGGGACGCTTGCCGTGGTTGGCGGCCGAGCCCTTGCGGCTACGGCGCTTGCGACCGCGCTTGCTCATGGGTGTCTCCTGACAGGTGACGGACTGAATGATCAATGGTCCCACAGATCGGGAGGTTGTCAGGCCGCAAGGGGTTGCCCCGTCGAGTAACGCGATATATCGTGTCTCGGGTCAACGCGATATATCGCGTCCTGCGAGACCGAGCACCGGAGGCACCCATGAGCACGGACAGCTGGACCGTCACCGGTCCGCAGACCATCGAGCTGCGTGGTGTGAGCACCGTGGACGCCCACGTCATCGACGGCCGGCTCGACGTCGTCGCGCACGACGAGCCCGTCGTCCGCGTCGAGGTGCACTCCGTGGAGGGGCGCTCCCTGGAGGTTCGCCTGGAGGGCGGCCGCCTGGTCATCGAGCACGAGAGCGGCCTGTCGGGCTGGGGCTCGTTCATGAGGCGATTCGTCGACTTCGGCGGCAAGGCGCGTGCTGACATCCACGTCGCGGTGCCCGCGGAGACCGCCGTCCGGCTGGGCACGGTGCGCGGCGAGTGCCTCCTGGCCGGCACGACGGCGGCCGCGTCCGTCTCCACCGTCTCGGGGTCGCTGCTGATCTCGCGCACGGCCGGCGACCTCAAGCTGAACACGGTCTCCGGCGAGGTGACGGTGCGCGACCACGTGGGCGACATCACGAGCAATACCGTGTCCGCCGACGTCGTGATGAGCGGGTCCGCCGACTCGGTCACGTCCACCTCGGTCTCCGGCGACGTGACGATCGACCTGGCCACCCAGCCGCGGTCGGTCAAGGTCAACTCGGTGTCCGGCAACATGCTGCTGCGCGTCCCGGACGACGGCGCCGTGGCGGTGTCGGCGCAGAGCGTCAGCGGGCGGGTCACGGTGGCCGGTGCGCAGTTCAGCGGCGGGGGCGGCGCCACGTTCTCCTCCGGGCAGCCCGAGGCGCGGCCCGGCCGTCCGTGGACCACCCGTCTGCGAGCTACCAGCGTCTCCGGCGAGGTCACCGTCGTGGGCGGACCGCAGGACGCGCCCGTCGACGTCCAGGACGCCCCCGTCGACGCCCCCGCGGACCACTCGCCCGTGGAGCTGTGATGCCACCTGTCTTCGCCCATGGCGAGCTGCGCCTGTACCTCCTGGTGCTGCTCCTGGACGGGCCACGGCACGGGTACGAGCTCATCACCGAGCTCACCCAGCGCTTCGGCGGCACCTACCGCCCCAGCGCCGGGACCATCTACCCCCGCCTGTCCAGGCTGGAGGAGGAGGGGCTGGTACGCCGGTCCGCACCGGGACCGACCGGTGCCGGCCGCAAGGGCACGTACGAGCTCACCCCCGCCGGCCGGGCCGAGATCGACTCCCGCCTCGACGACGTCAAACGTCTGGAGCAGAACGTCGCCGAGACCGTCCGCACCCTCGCGGACGGCGTCCGGGCCGACATCCGTGACACGATGCGCGGCCTGCGGGCCGAGCTCGCGGCCGCGGCGCAGGAGGTCCGCTCCCGGCCGCGACCGGGTCCCGGCACGGCGCCGGACCCGCGGCGCACCCAGTCCAACTCGCTGCGACACGACGCCGAGGCGGCGCTGCAGCGGTTCCGCAACGACGTGCTGGCCGACCTGCGAGAGGCTGACGTCGCCGGTACGGTGTCGGCGCTGACGGTCGAGACGCTGCGGACCGTCCTCGACTCGGCGCGGTCCGCGATCCGTGGGACCCTGCCCAGCAGCACGAGCACCGCCTCGCACCGCACGAGCTCGCAGTGACCAGAGCAGTCCCCAAGAACCTCCCGATGACCCCTCCCCATGAACGGAGCACAGCGATGACCACCGAGTCCTGGAGCGTGGCCGCACCGCAGACCATCGAGGTCGGCGGCGCCACGACTCTGACCGTCCGACTGACGAACGGTCGCGCCGAGATCGTGGCCGACCCGAACCGCACGTCCGGCGCCGTCGTGGAGGTCCTCGAGGTCTCGACACGGCCGCTGCAGATCCTCGCGGAGCACGGCAACCTGCGGGTCGCCTACGACTTCCCGGGCCTGGAGGGCTTCGTCGACCGGTTCCGTGGCCTCAAGGACCAGGACGCCGCCGTCGTGCGGATCACGGTGCCGGCCACGTCCGTGGTCGACGTCGCGACCGTGGGCGCCGAGGTCGTGGTGACCGGCGCGCAGGCCGGCGTGAACGTCAAGACGGCGGGCGGCGCCATCACCGTGACCGGGACGAGCGGATCGGTCACCACCAAGTCCGGCACGGGCGCCGTGAGCATCGCCGAGCACAACGGCGACGCGTCGGCCACCACCGTGTCCGGCGCCGTGTCGCTCGTGGGCGCACTGGGCCGCGTCTCGGTGCAGACCGTGTCCGGCGCCGTCGACGTCACCGCCGTCGGCACCACGCCGCTCGTCAACGCCAAGACGGTCTCCGGTGCGGCGGCGGTCCAGCTCGACGCCGGCGCGCCGGTCAACCTCCGCGCGCGCAGCGTCACGGGCAAGGTCGTGATCGACGGCGCGCAGGCGACGTCGAGCGCGCAGCGCACCGTCGTCGTCGACCACGCGGAGCCGGGCGCCGCGGCCTACATCTCGACCAACACGGTCTCGGGAACGGCCACGATCACCCGCGGCTGACACCTGTCGCCGTAGTACAGGGAGCCCGGGTCACCTTGGTGACCCGGGCTTCCGTATGCTCCTTCGGCTCAGGCTCTGCTCGTTGTCGCGTGAGCCTGCGGTGCAGCGCTCCTCCGGCTCAGGCGACCTCGTCCTGGGGCAGCCCCAGCCAGCTGTGCCAGCCCGTGTGGAGCACGAGCCACGCCATGAGCCCGTACCCGGCCTGGCCTGGGTAGGTGCCTCCGCCCTGGGCCAGGTCCGCGAGCCACTGCTCGTGCTGCGCCAGCGGCGTGTACGTGTCGACGTACGGCACCCGGCGCCGGCTGGCGACGTCGGCGAACGCGTCGGAGAGCTCCGCGATCCGGTCGCCCTCGGCGGGCGCGCCGGGCGGCGGCCCGACGACGAACGCGGCCGTGCGGTTCGCGTCCGCGACGTCGAGGATGTTCGCCAGGTTCAGGCGCGAGCGCGCGACGGTGAGTCCCGCGGCGACGTCGTGCCGCCCCAGGGCGACCACCAGGCGGTTCTCGACCTCGGAGTCCGGGCCGAACCGCGCGGCGGTCTCGGCCTCCCAGCGGGCGCCCAGCTGCGTGCTGTTCTCGCCGGGGACAGCGAGGGTGAACAGCATGGCGGGACGGGCAAAGTGGGTGCGCGCGACGACGCGTCCGGTCCAGCCGAGCGCACGGGCGTCTCCGACACCCGTGGCCAGCTCGTCACCGACGACGCAGATACGCACCTCGCGATCCTGCAACGGACTCTCCTTGCCTGTTCCCGGCAGCCTGGCGGACGGCCGGTTCCCCATTGTGGTGCACGGAACGCGGCCGATCGGTGACAACGCGCCGACGGCCGCATGCCGCGTCGCGACAACGCGGGACGGTCAGAGCAGGGTCATCCCCCAGCGGACGCCGTGGTGCTGGCCCGGTGCCAGGTGCACGAGCCGCTCACCGGTACGGAAGGCGTCGGCGACGCAGCTCATGGGCTCGGCGGCGAGCCCCATGCGGCGGCGGCCGGGCTCGATGTGGTCGCCCGTGCAGACCTGCCACACGTCCTGCGACTCGTCCATCCAGACCGCGGCCGTCCTCCCGTCCGGTCCGGTCAGGTGGGCCCAGGACAGACCGTCGGCGTCCCGGATGACGTCCACGTACGCGTCGTCGAGGTCCACGCCCGCCGCGCTGCGTGCCTCGCGCAGGTCGAACATGCCCGACGCCGGCTCGGTGCCGGTCGGCAGGAGCCGCTCGTCGGTCGTGACGCGGGTCGCGGCGTCGAGCCGCAGGGTGCACTCGTCGAGGTCGGCGCCGCCCGTCGACAGCCACGGGTGGAACCCGCAGCCGTAGGGTGCGGTGTCCGCACCCACGTTGGTGACGTCGAGAGTGATCTCCAGGCCGGCGTCGGACACGGCGTAACGCATCTGCGCGACGAGCTGGAACGGGTAGCCGGGCCGGGCAACGAGCTCGAGCTCGAGCGTGACGGCGGAGCCCGTGTGCTCCACCACGGACCAGCGGTCGAACGCCGCCAGGCCGTGCAGCGCGGTGTTGCGGGCCGGCTCGGTCACGGGGAGCTGGTGGGTCACGCCGCCGTACTCGTAGGCGCCGTCACGGAGCCGGTTGGGCCAGGGGATCAGGACCGCGCAGTTGAACACGGGGTTGATCTCGTCCGCGCCGAACGGAACCACGACATCGCGGCCGTCCACCGAGTACTCTCGCAGCGCCGCACCCACCTGGGTGACGGTGGCGCGGTGACCCGCGTGGCTGATGCGGAACTGGTCCCCGGAAGGATGGGGCCTTGCGGCAGCAACCGGAGGAATTTCTGTCGTCACACTCACACCGTAACCGTAGGGCAAATTACGCCTGCGACACGTAGCGTGAGACAGCAGACTAGAAGAGCAGGCTAGACGGTCGGGTGGCAGAAGGCCAGAAGCAACCCACCGATGAACTGGGCCCGACGCCGGGCCGCGCGGGCAGCTCAGCCCGCCCCAGCAGCAGGAGGAACGATGGAACAGCAGGTACTCGGACGGACCGGTCGCCTCGTATCGGCCGTGGGCCTGGGCACCTGGCAGCTCGGCGCCGACTGGGGCGACGTCAGCGAGAGCGATGCCCGTGCCGTTCTGGAGGCCTCGCTCGAGGCCGGGGTGACCTTCTTCGACACAGCGGACGTCTATGGCGACGGCCGCAGCGAGCAGGTGATCGGTAGCTTCCTCAAGGAGCACGTCGACGCCGGGATCACCGTCGCCACCAAGATGGGCCGGCGCATGGACCAGGTGCCGGAGAACTACGTGCTCCAGAACTTCCGCGAGTGGACCGACCGGTCCCGGCAGAACCTCGGTGTCGACCGGCTGGACCTGGTGCAGCTGCACTGCCCGCCCACCGCCGTCTACTCCACGGACGCCGTCTACGACGCGCTCGACGAGCTCGTGTCGGACGGCGTCATCGCCGCCTACGGCGTCAGCGTCGAGAAGGTCTCGGAGGCCATGGAGGCCATCGCGCGGCCCAACGTCGCCTCCGTGCAGATCATCCTGAACGCGTTCCGGCTCAAGCCGCTGGACGAGGTGCTGCCCGCGGCGTCGGCCGCCGGGGTTGGCATCATCGCGCGCGTTCCGCTCGCGTCGGGCCTGCTGTCGGGCAAGTACACCAAGGACACGGTGTTCGCCGAGAACGACCACCGCACGTTCAACCGGGACGGCGCCGCGTTCGACGTCGGCGAGACGTTCTCCGGCGTGCCCTACGAGGTGGGCCTCGAGGCCGCGGCCAGGTTCACCGAGCTGGCCCGCGACGTCGTGGGGGAGACCCTCACCCCGGCCCAGGCCGCGATCGCCTGGACCTGGCAGCGGCCGGGCGTCTCGTCCGTCATCCCGGGCGCGCGCAACGTCGAGCAGGCCCGCGCCAACGCGGCCGCCGGCGACGCCGCCACGCTGGGCCCGCTGTTCATGTCGGGCGTGCGCGAGATCTACGACGAGCTGATCAAGGAGCACGTCCACGACAAGTGGTGACGTTCCGGACCGGGTCGGCTCAGGGCTGGTCCGGGCGGAAGACGCAGAACTCGTTGCCCTCCGGGTCGGCCAGCACGTCCCAGAAGACGTGCGGGTCCGGTGAGTCCTCGCGGCTGGTGAGCAACGTCGCCCCGGCCGCGAGGAGCCGCTCCGTCTCGCCCCACACGTCCCAGTGGATGCGGTTCTTCACGGTCTTCGGCTCCGGGACGGGGATGAAGAGCATCTGTGCGGGCAGGCCCGCGCCGGACTCCAGCCTGTACCACGGCCGTTGGGCGAACCGCTTCGGCTCCAGCCCGAGCCGTTCGCCCCACCAGCCGCTCACCGCCGCCGGGTCCGCGGCGTCCACGACCAGCGCGTGGAGGCGGTAGCGGCCCACCGTCGCGGCCCGCTGCGGGAACGCGCAGAGCTCACCGCCCTCGGGATCGCGCAGCACGCTCCAGTGGTCCTGTTCGATGTCCGGGTACTCCGCGGCCACCGAGGCGCCCAGCCGCGTCAGCTCGTCGACGGTGGCGTGCAGGTCGAGGTGCACGCGCTGCTTCACGGTGCGGGGTTCGGGTACCTCGTTGATCCAGACCCGGTGCTCGGCGACGTCGTCCACCAGCAGGAAGTCGGCGGCGGAGTCGCCGGCCGGCTCCGACCGGAGACCCAGGGCGGCCGACCAGAAGGAGGCGAGCACGGATCCGCTCGTGGCGTCGATGACCAGGTCCTTGAAGATGGCGTCCGGCATCACGCCAGCGTAAGGCTGCCGGGCGCCGTCGACCCGGAAACGACGAAGGAGGGCGCCCCGTACGGGACGCCCTCCTGGTCGGCGCTGTGTCAGCCGCGCGTGAAGGCCTGCTCCAGCAGCGTCTTCTGCTGCGCCTGGTGCAGCTTGGCCGTACCGGCGGCCGTGGAGGCCGACGCCGGGCGGGAGACCACCTTGACGTACGGGACGTCCATCGGCAGCGCCAGGTGGATGAAGCCCCACGCGCCCTGGTTCTGCGGCTCGTCCTGCACCCAGACCACCTCGGCGTCGCCGTACTTGGCGATCTCCGCGCGGATCTGCGCCTCCGGGAACGGGTAGAGCTGTTCCAGGCGAACGATCGCCACACCCTCGTCGCCGCGCTTGGTGCGCTCGGCGAGCAGGTCGTAGTACACACGACCGGTGCACAGGAGCACGCGGTCGACCTTGGCGGTGTCCGCCGTCGCGTCCGGGATGACCTCCTGGAACGTGCCCGCGGTGAAGTCCTCCACCGCGGACGCCGCCGCCTTGAGCCGGAGCAGCTGCTTGGGCGTGAACACCACCAGCGGACGACGCGGCCGGGCGTAGGCCTGGCGGCGCAGCAGGTGGAAGTACGACGCCGGCGTGGACGGCTGCGCGATGGTGATGTTGTCCTCGGCACCGAGCTGCAGGAACCGCTCGATGCGGGCCGACGAGTGGTCGGGCCCCTGGCCCTCGTAGCCGTGCGGCAGCAGCATGACCACCGACGACGACTGACCCCACTTCTGCTCGGCGGACGAGATGAACTCGTCGATCACCGTCTGGGCGCCGTTGACGAAGTCGCCGAACTGCGCCTCCCAGAGCACGAGGGCGTCCGGACGCTCCACCGAGTAGCCGTACTCGAAGCCGAGTGCCGCGTACTCCGACAGCGAGGAGTCGTAGACCCAGAACTTGGCCTGGTCGCCCGACAGGTACAGCAGCGGGGTCCACTCGGCGCCGGTCTCCCGGTCGTGCAGCACCGCGTGCCGCTGTACGAACGTGCCCCGGCGCGAGTCCTGGCCGGCGAGGCGCACCGGGGTGCCCTCCGCGAGCAGCGAGCCGAAGGCCGCGAGCTCGCCGAAGCCCCAGTCGATGCCGCCTTCCTTGGCCATGAGCTGACGCTTCTCCAGGAGCTGCGCGAGCTTCGGGTGCACGGTGAAGCCCTCGGGCGGCGACATGTGCACGTCGCCGACCCGCTGCAGGGCGTCGTGCGAGATCGCCGTCTGCCAGCCGACCATCGTGCCGGCGTCCTCACGCTGCGACTCGGGGCGCTCCAGGCCGGCGAGGTGCTCCGTCTCCGGGGCGGGCGTGAAACCGGACTTGGTCTCGGTGAAGACCCGCTCGAGCTGGGACTGGTAGTCCTGCAGCGCGTGCTCGGCCTCCTCCACCGTGATGTCACCGCGCGCGACCAGGTTCTCGGTGTACAGCTTGCGCACCGAGCGCTTGGTCTCGATGAGGTTGTACATGAGCGGCTGCGTCATCGACGGGTCGTCGCCCTCGTTGTGTCCGCGGCGGCGGTAGCAGATGAGGTCGATGATGACGTCCTTGCCGAACTGCTCGCGGAAGGCGAAGGCGAGCTCCGCCGTCCGGACCACGGCCTCCGGGTCGTCGCCGTTCACGTGCAGGACGGGGACCTGGTAGCCCTTGGCGACGTCGGTCGCGTAGGTGGTCGAGCGGGACGCCGTCGGGCCGGTGGTGAAGCCCACCTGGTTGTTGACGACCACGTGGATGGTGCCGCCGGTGCGGTACCCGCGCAGCTGCGACAGGTTCAGCACCTCGGGCACGACGCCCTGGCCGGCGAACGCGGCGTCGCCGTGCACCAGGATCGGCAGCACGGAGAAGCCGTCGCCGCCCAGGTCGATGCGGTCCTGCTTGGCGCGGACGATGCCCTCGAGCACCGGGTCCACGGCCTCAAGGTGCGACGGGTTGGCCGCGAGGTAGACGCGCGTGGTGGCGCCGGACTCCGAGGTGAACGTGCCCTCGGTGCCGAGGTGGTACTTGACGTCACCCGAGCCCTGCACGCTCTTGGGGTCGAGCTGGCCCTCGAACTCCTTGAAGATCTGGCCGTAGCTCTTGCCCGCGATGTTCGCCAGCACGTTGAGGCGGCCGCGGTGGGCCATGCCGATGCCGACCTCGTCGAGGCCGCCCTCGGCGGCGCGCGACAGGATCGCGTCGAGCAGCGGGATCAGGGACTCGCCGCCCTCCAGCGAGAAGCGCTTCTGCCCCACGAACTTGGTCTGCAGGAACGTCTCGAACGCCTCGGCGGAGTTGAGACGGCGCAGGATGCGCAGCTGGTCCTCGCGCGGCGTCTTGGCGTAGCCAGCCTCCAGGCGCTCCTGGAGCCACTTGCGCTGAGCCGGGTCGGAGATGTGCATGTACTCGATGCCGATGGTGCGGCAGTACGAGTCACGCAGCAGGCCGAGGATGTCGCGCAGCGTCGCCTTCGGCTTGGGGCCGAAGCCCGCCGTCGGGAAGGTGCGGTCCAGGTCCCACAGGGTCAGGCCGTGGGTCTGGATGTCCAGGTCGGGGTGCTTGCGCTGGCGGTAGGCCAGCGGGTCGGTGTCCGCCATCAGGTGACCGCGCGAGCGGTACGCCTGCACGACCTCGGCGATCTTGGCCGGCTTGGCGGCCTCGACGTCGGCGTCGACCGTGTTGTCACGGACCCAGCGCACGGGCTCGTACGGGACGCGCAGCGCCGCGAACACGCGGTCGTAGAAGCCGTCCAGGCCGAGCAGCTTGTTCGAGATGATCTTCAGGAACTCGCCGGACTGCGCGCCCTGGATGATCCGGTGGTCGTAGGTCGAGGTGACCGTCATGACCTTCGAGATGCCCATCCGGGCGAGCTGCTCCTCGGACGCGCCGGCGAACTCCGCCGGGTAGTCCATGGCGCCGACGCCGATGATGGTGCCCTGGCCCTGCATCAGGCGCGGCACCGAGTGCACCGTGCCGATGCCGCCCGGGTTGGTCAGCGAGATGGTGGTGCCCTGGAAGTCCGGCACGCCCAGCTTGTTGTTGCGGGCCTTGCGGACCAGCTCCTCGTAGGCCGCCCAGAACTCGGCGAAGTCGAGCTCCTCGGCCTTCTTGATGCTCGGCACCAGGAGCTGGCGGGAGCCGTCCGGCTTGGCCAGGTCGATCGCGAGGCCGAAGCCCACGTGCGCCGGCTGGTTCACGCCCGGCTTGCCGTCGACCGGCTCGTAGTGCGCGTTCATGACGGGCATGTCCGCCAGGGCCTCGACCAGCGCGAAGCCGATCAGGTGCGTGAACGAGATCTTGCCGCCCCGGCCGCGCTTGAGGTGGTTGTTGATGACGATGCGGTTGTCGACCATCAGCTTGGCGGGCACGGCGCGCACCGAGGTGGCGGTGGGGACCTCGAGCGAGGCCTCCATGTTCGTGACCACGCGCGCGGCGGGGCCGCGCAGCTTCTGGATGTCGTCGACGGCGTCCGGGTGCGCCACGGGGCGCTCGAACGTGTCCGCGTAGTGGGTGGTGGGCGGCGTGGCGATCGGGTTGGCCGGGTTGACCTTGGGGTCGGCCGGCAGCGACTTCTCCCGCACGGGCTGTCCGGCCTCCGCGGCGGCGGTGCCACCGGTGACCGGGCCCGCGCTCTGCTGGGCAGGCGCCTTCGGTGCGGCCGTCGCGGGC
>NZ_KI911760.1:143989-151154 GCF_000515355.1 Promicromonospora kroppenstedtii DSM 19349 | reverse complement strand
CTGACGCTCCGGCCCCCGTCGCCGCGACCCCCGTCACCGCGCGGCGCGCCGGTCGACCCGGTGCCGCGCACGAAGCGCTGGAAGATGCGCTCGCGGTCGGCGGCAGCGATGCCGGGCCCCTCGTCGCTGACCTCCAGCACGATGTCGGACCCCTCCGTGCCGTCCACGGGGTACGCGTCCAGGCGGACGACGCCGCCCTGCGGCGAGTGGCGGATGGCGTTCTGCAGCAGGTTGATGACCACCTGGTGCAGGCGCTCGGCGTCGCCCTCGATCGTCAGGTCCTCCGGGGTGACGTCGATGACGTAGTGCAGGTCCTTGGCGGCGTCGACCATCTGGAGGTCCTCGGCGCAGTGCTCGAGGAAGTCTCCGACGGCGATCTCGCCGATGTTCAGGGCCGAGGCGCCGGCCTCGATCCGGGAGAGGTCCAGCAGGTAGGTGACGAGCCGCGTCAGGCGTTCGGTCTGCGCGTGCGCCTGCTCCAGCGCGGCCGGAGTGGGCTCCACCACGCCGTCGACCATGTTCTCCAGCTGCGCCTGGAGCGCCGCGACGGGCGTGCGCAGCTCGTGCGACACGTTCGCGATGAGGTCGCGCCGCGTCTGCTCCACGGAGGCCAGGTCCTCGGCCATGCGGTTGAAGGCGTGCGCGAGCTGCCCCACCTCGTCACTGCTCGTGGCGCGCACCCGCCGCGTGTAGTCGCCGTCGGCCATGGCCTGGACGGCCTCCGTGATCTCGCGCAGCGGCGACGTCATGCCGCGGGCCAGGATCTGGGTGACGAGCAGCGACAGGATGATCGCGAGCGGGAAGGTGCGGCTCGGCCCCAGCGACGCCTGCAGGCCGAGCCAGGTGATCAGCACCGCCGCCGTGACGGTGGCGGCGACCAGCACGCCGAGCTTGATCTTCAGCGAGCGCAGGGGGTCGAGCGGCCGCACGTCGGGGACGCGGGGCACGTGCGGTCTCATCGGGGCACCGGCGCTACTGGTTGGCCGGCGGCTCGAACGCGTAGCCGACGCCGTGCACCGTGCGGATCAGGTCCGGGCCGAGCTTGCGGCGCAGGGCCTTGATGTGGGAGTCGACGGTGCGCGTGCCGCTGGCGTCGGCCCAGTCCCAGACCTCGGCGAGCAGGCGCTCGCGCGTCAGCACCGTCTTGGGGGAGCCGGCGAGCATGACGAGCAGCTCGAACTCCGTCGGGGTCAGGTGCACCTCCTCGCCGCCGCGGTAGACGCGGCGCTGCGCGCGGTCCACCGTGACGTCGCCCATCATCATGGGCGGGTCCGCGGGCGTGGTCGCCGCGGCCTGCGCCGCGCGGTCGACCCGCCGCAGCAGGGCCTTGATGCGGGCCACCAGCTCACGCATGGAGAAGGGCTTGGTCATGTAGTCGTCCGCGCCCACGCCCAGGCCGACCAGCATGTCGGTCTCGTCGTCCCGTGCGGTGAGCATGAGGATCGGGACCGGGTTCTCGGCCTGGATGCGTCGTGTGACCTCGAGCCCGTCGATGCCCGGGAGCATCACGTCGAGCACGACGAGGTCGGGGCGGAGCCTGGAGGCGGCGTCGACGCCGGACAGGCCGTCGCGCGCCACCTCGACACGCCAGCCCTCGGCGGACAACCGCTGGGCGATCGCGGTGGCGATCGTGGGCTCGTCCTCCACCACGAGCACGGTCGCGGACTGCTGACCGGTCGAGGCGGCGGCCGACGCCGTGCCGGGCTGCTGCGGGGCCCCAGACGGCTGGGGAGTACCAGATGACATAGGTCAATCATGCCCGTACCTGCCTGATAAGACACTGAAGCCAGCCTGAGAGTCGGACTCCTGGGCGCTGCCTGCACTGTTCCCGCTACGATCTATCGCACGATGATCGAGCGATATCCCCACCGAGAAACCTGGATGAATCAGGACCCCCGCGGTGCCCTCCGGAGCGTGAGATGACCGGCGAATGGATCATGGTCGCCGTCGGCGTTCTTCTCACGGCAGGCACAGCAGTATTCGTGGCGGGGGAGTTCTCCCTCGTCACCATCGACCCCGCCGTGATCGGCGACTCCGACGACTCGGAGGGAGACAGACCCGGCGGTTCCCGGTCTGCTTCCTCCTCTGATCCCGGCCCCGGCGCGCGGTCCGCGTCCGGCGCCCAGCCGGTCTTCGGCAACGGCCTGCGGGACCGCAGCGTCCGCACCGCGCTGCGCCACCTCTCCACGGAGCTGAGCTCGGCCCAGGTCGGCATCACGCTGACCACCATCCTGCTCGGCTACACCGCCCAGCCGGCCCTGAACTCCCTGATCTCCGCCGCGTTCGGCAACACGTCCGTGCCCACGGCGGTCTCCGCCGGGCTCGCCGGCGTCCTGGCCCTCATCCTGGTCAACGCCTTCTCCATGGTGTGCGGCGAGCTGATCCCCAAGAACTTCGCGCTGTCGGCCCCGCTGGCCACCGCGCGCCTGGTGGTGCCGGTCCAGCGGGTGTTCACCATCACGTTCAAGCCGCTCATCGCGGTGCTCAACGGGTCGGCCAACGCGCTGCTGCGCCGCCTGGGCGTCGAGCCCCGTGAGGAGCTGTCGGGCGCGCGCTCGGCCTCCGAGCTGGCGTCGCTGGTGCGCCGCTCCGCCGAGGAGGGCACGCTCCAGGAGTCGGTGGCCACGCTGCTGACCAACTCGATCGAGCTGGACACGCTCAGCGCGCGCGACGTGATGACCGACCGTCTGCGCATGTCCGTCATCGACCGGGACGCCACGGCGGAGGACGTCGTCGCGCTGGCCCGGCGCACCGGGCACTCGCGGTTCCCCGTGATCGGGGAGGACCGCGACGACATCGTCGGTCTGGTGCACCTGCGCCGCGCCGTCGGCGTGCCGCACGACCGCCGGGGCGAGGTGCCCGCGGCCGCGCTCATGGTCGACGCGCCCCGCGTCCCCGAGACGGTTCGACTGGGTCCGCTGCTCGTCGAGCTGCGCGGCTTCGGCCTGCAGATGGCCGTCGTGGTGGACGAGTACGGCGGCACGTCCGGCGTCGTCACGCTGGAGGACGTCGTCGAGGAGCTGGTGGGCGACGTCGCGGACGAGCACGACCCCCGGCGGGCCGGCGCGTCGCGCGCCG
The DNA here is from genome assembly GCF_000515355.1 of Promicromonospora kroppenstedtii DSM 19349. Classification (GTDB taxonomy): domain Bacteria; phylum Actinomycetota; class Actinomycetes; order Actinomycetales; family Cellulomonadaceae; genus Promicromonospora; species Promicromonospora kroppenstedtii. Next base: position 148,076 of record NZ_KI911760.1, on the reverse strand, counting down.
CCGACGGATCGTGGATCGTGCCAGGCGTGCTCCGCCCGGACGAGCTCGCCGAGTACACGACGATCGAGGTCCCGGAGGGTGCCGCCTACGAGACGCTCGGTGGCCTCGTGATGGCGGAGCTGGGCCGGATGCCCGGCGTCGGCGACGAGGTCACGGTGGGGCAGGCGGGCCTGCACGGTCCGCACGCGCGGGTCAGCCTGCGTGTCGAGGCCATGGACGGACGGCGTGTCGAGCGCCTCCGGGTACGCCCGCTGCCCGACGACCCCGCCCCGGGGGCCGACGGCTCCGGGGCCGGCCGGAACGGTTCCGAGAAGGGCGCGACCCGATGAGCACCACCACCGCACTCGTCATCGGCCTCGTGCTGCTCGCGGGGAACGCGTTCTTCGTGGGCGCCGAGTTCGCCGTCATCTCGGCGCGCCGCAGCGCCATCGAGCCGCTCGCCGCGGCCGGGGACCGGCGCGCGATCACCGTGCTGTGGGCGATGGAGCACGTGTCGCTCATGCTCGCGTGCGCGCAGCTCGGCGTGACCGTCTGCTCCACGGGTCTGGGCATCGTGGCGGAGCCCGCCATCGCGCACCTGCTGGAGGGGCCGCTGCACAGCATGGGCGTGAGCGAGGAGCTCACGCACCCGATCGCGCTGGTCATCGCGCTGTCGCTCGTCGTGTACCTGCACGTCGTGCTCGGCGAGATGGTGCCGAAGAACCTGGCCGTCTCCGGCCCGGACAGGGCAGTCATGTGGTTCGGGCCGCCCCTGGTGCTCCTTGGCCGGGTGCTACGGCCCATCATCGTCGGCCTGAACTGGATCGCGAACCACGCGGTGCGGCTCGCCGGCGTCGAGCCCAAGGACGAGGTCGCGTCGGCGTTCACGGCCGAGGAGGTCCAGTCCATCGTGGAGCACTCGCAGGCCGAGGGCGTGCTGCGCGACGAGCAGGGCCTCCTGACGGGCGCCATCGAGTTCTCCAACCGCACCGCGCGCGATGTCATGGTGCCGGTCGGCGGCCTGGTCGCCGTCGACGAGACCAGCACGCCCGACGACGTCGAGCGGCTCGTGTCCAAGCACGGCTTCAGCCGGTTCCCCGTGGTGACACGGCGCGAGGAGGGCGACGAGCTCGTCGGCTACCTGCACCTCAAGGACGTGCTGTACGCGACCGGGCCGGCGCGGTTCGAGCCGGTCGCCGTGTGGCGCGTGCGCGCCCTGGCGGCCGTCGCGCCCGACGACGAGGTGGAGGACGCGCTGCGGGTCATGCAGCGCTCGGGCTCGCACCTGGCGCGCGTCGAGGGGCCGGACGGCGCGGTACTCGGCGTGGTCTTCCTGGAGGACATCCTCGAAGAGCTCGTCGGCGAGGTCCGCGACGCCATGCAGCGCCGCTGACCGTTGCCTGTTGATCGTCCGGAGCCGGACGGTCAACAGGCCGGGGTTGGCAGCCTGGCCGACCCGGGTCTAATGTCACGTGCACATAACGGAGCGCGAGGGGGCCGCGGACACATGAAGACGGAGGGCCAGTGGAGTCCACGGTTGTGACGAGCACGCAGCCCGCCCTCATGACGCGCCGCGCGCGCCGTGAGGCGGAGCAGCAGACTCAGGCGATGCGCAAGGTGACGTCGTTCGACCGGTTGGTCACCGGGGCGGTCCCCAAGGCCTCCCGTCCCACGTCGTCGGTCCCCGCGGGACAGCGCATGATCTCCCGGGCCGCCGTGGTCGGTACCCTGGCCGCCGCGACCATCGCGGCGCCGTTCGTGCAGGCCGCCGAACAACCCGGCGAGTCGCCGTTCGACGTCGAGGCTCCGCCCACCGGGCCGTCGGTGCTGGACCTCGTGACGCAGCCCGTCGAGCGCCCGGAGACCTCGGCCGCCGTGGTCCGCGCCGAGGCGCTCACCCGCCCCGCGTCGGCCGCCAGCCGTTCGCTCGACCGCAGCCCCCTGCCGAACTGCGACGTCAACGCACCCGTGGACGGCACCAACGGTGGGCTCGCGGACCACTCGCTGTGCGAGCTGTGGCAGGACGGGGAGTACCTCCGGCCCGACGCCGCGATGTCGCTCAGCGCGCTCAACGAGGCGTTCCGTGCGTCGTTCGGGCGCGAGCTGTGCCTGGTGGCCAGCTACCGCGACCTGAGCACGCAGTACGAGATGAAGGCGTCGCGTGGCTTCTACGCCGCTTCCCCGGGCACGTCCATGCACGGCTGGGGCCTGGCGATCGACCTGTGCTCCAAGGAGACGGGCGACAGCGACGTCTTCTCGTGGCTCTGGGCCAACGCGCCGTCCTACGGCTGGCAGAACCCGGCGTGGGCGCAGCTCGGCGGCAGCAAGTACGAGCCGTGGCACTGGGAGTTCGTGTCGGGCGTCGTCGAGAAGGGCGAGTGGCGCGGCTAGAGCCGCAGGTGGGTGTTCGGCCCGAAGTCCTGGCGGAAGGCGGGCCCCTGGCTCGCCAGCTCCGCGGCGAACGACTGAGCCCACGCGCTGTACGGCTCCGTGGCCAGGTACTCGTTCGAGAACCGGCGGTCGTCGGTGATCTCCGTGACGCAGAAGTCCGGGATCTGCAGGCCTGTTACCGGGCCGGAGCGCTCGCACTCGGCCACCACCAGCGGGTGGTTGGCTCCGCCGAACACGTCGATGGACCAGCCGTCGGCCCCGAGCCACGCGGCGTAGCGCACCTTGACGACCGGCGCGCCGCCCCGGCGGACCAGCTCGACGCCGATGCTCGGGTCCAGCTCGCGCTCCGCCTCGTAGCGGGTACCCCCGACGGCCGGGCCCTTCACTGTGACGGCGGCGAAGTCGATGTCCGCGACGTGCGACCGGAGCAGCTCGGCCGGATCGGTGTCGGCCGTGAGGTCGGCGTCGACGTCGCCCGCCTGGACCCGGACGCGCAGCGCGTAGCCGTCGTCGGCCAGGAAGTAGGACTGGACGATGAGGGCCGGGGCGTCCTTGAGCTCGGCCGGTAGGTCACGCACGAAGAAGCGGCGCTCGAACTCGAAGTCGGCGTAGCCGCGGTCGGGCTCGGCGGCGGGCGGCTCGTCGAAGAGGTCGTCGCTCATGAGGATCCCTCGCGCTGCTCGGCAGGTGTTTCTCGGCGGATGGTCCTAGAAGTCTACGCAACCGGCCCGGCGAGGGGCGCCCGGTCGGTGACGAACCCGGTCAGGGCGGCCGACAGCTCCTCCGGACGGGTGGCGATGCTCCCCGGCTTGAGGACCACGGGCGTGCCGACGAGGGCCGTGTTCAGCGAGGCCGCGATGCGACGGACGAACGTCCGCTGCCGCACGACGACGGCCCGCGGGTCGGCGACGTCGACGGCGAGCACGCGCCGGAACGCCAGCCGGGCCTCGCGCACGCCCGTGACCTCGGTCCAGAGCACCTGCTCGACGCCGAGGTTGGGCAGCCAGTCGGTGAGGCCGTCGTCGTCGAACGTGAGCACGGGCCAGGTGGGCAGCAGCAGGCGGCGGAGCACGATGAGGCCCAGCCCGGTGAAGACCAGGACGCCCATGGCGCTCACCGACACGACGGCCAGCGCGGCCGGCGAGCCGCTGATCTGGGCGGCGTCGAAGCCGAGCCGGGCGGCGACGGCGCAGAGCACCACCAGCGCGAGGGTGCCGAGGGCGAGCGTGATGACGTGCGCGCGGGATGGGTAGAAGTCGACGGACTCGTCGGGCATACCGGGACACTATCCGCACGCGGGGGCGAATCGGTAGCCCGGATGTGCCTTCAGCCGAGCAGGAGGCGGGCGCCTGCCAGGGCCGTCGCGATCAGCACGGCCGTGCTGAACACCGGGCCCGAGATGCGGTGGGCCACGAACCGGCCGAGCAGCAAGCCCGCGACCATGCCGGGCAGCAGGGCGAGGGAGACCAGCAGCGAGCCGGCCGAGACGAGGCCAAGGCTCGCGCTGAACGGCAGCTTGGCCACGTTGACGGTGAGGAAGAACAGCGCGACCGTGCCGAGCAGCCCGGCTCGCGAGACGCCGGTCCGGAGCAGGTAGAGGCTCATGGGCGGTCCGCCGGCGTTCGCGATCATCGTGGAGACGCCGGCGGTGGCGCCGAGGGCGGCGCGGGCGAGGCGCTCGCCGAGGGCGGCGCGTGGTGTGTCGGGCGTCGCGCCC
>NZ_KI911760.1:142971-143889 GCF_000515355.1 Promicromonospora kroppenstedtii DSM 19349 | reverse complement strand
CGTCGCGGGCGCGGCCGGAGCCGCTGCGGCGGGGGTCGGGGCTGAAGCGGGGGCGGTCGGTGCGCCCTCCTTGGCGGAACCGTTCTCGCCCGGCGTGTAGTCGGCGAAGAAGTCCCACCACGCGGGGTCAACCGCGTTCTTGTCCTTCAGGTACTGCTGGTAGAGCTCGTCCACAAGCCATTCGTTGGCTCCGAATGACGAGCTCGCCACGCTGATCGACTCTGAACCAGCCTTAGGGGACACGCGCGGATCGCCCACCTTCACCACAGTTGCGTTCGTCGCGCGCCGTACAGGGGTCACAGCGCGCACAGCCCGAATGGTTTTCGGACCCTCCAAGGGTAGGCCCTTCGCGCCCCGCGGGGGGGCGTGATCACGCGGGTGTTGCGGGCGGGTCCGGTGTCAAAGAAGTAGGTTCGTCATGTTTCTCGCACACAGAGCAAAACCAGGGCAACGTTCGGCCTGGAAGTCCCCAACATGGTGTTACGGGGTTTCGCCCCGCACGGACAACCTTTGGCGTCTGTGACAGAAATCACGGGACTCCGTCTCACGTTTCGACCGCTCGCAGCCCTAGGCTGCTGGGTTTCTCACCAGACGCCGCCCACTGGACGCCGCCCGCGGCGCAGGACGAGGTCAGACCGTGTGCGTCGTGCTCACACCCGGTGCCGGGTGCGCCCGTGCGGGGAGGGTGACGCGCATCGTCGCGCCCCGCTCGGAGTCCACGACCTGCACGTGGCCGCCGTGCAGCTCTACCGCCCAGCGGACGATCGCGAGGCCGATCCCGGTGCCGCCGCTCGACCCGACGGTGCCGGAGCCGACCGTCCCGCCGGCGCCGCTCATCGTGTCCGCGAGGGACTCGTCGGTCGCGGGGGCACGGCCCTTGTCGCCCCGGTTCCGGCCGCCCCGGCGGCTGACGCTCCG
>NZ_KI911760.1:130319-142871 GCF_000515355.1 Promicromonospora kroppenstedtii DSM 19349 | reverse complement strand
CGTCGCGCCCGCGGGTGTGGTCTCGGCGTCCGCCGGGCGCGGGGGACGACGTCGGGCGCGCCGCGCGGTGAGCTGCCGGACCAGGTCGCCGAGCCCCGCGAGCAGGAGCAGTGCGCCGACGATCCGGGCGCTGACGTCGGGCGGGGCCCAGCTCAGTGCCGCGAATCCGACCAGCAGCCCGACCGTCACGCTGGGCAGCAGGCCGCGCAGGATGCGCCAGCGGACGTCCCTGCCGTAGGTGCTGACGGCGACCAGGTCGCCCACGATGAGCAGCGGCAGGGCGACGCCGGCCGCCTGGACCGGCGGGAGCACCGAGGCGATGATCGCCGCGCCGAGCGCGCCCAGCGGAGGCAGGCCCGTCTTGGACAGGCCCATGAGCAGGGCGGCGATCGTGCCGCCGACGACGACGGTGAGCGTGAGGGCCGATGCGTCCATAGCGGGGAGGACTCTACGGCGCAACGACGCCGGTCTGCCGATCCTGCCCGTCCGGGCTGTCCAGCCCCTTGCACACGTGTCAGCCGTGCAGGTCACGCTGGTGACCTGCACGGCTGACACGTACCGGGGGTGGAGCGGGTCAGTGTGCTCCGGGGCGGGACGCGCTCGACCCGTCGCGGTCCTGGTCGGACTTCTCGCCGTCCGACGCCTCGACGGCCGGGGTGCCCGACGCGTCGCCCGTGCCGGCGTGCTGGGTGGCCTCGCCGTCGTCGTCGTTGCGGGTCGCATGGAGGCTGGTGAAGGTGACGATCACGAGGACGGCGATGATCACGCCCAGCGAGGCGACGGTCGGGATCTCGGGCACGCCGGCCCAGATGCCGTGGGCCCAGTGCAGCACGAGCTTCACGCCGATGAAGGCGAGGATCGTCGCGAGGCCGTAGCCCAGGTGCACCAGCTTGCTCAGGGCGGTCTGCAGCACGAAGTACAGGGCGCGCAGGCCGAGCAGGGCGAAGGCGTTGGTCGCGAACACGAGGTACGGGTCGCTGGTGATGCCGTAGACGGCGGGGACGGAGTCCACCGCGAAGACGACGTCGGCGGCGAAGATCGCTACGACCACGACCGCCAGGGGGGTGAGCATCCGCTTGCCGCCCTCGCGGACCGACAGCGCGGGGCCGCGGTAGTCGTCCGTGACGGGCATGAAGCGGCGGATCAGCTTCACCGAACGCAGCTCGGAGACCTCGATCGCGTGGTCGTCGCCCTTGATCTGGTCGCGGAGGATCTTGACCGCCGTGGCCAGCAGGATCGCCCCGAACAGCAGGAAGGCCCAGCTCAGGTTGGCGAGGACGGCGGCGCCGACGGCGATGAAGACGCCGCGGAGCACCAGTGCGCCGACGATGCCGAGCAGAAGGACGCGCTGCTGCAGGGCCGCGGGCACCGCGAAGGCGCTGAGCAGCAGCATGAACACGAAGAGGTTGTCCACGGACAGCGACTTCTCGACGAGGTACCCGGTCAGGTACTGCACGCCGATCGACGAGCCGAAGGTGGCCCAGATCCAGCCGCCGAACGCGAGCGGGAGGGCGATGTAGAAGGCGCTCCAGCCCAGGGCCTCACGCATCGAGACCTCGTGGGGGCGCCGGGTGATGAGGAAGTCGACGACGATCAGGACGATCACGGCGAGGATCGTCAGGGCCCACATCATGGGTGTGGCCACGGTCGTCAGCGCGGAGGCAGGGGCAGCAGAACTCGTCAGCTGGGCGAGCAAGGAGTCTCCAAAGATAGGTCGGCTCCGAGGTCTCCTTCGCCTTGCTGGGCAAGGCCGCCGCCCGAGGCACTGGTAGCAGTGCCGTAATGACCGGGACGGTGTTGGGAAGTACTCCCCCCGCGGCAGGGAGTCTACGGTATGGGTCCCGCGTCTGCCTACGGTCTCTGCTCGGGGCGTGACGTGCGACCGGTGGGGCCCTGGCCCCGCTTCAGCGGTGGTCGCCCTGGACGAGACGGCGCACGCTCTCGACGACGACCTCGCGCCTGCGGGCTCGGGCCGGCTGCCGGACCATCGCGAGCTCCGGCGTGTGCAGGTGCCAGCTCATCATGAGCGCTCGAACCTCGGTGAGCAGCTCCAGGGGTGCGTAGGCACTCGTCAGCCGGCCGGCGTCCTGGGCCTCCTTGATCGCCTTCAGCTTCGCGGTGTTGGATGCCTTGATCGCCTCGAGCTGCCCTTGAGGGCGTTCCAGCTGGTACCAGGTGGTGAGCCGCAGCGTGGTCGGGTTCGCCTCGTAGAGGTCGAACCCACGGCCCGCGTAGGCGGGCAGGTCGGTCGCGTCGAAGTCGACCTTGTCCACGAACGCGAGCACCCGCTGCGCGAAGACGGTGTCGAACAGCTCGTCCTTGCTGCCGAAGTGCTTGTAGATGAGCGCCTTGTTCGCGGGGGCGTTCTCGGCGATGCGGTCGACCCGTGCGCCTGCGATGCCGTACGCGGCGAACTCGGCCTCCGCCGCGTCGAGGATGCGGGCGCGGGTCGCGTCGGAGTCTCTGACCATGCCACCCATCCTAGTTAATAACTAGTTAGTTGCAAGCGTCGCCACATCGTGCTTCACTGGAGGTAACAAACTCGTTAGTTACTTCCAGATCGGAGAGCAGCTCTCATGTCCGCCTCATCCAGCCCGGCCCGTCCGGGCGCAGACCGCAGGGGCGTCGTCCTGGCCGTCATCCTCGGGTGCCAGCTCATGATGACGCTCGACGCCTCGATCGTGACCACGGCGCTGCCGCACATCCAGCAGGAGCTCGGATTCACCGACTCGGGGCTCTCGTGGATCCAGAACAGCTACGTCCTCGTGTTCGGCGGCCTGCTGCTCCTCGGCGCTCGCGCCGGCGACCTGTTCGGCCGTCGCCGCGTGTTCGTCGCCGGCGTCGTCGTGTTCACCCTCGCGTCGCTCCTCGCCGGCGTCGCGCAGACGGCAGAGCTGCTGATCGCGGCCCGCGCGGTGCAGGGCCTGGCCTCGGCCTTCGCGATCCCGGCCACGCTCGCGCTCCTGGTCTCCAGCTTCCCGGCCCCCGAGGAACGCGCCCGTGCCATCGCGGTCTACAGCGCCGTGATCGGCGCCGGCGCGAGCGTGGGCATCATCGTCGGCGGGGTCTTCACCCAGTTCTGGTCGTGGCGCTGGGGCCTGCTCATCAACGTGCCGATCGGCGCGCTCGTCGTCGCACTTGCGCCTCGTGTGCTGCCCGAGGGCGGGCGGCAGTCCGGCCGGATCGACGTGCCCGGTGCGCTCACCATCACCCTCGGCATGTCCGCACTGGTCTACGGCCTGGTCGAGGCGGCCGAGGCCGGTTGGTCCAGCCCGCTCACGATCGTCCCGCTCGTCGCGGCCGTGGTCCTCGTGGTCGCCTTCGTGCTGGTCGAGCGCCGGGCGGCCCAGCCGATCGTCCCGCTGCGGCTGTTCGCCAGCGTGCAGCGGTCCGGAGCGTATGTCGGTCGCGTCCTCATCGTCGGCGCGATGTTCTCGATGTTCTACTTCCTGTCGCAGTACCTGCAGAACGTGCTGGGCCTCAGCCCGCTGGAGACCGGCTTCGCGTACATCCCGATCACCGCGATGTTCTTCGCGATGGTGTACGTCGTCCGATTCCTCGGCGCGCGGATGAACAAGTCGACCCTGCTCGTCGCCTCCCTGGTGCTCGCGACCGTCGGCATGGCCTGGATGAGCCGGCTCGACGCGACCACCCCTTACTTCCCGCAGATCGTGCTCCCGCTGCTCGTGCTCGGCGTGGGTCAGGGCATCGCGATCATCCTGTTCACCGAGCTCGGCATGGCCGACGTCGGGCAGTCCGACGCCGGTGCGGCCTCGGGCCTCGTCAACACGGCCCACCAGATCGGCGGCTCGATCGGGCTCGCGATCCTGACCGTCATCTTCGCCTCGGCCGTCGGTCACGGGACGGATCCCGCCCCGGCGGTCCAGGCCGAGGGATACGCCGCGGTGTTCCAGGTCTCCACGCTCTTCTACGTGGGTGCCGTCGTCGTCGCCGTCGTGATCCTGGTCGCGAACCGCCGCTCTCGGCGGCGAGCGGCTCTGCTGAGCACTGCGCCGTCGGCCGTCTGAGCCGCCAGCGACTCGTCCGACCACCTGTCTCGAACCCATCGAAAGGAACCACCATGTCCACGTGGATCATCACCGGAGCGGCAACCGGACTCGGCCGTCTGCTCGCCGAACACGTCCTCGCCGAGGGGCACGACGTCGCGGCCGCCGCGCTCGACGTCGGCCCCTTGAGCGACCTGGCCGAGCGCTACCCGGAGAGCCTGCTCCCGGTCACCGCCGACATCACCGACGCCGATGCCCGCGCGCGGCTGGTCGAGGCGGCCCGGCAGCGGTTCGGGCGGATCGACGTGCTCGTCAACAACGCGGGCATCGACTTCATCGGAGCGGTCGAGGAGCAGGACGAGTCCGACTACCGCGCGGTGTTCGAGGTCAACTTCTTCGGGGCCGTGGGCATGATGCGTGCGGTCCTGCCGACCCTTCGCGACCAGCGGGCCGGCACCATCGTCAACATCTCCTCGATGGACGGGATCGCCAGCCTCCCGGTGAACGGCTACTACTCGGCGAGCAAGTTCGCGCTGGAGGGCATCACCGACGCACTGGCGGGCGAGGTGGCCCACCTCGGCATCACCACGCTGCTGGTCGAGCCTGGTTCGATCCGCACCGGGATCATCGGCCGCACCAGGGCGTCGGGCGCACGGATCGCGGACTACGAGCCTGCCGTCCGTCCGTTCCTGGACGCGGTGGCCCTGCCGGACGCGGCCACTCTCCTGTTCCCCGGGGACGCGACGGCGTCCGCCGCGGCCGTCTATGCCGAGGTCACGGCGGCGCGCCCACGGCGTCGTCTGATCCTCGGCAGCGACGCACTGGCGAACGTCACGCGCGCCGTCGAGCGGCTCCGGGAGGACGTAGCCGCCAATGCGGGGACGGCTGGGGGCGTCGACTATCCGGTCTGAGCGGTTCGGCCGCCGGCGACGAACGAGTACGCCGGACCCTGATCTGTGGTGGGGAACACCACCAGGCTCTGGACGGCGAAAGGGCCCCTCATCTGGCGTGATGCCTGGTGAGGGGCCCTTTTCCGGGTGGTGCGCCTGAAGGGATTCGAACCCCCGACCTTCTGCTCCGGAGGCAGACGCTCTATCCACTGAGCTACAGGCGCGAGGCCGCTGGCTGGGATGCGTTGCTCCCTTAACGGCCGAAGTGAGACTACCAGGTAAGCGGCCCCGCGCGTGCATCCAGGCCTGTGACCCGCGGCGTCGCGCGGCGTGACACCGTGCGACGCGGAAACGCGCTGCGATCGGTGCCCCGCGCTTGGCAACCTTCCGCCGGCCCGACGCGTCTGTGTGCCGTGATTCCGCGAAGAGCTCGACCTCAGGGGCGTACGGACAGGTACGCAGTTGACGACCAGGGTGGTGGACATGGTGAGTGATGACGCGGCTGTCCTCGACGACGCCCGTGCCCGGGTGGTGACCACGGGTACGGCCGCGGAGCGGTTCACGGCGTTCGCCAGGGACCGCTCGCCCGAGCTGTCCAGGATCGCCTACCTGCTGTGCGGCGACACGCACCGGGCGGCCGACCTGGTGCAGCTCGCCCTGGAACGGACCTACCGGGCCTGGGGCAGGGTGGGCGACGGCGACCCGTTCGCCTACGCCCGCAAGATCATCGCCACGGCCAGGATCGACAGCTGGCGGCGCACCCGGAAGGACGTCCTGGTGTCGCCCACGGACCTGCGGCCGGGGGCGACGCCGGACGGCACGCAGCACGTCGTCGACCGCGACGAGCTGGTGCGGGCGCTGCGACAGCTTCCCGCCGCGCAGCGGCGCGTCGTCGTCCTGCGTTACCTGCTGGACCGGACGGAGAAGCAGACGGCCGAGGACCTGGGGATCTCCGTGGGGGCCGTGAAGTCGGGCGCCTCGCGCGGGCTGGACCGGCTCCGGGACGTCCTCGGAGCAGAGGTCGGCACACCCAGCACCTCGCGGAAGGAGGCGCAGTGATGAAGGAGCAGAACGACACTCTGGTGAGCCTGATCCACGACGTCGCGGACCAGGTCGGGCCCGTGGCCGGGATCGACGGCGAGACGATGGCGCGGCGGGCGATCCGCCACGAGCGCACCCGGCGCGGGGTGATCGGCGGCGTCGTGACGCTCGCGGTCGCGGCGCTCGTGACCGTCGGCGGCATGATGGCCACCGGGAAGCAGGTGCTGCCGGCCGGCTGGCCCTTCGGGGACGGGTGGCACGAGGTTTCCGGGGGCGGTCTGATCCTGTCGGTGCCGTCCGACTTCGAGGCCTACGACCAGGGCGAGGGCTACCCGTCCTGGGGTACGGACGGTCAGGAGGGGCCGTTCGACCCCGCGGAGGTGACGGCGGCGGTGACGGTCATGCCGCTCGACGAGGGTGACTCTCCGTCCGAGTCCGACAGCGACCTGGTCGAGATCGACGTGCCGGGCGCGGCGTCGGCGCAGTACCTGCTGGTGGAAGAGGGCTGGGACGCAGGCCCGCAGGGCATGCTGGAGGTCGAGCTGGAGTCCGGACGAGTCGTCCAGGTCATCGTGGTCCTGCCCGACGCGCCGGAGTCCGCGTCGCTGTTCGAGCGACTCGTCGAGGGCGTCCGGGTCGATCCCGACGCGACCGAGGCGGACCTTGACATACAGGGGCCCGCGCTCGACGTCATCGAGGAGCACCCCGCGGACTGGGCGGTCCAGGAGCACCAGGGCCTGAGCTTCGCGATCCCGGGGGACTGGGTGGAGGACGACCTGTCCGCGGCCAGGGAGGGCAACTGGCCGACCGTCTCCATGGACGACGCCGACGGTGAGCTCCGCCTGCAGGTGACCACGTCCGGGGCCTCGCTCGTCCCGGACGACGAGTTCGGCCACACGTACGAGATGGCCCTGCCCCCGGGGGCCGATCGGGCCGGCGCCGAGCTGGACCCGCAGGACGGGACGTTGCACGCCTTCATCGAGGTCCGCCGGGCGGAGGGTCGCACGTACACGATCGACGTGTACGTCCCCGAAGGGGCGGACGGCGACCGGGTCGTGAGCACGATCGCCGGAAGCCTGGAGTTCACGGCCGAGGCCGAGGACCTGCCGTCCTACGAGGACCTGCCGGACGGCCGGGCGCTCGTGGACGCCGCCCCGCCGGTCCCGGAGGACTGGGTGGTCGTCTCCGACCTGCCGGACGTGCGTCTGCGGGTGCCCGCGGACTGGACCAGCCTGGGCGAGGACGGCGAGCTCGTCCGGGAGGCCCCGGGTGACGAGTACGAGGGGGTGGGCGTCTCGGTCGAGGAGGCGGGCATCCTCGGCAACGGCGACATCCCCGTCGGTGGGTACCGGATCGACGTGCCCGGGGCGGAGCAGGCAACCGTGCGGATGACCGACTACACCGCCTACGGGGAGGAGGAGGCCGCGGCGTTCAACGCCCGGGTCGAGGTGGAGCTCCCTGACGGACGGTTCGTGCAGCTGGGCTACGACGGTCCTCCGGGTTCCGACGACCGGTTCTGGCAGATGCTCGGCACGCTCGAGGTGGTCACGGACTGAAGGTCGTTGCCGGACGGCGGTGGCGGGCCCCTGACGTGGGGCGCGCCACCGCCGTCCGGTGCCTGTGGACAACGAGACAGGGGATCCGGCCCGGCCGATAGAATCGATCCGTGACCCCCACGGAGCTCTCAGAAGCACTCAGCGCTGCCCTCGCAGCGGCCGTCGCCGACGGCACGCTCGCCCTGCCCGCCGACGCCGTCCCGGCGTCGGTCCACGTGGAGCGACCGAGGCAGCGAGAGCACGGGGACTGGGCCACGAACGTCGCCCTCCAGCTCGCGAAGAAGGCAGGCACCACGCCGCGGGCGCTCGCGGAGGACCTCGCGGCCCGGCTCGGCGCGACGCCGGGCATCAAGTCGGTCGGCGTCGCCGGACCGGGCTTCCTGAACATCACGCTCGACGCCGCCGCCGCGGGCGAGCTCGCACGCACCATCGTCGAGGCCGGTGCCGCGTACGGCCGGGGCGAGGCCCTGGCCGGCCAGGTGATCAACCTGGAGTACATCAGCGCCAACCCGACCGGTCCGCTGCACATCGGGCACACCCGCTGGGCCGCACTGGGCGACTCGCTGGCGCGCATCCTGCGCGCGGCAGGCGCCGACGTGACCGCCGAGTACTACATCAACGACGCGGGCGCCCAGATGGACCGCTTCGGGGAGTCCGTGCTGGCGCGCGCCACCGACGGCGAGGTGCCCGAGGGCGGCTACCGCGGCGAGTACGTCAAGGAGCTCGCGACCAAGGTCCTGGCGGACCACCCCGAGCTGCCGGAGCTGCCGCACGACGAGGCCGTCGCGGTCGCCCGGGAGTCGGGCTACGCGCACCAGCTCGCCGAGATCCGCGAGGTGCTCGAGAACTTCGGCGTGCACTTCGACGTCTGGTTCTCCGAGCGCGACCTGCACAGCTCGGGCGCCGTCGAGAAGGCCGTGGCCCGGCTGCGCGAGCAGGGGCACGTGTTCGACCAGGAGGGCGCGGTCTGGCTGCGGACCACGGACTTCACGGACGACAAGGACCGCGTGATGATCCGGGCGAACGGCGAGCCCACCTACTTCGCCGCCGACGCCGCGTACTACCTGTCCAAGAAGGACCGCGGTTTCCCGGGCAAGATCTACCTGCTCGGCGCCGACCACCACGGCTACATCAACCGCCTCAAGGCCATCGCCGCCTGCGCCGGGGACGACCCGGAGACCAACATCGAGGTGCTGATCGGCCAGCTCGTCAACGTCGGCGGCGCCAAGCTGTCCAAGCGCGCCGGCAACATCATCGAGCTGCGCGACCTCGTCGACTGGATCGGCAGCGACGCCGTCCGTTACTCGCTCGCGCGCTACCCCGCGGACACGCCGCTGGAGCTGCAGGGCGAGGACATGCTCAAGCAGACCAACGACAACCCGGTCTTCTACGTGCAGTACGCGCACAGCCGCACGGTGCAGATCGGCACCAAGGCCGTCGAGCGCGGCGTGGCCCGTGCCGACGGGTTCGACCCGGCGCAGCTCTCGCACGCCTCGGAGGGTGCGCTGATCGGGCGGCTGACCGAGTTCCCGCGGATCGTGGCGCAGGCCGCCGAGCTGCGCGAGCCGCACCGCGTGGCCCGCTACCTGGAGGCCCTCGCCGGCGACTTCCACTCCTGGTACAACGACGACGAGAAGCTGCGCGTCACGCCGTACCCCGACGAGGAGGTCACGGACGCCCACCGGGCCCGTCTGTGGCTGAACGACGCCGTCCGCACGGTCCTGGCCAACGGCCTCGACCTGCTGGGCGTGAGCGCCCCGGAGCGGATGTGACCGGCGCGCCCTGGTCCACGGGCGCCGGCCGGCTGCCCGACGGCGCGCTGGCCGTCGCGGGCGTCGACGTCCGCGACCTCGTGGCGGAGCACGGGACGCCGGCCTACGTGCTGGACGAGGCCGACTTCCGGATGCGTGCCCGCGCCTACCGCACGGCGTTCGAGGCCGCCTTCGGCGCCGTCGGCGCGGGCGTGGACGTGTACTACGCCGGTAAGGCGCTGCTCACCGTGGCCGTCGCGCGGTGGGCGCGCGAGGAGGGGCTGCGCGTGGACACGGCCTCGAGCGGCGAGCTCGCCGTCGCGCTGCGGGCCGAGGTGCCTGGCGCCGAGATCGGCCTGCACGGCAACAACAAGTCCGACGCCGAGATCCTGCGCGCCCTGGACGCCGGGGTGGGCCGCATCATCGTGGACTCGCTGGTCGAGATCGAGCGGGTCGCGCGCCTCGCGGGGGAGCGCGGCGTCGTGGCCCCGGTGATGGTCCGCGTGACCACGGGCGTGCACGCCGGTGGGCACGAGTACATCGCCACGGCCCACGAGGACCAGAAGTTCGGGCTGTCGGTCAACGCGGCGGACGGGGCGGAGAGCCCCGCGATGGCCGCGCTGCTGGAGGTGCTCGAGCACCCCGAGCTCAGGCTGCTCGGCATCCACTCGCACATCGGCTCGCAGATCCTCGACCCGGACGGGTTCGAGGCCGCCGCGCGCGTGGTGCTGCGCCTACGGGCCGACCTGTCCGAGCGGTCGGGCGTGCTCGTCGACGAGGTCGACCTCGGCGGCGGCTACGGCATCGCCTACCTGCCCGGCGACGTCGCGCTCGACCCCGAGCGGGTGGCCAAGGACATCGCGCAGTCGGTGTCCGGCGTGTGCCAGGAGCTCGGCACGAGCCTGCCGCGGTTCTCGATCGAGCCCGGCCGGGCGATCGTCGGGCCCGCGGGCCTCACGCTGTACACGGTCGGCACGGTCAAGCCCGTCACCGTCTCGGCGGACGGCGGCGCCGACTTCACGCGCACCTACGTGTCGGTCGACGGCGGTATGAGCGACAACATCCGCCCCGCTCTGTACGGGGCGGCGTACCACGCCGAGATCGTGGGCCGCTCGTCCGCGGCCGAGACGGTGCTGGCGCGCGTGGTGGGCAAGCACTGCGAGTCGGGCGACATCGTGGTGCACGAGGTGCAGCTCCCGGCGGACGTGCGCGCGGGCGACCTGCTCGCCGTCGCCGCGACCGGCGCCTACGGGCGCTCGATGGCGTCCAACTACAACATGCTGCCCCGCCCGCCGGTGCTCGCGGTCTCCGACGGCGCCTCGCGGGTGCTGGTCCGCCGCGAGACCGAGGACGACCTGCTGGGCCTCGACCAGGGCTGACGGACACCAGGGCGGCGGGCAGGTGACCGAGGTCGCCCGCCCGCCGCCCTGTCGTCAGACGTCCTGGGCGGCGTCGACGTGGCAGCCGGCTGAGGAGTCCTCGTAGTCGTCGATGTGCCCCTCGATCTGCTGGCTCAGGTCGTCGAGCTGCGCGCCCAGGGCGTCGATCTCGGCGCCGATGGTCTCCGCCGTCGACATGTTGCCCGCGGCGACCGCGGCCATGAAGTCGTTCAGCCCCTCCAGGTAGACGACCGTCTTGTCGTCCATCTTGGCCGACACCTCCAGCATCGCGTCCGCGTCGTCGATCGCGCCGACGCACGCCGTCGCGGTGGTCTCGGCGCGCTCCTTGGCGATCTCCAGGTCGTCGATCGTCGCGTGGGCATCGGCGATGGTCTGCCTCGCGCTCGCCAGGTCCGACGCGAAGCCCGCGGCGCGCGTCTTCCACTCGTTGGTCGAGACGACGCCGAGCGCGCCCCACACCACGGCGGCGATCAGCAGCACGATCAGCACGAGGGTGACGGCGTGCTCCTTGAGGAACGCCACGAGGGCCGAAGGGGTCTGCGGGGCCGAGCGGGTGGGCGACGCCGGTCCGGTGTCGGCGTCGGCAACCGCGCCGTTCGGTGCGACCAGAGCCGGAGCTGGCTCAGGGGTCGGAATGGGTTCTGGGGCGCGGCGGGCGCCCTCGTCGTCGGACATGCGGGCACCGTATCCGGCTAAAAGCACCCAAAACCGCCACAACGGAACTGCTACGCAAAGTTCACCCGGTCGGGTTCTCGCTGCCACCCGTGCTCTTGCCGCCGAGCAGGCCGCCGACGACCCCGCCGACCACGCCGTCGACGGTGCTGCCCACCAGGTCGAGCGTGCCGCCCACGACACCTTCGACCAGGCCGGTCTCGGCCGGGGCGTCCGGTTCCGCCTGTGCGGGCGGTTCCGTCGGCTCGGCAGGCGCCGGCTTCTCGGGTGCGGCTGGGGTCTTGCCGCCGGAGCCCACCGAGGAGCCGCCGCCGGGGCGAGACCCCGCGTCGGCTCCACCGCCTGTGCCGGAGCCGCCCGTGCCGGAGCCGCCGTAGCCGGACCCCGGCCCGCCGTCGGACGGGGACTGCTCTCTGTCACCCGAGCCCCCGGCAGACCGGACTCCCGGGGACGCGGGGTCGGTGCTCGCCACCGTCGTCCACGAGCCGACGTCGGACGGGTCGATGGCCCGGTTGGGGATCGAGCCCGCCGCGAAGAACTCGAAGTGCCAGGGCTCGGGCTTGGCGCCGCCGAGCTGTGCCCAGGAGGGGTTGTCCCAGCCATAGTCGGGCGCGTGCAGCCGCAGCCAGACGTACTCGTCGGAGGCGCCGCCGGCGATCGGGTTGCCGAGGTCGACCGCGAGGCCCCAGCCGTGGTTGGACGTGCCGGGGATCGCGGCCAGGTGCGGCTTGGCGCCCCGGACCGCCACCTGCATCTCGAAGGACCGGTAGGAGTCCGTGAGCGGGATCGGGTGGCCGAACTCCTTCTCGAACCGGGCGCTCAGCGCCGTCAGGCGCTCGGCGGCGTCGCAGCGCAGCAGGTGCCCCGGTGCGAAGGGCAGCGCGCACAGCACGTCGGCGGGGATGCGGCCGTTGGCGTATCCGGCGGTGGAGTCGCCGTAGGCCGCCACGGTGTCCAGCAGGTTCCGACGCAGGGAGGTCCCGGTGTCCGGCAGCGTCTCGATGAGCGCGGTGGGCGAGGACGGGTCGAGCATGTTCGCGAGCCGCATCGCCGCGACGGCCACCTCGTCGAAGGTGACGTGCTCGCCGACCTCGTCGGGCGCGACCTTCGCGGCCGGGAGGTCGTCCGGCGTGCCCCAGTCCGGGGCAGGGCTCCCGTGGGTGCCGCCGCTGACGGTCCGGGAGACCTGCGTGGCGCCGATCGGTTCGGACGGCGCGGGCGTGCGCGGCTCGCCC
>NZ_KI911760.1:120885-130219 GCF_000515355.1 Promicromonospora kroppenstedtii DSM 19349 | reverse complement strand
CGGGGTGCCGATCCCGGCCAGGCCGGCGTCGGCGTCGTAGGGGCTGGTGCCGTGGGCGCGGGTGTCGATGGTCGCGGTCATCAGAACTGCGCCGCCTCGGTCGAGCCGGCCAGCGCGGTGGTCGCCGAGTCCGGGTTGAGCGCGGTGGCGACGCGGTCGAAGTACCCCGTGCCGACCTCGCGCTGGTGTCGCGTGGCGGTGTAGCCGCGCTCCTCGGCGGCGAACTCCAGCTCCTGCAGCTTCACGTAGGCCGACATCTGCTCGCGGGCGTAGCCGTGGGCCAGGTCGAACATCGAGTAGTTCAGGGTGTGGAAGCCGGCCAGGGTGATGAACTGGAACTTGAAGCCCATGGCGCCGAGCTCGCGCTGGAACTTGGCGATCGTGTCGTCGTCGAGGTGCTTCTTCCAGTTGAACGACGGCGAGCAGTTGTAGCTCAGCATCTGGTCGGGGAAGTCGGCCTTGACGGCCTCGGCGAACTTGCGGGCCAGCTCCAGGTCCGGGGTGCCGGTCTCCATCCAGATCAGGTCGGAGTAGGGCGCGTAGGCCTTGGCGCGGGCGATGCACGGCTCGATGCCGTTGGTCACCTTGTAGAAGCCCTCGTTCGTGCGCTCCCCGGTGATGAACGGGCGGTCGCGCTCGTCGACGTCCGAGGTGATCAGGGTCGCCGCCTCGGCGTCGGTCCGGGCGATCACGATCGACGGCACGTCGGCGACGTCGGCCGCGAGCCGGGCCGCGTTGAGCGTGCGCACGTGCTGCTGGGTGGGGATGAGCACCTTGCCGCCGAGGTGGCCGCACTTCTTCTCCGAGGCGAGCTGGTCCTCCCAGTGCACGCCCGCGGCGCCCGACTGGATCATCGACTTCATCAGCTCGTACGCGTTGAGCGGGCCGCCGAAGCCGGCCTCGGCGTCGGCCACGATCGGGGCGAGCCAGTCGCGGGTGGGGGTGCCGTTCTCCGACACGTCGATCTGGTCGGCGCGCAGCAGCGCGTTGTTGATGCGGCGGACCACGGCCGGCACGGAGTTGGCCGGGTAGAGCGACTGGTCGGGGTAGGTCTGCCCCGAGAGGTTCGCGTCGCCGGCGACCTGCCAGCCGGAGAGGTAGATGGCCCGCAGGCCCGCCTTGACCTGCTGCACGGCCTGGTTGCCGGTCAGCGCGCCGAGGGCGTTGATGTAGTCCTCCTCGTGGAGCTCGCGCCACAGGCGCTCGGCGCCGCGGCGGGCCAGCGTGTTCTCCTCGCCGACCGAGCCGCGCAGCGCGACGACGTCCTCCGCCGTGAAGCTGCGCTCGATGCCGGCCCAGCGGGGGTCGGACGCCCAGGCCTGGCGCAGCTCCTCGGCGGTCTGGACCTGGTCCCCGGCGCGCACGGAGGCCTGCGCCGGCACCGCGGTCGTCGCGGACGTGGTCGCCTCGGACGTGGGGTCGATCGTGGGTGCGCTCATGGCGGGTCTCCTTCTCGGGACGGAACGTTGCCACCGCGTCTGCCGGTGACGTGTAACGACCATCTGCCCTCCGCAACCCCCTTCTCAAGCAGATCCGAGCAGAAGATTTCCAGTTCTTCTGTTGATCGGAAGCCTTTGCCTATGTCACCCTCGGGCATGGCAGGAAGCACCGAAAATCGCAGAACCGCGCGAAACGCGACTTCCTCGCGTTCCACCCAGAGCGGTCAAAACGCTCCGACGGCGACGTCGGACGCCGAGCCGGACGCCCTCACGATCGGCCGCCGCATCCGCTACCTGCGGACCAGCAAGGGCATGACGCTCGAGGACCTCGCTGCTGCCATCGACCGCGCCCCGTCGCAGATCAGCACGCTGGAGAACGGCAAGCGGGAGCCCAAGTTCTCGCAGCTGCAGGCCATCGCCCGCGCTCTCGGCACGGGGGTGGACGACCTGCTGTCGCCTGAGCCGCCGTCGGAGCGGGACGCGCTGGAGATCGAGCTGGAGCGCGTGCAGCGCGGGCCGCTGTTCGCCTCGCTCGGCATCGACGGGGTGCGCATCGGCAAGTCGCTGCCCCACGACGCGCTCGCGACGATCCTGGCCCTGCACCGGGAGCTGGAGCGCCTGCACACCGAGCGCGCGGCCACCCCCGAGGAGGCGCGGCGGGCCAACGGCGAGCTCCGCGACGAGATGCGCGCCAAGGACAACTACCTGCCCGAGCTCGAGCAGGTCGCCAAGGACCTGCTGGCCGACGTCGGGCACACCACCGGGCCGCTGCCCCAGCGCATGGCGGCGGAGATCGCCGCGCACCTGGGCTTCACGCTGCACTACGTGAGCGACCTGCCGCACTCGACACGGTCCGTCATCGACACCCGCAACCGGCGCCTGTACCTGCCGTCCAAGGGGTTCCGAGGCCGGTCGAACACGCGGTCCGCGCTGCTTCAGGCCCTCGCCTCGCACGTGCTGGACCACACCGAGCCGGGGCACTACGGCGAGTTCCTGCGCCAGCGCGTCGAGGCCAACTACCTGGCGGCCGCCCTGATGGTGCCGGAGAAGCCGGGCGTGAAGTTCCTGCGCGACGCCAAGGACGAGCGGGCCATCGCGATCGAGGACCTGCGCGACGCGTTCGGGGTGTCCTTCGAGACCGCCGCGCACCGGTTCACCAACCTCGCCACGCGACACCTCGGCATCCCGGTGCACTTCATGAAGGTGCACGAGTCGGGGATCCTGCACAAGGCGTACGAGAACGACGGCGTGCGGTTCCCGTCCGACGCCCTGGGCGCCGTCGAGGGCCAGCACGTCTGCAAGCAGTGGACGGCGCGCCGGGTGTTCGACGTCGAGGACCGGTTCAACCCGTACGCGCAGTACACGGACACGCCGTCCGGCACGTACTGGTGCACCTCACGCGTGGAGAACACGTCCGACGGCGCGTTCTCCGTGTCGGTCGGTGTGCCGTTCGCGGACGTCAAGTGGTTCTCCGGGCGCGAGACCACGGTGCGGTCGGCGTCACGGTGCCCCGACGAGTCGTGCTGCCGGCGGCCGCCCGAGGACCTGTCGGAGAAATGGGGCGACTTCGCCTGGCCCTCGGCGCGGCCGCACGCGTCGATGCTCGCCGCGATGCCCTCGGGCGCCTATCCGGGCGTGGAGACCACGGAGGTCTACCGGTTCCTGGAGCGGCACGCTCCCGAGGACTGAGCGGTGCGCGCCCCGCGTGGGGCGCGCACCGAACGGGCGGCGTCAGCAGCCCGTGACCAGGTCGAACACCCCCTCCGACGTCTCGCGGAGCGTGGTCACGGTCGCGTTGCCCTGGCCCAGGTAGTCCAGGGTGCCGATGGCGTAGAACGGGTTGTACGGGTCGATGCCGTACGACGTCGCGCGCCCCGCGGCCTGGTGCTGCGCGTTCGTGGCGGCGCCGCAGAACAGGCCCGGCTCGGTGGGCGGGTCCGTCGGCGGGTCGGTGGGCGGGTCCGTCGGTTCGGCGGACCGGTCCACGCGCCGGTTGTTGTCGAAGAAGAAGTCCGTCACGTACGCCGGGTAGTTCACGGAGCTCGTCGAGATGTACGAGCCGCCGGGGCCGCCGCCGGCCGGCCACGCGTGGCCCACGTTCGTGTTGGCGATCAGCGAGACGCGCGGCCCCGCGGCGTCGGACCACAGGGTGCCGGTGCCCGCCGTGTTGCTGCCGGGCAGCCCCGCCAGGGAGAACGACGACTGGGTCGAGGCCCCGTAGATACCCGCCATGACCTGCGCGTTCAGGGTGTTGTACCCGGTCGCCACGGTGGTGTCGGACGACCCGTAGACCACCGACGTCACCTGCGTGCCGAAGCCGGGCGACCCCGTCGACGCGAAGTTGCGGCAGACCGTCGTGGCCTGTGCCTTCGTGGTCGCCACGGAGCCGATCTGGCCCGACGTCGTGCCCACCGTCGGGCCCGCGTCGATGCCGATCCCGGCGAACACGTCGGGCGCGAGGCAGCCCATGACCATGGTCTCGCCACCGCCGGACGAGAGCCCGGAGAGGTAGACCTGGTTCGGGTCGATGCCGAGCGAGGCGTCCCCGAGCAGGTCGTCGACGAGCTGGAGCAGGTTGTCGTCGTGCCGCGCCGGGTTGGCCCGCGAGTGGGACGTGTCGTAGTAGTCCCAGCAGCCGAGCAGCACGCCGCCGTTCGGCGCGGCGGGCACGGCGACGACCATGCCGTGCTCGTCGGCAGTCGCCGCCCAGTTGCCGCCGCTCTTCAGGTTGGCCGACGTCTGCACACAGCCGTGCAGGTTGATCATCAGCGCGCGCCCTGCGGCCAGGGCCGGTTCCGACGTCGGCACGTAGAGCTGCGTCGTCATGCCGCCCGCCGTACGGGACGACCAGGCGCCCGCGGCGGGCTGCGCGACGGCGGCCACCGCCGCGACCGCGGGTGGGACGAGGGCCACCGCGACGAGTGCCGCGAGCCAGCTGGCGAGGCGGCGCCGGGGCCGCGTCAAGGGGTGTGTCATTCGAACCTCCACGTTGAGGTCGTGCCGCCCGAGGCGCTCCGATGCGCGGGGTCAGCCGGACATCTGCGGACATTAGGTGCGACCTGAATCACCTGTCAATAGTTCACCCGGGCCCTTCTACCGGCCGATGGGTTGACATGAGATGCCCGGCTCGTCCACTATCTCCGCAACCTGAATCGCCTCTCAGGTTTGGGCGACGGAGCCCGCACCCCACGAGCGGCGACCACCCGAAGAAGGGCAGAGTCATGCGGACGAGGAAGTCCCTCATGGCCGTCGCCGCGGCGGCGGTCACGGGCCTGGCGCTCGCGGCGTGCGCGCCGACCGGCGCGACCACCGGCGGCAGCGGCGACGGCGAGAGCACGGCGCCGATCGACGTCGGCATCGTGTACTCGGAGTCCGGGCCGCTCGCCGCCTACGGCGCGGCCTACAAGCAGGGGTTCGAGGCGGGCATCGACCACGCCACCGACGGCACCGGCACCGTCGCCGGCCACGAGCTGAACGTGACGTACCACGACGACGCGGGCGACCCCGAGAAGGCCGTCTCGCAGGCCAAGGACCTGATCGGCAAGGGCTACCAGATCCTGGGCGGCACCGTCGTCTCGGGCGTTGCCCTGCCCCTGGCCGAGCAGGCCGAGCAGAACAAGGTCCTGTACGTCTCCGGCCCCGCCGCCGTCGATACCCTCACCGGCATCAACCGCTACACCTTCCGCAGCGGCCGGCAGTCGCTGCAGGACGTCGCCGCGGCGGGCACGTTCGTGGACCCGAACGGCGCCAAGGTCGTCGTGTTCGCGCAGGACAACGCCTTCGGTCAGGGCAACCTCGCCGCCGTCGAGGGCGTGCTGGGCGGCCAGGGCGCCGAGGTCTCCTCGGTGCTGGTCCCCGAGGACGCCACCGAGTTCACGCCGTTCGCCAAGAAGGTGCTCGACGCCAAGGCCGACATGGTCTTCGTGGCCTGGGCGGGCGCGACGACGGGCGCGATGTGGCAGGGCCTGGACCAGCAGGGCGTGCTCGACGAGACCACCGTCGTCACCGGCCTGGGTGACGTGGCCACCTACGGCGCCTACGGGGACGCGGCCGAGAAGGTCAGCTTCCTGAACCACTACTTCCCGGGCGCGGCCGGCACCGAGACCGAGACCGCGATGCTCGACGCCGTCGAGACGGCCGGCGGCACGCCCGACCTGTTCACGCCGGACGGCTTCGTGGCGGCGCAGATGATCGTGCACGCGATCGAGGAGGGCGCCGGCGACGTCGAGGCCATGGTCGACGCGCTGGAGGGCTACACGTTCGAGGGCCCCAAGGGCGAGACCACGGTCCGCGCCTCCGACCACGCCCTGATCCAGCCGATGTACCAGGCCAGGCTGGTCCAGGACGGCGACGCCTGGACGCCCGAGCTGGTCGAGGTCATCGACGGCGCGTCCGTCGCGCCCGCGGAGGCGACGCAGTAATGGCGACGGGTGGCGAGCCGGTCCTCGAGGTGGCCGGCCTCGGGCTGACGATCGGCGGTGCGCGCATCCTCGCCGGGGTGGACCTCCGGGTGGAGCGCGGAGAGCTGATCGGCGTGATCGGGCCGAACGGCGCGGGCAAGACCACGCTGTTCAACCTGATCAGCGGCATCTACCGGGCCACGAGCGGCCGCGTGCTGCTCGCTGGCCGGGACGTGACCGCGGCGTCCGTCGCGGTGCGGGCCCGCGCGGGCCTGGGCCGCACGTTCCAGACGTCGAGCCTGTTCCCGCGGCTGTCCGTCGCGGAGAACGTGCGGCTCGCCACCCAGCGCCGCCTCGGCGGCAGCCTCTCGGTCCTGAACTTCCCCGGCGCGGCGACACGGCGTCGGCGGAGGCCGCCGAGCACCTGGCCACGGTGGGCCTGGCCCACCGGGCCGACGCCGCCGCCGGCGACCTCTCGCACGGCGACAAGCGCAAGCTGGAGATAGCCGTGCTGCTGGCCATGGACTCCTCCATGGTGCTGCTGGACGAGCCGATGGCCGGCGTCGCCACGGGCGACGTCGCCGGGCTCGTCGAGGTGATCCGGTCGATCAGCGACTCCGGCCGGACGGTGCTCATGGTGGAGCACCACATGGACGTGGTGCTCGGCCTCGCCGACCGCGTCGCGGTGCTGCACCACGGCGAGCTGCTGACCTGCGACGTCCCGGAGCGGGTCATGGCGGACGAGACGGTGCAGTCGGCCTACCTGGGCACGACGGCGGGGAGTGCGGCATGAGCGGGCCGAACGTGCTGGAGGTGCGCGGGCTGTCCGCCCGGATCGCCGGCCAGGAGGTGGTGCACGACGTGTCGTTCGAGGTCCCGGCGTCGGGCGTCACGGCCGTGCTGGGGCGCAACGGCGTGGGCAAGACGTCCACGCTGCGCGCGATCCTCGGCCTGGTCGAGCGGTCGGGCGAGGTGCTGCTCGACGGCGTCCGCGTGGACGGCGAGCGCACCGACCGCATCGTCCGCCGCGGCGTCGGCTACGTGCCCGAGGACCGCGAGGTGTTCGCGGGCCTGACCGTCTCCGAGAACCTGCGGCTCGCGGAACGCCGCGCGGGGAGCGGCGGTTCTCGGGCAGCACGATCCGGCACGACGGCGCACGGCACCACGCCGGCACGCCGAGAGCTGGTCGACGCCCTGTTCCCGGACCTGGTCAAGCGGGCCGGCCAGCGCGCGGGCACGCTCTCGGGCGGGCAGCAGCAGATGGTCTCCCTGGCCCGGGCGCTGCTCAACGACAACCGCATCCTGCTCGTGGACGAGCCCACCAAGGGGCTCGCCCCGCGCATCGTGACCGAGGTCGCCGAGACGCTGGCCACGGCCGCGCGGACGGTGCCCGTGCTGCTCGTCGAGCAGAACCTCCAGGTGGTCGAGCGGCTCGCCGAGCGCGTCGTCGTGATCGACGCCGGACGCGTGGTGCACACGGGACCGGCGCGGGAGCTGCTGGACGATCCGGAGCTGGTGCAGCGACTGCTGGGGGTCTCGGCAGGCTCGGCCGGCGAAACGGGGGTTGCCCGGTGAGCACCGTGATCCTCCTGCTCGCGACGGGCCTCGGCCTCGGCGGGCTCTACTTCCTCGTCGCCTCCGGGCTGTCCCTGATCTACGGGCTGATGGGCGTGCTGAACTTCGCGCACGGGTCGTTCCTCACGCTCGGCGCGTTCGTCGGGCTGGCGGCCGGCAACCTGGTCGGCGCGGGCACCTGGGGCGGCCTCCTGCTGGGCCTCCTCGTGGGAGCCCTGACCGGGGCCGCCGCGGCGACCGCCACGGAGCTCGGCCTGATCCGGCCCCTGTACAACCGGCACATCGAGCAGGTGCTCGTGACCGTCGGGCTCTCGCTCGCCACGGTCGCGCTGTTCGAGGGAATCTGGGGTCCCAACCCCCGCAACGTCACGCGCACCGACTGGCTCGCCTCGACCACCGACGTGCTGGGCGCGCACGTGCCGAACACCGCGTTCCTCAACGTGCTCGCCGCGGCAGCGGTGCTCGGCGGCATCGTCGCGTTCCTGCGGTACACCCGGTACGGCCTGATCATCCGCGCGGGCGTGGAGAACCGGGCCATGGTGACGGCGCTCGGCATCGACGTGCGCCAGGCGTTCACGCTCGTGTTCGCCGTCGGCGGGGCGGCGGCCGGGCTGGGCGGTGTGCTCGCCACGCAGTCGCTGAACTACGTGTCGCCGCACATGGGCGCGAGCCTGCTGATCTTCGCGTTCATCGTCACGGTGATCGGCGGCATGGGCTCGCTGACCGGGGCGGCAGTGGCGTCCGTCGTCGTCGCCGTGCTCCAGCAGCTCGCCAACTTCTACCTGAACAACACCGGCGACCTGATCGTCGTCCTGCTCCTGGCGCTCGTGCTGCTCGTGCGCCCGTCCGGACTGATGGGGAGGCCCGCATGAACCGCGTCACCACCCGCCTCGGTGGCCTCGCGCTCCTGGTGCTCCTGGGGTGCCTGCCGCTGCTCGCGATCCCGGTCCCGGGCGTCCTGCCGGGGTACACGTACGAGCCGGGGACGCTCCAGCTCCTGGCCCTGTGCTGGCTG
Organism: Promicromonospora kroppenstedtii DSM 19349; assembly: GCF_000515355.1. Lineage (GTDB taxonomy): Bacteria > Actinomycetota > Actinomycetes > Actinomycetales > Cellulomonadaceae > Promicromonospora > Promicromonospora kroppenstedtii. The sequence goes on along the minus strand of NZ_KI911760.1, from coordinate 121,790 downwards.
ACGGCGGCGCTCGCGCTCTCGTACCACCTGCTGTTCGGGGTCGCGGGGCTGATGAGCTTCGGGCATGCCCTGTACTTCGCCGCGGGCATCTACGGCCTGGCCATCGTGCTGGACCGCACCGACGTGCCGCTCCTGCCCGCCGCCGCGCTCGTGCTCGTGGGCGGCGTGGCCCTCGCGTTCGTCGTCGGCGCCATCTCGCTGCGGGTCACTGGCATCTCGTTCGCCATGGTCACGCTCGCGTTCGCGCAGGCGGGCAACGTGCTGGTCCGGCGCGACCAGGGCGACCTGACCGGCGGCGAGGAGGGGCTCGCGCTCGCCACCGACGGCGTGCCGGCCGCCCTGGTCGGCGTGGTCAACACGCGCAACCTGTACTGGCTGGCGCTCGCGGTGCTGCTGCTCGTCTACCTGGTGGTGCTGTGGATCGAGCGCAGCCGGGCCGGGCACGTCGCCGCCGCGGTGCGCGAGAACGAGGTGCGCGTGCGCATCATCGGCGGCCGCCCCTACCTGACCAAGCTCGTGGTGTTCGTACTGGCCGCGTCGCTCGCTACCGTCGTCGGGATGGCGTACCTGCTGCTCCAGTCCGGCGCCTCGCCGGCGACGTCGACCGCCGACTTCACGCTCACCCTCCTGGTCATGGTGGTGCTCGGCGGGGTCGGCTCGCGCTGGGGCGCCGTCGTCGGGGCCGTGCTCTACACGCTGCTGGACCAGCGGCTCGCCGAGCTCGCGCACTCCGAGGCCGTCGCCGGGCTGCCCGCTGTGCTCCGCATCCCGCTCTCTGAGCCGATGTTCCTGCTGGGCACCTGCTTCGTGCTGGTCGTGATCTTCCTGCCGGGCGGGCTGGCGGGCGCGGCCGAGCGGCTCGCCGCCCGCCGTCGGCCCGGGAGCGACCGGGACGGGAGCGGTCC
>NZ_KI911760.1:119988-120785 GCF_000515355.1 Promicromonospora kroppenstedtii DSM 19349 | reverse complement strand
CGCCCGGGGGAGCGGCTGCGGATCGAGCCGCCGCGGATCGAACCGTCGCCGATCGAGATGCCCAGGGGCGCGCCGCGGGGCGCCCCTCTGGTCCGGCGGCGGTCCGGCGCCGTCAGGCCTCCGGCCGCAGCCCCAGCATCCGGTCCCGCTGCCGGTTCATCTCGTCGATCAGCACCTGCACCACCGCCGTGACGGCCGGCCGGCGCCACGACTCGGTGCGGATCACCGCCCAGTAGGGCAGGCGCTCGGTGACCTCGTCGGGCAGGAGCCGCACCAGGTCGTCGTGCCGGTCCGCCATGAAGCACGGCAGGAACCCGAGTCCCGCACCCACGCGCGTGGCCTCGACGTGCACGAACACGTTCGTCGAGGCCAGCGCGTCCGGCATGCCGGGCACCAGGCGGCGGGGCGCGTCGAGGTCGTTGACCTGGAGCATCGAGTCGACGAAGTAGACGAGGCCGTGCCGCGACATCTCCTCCACCGTGGTGGGCGTGCCGTGCCGGGCCAGGTAGTCCCGGGAGCCGTACATGCCGAGCACGTACTCGCCCAGGCGCACGGCCTTGGCCCGCTGCACGTTCGGCTCGCCGACCACGACGTCGACGTCGACCCCCGAGCGGTGGTGCGTCGCCACGCGCGTGACGGTCACGAGCTCGACCGACAGCTCCGGGTGCGCGCCGCGCAGCCGGGCGATCGCGGGGGAGGCCACGTACGCGCTGAACCCGTCGGTCGCCGTCATGCGCACGACGCCGGTGACCGGGTCGGCCTCGGTGTCGCCCCCGACGAGCCGGTCCACGGCGTCC
>NZ_KI911760.1:117920-119888 GCF_000515355.1 Promicromonospora kroppenstedtii DSM 19349 | reverse complement strand
CCACGCGGCGGAGGTCCCTCGCCGAGCCGCCGCCCGCGGGACCGCCGCACCGCCCGGTGCGCGACGACGACCCGCTGCTGCTGGTGTTCACGTCGGGCACGGGCGGCACCTCGCGGGGCGCGCTGCTCACGCACGCCAACTGCTTCTGGAACAACCTCTCGCTGTCCCGGACGGTCGAGCTGACCAGCACCGACGTGGTGCTCTCGGTGCTGCCGCAGTTCCACGTGGGCGGCTGGAACATCCAGCCGCTGCTGGCCTGGTGGACGGGCGCGACCGTGGTGCTGGAGCGCACCTTCGAGCCCGAGCGCGTGCTCCGCCTGGTCGCCGACCGGCGGGTCACCACGATGATGGGTGTGCCCACCAACTACCTGCTGCTCGCCGAGCACCCCGGCTTCGCGGCGGCGGACCTGAGCTCGCTGCGGCACGCCGTCGTCGGCGGCGCGCCCATGCCGGAGCCGCTGCTGCGCGCCTGGCACCGGCGCGGCGTCGCGCTCACCCAGGGATACGGCCTCACCGAGGCCGGCCCCAACGTGCTCTGCCTGCCCGACGACGTGGCGCGCGACCGCCTCGGTTCCGCCGGCGTGCCCTACCCGCACGTCGAGGTCGCGGTGGCCGACCCGGTCACCGGCGAGCACCTCGCGGGCCCCGCCACCGGGGAGCTGCTCGTGCGCGGCCCCAGCGTGTTCGCGGGCTACTTCCGGGAGCCGGAGGCGACGGCGGCGTCGTTCGCGGGCGACTGGCTGCGCACCGGCGACCTGGTGGAACGCGACGCCGACGGGTACTACCGCGTGGTGGACCGGCTCAAGGACGTGTTCATCACGGGCGGCGAGAACGTGACCCCGGCCGAGGTCGAGGCCGCGCTGCGCCGGCACCCCGCGGTGGCCGACGCCGCCGTCGTCGGCGTGCCCGACGACCGCTGGGGCGAGGTGGGCCACGCCTTCGTGGTGCCGCGCGGCGGGCAGCTCACCGACGCCGAGGACCTGGAGGCCTTCTGCCGCCGCGAGCTCGCGGGGTTCAAGGTGCCCCGGCACTTCGATCTCGTCCCTGACCTGCCACGCTCGTCCCTGAACAAGGTGGTGCGCTCCGCGCTCCACGTACGCCCTGCCGAGGAGGCCCGGTGAGCACCATCTCCCAGCCCATGACCAAGGGGGAGCGCACCCGCGCGCGCATCCTCGTCGCCGCCGAGCAGGTGTTCGCCGACCTCGGCTTCCACGACGCCTCGATCGTGAAGATCACGGAGGCCGCCGGCGTCGGGCAGGGCACGTTCTACCTGTACTTCACCTCGAAGATCGAGATCTTCGACGAGGTGGTCGAGGACCTGAACCGGCGGGTGCGGCACGCCATGATCGCGGCGTCCTCGCAGGCGACCGGGCGCATCGAGGCGGAGCGGGCCGGGTTCCGCGCCTTCTTCGAGTTCACTGCCGAGCACCCGGCGCTCTACCGGATCGTGCGGCAGGCCGAGTTCGTGTCGCCGGGGGCGCTGCGGCTGCACTACACCCGGATCGTCGAGGGGTACCGCGACGGCCTCGCGAAGGCGCAGCAGGCCGGCGAGGTCGGCGACATCGACCCCGAGGTGGCCGCGTGGGCGCTCATGGGCATCGGCGAGATCGTGGGGATGCGGTGGGTCCTGTGGGGTCCCGACGTCGAGCCCGGCGGCCCGACGTCGGCCGTCCCGCCCGAGGTGTTCGACCAGGCGATGACGTTCATCGAGCGGGCGCTGGCGCCCGGGGGGACCGGCACGGGCCGGAACGAGGGGGAGGTACGTCCATGAGCATCGTCGACCAGGTCGAGGGGACCGGTTCGCACACCTACACCACGCACGACGTCGCGGTGGCGGGCGGCAGGCTGCGGGTAGGCGTCTGGGAGCCGACGGCGCCCGTCGCGACCGGACCGGACGGCGCAGCGCTGCCCGCCGTCGTGCTGGTGCACGGCATCACCGCCTCGCACCGCGCCTGGCCGGCGATCGCC
>NZ_KI911760.1:116051-117820 GCF_000515355.1 Promicromonospora kroppenstedtii DSM 19349 | reverse complement strand
GGCGCCCGAGCGTCGTCAGCTCCCAGCCGTCGGCGCCCTTGACCAGGAGGCGCCCACCGAGGGCCCGCTCCAGCGCCGTGACGTTGCGGGCGACGGTGGTGTGGTTGACGCCGAGCGCGCGGGCCGCCGTCGTGTAGCGGCCGGTGCGGGCCACGGCCAGCAGCACCAGGAGCTGGTCGGCCACCTGGCCGGCCGGCGGGTCGTTGCGGGCTGACATGCCGCGACCGTACCAAGTGTGCATTCGTGCACACCGCCTCTGCCCACTTCGTCATTGCTGCGCACACTGCTCGCCGGGAACACTCGGGCGGGTCACAGGTGGCCGACGGCGCGGACCGCGCTCCCGGCCGCACCCCGTGTCAGAGTCGACACCTAGGAGCAGCAGCATGTCCGCACAGTCACGCACCCACGCACCGGACGACCGGTCGCTGATCAGACGCATCGTCGCCGCCTCGATGGCCGGCACCGTCGTCGAGTGGTATGACTTCTTCCTCTACGCGACCGCCGCCGCGCTCGTGTTCAACAAGGTGCTCATGCCCGAGACGGGCAACGCCTACGACGCGATCATCGCCGCGTTCGTCACCTACGCCGTCGGCTTCCTCGCCCGGCCGCTGGGCGGCATCGTCTTCGGCCACCTGGGCGACAAGCTCGGGCGCAAGTACACGCTGCAGTTCACGATCGTGCTGATCGGTGTGGCGACCGTGCTCATGGGCTGCCTGCCCACGTTCCAGCAGGTCGGCTTCCTCGCCCCGGCGCTGCTCGTGATCCTGCGCTTCGTCCAGGGCGTGGCGCTCGGGGGCGAGTGGGGCGGCGCCGTGCTGCTCGTCGCGGAGCACAGCAAGGACGACGAGCGGGCCCGCTGGACGGCGTGGCCCCAGGCAGGCGTCCCCGCGGGCAACCTGCTCGCGACCGTCGTGCTCTACACGATGTCGGCCACGCTGACCGACGAGGCGTTCCTCGCCTGGGGCTGGCGCGTGGCGTTCTGGCTGTCGGCCGTCGTCATCGTCGTGGGCTACTACGTGCGCACCCGCGTCTCCGACGCCCCCATCTACGAGGAGGCCAAGGCCGAGATCGACGAGGGTGACAAGGCCTACGGCGTGCTCGAGGTGGTCAAGCGCTACCCGCGCGGCGTGCTCACCGGCATGGGCCTGCGGTTCGCGGAGAACATCCTGTACTACCTGGTGGTCAGCTTTTCGATCGTCTACCTCGGCACGGCGCTCGGCATGGACACCACCCGCATCCTCGGTGTGGTCGCGGCCGCGCACGCGTTCCACTTCGTGGTGATCCTCGCCGTCGGCCGCCTCGCGGACCGCGTGGGCCGCAAGCCCCTGTACATCACGGGCGCCGTGCTCGGCGCGACCTGGTGCTGGTTCGCCTTCCCGGCCATGGACACCAGGAACGTCTGGGTCATCCTGGCCGTGCTCATGGCCGGCCTGCTGTTCCACGCGCTGATGTACGCCGTGCAGCCCGCGATCATGGCCGAGATGTTCCCGACCCGGATGCGGTACTCCGGCGTCTCGATCAGCTACCAGGTGACCTCCATCGTCGCGGGCTCGCTCGCGCCGATCCTCGCCACCACCTGGCTCAAGAACACCGGCTCCTGGTGGCCCACCGCCGTGTACATGGCTGTCGCCGCCCTCATCACCCTGGCCGCGGCGGTCGCGCTGCGCGAGACCAAGGGCGCGTCCCTGCACGCGCTCGACGCCGAGGACCAGGCCCGCGAGCGGGCGCTCGCCGAGGGCCGCCCGTGAGCCCCGCCCTGGAGGGTCGCC
>NZ_KI911760.1:112766-115951 GCF_000515355.1 Promicromonospora kroppenstedtii DSM 19349 | reverse complement strand
CGTGGACGGCGACGGCGCCAAGGCCGTTGCCGAGGAGGTGGGCGGCGACGCGTGGGTGGTCGACCTGTCCGACACCCGCGCGCTCGACGACCTGCGGCTGGACACGGACGTGCTGGTGAACAACGCGGGCATCCAGCGGGTCAGCCCCATCCAGGACTTCGTGCCGGACGACTTCCGGCTGGTCCAGCGGATCATGCTGGAGGCGCCGTTCCTGCTGGTCCGCGCCGCCCTGCCCGGCATGTACGCCCGGGGCTGGGGGCGGGTGGTCAACATCTCGTCGGTGCACGGGCTGGTGGCCTCGCCGTTCAAGTCGGCGTACGTCGCGGCCAAGCACGGGCTGGAGGGCCTGTCCAAGGTGACGGCCCTGGAGGGCGGCGAGCACGGCGTGACCAGCGTGTGCGTCAACCCCGGCTACGTGCGCACCCCACTGGTGGAGAAGCAGATCGCCGAGCAGGCCAGGGTGCACGGGATCCCGGAGTCCGAGGTGATGGCGCAGGTCATGCTCGCGGAGTCCGCGGTGAAGCGCCTGGTGGAACCGCACGAGGTCGCCTCGCTCGTCGGTTGGCTCACGGGCCCGGACGCCGCGATGGTGTCCGGTGCCTCGTGGACCGTCGACGGCGGCTGGAGCGCGCGGTGAGCTGCTGCCCGGCGGCGCGCCGGGAGTGTGACACTGGCACATGGCATGACCTGCCAGGACTGACGTGATGGAGGAGTCGATGATGACTGGAGCACGTACCGGGTTCGACAAGGTGGTCGCGAGCGCGGCCGAGGCGGTGGCCGACATCCCGGACGGCGCCTCGCTGGCCGTGGGCGGGTTCGGCCTGTGCGGCAACCCGATCGCCCTGATCGAGGCCCTGCTCGCGCAGGGCACGAGCGGCCTGTCGGTGGTGAGCAACAACTGCGGCGTCGACGACTGGGGCCTCGGCGTGCTGCTGAACGCCCAGCGCATCCGTAAGATGACCAGCTCCTACGTGGGCGAGAACAAGGAGTTCGAGCGGCAGTTCCTCTCGGGCGAGCTCGAGCTGGAGCTCACCCCGCAGGGCACGCTCGCCGAGAAGCTCCGCGCCGGCGGCGCGGGCATCGCGGCCTTCTTCACGCGCACGGGTGTGGGCACCCAGGTCGCCGAGGGCGGCCTGCCCCGCAAGTACGACGGCGCGGGTGGCGTCGCGATCGCGTCGCCGGCCAAGGAGGTGCGCACCTTCGGGGACTCCGACGCCGAGTACGTGCTGGAGGAGGCCATCAGCACCGACTTCGCGCTGGTGCACGCCCTGCGGGGCGACCGGCACGGGAATCTCGTGTTCAACAGGTCGGCGCGCAACTTCTCGCCGCTGGCCGCGATGGCGGGGCGGGTCTGCATCGCCCAGGTCGAGGAGCTCGTCGAGCCGGGGGAGATCGACCCGGACAGCGTGCACCTGCCGGGCGTGTACGTGCACCGGCTGGTGCACGTCGGCACGGACATCGAGAAGCGGATCGAGCGGCGCACGGTGGCGGAGCCCGCGTCGTCGGGCACGCCGTCGGGCAAGGAGGGCTGAACCATGGCACTGACGCGACAGGAGATGGCCGCGCGCGCCGCGCGCGAGCTGGCCGACGGCATGTACGTGAACCTGGGCATCGGGCTGCCGACGCTCGTGCCGAACTACGTGCCGGCCGACCGGCACCTGGTGCTGCAGTCCGAGAACGGGATCCTCGGCGTGGGCCCGTACCCCACCGAGGACGCCGTCGACCCGGACCTGATCAACGCGGGCAAGGAGACCGTCACGCTGCTGCCCGGCTCGTCGATCTTCGACTCCGCCACGTCGTTCGGCATGATCCGCGGCGGCAAGATCGACGCCGCGATCCTCGGCGGCATGCAGGTCTCCGCCACGGGCGACCTGGCCAACTGGATGATCCCCGGGAAGATGGTCAAGGGCATGGGTGGGGCGATGGACCTCGTGCACGGCGCGGGCCGCGTGATCGTGCTGATGGAGCACGTGGCGCGCGACGGGTCGCCGAAGATCCTGCGCGAGTGCTCGCTGCCGCTGACCGGCAAGGGCGTGGTGAACCGGATCATCACCGACCTGGCGGTGCTCGACGTGACCCCCTCCGGGCTGGTGCTGCGGGAGCTCGCACCAGGGGTGACGGCCGAGGAGGTCGTCGAGAAGACCGAGCCGGAGCTCGCCGTCGAGCTGGTCGGTTCCGCGGGCTGAGCCCGCGCGACCGTCGAGCCCGCGCGACCGCTGGGCTCGCCGGTGAATCCGGGGGATACGCTGGGAAGAACGGCCAAAGGAGGTCTCATGAGTGACGCATTTGCAGCTCCGACGGGTGCCACGAGCACCGGTCCGGGCGCCACCGGTTCGGGCGCGACACACAGCGCCGACGACGTGGTGATCGTCTCGGCGGCGCGGACGCCGCAGGGTCGGCTGAAGGGCTCGTTGTCCGCGCTGAGCGCCGTCGACCTGGGCGCCATCGCGGCGCGCAAGGCGCTGGAGGGCGCGGGGGCGCTCGCGGCCGACGTCGACAAAGTGGTCTTCGGCCAGGTGATCCAGGCGGGCGCGGGGCAGAACCCCGCGCGGCAGACGGCGGTGGCCGCCGGCGTGTCCTGGGCGGTCCAGGCCGTGACGGTGAACAAGGTCTGTCTGTCAGGGCTGACGTCGATCATCGACGGAGCCCGGCTGCTGCGCACGGGCGAGGCGGCCGTGGTGCTGGTGGGCGGGCAGGAGTCGATGACCAACGCCCCGCACATCCTGGCCGGCGCGCGGTCCGGGTTCGGTTACGGCTCGGCCGAGCTGGCCGACTCCGTGGCGCACGACGCCCTCACCGACGCGTTCGACGACGTCTCGATGGGCATCTCGACCGAGGAGCACAACTCCGGCGACGTGTTCGTGTCGCGCGAGGAGCAGGACGAGATCGCGGCGGCGTCGCACCAGCGGGCCGCTGTCGCGGCCAAGGACGGCGTGTTCGAGGCTGAGCTGGCACCGGTCTCGGTGCCGCAGCGCCGCGGCGACCCCGTCGAGGTGCGCACCGACGAGGGCGTCCGGCCCGACACGACGCCCGAGTCGCTCGCGCGGCTGCGCCCCGCGTTCAAGAGCGACGGGACACTGACGGCGGGCAACTCGTCGCAGATCTCCGACGGCGCCGCGGCGCTCGTGCTCACCACGCGCGCCCGGGCCGAGGCGGCCGGCGTGCCCGTGCTCGCGACGGTCCGC
>NZ_KI911760.1:99511-112666 GCF_000515355.1 Promicromonospora kroppenstedtii DSM 19349 | reverse complement strand
GCCGCCGTCGGCCTGTGCGGCGGCGGCGGCCAGGGCGAGGCGCTGCTGCTGGAGGTCGCGCCGTAGCGGAACTCGGGCGAGACAGAACTCTGGCGCACCGTATGGTGCGCCAGAGTTCTGCCTCGGCGGGGGGCGTCAGTGCGTCTCGCGGTCCTTCTCGTCGCCGATGTAGTCGCGGATGTCGTCCGGGCGGCCGTCCAGGTTCATGTCTGTGGTCCGCGCCTGCCGCGCGTCGTACCGCAGCGCGGCACCGCCGAGGATCGCCGCGAGCACGGACGCGCCGAGGATCGCGATCTTGGCGCCGTCGGTGTGCTCGGAGTCGCCGAACGACAGCTCGCTGATCAGCAGCGACACGGTGAACCCGATGCCGGCCAGCAGCCCCACCGGCAACAGGTCGCGCACGCCTATGCCGTCGGGCAGCCGCAGTGGTGTGACCCGGGTGACCAGGGCCGTCATGCCCAGCACCCCCACGAGCTTGCCGATGATCAGCCCGGCGGCGATAGCGACGACCACCGGCTGGCCGAGCACCGCACCCGGGCCGGCGCCGCCGACCAGGGTGACCCCGGCGGCGAAGAAGGCGAACACGGGCAGCGCGAAGCCGGACGAGAGCGGCTTGACCCGGTGCTCGTACCGAGTGGTGCGTGACGTGGTCTCACCGTGCATGGCGACCGCGGGGACGGTGAAGCCCAGCAGCACGCCCGCGATGGTGGCGTGCACCCCGGACGCGTGCATCAGGGCCCAGGCCACGACCGCGAGCGGCAGCAGCACGAACCACCGCGGGCGGCGGCTGCGCACGTGCCAGCAGAACAGGCCGGCGCAGACGAGAGTGCCGAGCAGCGGCAGCCAGTGGATCTCGCTCGTGTAGAAGATCGCGATGACGACGATCGCGAGCAGGTCGTCCACCACGGCGAGGGTGAGCAGGAACGTGCGGATCGCGGCGGGCAGGCCGCGACCGAAGATCGCCAGCACACCCACGGCGAACGCGATGTCGGTGGCTGTGGGGATGGCCCAGCCGTGCAGCGCGCCGGGCTCGCCGAGGACCAGGACGGTGCCGACGTAGATCAGCGCGGGCACGGCCATGCCGCCCACGGCGGCGATCATGGGGACGCCCGCTTCCTTCGGGTTGCGCAGGCTCCCGCTCACGAACTCCTGCTTGAGCTCCACGCCCACGACGAAGAAGAAGATCGCGAGCAGCCCGTCCGCGGCCCAGGTGGCGAGGCTGAGGTCCAGGTGCACCGGCAGCGGCCCGATCGCGGCGGGCCCGACGACGGCGTCTGACAAGGCCTGGTAGGAGGAGCGCCACGGGGAGTTGGCCCACAGCAGGGCGAGGAACGCGGCTCCGATCAGGAGCGCGCCGCCGGTGGTCTCGCGGGACAGCCAGGCCCGTAGGCGTCGGATCCGGGTGGTGGGGGTGCGGGCGTTACCGATCAACGGTAGTCCTCTCGTGCTGCGGGGTCGTCTGACACGGACCGGTCGACCCGGTCCACGCCGACCAGACTTCCCGGCACTCCCTTGGCCATACCCTACCCGGGCCGCTGTGGGGGCGTCCGGGGCACCGGCACTGGCACCGGCGCCGGCGCGTGCCGCCGGCCGACTCCGAGGTTTTGTTCGAGCCACGATGTTGCAACGTTTCAAGTCCGTTCCCGCGGGCAGGAGCTCGTGGTCCGAACAGAACCTCAGGAGCGACGGTGACGCATGCCGCGATGTGCGGATCACGGACCGGTTGGTGAATGCCCGCACCCCCGCGACGGAGCGCTACGCGGGCTTCTTGCAGGCCGCGCGCAGCTTGGTGACCGTGTTCCAGTTGCGCGCGGTCGTCGGCGCCCCGACGGCGCGGTCGATGGCCTTCGGGGTCAGCTTCGACCGGCCGATCCCGTCCACGTAGTGCACGTACAGCACGCCGGCGGCGGTCGCGAGCATCTCCCGGCCAGGGCTGGCCAGGTCGAGCCTGGCGATGCCTGCCTCGTCCAGGTCGCCGAACGGCACGTGCACCTGCAGGTAGGACGGGTCGTCCTTCGCGGCGGCGGGGAAGGGGTTGGCCGCGGCGATCGCGTCCAGCCGCTCGCCGCTCAGCCCGACGGCGTCCACCTCCTGGCCGATCCGGGCCGTGAGCTTCTCCTGCACCAGGCGCGCGACGTCGTCGGCCCGGCTCGCGCCGGAGGTGCCCGGTGTGACCACGAGGTTGCCGCTGTTGAGCAGCGTGCGGGCGTCGGCGAGACCCGCGTCGTCGGCGGCGCCGCGCAGGTCGGCGGACGTCACGCGCAAGCCGGGTCCGATGTTCACGGCGCGGAGCAGGACGGCGAAGTAAGCCATGCGACCATCCTGCCGCCTGGGCGTGCCACTCTGCGAGTTTTGCCGTCTCTTTAGCTAAAAATCAAGCTATTGCCACCATGTGAACAGTTCGTGACAACTTGCGACCCGCCGGGGCGTGGGTCTGGTCACGGGATGGCAGTGCGCGTAGTTTCCACCTCAGGGACGGCACCCAGTCGCCCCTTCGGGAGGCCAACCTATGGAGTGCTCGCTCCGTGGAGAAGGGCCGGCCCCGGCTCTGCGCCACGCCGCGGCGCACCGAGTCGGTCGCTCGGCCCATCCACCAGCCCCGGTTCGACCGGGTCGGTTCCGCCGGCGGGCGGTACCCGCCAGGTAGCGACGAGGCTGTCACGGCGTTTCGGCGCCGGAGGGAGAACCGCAGTGAGCCATTCCGCACACACCACCCGTCAGTCCGACCAGAGTGCCGACGCCGCCCCCGGCCCGGCAGGTGACGAACGCAGGACCTTCGTCATCGACACGTCAGTGCTGTTGAGTGACCCGAAGGCGATGTTGCGGTTCGCGGAGCACGATGTCGTACTCCCGATCGTGGTCGTCACGGAGCTGGAGGCCAAGCGCCACCACGCCGAGCTCGGGTACTTTGCCCGGAGCGCCCTGCGGATGCTGGACGAGCTGCGCGTGCAGCACGGCCGGCTCGACTCGCCGGTGCCCGTGGGGGACACGGGCGGCACACTCCGGGTGGAGCTCAACCACATCGACCCCTCGGTTCTGCCTGCCGGCTTCCGGCTGGGCGACAACGACACGCGGATCCTGGCCGTGGCTGCCAACCTGGCGGCCGAGGGCAGCAGCGTCACCGTCGTCTCCAAGGACCTCCCGATGCGGGTGAAGGCCTCCGCCGTCGGCCTCCAGGCCGAGGAGTACCGGGCCGAGCTCGCGGTGGACTCCGGCTGGACCGGCATGCGCGAGATCGACCTGTCGGACGAGCAGATGGGCTCCCTCTGGGAGAACGACTCCGTCGAGATCGCGGCCCTCGACCCGGCCACGGTCGAGGCGGCCTCCCCGCTGCTGGTGCACACGGGCATGGTGGTGCACTCCCCGAGCGGCTCCGCGCTGGGCCGGGTCACGGCGGACAAGAGGGTGCGGCTCGTTCGGGGCGACCAGGAGGTGTTCGGCGTGCACGGTCGCTCGGCCGAGCAGCGCGTCGCGATCGACCTGCTGCTCGACGAGGAGATCGGGATCGTCTCCCTCGGTGGCCGGGCCGGCACCGGCAAGTCGGCGCTCGCCCTGTGCGCCGGCCTGGAGTCCGTGCTCGAGCGGCAGCAGCACCGCAAGGTGCTCGTCTTCCGGCCGCTGTACGCGGTGGGCGGGCAGGAGCTGGGGTACCTGCCCGGCTCCGAGTCCGAGAAGATGAACCCGTGGTCGCAGGCCGTCTACGACACGCTCGGCGCACTGGTCTCGCCCGACGTCGTCGAGGAGGTCATGGCCCGCGACATGCTCGAGGTGCTGCCGCTCACGCACATCCGCGGGCGCTCGCTGCACGACTCGTTCGTCATCGTGGACGAGGCGCAGTCCCTGGAGCGGAACGTGCTGCTCACGGTGCTCTCCCGCATCGGCCAGAGCTCGCGTGTGGTGCTCACCCACGACGTCGCCCAGCGCGACAACCTGCGGGTGGGGCGGCACGACGGTGTCGCGGCGGTGATCGAGGCGCTCAAGGGCCACCCGTTGTTTGCGCACGTGACCCTGACCCGGTCGGAGCGTTCGCCGGTGGCGGCGCTGGTGACCGACATGCTGGAGCGCCTGGAGGTCTGACGGCCCGCGGGTCGCGCCCCGCCGACATGCCAGAAGCCCAGGTCACCGCAAATGACCTGGGCTTCTGGTTCCTGCTGAACTTCTGGCACTGGGGAGGGCGGACCGGCCGGACGGAACCCCCCAGCCCCGCATGTCCGGCAGTCCGCCTCCCCCTGCGTGCATCCAGAGGATAGCACCTTAGGTAAGGCTAACCATAGTCAGAGTTGAACGTGTGGTTCTCGTCCACTGGTTGAATCCGGGCTTGTCTCGCTTGTCGGATATAGCATCGCCTCATGCTTATTGCCGAAGACTTCCTGCTGCTTGCCGTCGACGACGAGACGGGCAAGCTCGCCAACGTCGACAACCTGGGTGTTCGCCTCGCCGGTGCGCTCCTCGCCGACCTTTCCGACGCCCGCAAGACCCTGCTGCGGGGTGCTCCGGAGGCCGGCGCCACCAAGGAGGAGCGTGAGAAGGCCGGTGACGCCACGATCATCGTCACCGACAACGCTCCCACGGGCCACGTCGCCCTCGACGCCGCGCTGCAGTCCGTGCTCGCCACGCCCGACGCCCCGGCTCGCAAGGTCGTCGAGGCGATCTCCAAGGACGCCGAGGAGAACCTCCTGGCCGCGCTCGTCGAGCGGGGCATCCTGGAGAAGGAGGAGACCAAGCTCTTCCGCATGCTCCCCATCACCCGCTGGCCGGCCCCCGACTCGAGCCACGAGACCGCGCTGCGCGCGAACCTCGTCAAGGTCCTCGTCGAGGGCGCCGAGCCCGACGAGCGCACCGCCACCCTGATCTCCCTGCTGCACGGCTCCGGTCTGATCGCCGGCGTGGTCGGCAAGGAGCAGCGCAAGGCCGCCCAGGACCGCGCCGAGGAGATCGCCGGCAGCGAGTGGGGCGTCGCCACCGTCGCCACGCAGGTCGCCATCGCGGCCTCGGTCGCGGCCGTCGCCACGGTCGGTGCCGCGGTCGCCGCCGCCGTCATCATCGCGAACACCAAGGAGAACGCGGAGGCCGCCGCGGCCGCGCTCCCGGCGGGTGAGGGCACCCCGGTCGCCTGACGACCCTCGCACCACGAAAGGGGCCGCTTCCTCCTGGAGGAAGCGGCCCCTTGTCGTCGGCCACGGAGGGCTACGTACCCGGTGTCAGCCCTGGGGCGGGCGTGTCATCGACAGGACGTCGAGCGCCGTGTCGAGCTGCTCCTCGGTGACCTCGCCGCGCTCGACGAAGCCGAGGTCGAGCACGGCCTGACGCACCGTGATGCCCTCCTTGACCGCGTGCTTGGCGACCTTGGCAGCGGCCTCGTAGCCGATGGCGCGGTTGAGCGGCGTGACGATCGACGGCGACGACTCGGCCAGCGCGCGGGCGCGGTCGACGTTCGCGGTGATGCCGACGATCGTCTTGTCCGCCAGCACGCGCGACGAGTTCGACAGCAGGCGGATCGACTCCAGCACGCCCTGCGCGATCACGGGGATCTGCACGTTCAGCTCGAACGAGCCGCTCGCGCCGGCCCACGCGACCGTGGCGTCGTTGCCGATCACGCGCGCGCACACCATGAGGACGGCCTCGGGGATGACCGGGTTGACCTTGCCCGGCATGATCGAGGAGCCCGGCTGCAGGTCGGGCAGCGCGATCTCGCCCAGGCCCGTGTTGGGGCCGGAGCCCATCCAGCGCAGGTCGTTGCAGATCTTCGTCACGGAGACGGCGATGGTGCGCAGCGCGCCCGACAGCTCGACCAGGCCGTCCCGCGCGGACTGCGCCTCGAAGTGGTCGCGCGCCTCGGTCAGCGGCAGGCCCGTGTCCTGCGCGAGCAGCGCGATCACCCGCTGCGGGAAGCCGGCGGGCGTGTTGATGCCGGTGCCCACGGCGGTGCCGCCCAGCGGGACCTCGGCGGCGCGGGGCAGCGCGGCCTGCAGGCGCTCGACGCCGTAACGGATCGCGGCGGCGTACCCGCCGAACTCCTGGCCGAGGGTGACCGGGGTGGCGTCCATGAGGTGCGTGCGGCCGGACTTCACCACGGTCGCGAACTCCTCCGACTTGGCCTGCAGTGCCTCGGCCAGGTGGTTCAGCGCGGGGATCAGGTCGTTGACGACGCCCGACGTCGCCGCGACGTGCACGGAGGTGGGGAAGACGTCGTTGGAGGACTGCGAGGCGTTGACGTGGTCGTTCGGGTGCACGTCCTTGCCGAGCGAGGCCGTGGCCAGCGTCGCCAGCACCTCGTTGGTGTTCATGTTCGACGACGTGCCCGAGCCGGTCTGGTAGACGTCGATCGGGAAGTGGCCGTCGTGCTTGCCGGAGGCGACCTCGTCGGCCGCGGCGACGATGGCGTCGGCGATGTCCTGGTCGAGCACCCCCAGCTCCGCGTTGGCGGTCGCGGCGGCCTTCTTCACGCGGGCGAGGGCCTCGATGTGGCCCCGCTCCAGCGGGGTGCCGGAGATCGGGAAGTTCTCCACGGCACGCTGCGTCTGCGCACGGTACAGGGCGTTCGCGGGGACCCGGACCTCGCCCATGGTGTCGTGCTCGATGCGGTATGCGGCGTTGGTGTCGCCGGGCTCGGACGAGCCCGACGAGACGACGGTGTCAGCAGTCATGGGTCTATCGTGCCGCAGGCTCGGGCGGGTGACGCATCCCAGCGCGTGACTCGTGTCACCCCGGCCCCGAGCCCGGGTCACCTGGCGGTCAGGGCTGCTCGCCCACCTCGCCGATCACGTTCACCATGCGCGCGCTGCCCTCGGCCAGGTCGTACTCCAGGCCGACCACGGCGCACCGGCCCTCCTTGACGGCGTCGGCGAGCGCGGCCGAGTAGCCGTGCAGCATGTCGACGGTGTGCTTGACGTGCTCGCGGCGCAGCACGTTCTGGTCGGACAGCGCGGCCATGGCCTGGGCCGGGTCGCCCGAGGTGATGCTCGCGATCGACGGGATGACCCGGTCCACGACGGCGCGCACGAAGCCCGGCGGCTGCTCGCCCGTGGACAGGGTGTGCGCGGCGGCGGCGACAGCCCCGCACGAGTCGTGCCCCAGCACCACGACGAGCGACGCGCCGAGCACCTCCACGCCGTACTCGATCGATCCGACCACCGTCGTGTCCACGACGTGGCCCGCGGTGCGCACCACGAACACGTCACCCAGGCCCTGGTCGAAGATGATCTCCGCGGCGACCCGGGAGTCCGAGCAGCCGAAGATCACGGTGTGCGGGTGCTGCGCGGCCTGCAGCTCGCGCCGCCGGTCCGCGTTCTGCGACGGGTGCGCGGGCGTGTCGGCGACGAACCGGTCGTTGCCCTCGCGCAGCCGCGTCCAGGCCTCGCGCGGGCTCAGCGGTGCGGTGATCTCGTTGGTGCTCACAGGCCGACCTCCTGGCGATGCGGCGGGTTGGCACCCGCCCGGGAAACAGTGATGGCGGCGACGGCGACACAGCGGTCCAGCACGTGCTGCACCGTGGCCGTGCCGACGGCGTTCAGGGCGTCCCGCCGGTCGGCGCCCAGCAGGTCGTGCTCCCAGAGGCCGTCGATCAGGGCACCCATGAACGAGTCGCCGGCGCCCACGGTGTCGACCACCTCGACGCGCGGGGCGGTGGCCTCGACCTCGCCGGCGTCGGACACGGCGACCGCGCCCTTGCCGCCGAACGTGACCACCACCAGCGCGGGCGTGCCGCGCTGCCAGTCGCGGGCCACGGCCACCGGGTCGGTGCCGGGGTAGAGCCAGGCCAGGTCCTCGTCGCTCACCTTGACCACGTCGGAGAGCTGCACGAGCGCCTCGACGCGCGGCCGCACCTCCTGCGGCTCGCCCATGATCGCCGGCCGGGCGTTCGGGTCGTACGTCGTGGTCGACGTGCCGCGCGCGGCCTCCAGCACCTGGCGGACCTGCGTGGCGCCCGGTTCGAGCATCGCCGCGATCGAGCCGGTGTGGACGGCGAGCGGGGCGTCCGCGGCCTCGGCGGCGTCCGGCAGGGCCCCTGCTGGGACCTCCCAGGTGAGGTCGAAGTCGTAGGTGGCCGACCCGGCGTCGTCCAGCGTGGCGACCGCGACGCTGGTGCGCTCCGCGCCGTCGCTCCCCTTGACCAGGGCGACCACGGACTCGGCGAGCCAGCCCCGGACCAGGTCGCCCCGCGCGTCGGCGCCGAGCCACGTGGCGAGCCGGACCTCCCGCTCCAGGCGGCCCAGGGTCAGCGCCACGTTGGCGACGCTGCCGCCCGGGTGCTCGGCCACCGAGCCGTCGGGCCGGTGCACCTCGTCCACGAGGGCCTCGCCCACGGCGAGCACGTGCGCGCTCATTCGGCCTCCTCCGGTGAGTCGGGCGTCGTCGTCGACGCGTTCTGGGCGGTCGCGAGGCGCTCGCGGGCGCCGTCCAGCCACTCCTGGCAGCGCGCGGCCAGGGCCTCGCCGCGCTCCCAGAGCGCGAGCGACGCCTCCAGCGGCTCACCACCCGCCTCCAGGCGGCCGACGACCTGCACCAGCTCGTCACGCGCCTGCTCGTAGCTCAGCGAGGCGACGTCGGGTTCGGCTCCAGCATCCGTCACAGCATCTGTACTCACGGGGAACAGTCAACAGCACACCGCCGACATCCGTGGTCCGCTGTCCACAGGTTCGACGGGCGGCTCCCGCGGGCGGCGCGGAATCAGTTTGGTCCGGACCGGTCCGGCATCGGACCATGGTGACCCATGGGCCATCTAGAAGTCGCGCACGTCGAGTACCACCTGCCTGATGGCCGGACCCTCCTGGGGGACGTCTCGTTCCGTGTGGGCGAGGGCAGCGCCACGGCGATCGTCGGCCCCAACGGAGCGGGCAAGACCACGCTGCTGCGCCTGATCACCGGCGAGCTCGTGCCGCACGGCGGCTCGGTCGTGGTGAGTGGCGGGCTCGGCGTCATGCGCCAGTTCGTCGGCTCGGTGCGGGACGAGACCACGGTGCGCGACCTGCTGGTCTCCGTCTCCGAGCCCCGGCTGCGCGAGGTGGCGCGCCGCGTCGACGAGGCGGAGCACGCGATGCTCACCGTCGACGACGAGGCCGCGCAGATGGCCTACGCCCAGGCGCTGTCCGACTGGGCCGAGGTGCGCGGGTACGAGGCCGAGACGCTCTGGGACGTGTGCACCATGGCCGCGCTCGGCGTGCCGTACGACCGCGCGCAGTTCCGCGAGGTGCGGACCATGTCGGGCGGCGAGCAGAAGCGGCTCGTGCTGGAGGCGCTGCTGCGCGGCACCGACGAGGTGCTGCTGCTCGACGAGCCGGACAACTACCTTGACGTGCCCGGCAAGCGGTGGCTGGAGGAGCAGCTCCAGGCCACCAAGAAGACGGTCCTGTTCGTGTCCCACGACCGTGAGCTGCTCTCGCGCGCCGCCGACCGCATCGTGTCGCTGGAGCCCGGCCCCGCGGGCGCGGACGCCTGGGTGCACGGCGGCGGGTTCGCGACGTTCCACGACGCGCGGCGCGAGCGGTTCGCGCGGTTCGAGGAGCTGCGCCGGCGCTGGGACGAGAAGCACGCTCAGCTCAAGAAGCTGGTGCTGACCCTGCGCAACCAGGCCGCGAGCAGCCCCGACATGGCCTCGCGCTACCGGGCGGCGCAGACCCGCCTGCGCAAGTTCGAGGAGGTCGGCCCGCCGCCCGAGCCGCCGCGCGAGCAGGACATCACGATGCACCTGCGCGGGGGGCGCACCGGCCTGCGGGCCGTGACCTGCGAGGGGCTGGAGCTCACGGGACTCATGAAGCCGTTCGACCTGGAGGTCTTCTACGGCGAGCGGGTCGCGGTGCTCGGCTCGAACGGCTCGGGCAAGTCGCACTTCCTGCGGCTGCTCGCGGGCGGCTCCGTCGCGCACAGCGGTTCGTGGAAGCTCGGCGCCCGCGTCGTCGCGGGCCACTTCGCGCAGACGCACGCGCACCCCGAGCTCTTCGGGCGCGCACTGCTCGACATCCTGTGGGAGGACCACGCCCAGGACAAGGGCAAGGCGATGGCCCGGCTGCGCCGGTACGAGCTCACCGAGCAGGCGGACAGGCCGTTCGACCGGCTGTCCGGCGGCCAGCAGGCCCGGTTCCAGATCCTGCTGCTGGAGCTCGCCGGCTCGACCGCGCTGCTGCTCGACGAGCCGACCGACAACCTCGACCTCGAGTCGGCCGAGGCGCTCCAGGAGGGCCTGGAGTCGTTCGACGGGACCGTCCTGGCCGTGACGCACGACCGCTGGTTCGCGCGGTCGTTCGACCGGTACCTCGTCTTCGGGTCCGACGGCGTGGTGCGCGAGACCCCGGAACCTGTCTGGGACGAGCGCCGGGTCGAGCGGGAGCGCTAACCGGCCGCGCCGGCCGGTCGTCTGCCGGCCGGCCGCACGCCGTGCGCGGCGAGGCGCTCCACGAGCGCGTCGTGGCCCTCGTCGAGGCACCAGTGCACTGCGGCCATGCCGGTGGACCGGGCGCCGGCCACGTTGGCGGGATGGTCGTCGACGAACAGGATCTCGGCGGGCTCGGCGCCGATCCGGGTGGCTGCCTTCTCGAAGAAGGCCGGGTCCGGCTTCGCGACGCCGAGCTCGCACGAGTAGAGGCTCACGTCGAACACGTCGTCGTACCCGAGCGTCCGGCGCATGTGCTCGGCCCGCCGGTGCACCTGGTTGGTCCCGAGGTGCACCCCGTAGCCGGCCGCGCGCAACCTCCGGACCAGGTCGAACGACGCCGCCGACGGCTCGGTGTTCTGCCACACCGCCGCGTACAGGTCCGCCGCCGCGACGTCGAGACCCTGCTCGCGCAGCACCTCGGCGATCACCGGCAGGAAGTCCTCGTCGCCGGCCAGGAACGACCGCTCGCGCCGGGACGCCTCGTCCAGCACCGCACGCGCGTGCTCGCCCAGCAGCGCCCCCGCCGCGGTGTAGAAGCCGCCGCGGACCTGCTGGAGCACGCCGTCGGCATCGAACAGGAGATGTCGGATGGTCGCCACGTGCGAACCGTAGCAACCCCGCTCGGAGCGCCGTCCCACGGGGGTTGTCACAGATCGAGGGTGCTCCCGGTCGAGAGCATGACGGGCCGAACGGGTCCGTCGTGCGAGCGATGCGAACCAAAGGAGCACACCATGAAGATCGTGGTCATCGGGGGCACCGGCCTCGTCGGCAGCCAGGTCGTCCACAACCTGACCGAGCACGGGCACGAGGCGGTGGCCGCCGCGCCGCAGACCGGCGTGAACACCCTGACCGGTGAGGGTCTCGCCGAGGTGCTCGAGGGCGCACAGGTCGTCATCGACCTCAGCAACTCGCCCTCGTTCGCGGAGGAGGACGTCACCAACTTCTTCCGGACCTCGACGACCAACCTGCTCGAGGCGGAGAAGAAGGCCGGCGTGCAGCACCACGTGATCCTCTCGATCGTGGGCGCCGACGGCATCGACTCCGGCTACATGCGCGCCAAGGTCGTGCAGGAAGACCTGGTCAAGGCCTCCGGCTCGGGCTGGTCGATCGTCCGGTCCACCCAGTTCTTCGAGTTCCTCGCCTCGATCGCCGACACGGCGACCGTCGACGGCGTCGTGCACATCGCCCCGGTCCGCTTCCAGCCGATCGCCTCGGCGGACGTCGCCAGGTTCGTCGGCCGGACCGCCGCCGGGACGCCGCTCGGCGCGACCATCGAGATCGCCGGGCCGGAGACCTTCGGCTTCGACGAGATCGTGCGCAAGCACCTCGCCTCCAAGGGCGACACCCGCGAGGTGGTCGCCGACCCGAGCGCGACCTACTTCGGCGCGGAGCTCAAGGACGCCGAGCTCGTCCCCAGCGGCGGCGAGCCCCTGCTGGGCGAGGTCAGCTACGAGCAGTGGCGGGCGGCTCAGGCGTAGCCTCCCCGACGCCGGCCTCCGGCGCGGCCTGGTTCGCCCAGGCCCGCCGGAGCGGCTCCGTCTTCTCCGGGTTCATCTGCCACATGAGCTCGTGCACGCCCTGGTCGGAGACCACGACGGACAGGACGCCGACCAGCTCGCCGTCCCGCTCCATCGCGAAGCCCTCCGCGCCGTTGACCTCGACGGGGCGCGTGGTGATACCCGCCCAGAAGGTCTCCGCGAACGACGACAGGACGCGGGCCACCTTGTTCCGGCCCTGGACCACGACCCGGGCGACGTGCTTGGCCCGGCCGTTGCTGTCCGCGCGCGTCACGACGTCCTCCGCGAACAGGCGCTCCAGCCGGGCGACGTCGCCGGCCCGCGCCGCCGCGAGGAACGCCGCCAGGAGGTCCTGGCGCGCCGTCGTGCTCACCTCGTTGCGCCGCTCCGAGGCCAGGTGCTTGCGGGCCCGGCTCACGAGCTGCCGGGTGGCCGTGGGGGAGACACCCACGATCTGCGCGATCTCCGGGTACCCGTAGTCGAACGCCTCGCGCAGCACGTACGCCGCGCGCTCGGTCGGCGTGAGCTTCTCGAGCAGCACCAGCACGGCGACGTCCAGCGCCTCGGCACGCTCCGCGCCGAGCGTCGGGTCGTCGCTGGTGTCCACGGGCTCGGGCAGCCACGGGCCGATGTACGTCTCGCGCCGCGACCGCGCGCTCTGCAGCACGTTGATCGCCAGCCGGGTCGCCGCCGTCGTCAGGAAGGCCTGCGGGTTCAGCACCACCGAGCGGTCCGTCGTCTGCCACCGTACCCAGGTCTCCTGCACCACGTCCTCGGCCTCCGCCGCGGAGCCGAGCATGCGGTAGGCGATGCCGAACAGCCGTTTCCTGGCCGTCGCGAAGACCTCCGCGGCGTCGTCGAGCGTGGTGTCCACATCGCCTGTCATGGTGCTCTCCCTGGGGTGGTGCAAGGATCCCGGAAGGAGCCGGAGCCGTCGGAGCGGCCGCTGACTCGTCCGGCCCCGCCTTCCGATCTCACCTGACCGTACGCGACGAAATGTCCTTGGGGTGGCCCGGAAGTCGGGTGAACATGTTGCCATGACCACACCCGACCCGATCTTCGTGGACCCCCGGCTCGCGCGGCTCTACGACGCCTTCGACGACGACCGCGCCGACCTCGACCTCTACGTCGGCCTCGCCGAGCGGTTCGGCGCCCGCACCGTGCTCGACGTCGGCTGCGGCACCGGGGTGCTCGCCCTCCTGCTCGCCGCCCGCGGGCTGGACGTGACCGGCGTCGACCCCGCCGCCGCGTCGCTCGAGGTGGCCC
>NZ_KI911760.1:97661-99411 GCF_000515355.1 Promicromonospora kroppenstedtii DSM 19349 | reverse complement strand
GGCCGGGGCGCTCGCGGCGGTGCATGACGCGCTCCGGCCCGGCGGCGTCCTCGTGTTCGAGACCCGGGTGCCGGGCCGGCAGGCCTGGCTCGGCTGGACCCGCGAGAGCCGGCCGGCCCGCCGCACCATCCCGGGAGTCGGCGACGTCGAGAAGTGGAACGACCTCCTGGAGGTCGATCTCCCGCTGGTCACCTTCCAGGGCTCCTTCCGCTTCCCGCCCGGCCTGCTGCCCGACGGCGACGTGGTCACCTCGGTCTCGACGCTGCGGTTCCGGGAGCGCGACGAGATCGAGGCGTCGTTGGCGGACGCCGGCTTCGTGGTCGACGAGGTGCTGGACGCGCCGGACCGGCCCGGGCTGGAGTGGGTGTTCGTGGCCCGCCGGGTGTGAGCTCAGGCGAGGCCGTCGAAGAAGGTGCGGATGTCCCCGGCCAGGAGCTCCGGCTCCTCCATCGCCGGGAAGTGCCCGCCCTCCGTGAACTCGCTCCAGTGACTCATGGCGTTCCACGGGTCCAGCGCGCGGCGCATGAGCGGGTGGGTGTCGAACACGGCCCAGCCCGCGGGCACGCCCGAGGGCGCGACCCAGTCCAGCCCCGAGTGCTCGGCCTCGTAGTAGAACTGCGCGCTGGAGGCACCGCTGCGGGTGAACCAGTAGAGGCTGACGTCGGTCAGCAGCTGGTCGCGGTCCACGGCCTCGTCCGGCGTGGCGTGGGCGGGGTTGGTCCAGGTCTGGAACTTCTCGGCGATCCACGCGAGCTGGCCCACGGGGGAGTCGGTCAGGGCCGCGCCGATGGTGTCGGGGCGGTGGTTCTGCATCTCGAAGTAGCCGCGCTCGGCCGTGTCCTTGGCGCGGACCGCCTCGATCTGCGCGATCTCGTCCTCCGTCAGGCCCTCGGGGTACGGGAACTTGTCGCCCACCATGCCGAGCGAGCGGCCGTCGCTGCCCACGTGGGTGCCGATGACCCGCTCGGGGTAGAGCGCCGCGAGGCGGCCGGTGGTGCCCGCGCCGATGTCGGTGCCGTGGGCGGCGAACCGCTCGTAGCCGAGCCGGGTCATGATCTCGGCGTACGCCGCCGTGGTGCGGGCGACCTCCCAGCCGGTGCCCGACAGCGGCGTCGAGAAACCGAAGCCCGGCAGGGACGGGACGACCACGTGGAACCTGTCGGTGAGCAGCGGGATCAGGCGCTGGTACTCGACGAACGAGCCGGGCCAGCCGTGGCTCAGGATGATCGGCATGGCCTCCGGGTTCGCCGACCGCACGTGCACCACGTGGAACGTCTGCCCGTCCACGACCGTGGTGACCTGGTCGTACGCGTTGAGCGCGGCCTCCTGGGCGCGCCAGTCGAACCCGTGGCGCCAGTAGTCGGCGAGCTCGTTCAGGTAGGCCTGCGGGATGCCGCGGCTGAAGTCCGTCCGGTCGTCGCGGCCGGGGACGGGAAGCGGCCGGCGCGTGCGGTCGAGCCGGTCGTGCAGGTCGTCGAGGTCGGCCTGCGGGATGTCGATGCGGAACGGCGTGAGTGCGGTGTTCTCGGTCATGACATCTACCTTTCCGGGTGATGCGGACAGGTTCTGTCCGCTACCTGCTGGGATCAGGAACTCGTCGCGGTCACCTCGGCGTCGAGTGCGCCCTCCGCGAGGCGGACGTGCACGCCCGCGCCGACCGCGACGTCGTCGGGGTGGCGGACCACGTGGCCGTCCGCGCGCTGCACGACGGCGTAGCCGCGCTCCAGCGTCGAGGCCGGCGACAGCGCCC
>NZ_KI911760.1:91942-97561 GCF_000515355.1 Promicromonospora kroppenstedtii DSM 19349 | reverse complement strand
GGCCCGCAGCAGCAGGGCGTCCAGCGCGTGCCGGCCGTGCCGGATCGCCTGCCGGACGTCGCGCTCACGCGACTCCAGCATGGTCTGCGGCATCGCGAGCACGGGACGGGAGCGGACGCCGTCGAGCCCGCGCTGCTCGCGGTCGAGCATGGCGGCGACGGCGCCGCGCATCCGGGAGCGGGCCTGCGTGAGGCGGAGCCGCTCCTCGGAGACGTCGGGCACGATGCGCTTGGCGGCGTCGGTCGGGGTGGAGGCGCGGTAGTCGGCGACCAGGTCGAGCAGCGGCGCGTCCGTCTCGTGGCCGATCGCGCTGACCAGGGGAGTGCGGGTCTGCGCGACGGCGCGCACCAGCGACTCGTTGCTGAACGGCAGCAGGTCCTCGACCGAGCCGCCGCCGCGGGCCACGACGATGACCTCGACGCGCGGGTCCTGGTCGAGCTCGGCGACGGCGGCCGACACCTCGCGCACCGCGTTGACGCCCTGCACCGCGACCTCGCGGATCTCGAACCGGACCTGGGGCCAGCGGGCCCGGGCGTTGACCACCACGTCGTGCTCCGCCTTGGACTCGCGCCCGCAGACCAGCCCGACCACGGCGGGAAGGAACGGGAGGCTCCGCTTGCGGGAGGCGTCGAACAGGCCCTCGGCCGCCAGCACCTTCTTCAGGGCCTCGATCCGGGCCAGCAGCTCGCCCACGCCGACGGCCTTGATCTCGTTGGCCTGCATCTGCAGCGTGCCGCGCTTGGTCCAGAAGACGGGCTTGGCGTGCACCACCACGTGGTCGCCCTCGGCCGGGGGCTGCGCCAGGGTGCCGAGGACCCGCGAGAAGATCGTCACGGGCAGGGACGCGTCGGCGTCGGTGTCCCGGAGGGTCAGCCACTGCATGCCGGAACCGGGGCGCATGTTGAACTGCACCACCTGCCCCTCGACCCAGACCGGCGGCATCCGGTCGATGTAGCCCTTGATCTTCTCCGACAGCACCCGGACCGGCCAGGGGCTCGTGGGGGTGGTGTCGAGCGCCTTGGCGGGCAGCTCGGCCGGGAGGGTCTGCTGGGTGGGTTCCGTCACGTGTCCAACCCTGCCACCCACCACCGACACAAGCCCTCCTTACACCGCCCCTAGACTGCACCTGTGAGTGTCACGAGCCCTGAGCGCCCTGCCCGGACCCAGACGAAGCGCGTCCTGCTGGCTGCACCCCGCGGTTATTGCGCCGGTGTGGACCGTGCGGTGGTCGCCGTCGAGAAGGCACTGGAGACCTACGGCGCACCCGTGTACGTGCGCAAGGAGATCGTCCACAACAAGCACGTGGTGGAGACGCTGCGCGAGCGCGGCGCCATCTTCGTCAACGAGACCGACGAGGTGCCCGAGGGCAGCCGGCTCGTGTTCTCCGCGCACGGTGTGTCGCCCGCCGTCCGCGCCTCGGCCGTGGCGCGCAGCCTCGACACGATCGACGCGACCTGCCCCCTGGTCACCAAGGTGCACAAGGAGGCCGTGCGGTTCGCCAAGGACGACTACGACATCCTGCTGATCGGGCACACCGGTCACGAAGAGGTCGAGGGCACCGCCGGCGAGGCGCCCGAGCACGTGCAGATCGTCAACTCGCCCGACGAGGTGGACCAGGTCGTGGTCCGTGACCCCGACAAGGTCGTCTGGATCTCGCAGACCACGCTCTCGGTCGACGAGACCATGGAGACCGTCCGCCGGCTGCGCGAGAAGTTCCCGTCCCTGCAGGACCCGCCCAGCGACGACATCTGCTACGCCACGCAGAACCGCCAGGTCGCGGTGAAGAAGCTGGCGCCCGAGTGCGACCTCGTCATCGTGGTCGGCTCCGCCAACTCGTCCAACTCGGTGCGGCTGGTCGAGGTCGCGCTGCAGGCCGGCGCCAAGGCGTCCTACCGCGTGGACCGCAAGGTCGAGATCAAGGACGAGTGGCTGGACGGCGTCACCACGGTCGGCGTGACCTCCGGTGCCTCCGTGCCCGAGATCCTGGTGCAGGACGTCATCGCGCACCTCGCCGACCACGGGTTCGGCACCGTCGACGAGGTGCGGACGGCGACCGAGGACCTCATGTTCTCGCTGCCCCGCGAGCTGCGCGCCGGCCTCAAGGCCGCGGGCGAGGAGACCAAGCGCCCCCGCCGCGAGTCCCGCAAGGAGCTCCCGCAGGCCTGAGTGCTGATGCCGGGCTGTGTGCGGGTGGTCGGCAAGTCGGGGTGGTCGGTAGAACGTCAGGTGGTCGGCAACCCGGGTTGCCGACCACCTGACGTTCTACCGACCACTCTCAGCCCCGCGGGATCAGCCCCGCGGGATCAGCCCCGCCGGATCAGCCCGGCCGCGCAGCGCTGGTCAGCCCGCCGCGCTGCCCTTTGCCTCTTTCTTGGCCGCCGCGTCCTCGACCGCCTCCAGGGCGCGCTTGTCGGTGACCGCCAGCTCGGTGACCTCCAGCGCCTGCACCAGGATGCCCTCGGCCTCCTGCTCCTGGGCCCGGTCGATCGCGACCACGCCGCCCTCCTCGGCGGCGAGCAGCTCCGGCTTCGTGATGGGCCGCGGCACCTCCTCGATACCCCGGATCTCCTCGATGCCGTCCTTCTCGTCGACCACGTCGAGCTCGACCATGCGCCGGGCCGACGTGAGCACGTTGCGCTCCAGCGAACCGATCATCTGGTTGTAGCTCTTCGTCGCCGACTCCAGCGCGCGGCCCGTCCGGGTGACGTGGCCGGTCATCGTGACCAGGCGGGCGTACAGCTCCTTGCCCACGCTGAGCACCTTCTGCGCGTTCTCGGCCAGCGCCTCCTGCCGCCACGCGTAGGCCACGGTCCGCAGCAGGGCGAGCATCGTGGTGGGCGTCGCGATGATGACGTTCTTCTGCGCGGCGTACTCCAGCAGCTCCGGGGCGCGCTCCAGGGACGCCGACAGGAACGCCTCCGCGGGCACGAACATCACCACGAACTCGGGTGCGGGCTCGAACTGGTTCCAGTACTTCTTGCCCGCCAGGTCGTCCACGTGCTTGCGCATGTGCCGCACGTGCGCGTCGAGGCGCTGCTCGCGGTACGCGGCGTCGTCGGACTGCTGGGCCTCCAGGAAGCCGAGGAACGCGACCTTGGCGTCCACGACGACGCGCTTGCCGCCGGCGAGATTGATGACCATGTCCGGGCGGAGCGTGCCGTCCTCCGTGGTGACCTGCGCCTGCTCGGTGAAGTCGACGCGGTTGATCATGCCCGCGGACTCCACCACCTTGCGGAGCTGCAGCTCGCCCCAGGCGCCGCGGGTCTGCGACGAGCGCAGCGCCGTGACCAGGTCGGCCGTGCCGTTGCGCAGCTCGGCCGAGACCTCGGCCACGTTGCGCATCTGCTCGACCAGCGCGCCCTGCCCCTCGATCCGGGCCTTCTCCGCCTGCAGCACCTCGCCGCGCACCAGCTCGACCGCCTTGGTCAGCGGGTCCACCAGCGACTTCACGGCCTGCTCGCGCTGGGCCAGCGCCTGCTCGCCGGCCGACGCCGACCGCTTCAGCCGCTCCTCCGCGAGCTCCAGGAACCGCTTGCTGTTGGCGTCCAGCGCGTCGCCGGCGAGCGCCTGGAACTGCCGCCGCGCGTGCTCCTGCTCGGTGCGGGCGGCCGCGATCTGCTCCGCGGCGCGCTCCCGGGCGTCGGCGATCTGCTCGGCCGCGCGGTCCCGTGCGGCCTCGACCTGACGCTCCGCAGCCTCGACCTGGGCGCGCAGCCGGACGACCTCGAGGTCCGCCTCGCGCACGGCGGACGTGCTGCGCTGGGCGTGCCCGAGCCACCCCAGCAGCGCGCCCACGACGAGGGCGCCGAGGGCCAGCAGAATCGTTGCGGCGATGTCCATGTGCGACAGGCTGCCACGAGTCACCGACACTCCCGTACGCCGACACCCCGCGCGTTCCCAATCGTCCCCGTATGCGGCGGCGGGCGGTCCGACGTCGTCCCTGGTGGTGCCCTCCGAGGCGCCGTCCGCCCCGAGACGGACCGGCTATCACCCGCACTCATCCTCGCGTCGGATCCGGTCCGTCACAGGCGCCGGTTAG
Organism: Promicromonospora kroppenstedtii DSM 19349; assembly: GCF_000515355.1. Lineage (GTDB taxonomy): Bacteria > Actinomycetota > Actinomycetes > Actinomycetales > Cellulomonadaceae > Promicromonospora > Promicromonospora kroppenstedtii. Next base: position 93,522 of record NZ_KI911760.1, on the reverse strand, counting down.
GTTGGGTGCCATGACGACCCCAGTCGACTCCAGCCCGCCGGGGAGTGCGGGCCCGCAGGGCGCCCCGGAGCCGCCCCCGTACGACCCCTCGGCGGCGCTCAGCGTGCGCGGCCTGTGGAAGCGGTTCGGGCAGAAGATCGCCGTCTCCGGCGTCAGCCTGGACGTGCCCGCCGGCTCGTTCTACGGCCTGGTCGGCCCCAACGGCGCGGGCAAGACCACCATGCTGTCGATGGCCACCGGCCTGCTGCGGCCCGACTTCGGCGCGGCCTGGGTCCACGGCGTGGACCTCTGGGCGCGCCCGGACGAGGCCAAGGCCACCCTCGGCGTGCTGCCCGACGGCGTGCGCCTGTTCGACCGCCTGACCGGGCGCCAGCTCCTCACGTACGCGGGGATGTTGCGCGGGATGGACAAGGACACGGTCGTCGAGCGCACCGGCGACCTGCTGCAGGCCCTGGACCTGAGTGCCGACGCCGACACGTTCGTCGTCGACTACTCCGCGGGCATGACCAAGAAGATCGCGCTGGGCAGCGCCATGATCCACGCGCCCCGCACGCTGGTCCTCGACGAGCCGTTCGAGGCCGTCGACCCGGTCAGCGCCGCCAACATCCGCGACATCCTCAAGGACTACGTGGCGGGCGGCGGCACGGTGATCGTCTCCAGCCACGTGATGGACCTGGTGCAGCGCATGTGCGACCACGTCGCGGTCCTCGCGGGCGGCCAGGTGCTGGCCGCGGGCACGGTCGACGAGGTGCGCGGCGAGCAGAGCCTCGAGGACCGGTTCGTCGACCTCGTCGGCGGCCGCCAGCACGCGGAAGGGCTCTCATGGTTGCGCGGTTCCTGACCCTCAAGCTGACGCTGATGGGCAACACGTTCCGCAAGAGCGTGTGGCAGACGATCGGCATGATCGTCGCCGCGGTGTACGCCCTCAGCATCGTCGGCCTGGTGGTCGTCGCAGTGGTGGGGCTCGGCGTCTTCGAGGACCCGGCCTGGGCCGGCCTCGCGATCACGCTCGGCGGTGCCCTCACCGTCCTCGGGTGGTGGCTCATCCCCATCTTCGCGTTCGGCGTGGACGCCACCCTGGACCCGCACCGGTTCTCGACCTACGCCATCCCCCGCCGCACCCTCGTGGCCGGGCTCGCCGTGGCCGGCCTGGTCTCGGTGCCCGGCATCGCGACCGTCCTGACCGCCCTAGGCACCTCCTTCGCCTGGGTGCTGGAGCCCGGCACGCTGCTGGTGGCGCTCCTCGGCGCGGCGCTCGGCGTCGCCACCTGCGTCGTCGGGTCCCGGGCGATCACCACGCTGCTCGCGCCCGTGCTGGAGTCCCGGCGCTACCGCGAGGTCGTCACGCTCGTGGCGCTCGTGCTGGTCGTGATGATCGGCCCGGCGACCGGCTGGCTCGCCAACGGGGTCGAGGTCTCGATCGAGGCCAACCCCGACAGCAGCACCGGCATGCAGCTCCTGCCCGTCTTCGAGCAGGCCGCCGGCCTCGTGGGCTGGACGCCGTTCGGCGCGGCCTGGGCGCTCGCGAGCACCGCGCACGACGGCGACTGGGCCGGCCTGGTCGGCCGGCTCGCCGTGGC
>NZ_KI911760.1:81829-91842 GCF_000515355.1 Promicromonospora kroppenstedtii DSM 19349 | reverse complement strand
CCCGCCCGTCGGCGACGGCGGCGGTGGCCGGGCCAAGGGCCTGGGCGCGTTCGGCCGCGTGCCGTTCTCGCCGACGTGGGCCGTGGCCGCACGGACCGCGACCTACTGGCTGCGGGACCCGCGCTACTCCGGCTCGCTCGCGATCGTGCCGCTCCTGCCCGTGATCATGTACTTCTCCAGCCAGAGCACGGGCAACTATTTCCTGCTGCTGGCCACCGGCCCCTTCGTGGCCTGGATCCTCGGCTTCAGCATCTCCAACGACATCGCCTACGACAACACGGCGTTCGCCCTGCATGTCGCGTCCGGCGTCGATGGTCATGCGGACCGCTGGGGCCGGGCCATCCCGATGCTCACGGTGGGACCGCTGGTCAGCGCCGCGACGGTCATCGCGTCGGTGTGGGTGGCCGACTCGTGGCACCTGGCGCTGCCGCTGCTCGGGCTCGCGTTCGGGCTGCTGCTGGTCAGCACCGGGGTGTCGAGCGCGGCGTCCGCACGGCTCGTCTACCCGGTGGCCAAGCCGGGGGAGAGTCCGCTCAAGTCCCCGCAGGGTGCGGCGATGGCCACCATGGTGTCCCAGGGCATCGGCTTCGTGATCACGACCGGGCTGTCGGTGCCGGTGCTCGCGGTGGGCATCGCGGCCGTGATCCTCGGCGGGGTCCCCTGGGGCGTCGCCACCCTCGCGGTCGGCGTCCTGTACGGCGCGCTGATCCTGGTGCTCGCGGTCCGGTTCGGCGCCCGCGTGTTCGACCGACGGCTGCCGGAGCTGCTCCAGCAGGTGCAGTCGTTCCCGTAGGCCGGGTCGAGTGTCAGTGGCTCGGCGTAGCGTCGCCCGCATGAACCACGTCACAGGGCGCGTCGACCGGATGGGCCCCGCGAACCTCCGCGGGGCCCAGGTCCACGACGCCGACATGAGCGGCGCCTCCTTCCGTGAGGTCGCCCTGAACGGTGTGCGGATGCGCGGGGTGGAGCTGGCCGGTGCCGACATCGACGGTTACATCTACGGTCTGCGCGTCAACGGCGTCGAGGTGGAGCCGCTGGTCGAGGCCGAGCTGAACCGGCGGCACCCGGAGCGTGCGCTGCTCCAGGACCGGTCGATCGCCGGCCTCCGCGCGGCCCTCGACGCCTTCGAGGCCATGTGGGAGGGCACCGTCGAGCGGGTGGCCGCGATGCCGCCCGGCACGGTGGACGTCTCGGTCGACGACGAGTGGTCGTTCGCCCGGACCCTGCGCCACCTGGTGTTCTGCACCGACGGCTGGCTGCGCTGGGGTGCGCAGGGCCGGCGCGACGACGTCTTCTGGCCCGCCGGCGTGCCGCACACCGCGTTCGACGCCGGGGCGCCCGCGCTCGGGATCGACCTCGCCGCGACGCCGTCGTACGACGAGGTGCTCGAGGTCCGCCGCGGCCGGCTGCAGGAGGTGCGGGAGTACCTTGCCGCCGTCACGCCCGAACAGGCCGGCAGTGCGGCCGAGCCACCGCCCTGGATGGACCAGTCGGAGCCGTTCGTCGTGGCCCAGTGCGTGTGGGTGGTGCTCTCCGAGGAGTGGGAGCACCACCGGTTCGCGACCAGGGACCTGGACCTGATCGACGCGGGCGCCGCCGCGTCCACGTAAACTTGCGCGACGTGGCTCTCACTATCGGCATCGTCGGCCTGCCCAACGTCGGCAAGTCCACCCTCTTCAACGCTCTGACGCGCAACCAGGTGCTCGCGGCGAACTACCCGTTCGCCACGATCGAGCCCAACGTGGGCGTGGTCTCGCTGCCCGACGAGCGGCTCGATAAGCTGGCCGAGATCTTCGAGAGCCAGCGCATCCTGCCGGCCACGGTCTCGTTCGTGGACATCGCCGGCATCGTCAAGGGCGCGTCCGAGGGCGAGGGCCTGGGCAACAAGTTCCTCGCGAACATCCGCGAGGCCGACGCGATCTGCCAGGTGACGCGCGCCTTCGACGACCCCGACGTGGTGCGGGTCGACGGCTCGCTCGACGCCCCCGGCGACATCGAGACCATCTCCACCGAGCTCATCCTGGCCGACCTCCAGACCCTCGAGAAGGCACTGCCGAGGATGGAGAAGGAGGTCAAGATCAAGCGCGGCGACCCCGTCCTGTACGCGGCCGCCAAGAAGGCGCAGGAGATCCTCAACGAAGGCGTCACGCTCTACCAGGGTGCCGCCGACGCCGGCCTGGACCTCGCCGAGATCGCCAGCCTGCAGCTCATGACGGCCAAGCCGTTCATCTACGTCTTCAACACCGACGACGCCGGTCTGGCCGACACCGCCTCGCAGGAGGCGCTCCGCAAGGTCGTCGCGCCCGCGCAGGCGATCTTCCTGGACGCCAAGTTCGAGTCCGAGCTCGTCGAGCTGGAGCCTGACGAGGCCGCCGAGATGCTCGCGGAGACCGGCCAGGAGGAGTCCGGCCTGGACCAGCTCGCGAAGGTCGGCTTCGAGACGCTCGGCCTGCAGACGTACCTCACCGCGGGGCCGAAGGAGGCGCGCGCGTGGACCATCCACAAGGGCTGGACCGCCCCGCAGGCCGCCGGTGTGATCCACACCGACTTCGAGCGCGGCTTCATCAAGGCCGAGGTCATCTCGTTCGAGGACCTGGTCGAGACCGGCTCCGCGGCCGCGGCGAAGGCGGCGGGCAAGGCCCGCATCGAGGGCAAGGACTACGTGATGCAGGACGGCGACGTGGTGGAGTTCCGCTTCAACGTCTGAGCATCACCCGGCTTTCGGCCTGGTCCTCTGACCAGGCCGGATGCCGCTTGACCTGCGTTAACGCTTCTGAGCCCTCGGGACAGCGGTGGACAGGAACGGCCCCAGGGGCCGCCCGTCCCCCATGGTTCCCCCACCGGATCCAAGACTCGGCGACAGGATGGTCCTCGACGCCCGGCGCGATGGCGTCGCAACTGAGCAGGTCGTCGCCTTCCGGCGCGGGATCGTCTTCCAGCCCACGCGAGAGCGTCGCCACTCGACCGAGGATGCAGTTTTCCTTACCGCGGCTGACCGGCTGGCACCATGGTGGGCTTCCTGCGCGCCTTCATAGCGTCGTCTCGTGCCCGCACAACCCGGTGCGGCACGGGGGAACGGTGCGAGAGATGCTCACAGGCAGAGGTACAGCCACCGACGCGGTCCGGCTCACGGCTGTCCGCAAGGTCTATGGCAGGCGTGGGAACGAGGTCGTCGCGCTCGACGATGTGACGACGCAGTTCGGGCGAGGCACGTTCACGGCGATCATGGGTCCGTCCGGCTCCGGCAAGAGCACGCTGCTGCAGTGTGCGGCAGGACTCGACCAGCCGACGTCGGGTTCGGTCGTCCTGGAGGACAACGAGCTCAGCACGATGACCGAGACCGAGCTGACGGAGCTGCGGCGCGACCGCGTCGGCTTCATCTTCCAGGCGTTCAACCTGCTCCCGGTCCTGACGGTGGAGCAGAACGTGACGCTGCCGCTCCGGCTCGCGGGCCGCAGCCCGGCCAAGGGCCGCGTGGCGAACGTGCTCGAACAGGTGGGCCTGGCCCAACGGCGCAAGCATCGTCCGGCGGAGCTGTCCGGCGGGCAGCAGCAGCGGGTCGCCATCGCACGGGCGCTGATCACCGAGCCGGCCGTCATCTTCGCCGACGAGCCGACCGGTGCGCTGGACACGAGGACCGCGCGGGACGTGCTCGGCCTGCTGCGCCGTTCGGTGCGGGAGACCGGCCAGACGATCGTGATGGTGACGCACGACCCGGTCGCGGCGTCGTACGCCGACCGGGTGCTGTTCCTCGCCGACGGACGCGTGGTGGGTGAGCTCCACTCTCCGACGGCGGACGCCGTCGCCGTGCGGATGACCCACCTGGGCGCCTACGCGGACGAACCGTCCCTGTCGCCGTCGACGGCCGTGGGAGGACAGCACTGATGTTCCAGCTCGCGCTCCGCACCCTGCGTTTCCGCACGGGGACGTTCGTGGCTGCGTTCCTTGCCATGTTCTTCGCCGCGATCGTCCTGATGGCCTGCGGCGGACTGATCGAGACGGGCATCCGCGCCGCGGTCCCCCCGCAGCAGCTCGGCTCGGCCGACGTCGTCGTCGCCGGCGACCAGACGTACGCCGCACCTGGCGGCGACGAGGACGAGCCGGCCATCCTCCCCGAGCGCGTCCGCGTCGACGCCGAGCTCGAGAGCGTCATCTCGGCGCTGCCCGGCGTGCGGGAGACCGAGAGCTACGTCTTCGAGGGCACTCCGCCGGCCGGGGCCGTCGACGCGATCGGTGTCGTCGCCGAACCGGGCACCGACGTCGCGGCGCTCCGCGCGCAGATCGACGCCGAGCTGGACGCGACGACGTCGACCCTCGTGGGCGACGAACGCGGGCGGGCGGAGCTGCGTGGTGCCACGGCCACCAGCGTGAACGTGGTCTCGCTCGCCGGAGTGTTCACCGCGTTCGCACTGCTGGTGTCGATCTTCGGCGTGGCGTCGATGCTCGGGCTCTCGATCGCCCAGCGGCAGAAGGAGCTGGCCCTGCTGCGCGCCATCGGGGCGACGCCCCGGCAGGTGCGCAGGCTGATCTTCCGCGAGACCCTCGTGCTCTCGCTCGTCGCCACCGCGGCCGCCTACCTTCCCGGTCAGTTCCTCGGCAAGCTCGTGTTCGACCTGCTGGCCCAGCAGGGCATCGCCACGGCTGGCGTGGCCTTCCACCAGGGCTGGATACCGTCCGTCGCGGCGACGGTCGTGGCGATCCTCGCCGCGCTCGGTGGCGCGCTGGGTGCCGGACGGCGCGCGGCCCGGACCAAGCCGAGCCAGGCGCTCTCCGAGGCCTCGCTCGACGGCGGGCTGATCAGTGGATGGCGATTCCTCGCCGGGCTGCTGTTCATCGCCGCCGGGGTCGCGCTGACCATCGTCACCGTGACCGCGCTGAGCGGGCCGCTCGCCCCGGCTACCGCCGCTCCCGCGGTCATCGTGCTGACCATCGGCCTCGCGCTGCTCGCGCCCGTCCTGGCGAAGGTCATGATCCTTCTGATCCAGTGGCCGGTGCGCGCCCTCGGGGGACTCACCGGCGACCTCGCCGTCCTCAACGCGCGGGGCCGGACCAGCCGGCTGGCGGCCGTCCTCGGCCCCGTCATCCTGCTGACCGGCGTGTCGACCGGGATGCTGTACCTGCAGACCACCAACGACGCCGCCGACAAGGAGGCCTACGCCGCCGGGGTCGTCGCCGACGCGGTGGTGACGGCGGACGACGGGGCCGACCCGCAGCTCGTCGAGGAGATCGGCCGGCTGCCCGGCGTCGCCGGGGCGTCCGCGTACGTCAGCAGCGTCGGCTTCGTCGAGAACCCCGACGACGTGTCACCGATGGGCGAGGGCTGGAACCTCCAGGGAGTCACGGCGCAGGGCGCGGAGGCGACCACGCCGGTGGACGTCACCGCCGGCGCGCTCACGGACCTGCGGGGCGCGACGGTCGCGATCGAGGACGAGCACGCCGGCAGGCTCGGCGTCGACATCGGCGACACGATCACGCTCCGGATGGGGGACAACACCCTCCTCGACGTGCGGGTGGCCGCGCTGTTCTCCGCCACGGACGGCTACGACACGCTGCTGCTCCCGGCCGAGACCCTGGCGGACCACACCACCGCGGGCGTTCCGACCCGCGTCCTGGTCACCGCGCAGGAGGGCACCGATCCCGGGCGGCTCGTCGCCGCCCTGACCGAGCTCGCCGCCGCCCGGGACGGTCTGACGGTCGCCGACCGCGAGGTCCTGTTCGACGAGTACGAGGACCAGAAGAAGACGGCGTCGTACGCCATCTACATCATGGTGCTCATGCTCGTCGGGTACTCGGCGATCACCACGATCAACACCCTGGTGTCCAGCACGTCGGCGCGACAGCGGGAGTTCGGGCTCCAGCGGCTCGTGGGATCGACCCGCCGTCAGGTGCTGCGGATGGTCGGCGTCGAGGCCGCGATCGTGGCCGTCACCGGCGTCGTCCTGGGCACCGCCGCCGCGCTCGGCATCCTGGTCCCGCTGAGCCTCGACCGTCTGGGCTCCCTGATCCCCGCGGGACCGCCGCTGGTCTACGTGGCCATCGTCGGGCTGGTCGTACTGCTGACGCTCGGCGCGACCCTGCTCCCGGCGTGGCAGGCCACGCGCGTCCGTCCGGCCGAGGCGGCCGTCTCCGTCGAGTAGCGACCGAAGGCGCAGTACCGCCCGTGGGCACGGAGGAAATCCTCCGTGCCCGCGGCGGATCCCACCATTCCGGGGCACATGCCCCGAAACCTACGTTCGAGGTATGGAAAACAGACCGATCACACCCGTGCTCGCGCAGTCAACCGCTCCAGGAAGGGACTGAGATGACCATCGTCCTCGAGCCGCCAGCCCCGGCCGAGCGCCCGGCCCCGGCCCGTATCGGCAAGCCTGCGATCGGTGCGCTGGGCACCCTCGCCCTCGCTCTCGGCACCCTGCAGACCGTGGTGGACCCGGCGCGTCCGCTGCTCGAGCGCGAGCTCGGCGTCGACTCGGCCGCGGCGGCCCTCATCGCCAGCACGCTGCTGATCACCGGCGCGATCGTCGCGCCCATCGCGGGCAAGCTCGGCGACCGCTACGGCGGAAAGCGCGTGCTGCTCGTGCTCATGGCGCTGGTCTCCGCGGGCGGCCTGCTGTCGAGCCTGGCCCCGAACCTGCCGGTGCTGCTGATCGGTCAGATGCTGCAGGGTGCCATGGTGGGCGCGCTGCCCCTGTCGTTCATCCTGGTACGCAAGAACTTCCCCACAGGACAGACGCAGGTGGCCATCGGTGTGGTGAGCGCGTTGTTCACCGCCGGCGGCATCGTGGGCACGCTGGTCGCCGGGCCGCTCGCGGAGGGCCTGTCCTGGCACTGGATCTTCGCGGCACCGACGATCGTGATCGTCGCGGCCACGGCAGTCGTGCTCCGGCTGATGCCGAACGACCCGCCGAGCGAAGAGGGCACCAGGATCGACTGGCCCGGCGTCGCCCTGCTGAGCGCCACGCTGGTCGCGCTCATGCTGGGCCTGCTGGTGGTGACCGGTGGCGGCGTGCCGCCGCTGGCCGTCGGCGGCATCGTGCTCGTCGTCGCCGCGCTCGCCGCGGCCTGGGTGGCCGTCGAGCGCCGGGCGATCTCCCCGATGGTCGAGCTGCGCATGCTGGCGGCGCCCGCCATGTGGAGCGCGGCCGTGCTCACCGTCGCCGTCGCGGCGATCTCGGCGATGCTGCAGACGTTCGTCCCCAAGCTGTTCCAGGTGTCGGGGGAGGGCTACGGCCTGGGGCTCGACACCACCGACATCGGGCTGTTCATGATGCCGGCCTCCATCGCCGGCGTGCTGGCGGGCTCTGTGGGCGGGCTCGCCGTGCAGCGCTACGGCGCACGCGCGGTGGCCACCACGGGTGCGGTCGCCACCGCAGGCATCCTCCTGGCCGTCGCCGCGCTGCACGACACGGTGTGGCAGCTCGTCGTGGCGCGGGCGCTCGCCGCCTTCGTCGGTGGCCTGATCACGACGGCGCTGCTCGCCAGCACCGCGACCTCCGTGGCACAGAAGGACACGGGGATCGCCACCAGCCTCCTCGTCGTGATCCGACTGATCGGCGCCGTCGCGGGCGGCCAGGCCGCCGGATCGATCCTCGACGCCGGGAACGACCCGGCGACCGGGGTGCCTGCCGAGTCGGCCTTCGTCACCGGCTTTCTCGTGGCCGCCCTCGTGGCCGCCCTGTCCCTGCTCGTCGTCCGTCACCTGAAGAAGGAAGTCCGGTCATGACATCTTGGTCCGAAACCGCCCGGCGCACGGTCCTGATCGCCGGCGCAAGTCTTGCCGGTCCCACCCTGGCGTACTGGCTGCACCGATACGGGTTCGCCGTCACGGTCGTCGAGAAGGCGCACGCACCTCGTGGGGGCGGCTACCCGATCGACGTCCGCGGCACCGCGATCGAGGTGGTCCGGCGGATGGGAATCCTGCCCCGGCTGCAGGCCGCGCACATCGACACCGGACGGTTCACCTTCCTCGATGCCGACGGCGCCGAGGTGGCAGTGCTCCACCCCCATGCGGTCGCCGGAGGCGTCGCGGGACAGGACCTCGAGGTGGCGCGCGGGGACCTCACCACCGCGCTGTACGAGACGGTCCGGGACGACGTGGAGTTCGTGTTCGACGACTCCGTCGACCGCCTCGACCAGCAGGGGCACGGGGTCTACGTCACCTTCCGCAGCGGCAGGCAGCGCACGTTCGACGTGGTGGTCGGTGCCGACGGCATGCACTCGGGCACCCGGAAGGCGCTGTTCGGGCCCGAGGAGCAGTTCCACCGGTACCTGGGCTACGGGTTCGCCGTGTTCACCGTGCCCAACTTCCTCGGGCTGACGCGCGAGCTGCTGATGTGGAACACCCCCGGGAGGGCCGCCGCGCTCTACGCCACCGGGGACGCCGACGACGACCTGCACGCCTTCCTGAACTTCCACCAGCCGGAACGGCCGCTCCACGTCCTGCGGGACCCGGATGCCCAGCGGGACCTGGTCGCCAGCGTCTACGCCGGTGCGGGCTGGGAGGTCACCCGCATCGTCGATGCCATGCACCAGGCGGACGACCTGTTCTTCGACACGGCGGGCCAGATCCGCATGCCCCGCTGGTCGAGCGGCCGGGTGGCCTTCGTCGGCGACGCCGCGTACGCGCCGTCGTTCCTGACCGGGCAGGGTTCCAGCCTGGCGCTGGTGGGCGCCTACATGCTCGCCAGGTCGCTGGCCGCGCACGGTGACCACGTCGACGCCTTCGCCGCGTACGAGCGTGAGACCCGCGAGTTCGTCACGATGAACCAGGCACTGGTCGACAAGGGTGGCGCCCGGCTGTTCCCCACCACTGCCGAGGCGCTGGGACAGCGCAATGCCGTGCTCCGGGACCTGGTCGCCATGCCGGCCACGACGCCGCAGCCCGCCCACTCGGCCCTCGTGCTCCCGGCGCCTGCGCCGACGGCGTGAGCCCGGTCGGGAAGACGGAGGAAATCCCTACCGCTCCCGGGGGAACACACCCTGTCCCGGCCGGGCGGCCCCACGGCAGGCTGGCAGTATGCAGACCATGACCCTCGACCCGCGAGCGCGGCGGTCCGGGCGGAGCCCCGGCTGGACGCGCCTGCTCGGCGCGCCGTTGTCCTCCGTCACCTGGCGTTCGTACGGCTACCTGTGGTTCATGCTCCTCCTGGGGCCGTTCGCACTCGCCTACGTGCTGGTCACCGTGGCGGTCACGGCCGGGGCCGCCGTGACCGTGGTGGGGCTGTTCGCCGCCGGCGCGCTCGTGGTGGGCGGACGATGGTGGGGCGCCACCTACCGCCGTCTGGCGGGTCACCTGCTGGACACGCACGTCGCGGCGCCCGTGCCCCGCCGGGCACGCAAGGGCTTCTGGCCGCGTCTCGGCGGAGCGCTCGGTGACCCGGTGGGCTGGCGAGCACTGCTGTTCATGCTCGCGGCCCTGCCGGTGACTCTCGCCGGGTTCATCGTGACCACCGCGTGCCTCGTGCTCGGGCTCGGCGGCGCGACCTACTGGACCTGGTTCTGGTCGCTGCCCCCTGAGCTCGCCATGGACAGCTCGTGGCACACTCCCGCCGGCCTCGCCCTCGTCGCCCTGGGCGGCCTGGTGATGCTGGTCCTGTGGCCGTCGGCCCAGTCGGGTTTCGTCGCCCTGCTGAAGCTGCTGACCAGGGTGCTGCTCGGCCCCACGGCCGCCAGTCTGCGGGTCGCCGAGCTGGAGCGCTCCCGCGCGGGCACGGTGCAGGACGCCGATGCCCGCCTGCGCCGCATCGAGCGGGATCTGCACGACGGCACCCAGGCGCGCCTCGTCGCCGTCGGCATGCAGCTCGGGGAGGCGCGCGAGCAGCTGGTCGCAGGCGAGACGGACACCCTGGGTGAGCTGCTCGAGACAGCGCACGCGTCGACCAAGGACGCCCTGGCCGAGCTCCGCGAGCTGGCCCGGGGCATCCACCCGCCGGCGCTGGACAGCGGCCTCGCGGTCGCCCTCGAGACGCTCGCCGCACGCGCGCCGCTGCCGGTCGCGGCGGACATCGACCCGGCGG
>NZ_KI911760.1:76201-81729 GCF_000515355.1 Promicromonospora kroppenstedtii DSM 19349 | reverse complement strand
GGTCGCGGCGGACATCGACCCGGCGGTCGAGGCGGGCGGCCGCCTGGCACCGGCGGTCGAGTCGATCGTCTACTTCTCGATCGCCGAGCTGGTCACCAACGCGGCCAAGCATGCGCGCGCGTCGCGGGTCCACGTGCGGGTCGAGGTCGCCGCCGACGGTGGGAGCGGCATCCTGCACATCCAGGTGCGCGACGACGGCGTCGGGGGCGCGACCGTCGTCGCCCCCGACGGGTCCGGGCTGCGGTCGGGCCTCGCGGGGCTCGCCGAGCGGGTCGGTTCGGTCGACGGCACGTTCGACCTGTCCAGCCCCGTCGGGGGGCCGACCGTCGTGACCATGACGCTCCCCGCGGTGCGCGCCGGTGCCACAGGCGCGCGCCGCACGGACTCCGGACACCGCGCATGACCGGGTCGGACACAGCGCCGTCTGGTGGCCTGCGGGTGGTGCTCGCCGAGGACTCCGGGATCCTGCGCGACGGGCTCGTCGCGCTGCTGACGCGGAGGGGGCACGAGGTGACGGCCGTGCCGGACGGCGAGAGCCTGGAGCGCGAGGTCCTGCTCCTCGCGCACGACTCGACGCTGCCTGACGTCGTGGTCGCGGACATCCGTATGCCGCCCACGTTCACCGACGAGGGCCTGCGCACCGTCCTCGCGTTGCGGGAGCAGTTTCCCGGGCTGCCCGTGCTGCTCTTCTCGCAGTACGTGGAGACGCGGTACGCCGGCACCCTGCTCCAGGGCGACGCGCGCGCCGTGGGGTACCTCCTGAAGGACCGCGTGGTCGACGTGGGGGAGTTCGTCCAGGCCCTCGCGCGGGTCGCCCGGGGCGAGACGGTGCTCGACCCGGAGGTGGTCTCCCAGCTCATGGGGGCGTCCGAGCGGGATGCCGGGCGGGCGCGACTGTCCGGCAGGGAGCGCGAGGTGCTCGAGCTCATCGCGCAGGGCCGGTCGAACGGCGGCATCGCGGAGCGGCTGTTCCTCTCCCAGGGTGCCGTGGAGAAGAACGTCGCGGCGATCTTCCAGAAGCTCGACCTGCCCTACGACGCGGCGGACAACCGCCGGGTGCTCGCCGTGCTGCGTTACCTGGGGACCTGAGGGCACGTCGGCGGGCGGACGACGAACCCGGTCGACCCGAGGCGGCGTCGACCTCAGACCGCCAGCCGCGCCAGGGCACCCGACTCGAGTGCCGCCCAGACGGCGCCGTCCGGGCCCGTGGTGACGCCGTGCGGCTCGGAGTCCGGGGTGGGCAGGTCGTAGCCGGTGACGACGCCGTCGGTCGTGACCGAGCACAGGCGGTTCCCGGCCCACTCGGTGAACCAGAGGGCGCCCCCGGGCCCGGCGGTGATGGCGTGGGGCCTGGCGGCGCGGTCGGGGAGGTCGAACTCGGTGACGGCGCCGTCGGTGCCGACCCGGCCGATCTGGCCCGACGCGATCGCCGTGTACCAGAGCGCGCCGTCGGGGCCGAGCGTCAGGCCGACAGGCGCCGCGCCCGCGGTGGGCAGCGGGAACATCGTGACGCCGCCGTCGGTGCCGACGCGGCCGACGGCGTTGCCCTGGTTGAGCGTGAACCACATGCCTCCGTCCGCTCCCGCGGTGATGGCGGAGGGGAACCCGTCGGTCGTGCCCAGCGAGTACTCGGTGACGTCCCCGTCCGTCGTGATCCGGCCGATCCGGCCCGCGGCGGTCTCCGTGAACCACAGGGCACCGTCGGGTCCGGCCGCGATGCCGTACGGACCGCACGACGGCGTCGGCAGGTCGAACTCCGTGAGGGAGCCGTCGACGGTGAGCCGGCCGATGCGGTGCGCTCGGTACTGCGTGAACCACAGGGCCCCGTCGGGACCCGGCGTGATGATCGTGGGGCCGGAGTCCGGTCCGACGTCGACGTAGCTGGGCTCACCACCAGGGACCAGCCGGCCGATCTGGCCGCTCTCGACGACCGTGAACCACAGCGCGCCGTCGGGTCCGGTCGTGACCCCGTACGCCCCGGGTGCCACGGCGTGCTCCTGGACGTGCGCCGGGTCCACTGCGCTTGCTCCAGGGGTTGTCGGGTCGTGCGTCATGGGAGCAGTCCTTCGCAGGTCGGGAGCGTGGGGAGGAGCAGTGGTGCGGGCCGTGCCGCAACGCATCATGACGGACCGCGACGAGTCCTGCCGCCTATTTCGCCCTGCCGCTAGGATCTGGCGCGGTCAGGGTGACGACGAACGAGAGAGAGCTCCCGTGGGTACCTGGGGTCCGGGCAACTTCGACGACGACGCCGCGGCGGACCACCTGTCGCGCCTCACCGACCAGCTGGTGACGGAGGTCGCCGAGGCGATGTCCGGTGACCCGGTCGGGATCGAGCCCGACGAGTACTGGGGTGTTGCCGTCCCCGCGAACCTGGAGCTGCTGGCGGTGCTCGCCCGGACCGACCACGTCGGCGTCCTGCTCCCGGAGGTCGCGACCATCGAGGCGTGGAAGAGCGACTACCTGGCGGTCTGGGACAGCACGGTCGACGGGCTCGGCCCCTCGCCGGAGTTCCGGGCGGCCCGGCGCGCCGTGCTGGTCCGCACGTTCGACGACCTCGCCGAGCTCCGGCGGCTGGCCGACGCGGGCTGAGCGCCGATGCCGGCTGAGCGCCGGCGTCCCGCGCAGTAGCCTCGGGCCCCATGACCCTGGGTGTGCTCTACGTCGTGGTGACCGGTGCGGGCGCGACCCGGCAGGTGCCGACCCTGTTCCTGCCGCCCGCCGCCGAGCGGGGCTGGGACGTGCGCGTCCTGGCCACCGGGCAGGCGGCGAGCGCCTTCCCCGAGTCGATGGCGCAGATCGAGGAGGTCACGGGGCATCCGGTGCGGACGGGCTTCCACACCACGGTCGGGTACTCGCTGCCCGACCCGGACGCCCTGGTCGTGGCCCCGGCGACGTACAACACGCTCACGAAGTGGGCGCTGGGCATCGCCGACACCTACGTGCTGACCCGCCTGGCCGAGCAGGTCGGACGCCGCGTCCCGATCGTGGCCGCGCCCTACGTCCACACCAGGTTCGCCGCGCACCCGACCTACGAGGGCAGCCTGGCGACGCTGAAGCAGTGGGGCGTGCGCCTCGTGATCGGCCCGGGCGAGCCGCACGAACCGGGTGCCGCCGAGCCGGACGACTTCCCGTGGGCGGAGATCCTGGAGACGGTGACCTCGGCCCGTGAAGGAGCGGTCACGCCTCGACCGTGACCTCCACGGCGACGTCGTCGGCGTCGAACCGCACGGTCGGCCAGTAGCCGTCCAGGAAGTGCTGCCCGCACGAGTCGTCGAGGTGCAGCACGACGTCGCCGTCGGCGAGCACCTCCACGGTCTGCAGGACGAGGTCGCGCGCCGCCTCGGCGAGCTCGTCCGCCGTCGGCTCCTCGGTGCTGAACTCGTTGACGACGGCGTCGGTCGCGCGCCGGTGCCAGCCTGCCCGGTCCGCGTGGACCGCCGCGACGCGTGGCAGCAGGGCGGACGCCGCGGCGGCGTCGGTCGCGTTCAGCATGAGCTCGGGCTCGCCGTCGGCGGTGTCCCCGTCTGCCGAGTACCAGTCGTGGACCAGGGTCTCGCCGCTGGTCAGCGTGGTTGTGGCACGGGCGAGTACGCCCCAGGGGGACGGGACGGTCGCGGCGTCGTCGGGCATGCGCCGATGCTAGCGAGCGGACGCGTGCCGACCACGCCCGGCCCTGCTGTTACGGTGAGCGCAGTGCACGGGAGTCCGGTATGCCGGGCTGAGAGGGAGTACTCGAACTCCGACCGTTGAACCTGATCCGGATCATGCCGGCGCAGGAAGCGACTCAGGACGTGGGGCCGTCAGGTGCCCGTCCTCCTGTGCCGACGGACATCCGACGGACAGGGAGCACCCCGATGGCAGACCTTGCCACCAGTACCCATGCCACCAGCACCGACGAGACGGCCGGGCTGCGCGGCGACCCGATGCGCTTCGGCGTCGGCGCCCGCATCACCGCGGCGGTCATGTCGGACGACTACGTCGACGTGATCCTGGGCGCGCTGCGCGAGACCGACAGCACGGGGCTGGTCGTCGAGACCGGCGACGTGAGCACCTACGTGGGCGGCTCCGAGGCCGACCTGCTGCGGTACGTCACCGACCTGACGGCCGGGATCGCGGCGTCGGGCAAGCACGCCGCCATCACCGTGCACCTCTCCCGGGGCTGCCCGGGAGAGGTGGTCTGCGAGCTGCCCGGCGGCGCGGGGCCGCGCGTCACCGAGGTGCCGGAGGGCCGCGACACGGGCCGGTTCGTCACGGCCGAGTGGGCCCTGTACCCCCTCGCCGACGACGTCCGCGCCGACGTGACGCCCGACCACATGCGCGACATCTACGCCGCGATCGAGCTGGCCAAGGAGAACGGGACGTTCCACGGCTCGCAGCACTTCGTCACGCGGCTGGAGGGCGACGCCGGCCGCGTGCTCGCCAGCGCGTTCGCCGGGTGGGTCCTCGCGGGCCGCACGGTCCAGCACGTGACCAGCCACCTCACCCTCTCGGTGAACAGCCCGAGCCACGCGGGCGGCACCCATGAGTGAGACGACGGAACGCCGTCGCGCGCGGCTGCCCCTGCGCGACATCGTGCTCATGGTGATGCTCGGCGTCGTCTTCGGGTTCCTGTACTGGGCGCTCGTGCAGGCCTGGAACGGGCTCGCCGTGGCCATGGGGCCGGCCGGCGACCTGGCCCAGCACGTGCTGCTCGGCGGCTGGCTGCTGGTGGCGCCGATCGCCGTCGCGATCATCCGCAAGCCCTTCGTCGGCATCATCGCCGAGGTGATCGCGTCGGTGGTCGAGGTGGTCTTCCTCGGCTCGCCGGTCGGGCCGCTCCTGCTGGTGGCCGCCGCGATCCAGGGCGCGGGCAGCGAGCTGCCGTTCGCGCTCACGCGCTACCGGAAGTTCGGGTGGGGCGTCTACGCGCTCTCGGGCCTGCTCGGTGCGGGCCTCGTCTTCGTGTGGTCCGCGTTCCGGTTCGACTGGTACGGGCAGGACATCCTGGCGCTGCGCCTCGGCCTCCAGCTCGTCTCCGGCCTGGTGCTGGGCGGGCTGCTCGCCAAGGTGATCGTCGACCGCCTGCATGGCACGGGCGTGCTCGACGAGTTCGCGATCGGCCGCGCTGCGGCCGCCCGGCGCGGGCCCGTGGTGCGGCGTGAGCGCTGAGGTCGTCGTCGAGACCAGCGGCCTGGAGGCCGTGTACGGCACCGGCGACGGCGTGGGACCCGTCGACCTGCGGATCGCCGCCGGGCAGAGCGTGCTCGTGCTCGGCCCGTCGGGGTCAGGCAAGTCCACGCTGCTGCGCCTGCTGCACGGCGCGGTCCCGCACGCCGTGCACGCGCAGGTGGACGGCGTCGTGAACGTCGCGGGCCGGCCGGTCGCCGACACCGGCATCGCCGGGCTCGCCGACGTCGTCGGCGTCGTCGCCCAGGACCCCGAGTCCGGGGTCTGCCTGCCCGACGTGCTCGACGAGGTCGCGTTCCCGCTGGAGAACCTCGCCGTCGAACCCGCCGCGATCGGCCCGCTCGTGCGCACCGCGCTCGAGC
>NZ_KI911760.1:72888-76101 GCF_000515355.1 Promicromonospora kroppenstedtii DSM 19349 | reverse complement strand
CCCGGACGGCCGCACCGCGGGTCAGGACCCGGCGACGTACGAGGAGCTCTGACCCGGCGCGTTCCCGGGGATCGCGCGGGCCTCCCGCGTGAGGGTGGTCGGTAGAAGGTCAGGTGGTCGGCAGCTCGAGCTACCGACCACCTGACCTTCTACCGACCACCCGACGTTCTGCCGACTACCCAGCCCCGGCAGCGCCGCTCCGCCGTCACCCGCAGCCCGCGAGCTCCTCGGTGTCCGGCGTGAACCGGATCCAGTCGAACGCCGCCGTGAGCTCCGGCGTCGCAGCCGGGCCCCGGTAGGCGAACGGCCCGACGTCGGTCGCGGCGAGCTGGCCGGCCGGCGTGGCGCGGCCCAGGTTGACGAAGGTCGCGCCGTCCACGCTGTACGACGCCGTCAGCCACTCGCCGTGGTTCGTGATCCGCAGCCACACGGTGTCGCCCGTCTCCGGCGGGGCCAGCGCCGAGTCCTCCGCCGTCCAGGAGTTGTTCCGGTCCACGCCGTTGTTGCGCCACACGAAGTCGAACCGCTTGCCGGCGTCCACGTGCGAGATGTCGATGCGCACCGAGTTGGCGTCGTCGCGCCGCACGATCAGCCCTGCCTGCTGGAAGTTGACCTGCGGGTCGAGCGTGACCTGCGTGGTCACCTCCCAGGGTGTTTCCGGCACAGGCTGCAGCACCAGCGGCGCCGACGTCGAGTTGCCGGTGTACGTGGGGATGCGCCACGCACCGTCGGCCACGACCGAGCGGTCCAGCGTGCCGCGCACCGACGTCGACCACAGGGTGCGGTCGAGCGCGGCGCCGTCGAGCTCGTCGGAGCCCGCGCCGGTGCACTGCGCGTACATCGGGTCCTCGGGGCGGGTGTTGAGCGGGTCCCGCACGCCGTCCGGGTCGAGCACCGCGTGCCCGATCGTCGTGTGCGAGCGCTCGCCGTACTCGTAGATCAGGTGCGTCCGGCCGCGCTCGGTGACGAGCTGCGGGGACGACGCCCGCCCGGCCTCCGGCGGGGCGGGCCGCGGGATGAACAGCGGCTCGGGCTCGCCCACCTCGGTCAGGGTCCGGTCGACCTGCCGCGCGAAGATCGTGCCCACGGTCGAGCCGTAGACGATGTAGTCCTTGCCCTTCCAGCGCCACAGGTCGGCCGCCGACACGTTGGTGCCCTCGGCGGGGCCCGGCGTGATGATCGGCTCGGGCTCGACCTGCCAGTCCTTGCCGTCGCGGGAGTAGGCCAGGTTGATGTGCCGCACGTTGGTGTCGTAGTTGGTCATGAACAGCATCGCCCAGCGGTCGGCGGACGACCGGTCCGGGTTGGGGAAGACCCGCGCGTACGACGTCTCGGTGGCGTGCCGGCCCGGCTGGGCGGCGTCGACCATCTCGGTGGTGACGGCCTCGTCGCCGTAGTCGAAGGTGACGCCGTCGGTCGACGTCGCGTACCGCGTCACGGTGTTGTCCCCGTGGAAGTACAGGTACATCTTGCGCTCGGCGGCGTTCCACACGGCGTCGGGGGAGGAGACGTGCGGCACGTCGTAGATGCCCTCCCACTGGTTGGCGACCACCGGGCTGCCCTCGTACTGGGTCCACGGCCCGTCGAGCGAGTCGGCGTACATCAGGTTGATGCCGCCCGGGTCGTCGTGCGGCGCGTAGTAGACGTACCACTCGCCCAGCGGGTCGCTCAGGTGCGCCCCGGCCTGGAACACCGACGGGAAGATGAACTCCTGGTTGGGGTTGTGCGGCAGCGTGTCGTCGAGCGGGTCGACGATCGCCCCGGTCGAGGTGAAGACCGGCAGCCCGGGGCCGGGTGCGCCGTGCGCCCCGGACGCGCCTGAGGCCCCGGACGCCCCGGGCGTCGCGGCCTGCGTCACGCCGGGTATCAGCGTGACCAGGAGGGCGAGGGTTGCGCCGGCCAGAGCCCGGCGCGCGGTGAGGACAGCCATGGTGCGTACTCCTTCGTCGCGGTGCATGACGTCGCGGTTGTCGTGACGCGGCCAGCCTTCGTGCGGAGCGGAGCGGCGGTCAAGGCAGGTCATCAGATCTATCAACGAACCCGCTGATAATGCGCCACATCGGCACCCGGAGGGTGCCCGGGGCAAGCGGCGCGGCCCGCCACGAGGCCCGCGGGGCGGCTGCTAATAATGCGCATCATCAGATTGACCGCGCGCTCGGTGCCCCGTGAGACTCCGGATGTCAACGATGACCCGACCGGGCGTTTCGAGGAGGAGCCGTGCCACGTCGCCGCATCACCCAGACCGACGTCGCCGCGATGGCCGGCGTCAGTCAGGCCACCGTCTCGTTCGTGCTCAACGGGAGCACGCCGGCCGGCGTGCGGATCAGCGAGGAGACGCGCCAGCGGGTGCTCGACGCGATCCGCATCACGGGCTACACCGCCAACCCCGCGGCCCAGCGCCTGGCGGGCGGGCTCGCCCAGATCCTCGGCGTCTTCACGTACGAGGCCACGTTCCCGCGCGCCAGCCGCGACTTCTACGGACCGTTCCTCACCGGGATCGAGCACGCCGCCGAGCGGCTCGGCGTCGACATCCTGCTGTTCACCAGCGCGCCGGTGGCGGACGGCCGCCGCCGGCTCACCCGGGACGGCTGGCAGCGGCTCGGCGTCGCCGACGGCTGCCTGCTCCTCGGGCAGCACGAGCACCGCGGCGAGCTGCAGCACCTGCTCGACACCAACTACCCGTTCGTCTTCATCGGCAAGCGCGGCAGCGACGGCGGCCGGCTGCCCTACGTGGGCGCCGACTACGTGGGCGGCACCGTGCGGCAGATCGACCGGCTGGTGGCCCACGGCCACCAGCGCATCGGCTATGTGGGCATGCGCGGCACGGACCAGCCCACGCTCGATCGCGTCGAGGGGTACCGCGACGCGATGAAGTCGCACGGCCTGACCACGCGGTTCGTCGAGCTGGAGGACGTCGCCGCCACCGCCGCCGAGATCGTCGACCAGCGCTTCACCGCCGTCGTCGTGGCCCCGGAGAACCACCCGGAGGAGCTCGCCGACGAGCTCGAGCGCCGCGGCCGGCGCGTGCCCGACGACGTGTCGGTGCTGCTCCTCGGGCAGCCCCATCACCCGCGCCGCGACGGCCGGCAGTGGTCCGGCTTCTCCGTGCCACGCGAGGAGATGGGCGCCCGCGCGCTGTACCTCCTCTCCCGCCTGGTGTCCGACGACGGCCCACGCCGCGAGCGCGAGCGTGACGCGCGGCGTCCGGCCGCC
>NZ_KI911760.1:71849-72788 GCF_000515355.1 Promicromonospora kroppenstedtii DSM 19349 | reverse complement strand
CGATCGGCCGCTCCGACGTCGTCCTCGTGCTGGTGGTGGCGGCCGCCTGGGCGGGCGCGGCGGTGCTCGGTGTCCGTCTCAGGTGAGCGGGAACGGTTACGGTCGAGGCACCTGAAGTCGATGCTGAGGAGCCCTCGAATGTCGATCCCCACGGTCGCCACGCCGTCCGGATACGCCCTGCCCGCCGTCGGGTTCGGCACCTATCGCCTGCGCGGCGAGGCCGGAGCGAGCGCCGTCGCCGATGCCCTGGACGCCGGCTACCGGCTGCTCGACTCGGCCGCGAGCTACCAGAACGAGGGCGCCGTGGGCGCGGCGGTGCGGCGCAGCGACGTGCCGCGCGAGGAGATCGTGGTGACCTCCAAGCTGCCCGGTAAGTACCAGGCGTTCGACGACGCGATCCAGACCGTCGAGGAGAGCGTGCTGCGCACCGGCCTGGACACGGTCGACCTGTACCTCATCCACTGGCCAAACCCGTCCGTCGACAAGTACGTCGAGGCCTGGCGTGCCCTGATCGAGGCGCGCGAGCGCGGCCTGGTTCGGCAGATCGGCGTCTGCAACTTCCTGCCCGAGCACCTCGACCGGCTCGCGCAGGAGACGGGCGAGCTGCCCGTGGTCAACCAGATCGAGCTGCACCCGTACTTCCCGCAGACCGAGGCGCTGGCGTTCCACCGGGAGCACGGGATCCTCACCGAGTCGTGGAGCCCGATCGGGCGCGGCAACGATCTGCTGGACAACCCGGTGATCACGCAGATCGCCCGGGCGCACGAGGTCAGCCCGGCCCAGACCGTGCTCGCGTGGCACGTGGCCTGCGACGCGATCCCGCTGCCCAAGGCCGCGGGCCGCGACCGGCAGCGGGAGAACCTGGCGATCTTCGACGTCGCGCTCACCGCCGACGAGATCGCCCGGATCACCGCCCTGGGCCGCCCGGACGGCCGCACC
>NZ_KI911760.1:68124-71749 GCF_000515355.1 Promicromonospora kroppenstedtii DSM 19349 | reverse complement strand
GTGCCGCCGGGCGACACCCGGGACGCGGCGCCCGCCCCGGCACGACGCCCGCCCCTGGGCGTCAGAGCCCGCCGCGGCCTGAGCCGGTGGCTGCTCGTGCTGCTGCTGGCCGTCCTGAGCGTGCCGTTCGTCTTCCCCACCTGGTGGATGGCGACGTCCAGCCTCAAGCCGATGAGCGAGATCCTGCGCCGGGTGCCGACCATCTGGCCGCAGGAACCGTCCCTGGAGGCCTACGGCCGGGTGTTCACGCTCCAGCCGTTCGCGCAGCAGTACTGGAACTCCCTGTACATCGCGGTGCTGGTCACCGTCGGCACCATGCTCGTGGCGGCGATGGCGGGCTACGCGTTCGCGCGGATCCGCTTCCCCGGTGCCAACGCCCTGTTCGTGCTGGTGCTCGTGGGCCTGCTGGTCCCGTCCGAGGTGACGATCGTCCCGCTGTTCCGCATCGTCAACAGCCTCGGGCTCATCAACACCCACTGGCCGCTCATCGTCATCCCCGTGCTCGGGGCGCCCGCCGTGCTGGCCGTGTTCATCACGCGCCAGTTCTTCCTGGGGCTGCCCACGGAGCTGGAGGAGGCGGGCCGGATCGACGGGCTGGGCCGCTGGGGCGTCTTCTGGCGCATCGCGCTCCCGCTGTCCCGGTCCGCGCTGGGCGCCGTGGCGATCTTCACGTTCCTCAAGTCCTGGAACCTCTACCTCGAGCCCATCGTGTACCTCTCCAGCAAGGAGAACTTCACGCTCCCGCAGGCCCTGACGCAGTACGTCGACGCGTACGGCGGTCCCATGTGGAACGTCCAGCTAGCAGCGACGACGCTCACCGTGCTGCCCGTCCTGGCCGTCTTCCTCCTGGCGCAGAAGCAGTTCGTCCAGGGCCTCGCGCACAGCGGTCTCAAGGGCTGACCGACGGCGGCACGCCGGCTGGCGTGCCGCCGTCCGCTCGCCGGGGTGAAAAGCAGGTGTGGTGCTAACGTGAAGCGTTCTGTATCGATCGCTTCACATGTAAGGAGTCCTGGCCTTCCCTGTGTGACCACCCGGCAGACCCGGGCGGAGCGGAGGGCCGTTGTGATGAGTACCTCAGAATCCACCAAGACCCTGCTGGGACGCGTCCAGCGCGCCGCCCGGCGAGTCGAGCGGGCCGCGCTCGGCCCGCAGGACCAGCGCGTCGGCACCGACCGGATCGTCTTCGGCGTCGCAGGTCTTATCGCGCTCGCGTTCATCGTCTGGGGCTTCGCCAGCCCCGACAGCCTCGGCACGGTGGCGGACAGCGCGCTCAACGGCGTCCTGAAGAACTTCGGCTGGCTGTTCGTCACGGCCGCCACGATCTTCACCGTCTTCGTCATCGTGGTCGCGATGGGCAGGTTCGGCAAGATCCCGCTGGGTCAGGACGGTGAGAAGCCGCAGTTCTCGACCCCGTCGTGGATCGCGATGATGTTCGCGACCGGCATGGGCATCGGCCTCATGTTCTACGGCGTCGGCGAGCCCCTCTACTTCTACATGGCGCCCCCGCCCGGCACCGTCGACGGCTCCACGCCCGCCGCCGCGGCCACGGCGATGGGGCAGACCCTCTTCCACTGGACCCTCTACCCCTGGGCCATGTACGCCATCGTGGGTCTCGGCATGGCCTACGGCACCTACCGCCTGGGCCGCGCGCAGCTGTTCAGCTCGATGTTCACGTCGCTGTTCGGCCGCAAGGCGGTCAACGGCGCGGGCGGCCGGGTCATCAACATCCTCGCGATCCTCGCCACCCTGTTCGGCTCCGCCTGCTCCCTGGGCCTCGGCGCCCTGCAGATCGGCGGCGGCATCCAGCACTCGGGCATCATGGAGTCCGTCGGAACGGCCACGCTCGTCATGATCATCGCGATCCTGACCTGCCTGTTCGTCGTCTCGGCCGTGTCCGGCATCGAGCGCGGCATCCAGTGGCTGTCCAACGCCAACATGTGGCTCGCGCTGCTGCTCGCGATCATCGTCTTCATCGGCGGACCCACGCTGTTCATCCTCAACGTGCTGCCCGCCTCGCTCGGCGCGTTCGTCGGGGACCTGCCCGAGATGGCCTCGCGGACCGCCGCGTCCGGCGACCAGTCGCTCGCGGACTGGATGGGCTCCTGGACCATCTTCTACTGGGCCTGGTGGGTGTCCTGGACGCCGTTCGTCGGCCCGTTCATCGCCCGTATCTCGCGCGGCCGCACCGTGCGCCAGTTCGTCACCGGCGTGCTGCTGGTGCCCTCGATCGTGTCGACCATCTGGTTCGCGATCTTCGGCGGCGGCGCCATCGGCCTCCAGGAGCGCGCCGAGCAGGCGCAGGACGCGGGCAAGGCCCTCGCCGCCATCGGGGAGGGCGGGGCCGACATCAACTTCGACCTCATCTTCTTCCAGACGCTCGGCGCCCTGCCGGTGCCCGGCTGGGTGGGGGTCGCGCTGATGATCCTCGCGGTCGTGCTGGTGGCCATCTTCTTCGTCACCGGCGCCGACTCCGCCTCGATCATCATGGGCGGGCTCTCCGAGAACGGTGCCGAGGAGCCCACCAGGAAGTCGGTGATCTTCTGGGGCGTGAGCACCGGTGCCGTGGCCGCCGCGATGCTGCTGGCCGGCGGCGACGATCCAGCCGCAGCCCTGAACGGCCTGAAGAACATCACCATCGTCTCCGCGCTGCCGTTCGTCGTGGTGATGCTCGTGCTCTGCGTGGCGTTGTGGAAGGACCTCTCGAGCGACCCGCTGGTCCTCAAACGGGAGCTGGCGGTGCAGGTGCTGGCCGAGACGGTCGACACCGGCGTCGAGAAGCACGACGGCGAACCGTTCGAGCTCTCCACCTCGGCGTCGTCCGCCACGGAGGATGCCGACGACACCCCGGCCACCCCGGAGAACGGCGTCCCGGTGGTCGCCGACGGCGGCGTCATCGCCAAGGACTGAGGTGAAAATCCGTTGCCGGGCCTCGGCCCGGCAACGGAGCATCAGCCCATGACCGATCTCTCGCGCCTGCTGAAGGCGTACGACGAACAGCTCCGCACCGACGCCGAGACGCCCAGCGCCGTCTCCGTCACGCCGCTGGGGCCCCTGCGGCTCGTGACCTTCCTGGGCGGGCGGGGCTTCGTCACCTACCGCGACCTCGGCGGCGCCGACGAGGCGCGCGTGCGCGAGCTGGTCGACGACGCCGTGGCCCACTTCCGGGCCGACGGCGGCATCACGAAGGTCGAGTGGAAGACCCGCGGCCACGACCACGCACCCGGGCTGCACGAGGCCCTGCTGGCACACGGGTTCGAGCCCGAGGAACCGGAGTCGATCATGATCGGCGAGGCCCAGGCCCTCGCGGTCGACGTCCCGCTGCCCGACGGCGTCACCCTGCGCCGCGTGACCGAGGAGCCGGACGTGCGCGCCATGTGCGCCATGCAGGACGAGGTGTTCGGCAGCCCGGTCTCGGACAGCACGGCGAACGCGATCCTGCGCCGGCAGGCGATCGACCCGAGCATGGAGCTGTGGGTCGCGGAGGCCGACGGTCAGATCGTGACCGCGGGCCGGCTGGAGCCCGTGCCGGGCACCGACTTCGCCGGGATCTGGGGCGGCAGCACCCGTGCCGAGTGGCGCGGCCGGGGCATCTACCGGGCGCTGACGGCGGCCCGCGCGCGCGCGG
>NZ_KI911760.1:59975-68024 GCF_000515355.1 Promicromonospora kroppenstedtii DSM 19349 | reverse complement strand
GGCGGCCCGCGCGCGCTCGGCGCTCGCGCAGGGCAAGACACTGATCAACAGCGACTCCACCGAGTACTCGCGCCCCATCCTGGAGCGCTACGGCTTCGCCAAGGTGTCCACGACGACGCCCTACGTCTGGGAGCGCTGACCGGCCGAGCCGGCGCCGCCCCGGGCGGCCCGGCAGCCGGGCGTCAGTCCGCGCGCCGTCGGCCCATGATGTTGGCCGGCTCGCTGACGCCCGCGTACCGGAAGCCGGGCACCAGGTCCACGAACCCGAGGCGCCGGTAGAGCACCTTGGCCCGGTCGGCAGGGTCGGCGGTGGTGGACAGCAGGGTGTGGCGGTGCGGGGTCCGGTCGAGGAGCGTGCGCAGCAGCGCCGTCCCGAGGCCCCGCCCCTGGTACCCGGGCAGGACCTCCAGCTCGTTGAGCTCGAACGTGTCCACCGTCCACTCGCCGTGCCCGGCCCGGTCCAGCGCAGGTCCCACCTGCTGCGGCCACCAGTGGCCGGGCTGGTAGTCGAACCCGTACACGAAGCCCACCAGCGCGTCGTCCTCGAACGCGCCGAGGGTCAGTGCGCCGTCGTAGAGGGGCAGGTAGGCGAGGCGGGTGTCGCGGAAGTGGTCGCGGCGCTCGTCCGAGTAGCCGAAGGCGCGCTGGAAGACCGCGGCGATCTCGTCCGCGCGCCGCAGCACCTCGGAGGTCTCCAGCGCCCGGATCGTCATGTCGGCACGCTAGCGCCGTCCGCAGGGCTCGGCGCGACGGACGACCGGATGGAACGCAGGAGGCCTCGCGCGCGTTGCCCAGGCGGAGTTGGACAAGCGTCCTAGACTCGGTCACGCAGGGATTCTTACGAGGCGGGGTGTGTCGTGGTTCAAGGCAAGGTCATCAGGTTCGACGAGGTTCGCGGCTACGGGTTCGTTGCGCCGGACACCGGTGGGGACGACGTGTTCATCCACGTCAACGACCTCGAGTTCGACAAGCGCAACCTCGCCGTGGGCGCGGTCGTGGACTTCGCGGTGGAGGACGGCGACCGGGGCCTGAAGGCCTCCACGGTCACCCTGGTGGCGCCTGCCCCCGCCCTGGCCCCGGCGATGACGGCGACCGCCGTCGGCGCGAGTGCGACCACGGCGCCCGTCCCCACGTTCCTCCCGCCCCTGCCCGACGCCGGTTCGCGGCCCGAGGGCGACGGCCCGTCCGAGCGCGAGCTCGCGGTCGAGGTGACCGAGGTGCTGCTCGCCGGCGTGCCCACCCTGACCGCCGAGCAGGTGCTCGCGACCCGGGGTGCTTTCGTCGCGGTGGCGCGTTCCCACGGATGGGTGTGAGATTTCACCCGAGGTGTTACCACTCTGTTTCCGTCCTTGTTGTGCGGCGACGGCGCCGCTACGGAGCGATATCAGGTCGGTAACGATCAGATCCGCCAAACGGCGAAGTAGGGCAAACCCTCCCATCGCGTGAGTAGCGTGAGCGGAAACCATGACGGTGACGGACATCTCACCCCCGTGCGCTGCGGCGTAGCGGGGGTGACTACGGCGCCGGCATTCCCCTGAGGAGGAACATTGAAGATCAGGCGACTGAGCGCCGCCGTCGCAGTGGCTGCCAGTGGCGCGCTGCTGTTCTCGGCGTGCACCAGCCCGGCGGGTAACGACGACCCGGCCGAAGGTGAGTCCACGGCGACGTCGGCCGCGGCCGACGGTCCGTGCAAGGCTGACCTCGGGGACATCACCACCGCCGACGGTGAGGTCAAGGTGTCGGTCGAGGACGAGTTCCTCGGCTACAACACGAACACCCCCGAGACCTACTCCACGTACAACAGCGCCGTCACGGACCGTATCTTCGGCGGCTTCTACTACTTCGGTGCCGACGGCTCGATCTGCGCCGACGAGGACTACGGCACGTACGAGGCCATCTCGGAGGACCCGCTGCAGGTCCAGTACACCCTCAACGACGAGGCTGCCTGGTCGGACGGCACCCCGATCACCTACGCCGACTACCTGCTCGACTGGGCGGCCCAGGCGATCACCGAGGACGGCAAGGTCACCGACGACGGCTCGGAGACCCCCCTGTTCAACCACATCTCCGGCCTGACGCTGGGTGACTACGTGCCCGAGGGTCCGCAGGCGGACGCCCCGGACGCCAAGTCGTTCACCTACGACTACGAGCGCGTGTACGCCGACTGGAAGATCCAGATCGGTTCCGCGTTCCCGGCCCACGTGGTCGCCGAGGAGGCGGGCGTCTCCACCGAGGAGCTCGTCACCGCCATCCAGGACCTCGACATGGACGTCCTGAAGAAGGCGGCCAAGTTCTGGAACGAGGGCTGGCTGTCGCAGCCGGGCGAGGTCCCGGACCCGGCGATCGCCCCGGTCAGCGGCCCGTACGACTTCAAGGCCGACGGCTGGGAGGCCGGCCAGTACATCACCCTCGAGGCGAACGACAAGTACTGGGGCACGCCCGCCGCGACCAAGGAGCTGACCTTCCGCTTCGTGGCCGCCGACGCGCAGATCCAGGCGCTGGCCAACGGTGACCTCGACGTCATCCAGCCGAACGGCCCCACGGTCGACACGGTGACGCAGCTCGAGCAGCTCGGTGACGCCGTCACGGTGGACACCAACCAGAACCTGACCTGGGAGCACCTCGACTTCAACTTCAACTCGGGCATCTTCTCCGACAGCCTGGAGGCCCGTGAGGCGTTCGCGCTCTGCGTGCCGCGCCAGAAGATCGTGGACGACCTGATCAAGCCGATCGCCCCCGAGGCCGTCATGATGAACGCCCGCGAGGTCTTCCCGTTCCAGGAGAACTACGAGGCCACGGTCTCCGAGTCCTACGACGGCCGGTACGACGAGGTCGACCTCGAGGCCGCCAAGGAGAAGTTCGCTGCCGCGGGCCTCAAGGAGGGCGAGAAGGTTCGCATCGGCTACGCCGCGCCGAACCCGCGTCGTGCCGCCGAGGTCGAGGCCATCAAGTCCTCGTGCGACCAGGTCGGCTTCGAGATCGTCGACTCGGCCGCGCCGGACTTCTTCGACAAGGACCTGCCGAACGGTGACTACGAGGTCGCGCTGTTCGCCTGGGCCGGCTCCGGCCAGATCGCCTCGGGCGAGAACATCTACTCGTCCACCGGTCAGCAGAACTACGGTGGCTACTCCGACAAGACCGTGGACGAGGCCTGGAAGACGCTGGCCAGCACCACGGACGAGGCGGTGCACGCCGAGCAGACCGTGATCATCGAGAAGCAGCTGTGGGACACCCTGTTCGGTATCCCGCTGTTCGCCCACCCGGGCGTCATCGCCAGCAGCTCGAGCCTCGAGAACGTGCGGAACACCGCCGCTCAGAGCGGTGTGCTGTGGAACTCCGAGCAGTGGGCCCGCGCCTCCTGACGCGAGCCTGACGCAAGACCTGCGGGGAAGGGCGCCTCTGGTCCCTTCCCCGCAGGGCTGTTCGCTCCCGGTCAGGATTATTTCCAGTCCTGATCTGGGTCAATGGCGGCAATTTTCATCCGGTGTCCTAGAGTGACCCACTGATCGCATTCCCCAGCAGACGCCGTGCTGCGTCCGCCTCGAAGGGCCAACCCGTGCTCAAGTTCATCCTCCGGCGCATCGGCGCCTCGGCGCTCGTCCTGCTGGGCGCCTCCTTGCTCATGTTCTTCCTGACCATCAACTCGGGCGATCCGCTCAAGGACCTGCGCGAGTCGAACGACCCGAACCGCGAGCAGCTCATGGCGCAGCGGAGCGAGCTGCTCCGGCTCGACGACTCACCCTGGGAGCGGTACTGGGACTGGCTCAGTGGCGTCGGAGGCTGTTTCACCGGGAACTGCGACCTCGGCGTCACCATCAACGGCGTCGACGTGCTGGGCCTGACCCAGCAGGCGGCGGTCTCGACGCTCCGCCTGATCACCGTGGCCACGGTGCTCGCGATCATCGTCGGTATCGCGCTCGGCATCCTCACCGCGATCCGGCAGTACTCGGGCTTCGACTACTCCATCACGTTCAGCGCGTTCCTCTTCTTCTCGCTGCCGGTCTTCTGGGCCGCCACGCTGCTCAAGGAGTTCGCGGCCATCCAGTACAACAACTGGATCGCCGACGGCCACTACGCGCCATGGACCATCGTGATAGTCGCGGTGGTGGCGGGCTTCCTGCTCCAGGCGGTACTCGGCGGTACCAGGAAGCGCCGGATGCTGACGGCGGCCGCCGTGTTCGCGTTCGTCACCGTCATCCTCTTCGTCTTCAACGCCCTCGACTGGTGGCGCAACCCGATGTTCGGCATCGGCGGCGTGCTCGTGGTGTCGGCCGCTGCAGGTGTGCTCGTCACCGCCCTGGTCGCAGGCCTGCGGAACCGGCGCGCGCTCTACGCGGCCCTCACCACCGTGGTGGTCGGCGTCGTCGCCTACCTCGCCTTCGCACCGCTCCTGGTCAACAGCCCGAGCTGGGGTCTGCTCGCCGGGCTGTTCGTGCTCGCCGTGCTGGTCTCGGTCGGGATCGGCGCCGCCTGGGGTGGGTACGCCCGCAAGCAGTCCATGCTGGTCACCGGCATCACCGGTGTCATCACCAGCCTGATGGTCTTCGCCGACCTCCTGATCGCGCACTGGGCCAGCTTCCTGGGCGTCAAGTCGCGCCCCATCTCGACCATCGGCTCCCAGACCCCGAACTTCACCGGAGGCTTCTGGGAGCAGGTGCTCGACATGGCCACGCAGATCCTGCTGCCCACCATCCTGCTCACCCTGGTCTCCGTGGCGACGCACTCGCGGTACACGCGGTCGTCGATGCTCGAGACCCTGAACCAGGACTACGTGCGCACGGCCCGGTCCAAGGGCCTGTCGGAGCGCGAGGTCATCGTCAAGCACGCCTTCCGCAACGCCCTCATCCCGATCACCACGATCGTCGCCTTCGACTTCGCGGCCCTGATCGGCGGCGCGGTCATCACCGAGCAGGTGTTCGGCTGGAAGGGCATGGGCGCCCTGTTCCAGGACGGCCTGAACGCCGTGGACCCCGCGCCGGTCATGGCGTTCTTCCTCGTCACGGGTGTTGCCGCCGTGCTGATGAACCTGCTGGCAGACATTGCGTACGCGGCCCTCGACCCCCGGATCCGGCGCTGAGCGCGGGCCACGGCAGGAGACACAGACATGAGTGACATCAGGAACAGCACCCCTGGCGGCGAGGACTACGAGCCCCAGATCTCCGTGGCCAGCACCGACGCCGTCGGCCTCGCGGCCGGCGGCTCGGCGGCCCCGCTGCCCGGCGAGGACAAGTCCTACAGCCAGGGCCAGCTCGTCGCGCGCCGGTTCTTCCGGCACCGGGCGGCGCTCAGCTCGATGATCGTGCTCGGCATCATCATCGTCGTGGCGTTCACCTCGATCGGCATCGGTCCGATCCCCGGGTGGTGGCCCAACAACTACACGCTGCAGTACGACAAGATCGGCGACGGCGCGCCCACCTGGCAGTACCCCTTCGGCCAGGACACCGGCGGCAAGGACTACTTCGCCCTGGTCATGCGCGGCACCCAGTTCTCGCTGATCATCGCGTTCGCCGTGGGCATCATCTCGACGGTCGTGGGCACACTGATCGGGGCCCTGGCCGGCTTCTACCGCGGCTGGGTCGAGTCGGTCCTGATGCGGTTGACCGATGTCTTCATCGTGATCCCGCTGCTGGTCGTCGCGGCCGTGCTCGGCAAGACGGCGTCCGGCTGGGGCATCTGGGGCCTGGCCCTCGTGCTCGGCCTGGTCACGTGGACGAGCCTGGCCCGCCTGGTGCGCGGCGAGGTGCTCTCGCTGCGCGAACGCGACTTCGTGCTGGCCGCGCAGGCAGTCGGCACCAGCCCCTGGCGCATCATCAGCAAGCACGTCCTGCCCAACGCGGTCGGCGTGATCATCGTGTCCGCGACGCTCTCGATCTCCAGCGCGATCCTCCTGGAGACCTCGCTGAGCTTCCTCGGGTTCGGCGTGCAGGCGCCGGACACCTCGCTGGGTACCCTCATCAACGACTACCAGGCCGCCTTCGCGACGCGGCCGTGGCTGTTCTGGTGGCCGGGCCTGATGATCCTGGCCATCGCCCTGTGCGTGAACTTCATCGGCGACGGCCTGCGCGACGCGTTCGACCCCCGCCAGAACCGGACCAAGGACTGAGAATGACGACTCTCGACATCAGCGCCTCCGGCCCCGCCACGGCGACCGGCGACGCCGTCCTCGCGTTCGAGGACCTCACCGTCACGTTCAAGACCGAGTTCGGCGACGTGCACGCCGTCAAGGGCATCGACCTGGAGGTCCGGCCCGGCGAGGTCGTCGCGCTCGTGGGCGAGTCCGGCTCGGGCAAGTCCGTCACCTCGATGACGGCGCTCGGCCTGCTGCCCCGCAACGCGCGCGTCGGCGGCACCATCCGCGTGGGCGACAAGGTCGTGGGCGCCCTCGACGGCCGGGGCCTGCGCAACATGCGCGGCAACGACGTGGCCATGGTCTTCCAGGAGCCCATGACCGCGCTGAACCCGGTGCTCACCATCGGCGACCAGCTCACCGAGGGCCTCCAGCTGCACGGCATCGCGTTCGGCAAGCAGGCCATGGCCCGGGCCGCCGAGCTGCTGGGCATGGTCGGTATCCCCGAGCCCGAGCGCCGCCTCAAGCAGTACCCGCACGAGCTGTCCGGTGGTCAGCGCCAGCGCGTGGTCATCGCCATGGCGATCGCGTGCGACCCCAAGGTGATCATCGCCGACGAGCCCACCACGGCCCTCGACGTGACCGTGCAGGCCGACATCCTCGACCTGCTGCGCTCGCTCAAGGACAAGCTGAACACCGGCATCCTGCTGATCACGCACAACATGGGCGTCGTGGCCGACATGGCCGACCGCGTCGCCGTCATGCTCAAGGGTGACCTGGTGGAGACGGGGACCGCCGACCAGGTGCTCAACCACCCGCGGCACGAGTACACCAAGCGCCTGCTGGCCGCCGTGCCCCACCTGGGGTCCGGGCCGGGCCAGTTCGGCGACGTCGCGCCCGTGGAGGCGGCCCCCGAGGACCTGCCCGCGCTCGACCTGAACAACCTCGTCATCGAGTACCACCGCCTGGGCAAGCCCACCTTCCGGGCCGTCGACGACGTGTCGCTGTCGGTGGCGCAGGGCGAGATCGTGGGCCTCGTGGGGGAGTCCGGCTCCGGCAAGTCCACGATCGCCAAGTGCGCCCTGGGCCTCATCCCCGCGGCCTCCGGCTCGGCGTCGATCCTCGGGACCGACTTCGGCAAGCTGCGCGGCAAGGAGCTCAAGGCCCTGCGCAAGCGCATCGGCGTCGTGTTCCAGGACCCGGCGTCGTCCCTCAACCCGCGCCTGCCGATCGGTGACGTGATCGCCGAGCCGCTGGTGGTGCACAAGGAGGGCGACGAGCGGTCGCGGCGCCGGCGCGTGCTGGAGCTGCTCGACGCCGTCGAGCTGCCCCGCAGCGTCTACAACCGCTACCCGCACGAGCTCTCCGGTGGCCAGCGCCAGCGCGTGAGCATCGCTCGCGCGCTCACGCTCGACCCCGAGCTGCTGGTCGCGGACGAGCCGACGTCGGCCCTGGACGTGTCCGTGCAGGCCAACGTCCTGAAGATGTTCACGGCGCTGCAGGAGCGGTACAAGTTCGCCTGCCTGTTCGTGAGCCACGACCTCGCCGTGATCGACCTGCTGGCCCACCGCGTGGTGGTGCTGCAGAACGGCCGCATCGTGGAGCAGGGCCCCCGCGAGGAGGTGCTGCACCACCCCCGCGAGGAGTACACGCAGCGGCTCATCGCGGCGGCGCCCGTGCCGGAGCCGCTGGAGCAGCGCCGACGCCGCGAGGCGCGGCACGCGCTGCTGAACAAGCTCGGCGAGGATGTCGCGGAGCTGCACGTCGACGAGGACTACGAGCGCCCCGCGCCGCGGCAGGACGAGGGCGGCAACTCGTCCGGCCTCGGCGGCTTCATGGCCGACGGCGGCAACTGAGGTAGGCCCTCGGCAGGCTCGACCACCGGCACCGCTGGTCGAGCCTGCCGAGACCCCGCTACTCCGTGGCGTCCACCGTGATGCTGACCTCGCCCGGAGGCAGCCGCGTCTCGGCGTCGACCCAGG
>NZ_KI911760.1:59003-59875 GCF_000515355.1 Promicromonospora kroppenstedtii DSM 19349 | reverse complement strand
GACGTGGCCGCGACCCGCCGGGTGCTCGACCTCGTGGCGGCGGTGCGCGACGAGGCGCCGCCCGCCGCCGCCCTGAGAGGTCTCGCCTGAGCCCACGCACGATTCGACCGGCGTCCCGGTGCCCGGTCCGATGAAGCGCCACGAATGGGCGAGTGGAAAGTAAGGGGCGCCATTTGAACTAGAATGGCTCTGTGCCCTCGGCGTTCGCCGGACACATGAATGCTGCTACACACCGGACAACGGAATGGGAGAGCCACACATGGCTGCGATGAAGCCGCGAACGGGTGACGGACCGCTCGAGGTCACCAAGGAGGGGCGCGGCATCGTCATGCGTGTGCCGCTCGAGGGCGGCGGTCGGCTCGTCGTCGAGCTCAACGCGACCGAGGCGAGCGAGCTCGGGGACGCACTCCAGACCGTCGTCGGCTGAGCCGGAGGTGTAGCGCAGGGTGCGGGCCGAGGTACGAGGCACGCGCCCGTAGCGGAACCGCAGGCTCAGCCGACGTCCCGGACAGAGCCTGAACCCTTTCGACGGTCGTCCGCCGCGGGAACCAGCCTCTTCGCGGGTCAGCGGCGGACGGCCAGCAGCAGACCGTCCCCGCTCGGCAGCATGGCGGGGAGCACCCGCTCGTCATTGCGCAGCGCCCGGCCCACCTCGCGGACCACGGTGGTGAGCTCGTCGCGCCGCGCGGGGTCCGCCACGCGGTCACGCAGCAGCGCGCCGTCGACGGCGAGCACACCGCCCGGGCGCAGCAGGCGCAGGGCCTCGTCGACGTACTCGGGGTAGGCCAGCGGGTCGCTGGCCACCAGCACCAGGTCGTAGGCGCCGTCGGCCAGCCGGGGCAGCACGTCCGCGGGCCGGCCGGGAATGATCC
>NZ_KI911760.1:55168-58903 GCF_000515355.1 Promicromonospora kroppenstedtii DSM 19349 | reverse complement strand
CCCAGCCGGCCGGCCACCGCGTCCCGGGCGGCGTCGGGGGCGACCTGGTCCGCGTCGGCCACCGGTGCGAGCTCGCACGACAGAGCCGCGGGGGAGTTGCCGGTCAGGGCGGAGGCCCAGGCGCGCGACCGCGTCTCGTGCTGCGCGTAGGCGTCGGGATAGGCGGAGCGCTGCACGGTCTGCGCGGCATCCGTCACCTCCATGTCCTCGTACCCCTCGACCTCCACCAGCACGTCGTAGAAGGCGTTGGTCGAGTACACCGGGTCCAGGATCTGCTGGGGGTCGCCCCAGCCCTGGGACGGCCGCTGCTGGAACAGCCCCACCGAGTCACGGTCGCCGTAGTCGATGTTGATGAGCTTGGACTCCTGCAGCGCCGTGGCCAGGCCGATCGTGGCCGCCCGGGCCGGCAGGCCGCGGGCGACCGCGGTGCCGGCCACGAGCGCCGCGTTGTCCGCCTGGTCGGGCGAGAGGTACCAGTTCGAGCCGTCGAGCACGGCGGTGCAGCGTTCGGTGACGGGCCCGGACCCCGTCAGCCGGTTCAGCCCGACGACGACGCCCACCGTGGCGACCGCGCACACGGCACAGACCGTCACGATGTACTTCAGGGCGCGCCCCAGCTGCCGTCGCGGCGGGGGACCGTCGACGGGCGGCGGGACCGGCGGGCCGGTCTCGGCCAGGATGGCCATACGTGCTCCCTGTCGTCCGGGGCGGTACCAGAAGGGCCACGAATTGTAATCCGCCTGGTCAGGGATGGTGCAAAACGGGTACGAGGGTGCCTCAGTTGGCGTGCAGCACCTCGTTGAGCTCGATACCGACGCCCGTCCGGTCGAGCACCTCGACGGCGCCCGTGGTGGAGTTCCGGCGGAAGAGCAGGTTGCTGCGGCCCGCGAGGTCGCGCGCCTTGACGGGGGCGGTGCCGTCGCCGTACGGGTCGGCGGCCGCGCCGAGCACGGTCACCTTGGTGCCGGCGGTCAGGTACAGGCCCGCCTCGACCACGCAGTCGTCGCCGAGCGGGATGCCGAGGCCCGCGTTGGCGCCCAGCAGGCAGCGCTCGCCGAGCGACACCACCTGCTTGCCGCCGCCGGACAGGGTGCCCATGATCGAGGCACCACCGCCGACGTCGGACCCGTCGCCCACGGTGACCCCGGCCGAGATGCGGCCCTCGACCATGGACACGCCGAGCGTGCCGGCGTTGAAGTTGACGAAGCCCTCGTGCATCACCGTGGTGCCAGGGGCGAGGTACGCGCCCAGGCGGACCCGGTCGGCGTCGGCGATCCGGACGCCCGACGGGACGAGGTAGTCGACCATCCGCGGGAACTTGTCGACGCCGAACACGGTGACGTGGCCGCGGGCGCGCAGGCGCAGCCGGGTCTCCTCGAAGCCCTCGACGGCGCACGGGCCGGCGCTGGTCCAGACCACGTTCGTCAGGGCGCCGAAGATGCCGTCCATGTTGAGGCCGTGCGGCTTGACCAGGCGGGCCGAGAGGAGGTGCAGGCGCAGGTAGGCGTCCGGGACGGTCTTCGGCGGGTCGGCGAGGTCGATCTGCGTGGTCACGACCTCCAGCCGGACGCCGCGGACGGCATCCGCGCCGGCGGCCGCCGCGAGAGCCTCGGGCGGAGTGGCGCCGGCGGGCGCGTCGCCGAGGGCGGGCTCCGGGTACCAGGTGTCGAGGGTGGTGCCGTCGTCGGCGATCGTTGCAAGGCCGAAGCCCCATGCGGTCGTCATGCGTCCAGCCTAACGGCCGGGACGAGCACCTAGGCTTGCCCTGTGGAAAACGCGATCGACCCTGCCCTGCTCGACCCGTCCGGAGAAGGGGCCGACCTCGTCGCCCTCACCCGGATCCTGTGCGACATCCCGTCCGTCAGCGGCGACGAGAAGGCCCTCGCCGACACGATCGAGGCGGTCCTTCGGGCCTGCCCGCACCTGGACGTGCTGCGCGACGGCGACGCCCTGGTGGCCCGGACGCACCTCGGCCGGGACCGGCGGGTGGTGGTGGCCGGCCACATCGACACCGTACCGATCGCGGACAACCTGCCGACCCGCCTGGTCGAGCAGGACGGCACCGGCGAGCTCTGGGGCCGCGGCACCGTGGACATGCTCGGCGGGGTCGCCGTCGCGCTCGCCCTGGCGGTCGAGCTCGGCGCGCCCGGCACGGCGCCCGCACACGACCTGACGTGGATCTTCTACGACCACGAGGAGGTCGACTCCGCGCTGAACGGTCTGGGCCGCCTCGCGCGCAACCACCCGGAGCTGCTGCGGGGCGACTTCGCGATCCTGGGCGAGCCGTCGAACGCCGGCATCGAGGGCGGCTGCAACGGCACGATGCGGATCGAGGTGCGCACCCACGGCGTCGCCGCGCACTCGGCGCGCGCGTGGACGGGCGAGAACGCGATCCACGCCGTCGCGCCCGTGCTGACCCGGCTCGCGGCCTACGCGCCACGCGAGGTCGAGGTGGACGGCCTGGTCTACCGCGAGGGCCTCAACGCCGTGCGGATCGACGGCGGCATCGCGGGCAACGTCATCCCTGACGCCTGCACGGTGGAGGTGAACTATCGTTTCGCCCCCTCCCGCTCGGTGGCCGAGGCGGAGGCCCATCTGCGGGAGGTCTTCGAGGGCTTCGAGGTGCTCGTGACGGACGCCGCGGGCGGTGCCCGCCCCGGCCTCGACGACCCGCTGGCGGCCCAGTTCGTACAGTCGGTGCTGGCCACGACGGGCGGCGCGCCCGCTCCCAAGTACGGGTGGACCGACGTGGCCCGGTTCGCGGAGCTGGGGGTGCCCGCGGTCAACTTCGGTCCTGGCGACCCGCTGCTCGCGCACAAGGACGACGAGCACCTCCCCGTCGCGCAGCTCGCGCAGTGTCGCGACGCGCTGCGAGCCTGGCTCCTGGACGACTAGTTTGGTCGCATGAGCGACGACGGCATTCCACAGTCCGGCCGCGGCTATCGCCGTGGTCCGGTGCTGCTGCGCGGGAACCAGATCCCGCGGACCACCACGGACCAGCGACTCCTTGCCCCGGACCAGGACACCGACTGGCTGCACTCGGACCCCTGGCGGGTGCTGCGCATCCAGAGCGAGTTCGTGGAGGGCTTCGGCGCGCTCGCCGAGCTGGGCGAGGCGGTCTCGGTGTTCGGCTCCGCGCGTACCAAGCCCGGCCACCCGGACTACCTCGCGGGCGAGACGGTGGGCCGGCTGCTGGTCGAGGCGGGCTACGCCGTCATCACGGGCGGCGGGCCCGGCATCATGGAGGCCGCGAACAAGGGTGCGGCGGAGGCCGGCGGCACGTCGGTCGGCCTCGGTATCGAGCTGCCCTTCGAACAGGGCGTCAACGAGTACGTCAATCTGGGTATCAACTTCCGGTACTTCTTCGCGCGAAAGACGATGTTCCTGAAGTACGCGCAGGGATTCATCGTGATGCCCGGGGGATTCGGCACCTTCGACGAGCTCTTCGAGGCCATCACCCTGGTGCAGACCCACAAGGTGACGCAGTTCCCGATCGTCCTGGTGGGAAAGAAGTACTGGGGTGGGCTCCTGGAGTGGGTCCGGACGACGGCGCTGGAGCACGGTGTCATCAGCGCGGCGGATCTCGACATCATCCACCTGACCGACGACCCCGCCGACGCCGTGCGGCACGTGGTCGACCGGGCCCACCAGATCGCGGCCGAGCAGGCTGCGCTGCAGGCCGCAGTGGCGGCGGAGCGCGCCACCGAGCAAGCGTCGGCCGCGGGCCGGCGCGAC
>NZ_KI911760.1:54016-55068 GCF_000515355.1 Promicromonospora kroppenstedtii DSM 19349 | reverse complement strand
CGGCCACGCCGGCGCCGGTGCCCACCTCGACCACGGCGTGCGCGTTCGAGGCGGCGGCGAGCACCCGCAGCACCGCGCCCACTCCCGGCAGGACGGCCGGGCAGCCTAGCTCCGAGGCGCGTTCGCGAGCGCGCAGCAGCACCTCGTCCTCGGGGACGAAGGCCTCGCTGTAGACCCAGGCCGCGACCTTCCCGTGGCCTGACGGCTCCACTGTGCTGATGGCTTCCTCCGCTGAACCGGGCAGTTGTGTACATCACGTGCGGCGTCAGGGTACAGCCCGTGGGAACGCCTGGGCTTTGACGTACGTTGAGAGGACGATGACTTCCGTGAGCACTCGACCAGCAGCAGACGCACCCGCGTCGGTACCCTCCGGGGCCGGCGCCGCCGACCTGCCCTGGCAGCCGCCGACCTGGGAAGAGATCGTGCGGGAGCACTCCGCGCGCGTCTACCGGCTTGCCTACCGGCTGACCGGTAACAAGCAGGACGCCGAGGACCTGACCCAGGAGACGTTCATCCGGGTGTTCCGCTCGCTGTCGAGCTACACCCCGGGCACCTTCGAGGGCTGGCTCCACCGCATCACGACCAACCTGTTCCTGGACCAGGCGCGCCGCAAGAAGCGCATCCGCATGGAGGCGATGGGCGACGACGACGGCCATGTCGCCGACACCGGCGACTTCGGCCGCCCGGAGCGCGGCTACGAGCACGCCAACCTGGACCAGGACGTGCAGAAGGCGCTCGACGCCCTCCGCCCCGAG
Source organism: Promicromonospora kroppenstedtii DSM 19349 (assembly GCF_000515355.1). Classification (GTDB taxonomy): domain Bacteria; phylum Actinomycetota; class Actinomycetes; order Actinomycetales; family Cellulomonadaceae; genus Promicromonospora; species Promicromonospora kroppenstedtii. The sequence continues at coordinate 54,313 of NZ_KI911760.1, read as the reverse complement.
TACCGCGCCGCGGTGGTGCTGTGCGACATCGAGGGCCTGAGCTACGAGGAGATCGCCGTGACCCTGGGCGTCAAGCTCGGCACCGTCCGCTCCCGCATCCACCGCGCCCGTGCCCAGCTCCGTGACGCGCTGGAGCACCTGGCCCCGACGCGCGGCGGCGCGCGATGAGCCACCTGGGCGACCTCGTCAGCGCGCTGGCTGACGGGCAGCTCTCGCCCGCCGAGACGGAGCGCGCCCTGGCCCACGTGACCATGTGCCGGCTGTGCGCCCGCGAGCTCGACACCGCCCGCGCGGCCC
>NZ_KI911760.1:53130-53916 GCF_000515355.1 Promicromonospora kroppenstedtii DSM 19349 | reverse complement strand
CCGCCCGGCGCGCCGCCGCCGGGCCGCCCGGATCACGGCCCTCGGCGTGGGCGGAGCCGGCGTGCTGGGCCTGGCCCTGTTCACGCTCGGCGACGTGCCCGTGGTCTCCCCGCAGCTCTCGGCGCAGACCAGCATGACGATGCTCGGCCGCACCGGGCCGGACGCCGCGGCGGCGGGTCAGGACGTGCTCGCCGGCCTCGACGTCGACACCGACCAGGTGACGCCCGCCGCGCTCGACTGGGTCGCGGACAACGGCTGGGTGGCACCCGCCGACCTGCCAGACGGCTACACGGTCTCGGCCATGCGGCTGGTGGGCGAGGAGGGCCAGACCCTGGAGATCGACCTGACCGGTCCCTCCGGGCACGCGGTGGTCCGCGAGCGGGCCGGCCAGCTCGCCCGGAGCGGCACCACGGTGGGCGGCGTGCAGGTGCTCGCCACGGAGCCCGCCCACGTGGCGTGGCAGTCCGACGACATGGTGGTCGACGTGGTCGCCGACGCGCCCGAGGAGGTACTCACCGAGCTCGTGGCGTCCTTCGGTGAGCATGGCTACGATGCCGGGGTCCTGCCCCGCATCGCCCGCGGGTGGCACACCGTGACAGGAGCCATCGAAAGCCCATGACCGACGAGAACCCGTTCGCGCCTCCCACGCCGCGCGCAGCAGTGCCCCCCGCGAACGAGCCGGCGGTCCCGGCCCCGGGGAGCACGCCTGAATCCGCGCCCGAGGGAGCGCCGGCCGAGCGGCCGGCGGAGACGACGTCGGCGCGGTCGCACCAGACCCAGCAGCTT
>NZ_KI911760.1:52811-53030 GCF_000515355.1 Promicromonospora kroppenstedtii DSM 19349 | reverse complement strand
TCCGTGCTCGTGGACCCGACGCACGACTTCGGCAAGAACACCTGGCACTCGCTGCACCTGCTGCGCCGAACCGGCGCCCTGGCGGGGCTCGGCTTCCCGCTCCTGATGGCCCTGTCCCGCAAGGACTTCGTGGGGGAGACGCTCGACCTGCCGCCAGAGGAGCGTCTGGAGGGCACGCTCGCCGCGACGGCGGTCGCCGCGTGGCTCGGCGCGCGGGTC
>NZ_KI911760.1:35041-52711 GCF_000515355.1 Promicromonospora kroppenstedtii DSM 19349 | reverse complement strand
GCCCGGCGGACGCCGCGCTGCCGCAGCACGCCGCGGGGACCACCCAGGTGGAGCGTCCCGAGGGCTCGGTCGCCGCGATCGCCGCGGCCGCGCTGCCGAGCGTGGTCTCGATCGAGGTGCGCGCCCCGCAGGGTGTTGCCACCGGCTCGGGCATGATCCTCAAGTCCGAGGGCTACATCCTCACGAACAACCACGTGGTCGCCGAGGCGGCCTCCGGGGCCGACGTGACCGTGACGTTCTCCGACGGGCACGAGCAGCCCGCCGAGCTCGTGGGGGCCACGCCGGACTACGACCTGGCCGTCATCCGGGTCGACGAGACCGGCCTGGAGCCGCTCGTGCTGGGCGACTCCGACGACGTCGTCGTGGGCGACGCCGTGCTCGCCGTCGGCTCGCCGCTCGGCCTGGAGGCCACCGTCACCACGGGCATCGTCAGCGCGCTGCACCGCCCGGTGAAGGCGGGCGAGTCCGCGGAGGCGGCGTTCATCGACGCGATCCAGACGGACGCCGCGATCAACCCCGGCAACTCCGGCGGACCGCTCGTGAACACGGCGGGCGAGGTGATCGGCATCAACTCGGCCATCGCGCAGGGGCCCGGCACCACCACGGCCACCGGCAACATCGGCCTCGGCTTCGCCATCCCGTCCAACCAGGCACGGCACACGGCCGAGCAGCTCATCGAGACGGGCTCGGCGACGTTCCCGATCATCGGCGTCCTGCTCGACCCCGCCTACCAGGGCGAGGGCGTGCAGGTGTCCCAGGAGGCGCAGCAGGGTACGCCCGCAGTGACGCCGAACGGCCCCGCCGACCAGGCCGGCATCAAGCCGGGCGACGTGATCCTCTCCGTGGACGGCCGGCCCGTGTCGGTCGCGGACGAGCTGATCGTCGCGATCCGCGCCAAGGCGCCGGGCGACCCGGTGACGCTCCAGGTGCGGTCCGGCAAGAACGAGCGCGAGGTCCGCGTGGTGCTCGAAGAGCGGTCGAGCGGCCAGTGAACGGGATTCATCCGGCGTTCTCCGGGCTGTCCCGCGACGCGAGTAGGCTCTGACCCGTGTTCGGTATCAACGGCTGGGAGTTCGTGATCATCATCGTGATCGCGATGCTCGTCATCGGCCCTGAGCGGCTGCCCACCTATGCGGAACAGCTCGGCGCGATGGTGCGCCGCGGCCGCGACCTGCTCCAGAACGCGAAGGCGCGGGTCGACGACGAGCTCGGGCCGGAGTTCAGCGACGTGGACTGGTCCAAGCTCGACCCACGCCAGTACGACCCGCGCAAGATCGTGCGGGACGCCCTGATGGACGACAGCCCGTCGGAGTACACGCGGTCCGCCGCCGCCCAGGCCGCGGACGGCGTGGCGGCACGGAACGGCATGTCAGCGACGTCGGCCGGCCCGGCCGCGGAACCCGGGAAGGCACCGTACGACGACGAAGCGACCTGAGGATTCGGTGAGCGCGGACGGACCTGCCAGAATGTGGGCCATGTCGTCCTTCACCTCGACCGCGCCGGAACCAGCCGCCGTGGCCGACGTCCCCACCCGGAAGCGCATCTTCTCCGGGATGCAGCCCACCGACGGTTCCCTCCACCTGGGCAACTACATCGGTGCGTTGTCCCAGTGGATCGCGCTGCAGGACTCCTACGACGCGCTCTACTGCGTCGTGGACCTGCACGCGCTGACGGTCAACCCGGACCCGGCGCTGCTGCGCGAGCGCACCCGGCGCACGGCCGCGCAGTACCTGGCGGGCGGCATCGACCCCGAGCGGTCCATCCTCTTCGTGCAGTCGCACGTGGCGGCGCACGCCGAGCTGGCGTGGCTGCTGAGCTGCCAGACCGGCTTCGGCGAGGCCGGCCGGATGACGCAGTTCAAGGACAAGTCCGCCAAGCAGGGCAGCGAGGGCACCACGGTCGGGCTCTTCACCTACCCCGTGCTCATGGCGGCCGACATCCTGCTGTACGACGCCGGCCTGGTCCCCGTGGGCGAGGACCAGCGCCAGCACCTGGAGCTCACCCGGGACCTCGCGGCGCGCCTGAACACCCGCTTCGGCGAGGGCACCGCCGTCGTGCCGGACGCGCACATCGTCAAGGCGGTCGCCAAGATCCAGGACCTGCAGGACCCGAGCGCCAAGATGAGCAAGTCCAGCACGGGCGGCAAGGGCGTCGTCTGGCTGCTGGAGGACCCCAAGAAGGCGGTCAAGGCCATCAAGTCGGCCGTGACCGACGCCGACGAGTCCTACGGCGTGCGGTTCGACCCGGCCGAGAAGCCGGGCATCTCGAACCTGCTGACGATCTTCTCGGCCGTGACCGGCCGCGACATCGACGAGATCGCCAAGGAGTACGACGGTCGCGGCTACGGCTACCTCAAGGTGGACCTGGCCGACGCCGTCGTCGCCTTCCTCGAGCCGTTCCAGGCACGTGCCAACACCTACCTGGCCGACCCGGCCGAGCTCGACCGCGTGCTGGCCGACGGCGCCGACCGGGCCCGCGCCATCGCCCGACCCGTCCTGGACCGGCTGTACGAACGGTTCGGGCTCCTGCCCGCGCGAGGCGAACGGTGAACCTGCCCGAGCGCGGACCCGGCCAGGTCCGCATCGGGATCGCGATCGAGATCCCGGAGCCCTACGCCGCGCAGCTCAGCGCGGCGCGGGTGGCTGCCGACGACCCGCTCGCGAACTTCATCCCCCCGCACATCACGCTGCTGGGGCCGACGCTGATCGACCTCGGGCAGCTCGCCGAGGCACGCGAGCACCTGGCGACCGTGGCCGCCGCCGCGTCGCCCTTCACGGTGCGGCTGCGGGGCACGGCCACGTTCCGGCCGGTCTCGCCCGTGGTGTTCGTGGCCCTCGCGCAGGGCATCGCGGAGTGCGAGCGGCTCGAGGCGAGCGTGCGCTCCGGGATCCTCGACGGTGACCTGCGGTTCAACTACCACCCGCACGTGACCATCGCGCACGAGGTCCCGGACGCCGACCTCGACAAGGCCTTCGAGGCCATGTCGGACTACTTCGCGGAGTTCGACGTCGACCGGTTCTACCAGTACGAGCACGGAGACGACGGGATCTGGCGGCCCCAGGCGGCCTTCCAGCTCGGCCGGGTCTGACCCGGCCGCGCCGCCAGTCCGGCCCTTACCCCACGGCCCCCCACGGCACACCCGCGCGCCGCGTGGGGCCGGCTCGCCGGCCGCCGTCTACTCTTCCCGGGTGAAGCGGTTGATCGAGCGGGGACAGGCGCTCTGGGCGCGCTGGGAGGCGACCCGGCCCGGCCGGGCACTGTCCAGGTTCAACACGGCGAACGGCGCCGTGCTCAGCGGCGGCATGGCCTACGCCGCGCTGTTCTCGCTGTTCGCGGCCCTCGCGATCGGCTACACGGTGTTCGTGCGGGTGCTCGGCGGCGACGCCGACCTGCGCGTCGCGGTGCTGGACCAGATCGACACGTGGTTGCCGGGACTGGTCGACACCGGCCACGGCGGCGTGCTGTCGCCGGCCGATCTCGTGATCTCCACCGGCCTGAGCTGGACCTCGGCCGTCGCCGCGCTGGTGCTGCTGTGGTCCGCCACGAACTTCATGGGCGCCCTGCGCACGTCGGTGCGGGCCATGTTCGGGGAGACGAACGACCACGGCAACCCCGTCACCGACCGCCTGCGGCAGCTCCTGGGCTTCGTGCTGCTCGGCGTCGGCGTGCTGGTCACCGCGGCTGCCAGCGTGGCGGTCTCGGCGGCCGTGCCCTGGACCCTGGAGAGCCTCGGGCTGGACGGCGGCGCGGTGTCCTTCGCGGTGCGGGCGGGCGGTGCCCTGGTGACCCTGGCGCTGGACGCGGTCGTCGTGGCCGCCGTCGTGCGGTACGTGGGCGGGGTGCGGACCGAGTGGCGGGAGCTGATGTACGGCTCGCTCGCGGTGGGCGTCGTCGCCGGCGGGCTGCGCTACCTCGGTACCGAGGTGATCTCGAACGCCGCCACCCGTAATGCCCTGCTGGCGTCGTTCGCGGTGGTGGTGACCATCCTGGTGCTGGTCAACCTGCTGGCCCGGGTGCTGCTCATGGCCTGCGCCTGGATGGCCGACCCGCCGGCCCCGCAAGCCGAGCGGGCCCCTGAGAACGAGGACGGGGCGGCATAGGACCCGCAGGTCCCGTGCCGCCCCGTCCTCCCCGAGAGGATCAGAACGCGCGCGTGATCATGGCGCGCTTGACCTCCTGGATCGCCTTTGTGACCTCGATGCCGCGGGGGCAGGCCTCGGTGCAGTTGAAGGTCGTGCGGCAGCGCCACACGCCCTCCTTGTCGTTCAGGATCTCGAGGCGCTGCGAGCCACCCTCGTCACGGCTGTCGAAGATGAAGCGGTGCGCGTTCACGATCGCGGCCGGGCCGAAGTACTGGCCGTCCGTCCAGAACACCGGGCAGGACGACGTGCACGCGGCGCACAGGATGCACTTGGTGGTGTCGTCGAACTTCGCGCGGTCCTCGGGGGACTGGTAGCGCTCCTTGGAGGGCTCGTTCCCCGACGTGATGAGGAAGGGCATGATCTCGCGGTAGGAGGCGAAGAACGGCTCCATGTCGACCACGAGGTCCTTCACGACGGGCAGGCCCTTGATGGGCTCGACCGTGATCGGCTTGTCGGGGTTGACGTCCTTCAGGAGCGTCTTGCAGGCCAGGCGGTTGCGGCCGTTGATCCGCATCGCGTCCGAGCCGCACACGCCGTGCGCGCAGGACCGGCGGAACGTGAGCGAGCCGTCCTCGTCCCACTTGATCTTGTGCAGGGCGTCGAGGATGCGGTCGGTGCCGTGCGCCTCGACGGTGAAGTCCTCCCAGGTGGCCTCCTCGGACACCTCGGGGTTGAACCGCCGGATCCGCAGCGTGACCGTGAACGACGGGATCTCGCCCGCGGGGGACGGTGCGGCGGCTTCGAGTGTGGCAGTCATCAGTACTTACGCTCCATCGGCTCGTACCGGGTCTGGACAACGGGCTTGGAGCCCAGGACGACCTTGTAGCCGTCGAACTCCTCGACGTGGTCGAAGTAGCCCTCCACGTGACCCTCGGCCTGGTCGGACGCCGCGGTGGGGCGCCGGTAGGCCATGGTGTGCAGCATGTAGTTGGCGTCGTCGCGGTTGGGGAAGTCCTCGCGGTAGTGACCGCCGCGCGACTCCTTGCGGTTGATCGCGGCGACCACGGTGACCTCTGCGATGTCGAGCAGGAAGCCCAGCTCGATGGCCTCCAGGAGGTCCGTGTTGAAGAGCTTCCCCTTGTCCTGGACGGACGCGTTGCGGTAGCGCTTCTGCAGCTCGCGGATGTCGGCCAGGGCCGCGTTCAGCGAGTCGCCCGTGCGGAACACCTGGGCGTTGAGGTCCATGGTGTCCTGCAGCGCCTTGCGGATGTCCGCGATGCGCTCGCCGTCGGGCCGGTTGCGCATCTCGTCGAGCTGCTCCACCACCCGGACGGTCGGGTCCTCGGGCAGCTCGTGGAACGACGCCGTCTTGGCGTACTCCGCGGCGGCGCGGCCGGACCGCTTGCCGAACACGTTGATGTCCAGCAGCGAGTTGGTGCCCAGGCGGTTGGAGCCGTGCACCGACACGCAGGCGACCTCACCGGCGGCGTAGAGGCCCTTGACGACGTTGACGCCGTCGCGGAGCACCTCGCCCTTGATGTTGGTCGGCACGCCGCCCATGGCGTAGTGCGCCGTGGGGTACACGGGGACCGGCTCGGTGTAGGGCTCGATGCCGAGGTAGGTGCGCGCGAACTCGGTGATGTCCGGGAGCTTGGCGTCGATGTGCGCCGGCTCCAGGTGCGTCAGGTCGAGCAGCACGTAGTCCTTGTTCGGGCCGGCGCCCCGGCCCTCGCGGACCTCGTTCGCCATCGACCGGGCCACGATGTCGCGCGGCGCGAGGTCCTTGATGGTGGGGGCGTAGCGCTCCATGAAGCGCTCGCCCTCGGAGTTGCGCAGGATGCCGCCCTCGCCGCGGGCCGCCTCCGACAGGAGGATGCCCAGGCCGGCCAGGCCTGTCGGGTGGAACTGGAAGAACTCCATGTCCTCCAGCGGCAGGCCGCGGCGGTACGCCAGCGCCATGCCGTCACCCGTGAGGGTGTGGGCGTTCGAGGTGGTCTTGAAGATCTTCCCCGCGCCGCCGGTGGCGAAGATGATCGCCTTGGCCTGGAACACGTGGATCTCGCCGGTGGCCAGGTCGTACGCGACGACGCCGGTGGCGTTGACCTCCTCGCCGTCCGCGATCTCCTCGGTGGTGAGGTCGTGATCGGTGATGAGGTCCAGCACGTAGAACTCGTTGAAGAACTCGACGTCCTGCTTCACGCAGTTCTGGTAGAGCGTCTGGAGGATCATGTGACCCGTGCGGTCGGCGGCGTAGCACGCGCGGCGCACGGCGGACTGGCCGTGGTCCCGGGTGTGCCCGCCGAACCGGCGCTGGTCGATCTTGCCCTCGGGGGTGCGGTTGAACGGGAGGCCCATCCGCTCCAGGTCGAGGACCGACTCGATGGCTTCCTTCGCGAGGATCTCGGCCGCGTCCTGGTCGACGAGGTAGTCGCCGCCCTTGACGGTGTCGAAGGTGTGCCATTCCCAGTTGTCGTCCTCGACGTTGGCGAGGGCCGCAGCCATGCCGCCCTGGGCGGCACCGGTGTGGGAGCGGGTGGGGTACAGCTTGGAGATCACCGCGGTGCGGGCCTCCTTCGACGACTCCAGGGCGGCTCGCATACCTGCGCCGCCGGCGCCGACGATCACGACGTCGTACTGATGGGTCTGCATCGGGCTCGATGCCTCCTGCTATGAGGTTCGGAGTGTGGGGCTGGGGGTGGTGCCGGTGCTGCGGCGCGTGCTGCTCAGGCCGTGCAGAAGGAGGCGAGCAGCTCCGCGGGAGCGTCCGGCGGGCACGGGTCGAACGTGAAGATCACGAGGGTGCCCAGCACGACCACGACGGTGAACGCCAGGAGGAGCAGGCCCTTCAGGATGCCGCGCGTGAGGTCCCGGGTGGCGTAGTCGTTGATGATGGTGCGCACGCCGTTGGTGCCGTGGATCATCGCGAGCCACAGCATCAGCAGGTCCCAGACCTGCCACATCGGGTTCGACCACTTGCCGGCCACGAAACCGAAGTCGATGGCGTGCACGCCGTCGCCGACCATCAGGTTCACGAAGAGGTGGCCGAAGATGAGGACCAGGAGCACCACGCCGGAGGCCCGCATGAAGACCCAGGAGTACAGCTCGTAGTTGCCGCGCGTCGTCTTGCGGCGTACGTACGGCGAGCGCGGGGAGTCGACCTTCGCCACCGCAGCGGTTCCGTGTGCCATCAGTGACCCCCGGTGAAGACGTTGATGAGGTGCCGCGGCAGGAAGCCCGCCATCGTCACGACGAACAGACCGACGACGACCCACAGCATGACCTTCTGGTACTTGGGGCCCTTGGCCCAGAAGTCCACCAGCAGGATGCGGATGCCGTTGAAGGCGTGGAAGACGATCGCTGCCACGAGCCCGGCCTCGCCGAGCCCCATGATCGGGGTCTGGTACGTGCCGATCGCTGCGTTGTACGCCTCGGGGGACACGCGCACCAGGGCTGTGTCGAGCACGTGCACGAGCAAGAAGAAGAAGATCAGCACGCCGGTCACGCGGTGCGCGACCCACGACCACATGCCTTCACGGCCGCGGTACAACGTGCCTGCTGGTGCGGTGGGCACTTCGGTAGCCTCCTATGGCTGTCCGGCTGGGGGGTGGCTGGTCCCCACTGTAATGACAACTGGTCGCCTCGATCGCCGCCCGGCAGCCCTCGCGGGCATCAAGACACGGCATTTGTGACTGATCCCACAGGGGAGATGTCGTGGCTTCGGGCACCCGTCAGGTTGCTCGTGCGTTGCTGCCCGGACCTGCCCCTGAGTTCAGCCAGGGTTCGCCCGGATTCTGGCGAGTTTTGGCTGCGGGAACACGGTCCGGCTGACATCCTGCGGGGCATGACTTCGGCCGCCGCCCTATCGTCCCCGATCGACGACTTCTTCGCAGTGGTACCAGCCGGCGGGTCCGGCACGCGGCTGTGGCCGCTCTCGCGGGGCGGGGAGCCCAAGTTCCTGCACGACCTCGTGGGATCGGGCCAGTCCCTGCTCCAGGCCACCGAGCGCCGCCTGCGCCCGCTCGCGGGGCCGGACGGCGTCGTGCTGGTGACCGGCGAGCAGCACGTGGCTGCGTGCCGCGCCCAGCTCCCGGCCCTGTCCGACGACGCGGTGCTCGCCGAGCCGTCGCCGCGTGAGTCGATGGCGGCCATCGGGCTGGCGGCCGCCGTCCTGGAGAAGCGGCACGGCGACGTGGTGGTCGGGTCGTTCGCGGCGGACCACGTGATCCACGGGACGCGCGCGTTCGAGCTGGCGGTCCGCGAGGCCGTGTCCGCCGCGCGCGCCGGCTACGTGACGACCGTGGGCATCGCCGCCTCGCGGCCGTCGACCGCGTTCGGGTACGTGCGCTCGGGCGAGCCGCTCGGCGTCGACGGCGCCCCGCACACGCTGCACGTGCGCGGGTTCACGGAGAAGCCGGACGCCGCCACCGCGCGCGCCTACCTCGCCTCGGGCGAGTACCGCTGGAACGCGGGCATGTTCGTCTCGCGCACGTCCGTGCTGCTCGGGCACCTCGCCGAGCAGCGGCCCGCGCTGCACGACGGCCTGCGCACCGTGGCCGACGCGTGGGACACCCCGCGCCGTGCCGCGGTGCTCGCGGAGGTCTGGCCGGGCCTGGAGAAGATCGCGATCGACCACGCGGTGGCCGAGCCGGTCGCCGAGGCCGGCGGCGTCGCCGTCGTACCCGGCACCTTCGGGTGGGACGACGTCGGCGACTACAACTCGCTCGCCGTGCTGCTGCCGTCCGACGACGACCGCGGCGCCAAGGTGCTCGGCGACCCGGACGACGTGCTACGTATCGAGAGCGCCGGCTCCGTGGTGGTGCCGGCGTCCGGCCGGCTCGTGACGGTGCTGGGGCTGGACGACGTCGTCGTCGTGGACACGCCCGACGCCCTGCTGGTGACGACGCGCGCCCGCGCGCAGCAGGTCAAGGAGGTGGTGGCGGCGGTACGCGAACGGGGCAGGGAAGATCTCCTCTGATACCCGAGACCTTTCCCCGATGTCTCATAGTTGTCCGTATCGTGGGACGGATGCCGCGCTGTCGTGTCTCGCGAGGCGGACAGCGCTACCGTGAGAGGCGTGAACCCGACCCAGCAGCCCGTCAGTCTCGCCGATTTCGATCAGATCGTTTCGCACGATCAGATGCCGGTCGGGGACGTGCCCGGGGGGAACACGACGGACGTCGTCGCGGCGCTGGCGGCCCGCGTGAGCGAGCTCGCGGACGGGTTCGACGCCGAGCTGGTCGCGTTCCGCCGGGACGTGCACCGGCACCCTGAGCTCTCCCGCCAGGAGATCCGCACCACCGCGCTGCTGGTCGACCGCCTGCGCGCCGCCGGGCTGGACCCGCGGCCGCTGCCGACGGGGACCGGCCTGGTCTGCGACATCGGCCCCGACCACGGGCCCGACGGCGAGGGCCGGGTGGGTCTGCGCGCCGACCTCGACGCCCTGCCGCTGCACGAGACGAGCGGCGTGGAGTTCTCCTCGACCCGCCCCGGCGTCGCACACGCCTGCGGCCACGACGTGCACACCACCGTGGTGCTCGGCGCCGGACTGGTGCTGGCGCGACTGCAGGAGGAGGGGCGGCTGCGCCGCGGCGTCCGGCTCTTCTTCCAGCCCGCCGAGGAGGTCTTCCCGGGCGGCGCGGAGGACATCATCAACAAGACGTCCGAGCTCGACGGCGTGGACCGCATGGCCGCGCTGCACTGCGACCCGAAGTTCGACGTCGGCCACGTGGGCACCCGCATCGGCCCCATCACCTCCGCGAGCGACTCGGTCATGGTGACCATCTCGTCGCCCGGCGGGCACACCTCGCGCCCGCACCTCACCGGCGACGTCGTGTTCGCGCTCGGCCAGGTCATCACGCAGACGCCCGCCGTCCTGGGACGCCGCCTGGACCCCCGCTCGGGCGTGAACCTCACCTGGGGCGCGGTGCAGGCCGGCTCCACGCCGAACGCCATCCCGTCCAGCGGCATCCTCAAGGGCACGCTGCGCTGCCTCGACGTGCGCGCGTGGGAGAAGGCCGGCGAGCTGGTGCGCGAGGCGGTCGAGCAGGTCGTCGCTCCGTACCAGGTGGACATCTCGGTGACCGTGACGCACGGCGTGCCGCCCGTCGAGAACGAGACCGAGGCGACCGGGGACCTGGAGGCCGCGATCCGCGACGCGGTCGGCCCCGACGCCGTGCAGCTCACCGAGCAGTCCATGGGTGGCGAGGACTTCGCGTGGTACCTGCGCAAGGTCCCGGGCACCATGGCGCGGCTCGGCGTGCGCACGCCCGGCGGCCGCACGTACGACCTGCACCAGGGCGACCTGGTCGTGGACGAGCGGGCGATCGGCGTGGGCGTCAGGACACTCGCCCAGTTCGCGGCCCGCTGATCGAGAACTGTTGCTGTCGATGACGCTTCGGTAACGACTTACTCCGGTTACCGTCTCGAAACGCGAAATGCCAGATGCGCTGGCTACCCTCGGTGCGGTATAGGGCCCCGGATCCGTCTGGGACATCGCCCTCTGGATCATCGAAGGAGCACCAGTGAAGAAGGCTGTCTGGCTCACCGCCATTGCGGGAGCAACGGCGCTCGCGCTCTCGGCGTGCGGCGCTGCCCCGGAGGAGTCCACTGGTGGCGAGAGCAACGCCGCCAGTGACTTCAAGCCCTGCATCGTGTCGGACGCCGGCGGGTTCGACGACAAGAGCTTCAACCAGCTCAGCTTCGAGGGCGCGACGGCTGCGGCCGAGGAGCTCGGCACCGAGCTCGTCGACGTCCAGTCGACGTCCGAGAGCGACTACAAGGGCAACGTCGAGTCCCTCGTGGCCGAGGGCTGCAACGCCATCGTGACCGTCGGGTTCGCGCTGTCCGCGACGACCGTCGAGTCGGCCACGGCCAACCCCGACATCGACTACATCCTGGTCGACGACGCGGCGGACGCCGACTTCGACGGCAAGGCCGACGCGGAGAACATCAAGCCGCTGCTGTACGACACGGCCCAGGCCGCGTTCCTCGCCGGCTACCTCGCAGCCGGCTACTCGGAGGCCGGCAAGGTCGGCACCTTCGGTGGTATGGACTTCCCGACCGTGACCATCTTCATGGACGGCTTCAAGCAGGGCGTCGACTACTACAACGAGACCAAGGGCGAGAACGTCGAGCTCGTCGGCTGGGACGGCAAGAAGGGCTCGTTCACGGGCGGTTTCGCTGCCGACCCGGCCGCCAAGCAGACCGCGCAGAACGTCCTGGACCAGGGCGTCGACGTGATCCTGCCCGTCGGTGGCCCGATCTACCAGTCCGCCATGGACGCCATCGCCGACTCCGGCGAGGACGTGGCCCTGATCGGTGTGGACGCCGACTTCTACGAGTCGGACCCGACCACGCAGGACCTGGTCCTCACCTCCATCCTCAAGGGGATGGACGTCTCCACGCAGGAGGCCGTCGTCGCCTCGGGCAACGACGAGTTCGACCCGACCCCGTACGTGGGTACCCTCGAGAACGGCGGTGTGGACCTCGCCCCGCTGCACAACTTCGAGGACAAGGTGGACCCGGCCCTGTGGGAAGAGGTCCAGGCCCTCAAGGAGTCGATCATCGCGGGCGACGTCGAGGTGAAGTCCTACCTCGCCGAGTGACCCGCGGGTCCCGGCCGTGACAGCTGATCGGTCGACGGCCAAGACTTGACGCAAGATGGTCCCGGGGGGCACGGCACGCGCCGTGCGCCCCGGGACCTGTCATGAGCAGGACCCCTTTCGGGAAGGATTCCTATGCGGCTCGAGCTGCGCGGCATCACCAAGCGCTTCGGCGCGCTCGTCGCGAACGACCACATCGACCTGGTCGTCCAGCCAGGCGAGATCCACTCGCTCCTGGGCGAGAACGGGGCGGGCAAGTCCACCCTGATGAACGTGCTGTACGGCCTGTATGAGGCGGACGAGGGCGAGATCCTCCTGGACGACGTGGTCCAGAACTTCGCCGGACCGGGCGACGCCATGGCCGCCGGCATCGGCATGGTGCACCAGCACTTCATGCTGGTACCCGTCTTCACCGTGGCGGAGAACGTCATGCTCGGCCACGAGCAGACCCGCGGCGGCGGGCGCCTCGACCTGGAGGCGGCCCGCGCCCAGGTGAAGGAGATCTCCGCGCGGTTCGGCTTCCACGTGGACCCCGACGCGCTGGTCGAGGACCTGCCCGTCGGCGTCCAGCAGCGCGTCGAGATCATCAAGGCGCTCTCGCGGAACGCCGACGTGCTGGTCTTCGACGAGCCGACGGCGGTGCTCACCCCGCAGGAGACCGACGAGCTGATGGCGATCATGCGCCAGCTGCGCGACGAGGGCTCCGCGATCGTGTTCATCACCCACAAGCTGCGCGAGGTCCGCGCCGTCGCCGACCGCATCACCGTGATCCGGCACGGCAAGGTCGTCGGCGAGGCCAGCCCGACGGCGTCCGACGCCGAGCTCGCCTCCCTGATGGTGGGCCGCGCCGTCGAGCTGACCGTGCAGAAGGACGCGCCCACGCTGCGGGACAACGGGCTGAAGGTGACCGACCTGGTGGTCACCAGCGAGTCCGGCACCGTGGTGGTCGACGACGTCAGCTTCGAGGTGCGCGGCGGCGAGGTGCTCGTGGTCGCCGGTGTCCAGGGCAACGGCCAGACCGAGCTCACCGAGGCCCTGATCGGCCTGCAGGGCGACGTCTCCGGCAGCATCGCGCTGGACGGCAAGGAGCTGGTGGGCCGCTCGGTGCGCCGGATCCTCGACCAGGGTGTGGGCTTCGTGCCCGAGGACCGTACGCTCGACGGCCTGATCGGCGAGTTCACCATCGCCGAGAACCTCATGCTCGACCGCACCGACGGCCCGCCGTTCGTGAAGGCGGGCGCGCTGCAGCTGGCCCACCGCGACCGGTTCGCCGACGAGAAGGTCGCGGAGTTCGACGTCCGCACGCAGTCCATCACCACGCCGGTGGGTCGCCTGTCGGGCGGAAACCAGCAGAAGGTGGTGCTCGCCCGCGAGCTGTCGCGCGACCTGCGCCTGTTCGTCGCGGCGCAGCCGACGCGTGGTGTGGACGTGGGCTCCATCGAGTTCATCCACAAGCGGATCGTCGAGACCCGAGACGCCGGCATCCCGGTCGTGGTGGTCTCCACCGAGCTGGACGAGGCGGTGGCCCTGGCCGACCGCATCATGGTGATGTACCGCGGAAAGGTCGTGGGCATCGTGCCCGCGGACACCCCGCGTGACGTGCTGGGCCTGATGATGGCGGGGATCTCGCCGCAGGACGCGAAGGGAGAGGTCGCGTGAGCGCGCCCGAGTCGAGCCCGGGGTCGAACCCCGAGCAGGAGCCGGGCCTCGACCCCGGCACCGCCGAGGAGCTGGAGCAGGAGCGGGCCCGCGAGCTGGGCAGCCCGGCCGGCGAGGACATGCCGGACACGGAGAGCCGGCTGGCCAAGGCGCTGCAGCAGACGATGACGAGCCCGTGGACCGTGTCCGTCGGCGCCGTCCTGCTCGCCGTCCTGGCGGGCTCCGTCATGATCGCCTTCACCGACGAGGAGGTGAAGGCGGCCTCGGGGTACTTCTTCGCACGGCCCGGCGACACCTTCGTCGCGCTCGGCCAGGCGATCGGCGGCGCGTACTCCGCGCTGTTCCGCGGCTCCGTGGTCAACGTGCAGGCACCGGACTTCGTCACCGCGATCCGGCCGCTCACGGAGACCCTCAGCTACGCGACCCCGCTCATCGCGGCGGGCCTCGGCGTGGCGCTGGCGTTCCGGGCCGGCCTGTTCAACATCGGTGGCCAGGGGCAGATGCTCGTGGCCGCCGCCGCGGCCGGCTGGGTGGGCTTCGGCGTCAGCGGGGTGCCGTTCCCGCTGCACCTGCTGCTGGCCGTCGTCGCCGGCATCGCGGCGGGCGCGGTGTGGGCCGGGATCGCAGGCGTGCTCAAGGCCCGCACCGGGGCGCACGAGGTGATCGTCACGATCATGCTCAACTACGTCGCGTACTACCTGATCTCCTACTTCCTGGCGACGCCGGGGCTGCTGCAGGCGCCCGGCTCGTCCAACCCCAAGACGCCGCCGACGGCCGAGTCCGCCCAGCTGCCGAACCTGCTCGGCGACCGGTTCAACCTGACCTGGGGCTTCGTCCTGGCGGTGCTGGCCGTGGTCGGCGTGTGGTGGCTGCTCAACCGCTCGTCGACCGGCTTCGCGTTCCGCGCCGTGGGGGAGAACCCGCGCGCCGCGCGCGTGGCGGGCATCGACACCGGGCGTGCCACCGTGAACGTGATGCTGGTGGCCGGTGGCCTCGTCGGCCTGGCCGGCGCCTCCCAGGTGCTGGGCGCCGTCACCACGGGCTTCAGCTCCGACATCGACGCCGGTATCGGGTTCGACGCCATCACCGTCGCGCTGCTCGGCGGGTCCAACCCGTGGGGCGTGCTCGCGGCCGGCATCCTGTTCGGCGCGTTCAAGGCGGGCGGCACCACCATGCAGGCCGCAGAGGGCGTCCCGAGCGACATCGTGCTCGTGGTGCAGTCGCTCATCGTGCTGTTCATCGCCGCGCCGCCGCTGGTGCGGGCGATCTTCCGGCTGCCGGACCCCAACCGGCGTCGGGCACCGAAGAAGCCCAAGGCGGCCCGGAACCAGAAGGAGGCAGCCGCGTGAGCGCCGACCCCACCACCCAGCTCGACGCGCCGCTGTCGGAGACGACACGGACCGTCACGGTCGTGTCGTGGAAGACGGCGGGCGTGCTGCTCGCTGTGACCCTGCTGTACGCGTTGCTGCTCGTCGCGGTTCCGCACGCGGGTGACACCCGGTTCCTGCTGTCGCAGCGTGCCGACTTCTTCCAGATCCCCGTCATCGTGCTGCCCGCGACGGCGTTTGCCTGGGCGTGCGGCGCGGTCATGCTCGCCGTGACGGCGGCGTCCTTCGTGCTCACCGCGCGCGGGCGCCGGACGTCGCTCTGGCTCGTCGTGCTCTTCTCCCTGGCCGGCCTGCTCGGCTTCCTGGCCTGGGCCGGCGCGGGCAGCCCTCGCGACCTGTCGATCGTGGGCCTGCTCGGCGGCGCCGTGCTGTGGTCCGTGCCGTTCGTCTACGGCGCCCTGGGCGGCGTGATCGGTGAGCGCGCGGGCGTGGTGAACATCGCGATCGAGGCGCAGCTGCTCGGTGCGGCGTTCACGGCGGCGATCGTCTCGTCGATCACCAACAGCGCGGTGGCCGGCCTGGTCGCGGCCGTGGCCGCTGGTGCCCTGGTGGCGCTCGTGCTCGGGGTGTTCGCGATCACGTACCACGTGAACCAGGTGATCGTCGGTGTGGTGCTCAACGTGCTCGTCGTCGGGCTGACCAGCTTCCTGTACTCGCAGGTGCTCGTGCCCAGCGCCGAGACGCTGAACTCGACCACCCGGTTCCAGTCGATCCCGATCCCGGTCCTGTCGGACATCCCGGTGCTCGGCCCGGTCCTGTTCGACCAGCCGCTGCTCATCTACCTGATGTTCATCGCCGTGCCGACCGTCTGGTACACCCTGAACCGCACCCGCTGGGGCCTGCGCCTGCGGGCCGTGGGCGAGCACCCGAAGGCGGCGGACACCGTCGGTATCGACGTGGTCCGCACCCGGTACAACGCGGTGCTCGTCGCCGGCGCCGTCGCGGGCCTGGGCGGCGCGTTCTACACCACCGTCCAGCTCAGCCAGTTCGGTGAGAACATGACCGGCGGCGCGGGCTACATCGCCCTCGCGGCCGTCATCTTCGGCAAGTGGGATCCCGTGCGCGCGGCGTTCGCGGGTCTGCTGTTCGGCTTCGCGTCGAACCTGCAGAACGTGCTCTCCGTGGTCGGGTCCCCGGTGCCGAGCCAGTTCATGCTCATGATCCCGTACGTGGTCACGCTGCTCGCGGTGGCCGGCCTGGTGGGGCGCTCGCGCCCGCCGGCCGCGTCCGGCGAGCCGTACATCAAGGGGTGAGGATGGTGGACGTGAACTCCGTCGATCCCGCGCGCCCCGAGACCGCCGTGGACTGGGACGGCCTGCGGGCCGCGGCCCGTGAGGCGGTCGAGCACGCCTACGCGCCGTACTCAGACTTCAAGGTGGGCGCGGCGGCCTTCGCCGCCGACGGCCGCCTGCTCACGGGCGCCAACATCGAGAACGCGGCGTACGGGGTCACCCTGTGCGCCGAGTGCTCGCTGGTCAGCGCCCTGATCATGTCGGGCGGCGGACGGCTGGCGGCGTTCACCTGCGTGAACTCGCTCGGCGAGACGATCATGCCCTGCGGCCGGTGCCGCCAGCTCCTGTGGGAGCACGGCGGCGCCGGGCTGCTGGTCGACACCCCGCTGGGCATCCAGCCGATGACGGAAGTACTGCCCCAGGCCTTCGGGCCGGGCGACCTGGACCATGTGCGGGAGGCAGCACGATGACCGAACCCTTCGACGCGGTGGACCTGATCCGGGTCAAGCGCGACAGCGAGTCGCTCACCGACGAGCAGGTCGACTGGCTGGTGGACGCCTATACCCGTGGCGTCGTGGCCGACGAGCAGATGTCGGCGATGACCATGGCGATCCTGCTCAACGGGATGACCCGCCAGGAGATCTCCCGGTGGACCGCCGCGATGATCCGGACCGGCGAGCGCATGTCGTTCTCGGCGCTCTCGCGGCCGACGGCGGACAAGCACTCCACCGGCGGCGTGGGCGACAAGATCACGCTGCCGCTCGCGCCGCTGGTCGCCGTGTTCGACGTCGCCGTGCCGCAGCTCTCGGGCCGCGGCCTGGGCCACACGGGCGGCACGCTCGACAAGCTGGAGGCCATCCCGGGCTGGCGCGCCGCGCTGAGCAACGCCGAGATGATGGCGCAGCTCGAGGACGTGGGCGCCGTCATCTGCGCGGCGGGTTCCGGGCTGGCCCCCGCCGACCGCAAGCTGTACGCGCTGCGCGACGTCACCGGCACCGTCGAGGCGATCCCGCTCATCGCGAGCTCGATCATGTCCAAGAAGATCGCCGAGGGCACCGGCGCGCTGGTGCTCGACGTCAAGGTCGGCTCGGGTGCCTTCATGAAGACCCTGGACGACGCGCGCGAGCTCGCCCGCACCATGGTCGATCTCGGGACCGACGCCGGGGTGCGCACCGTCGCCCTCGTCACTGACATGTCCGTGCCGCTGGGCCGCACCGCGGGCAACGCCCTGGAGGTGCGCGAGTCGCTGGAGGTGCTGGCCGGTGGCGGCCCGGTCGACGTCGTCGACCTGACCGTCGCGCTCGCCGTGGAGATGCTCGCCGCGGCGGACCGGCCTCGCTCGGAGGACGACGTGCGGGCCGCGCTGTCCGACGGCCGCGCCATGGACAGATGGCGGGCCATGATCGCCGCGCAGGGCGGCGACGTCGACGCGCCGCTGCCGGTCGCCAAGGAGACCGAGACGGTCGTGGCCACCGAGTCCGGCGTGCTCACCTCGCTCGACGCGTACGCCGTGGGCGTCGCCGTCCGGCGGCTGGGTGCCGGCCGGGCCCGCAAGGAGGACGCGGTCCAGGCGGCGGCCGGCATCGAGATCCACGTGAAGCCGGGCGAGCAGGTCACGGCCGGGCAGCCGCTGATGACGCTGCACACCGACACCCCCGAGCGGTTCGCCCGCGCCCGCGCTGCCCTCGACGGCGGCTGGTCGGTGGAC
>NZ_KI911760.1:32526-34941 GCF_000515355.1 Promicromonospora kroppenstedtii DSM 19349 | reverse complement strand
GGATCGACGACGGCATCGCGGCCGCCGCGGCCGAGGGCCACATCATCCGGGTGGGCCAGATCGTCGGCGCCATGCGGCAGGCGGACCGCTGGCAGGAGGTCGCCGACCTCGCCGTCACCTACCGCGACCGCGGCGTCGTCGGGTTCGACATCGCCGGTCCGGAGGACGGGTTCCTGCCGTCGCGGCACCTCGGCATCTGGCGGTTCCTCGCCGAGCACGACGTGCCCGTGACCATCCACGCCGGCGAGGCCGCCGGCCTCGACTCCATCGGGCAGGCCGTGCACCTCGGGCAGGCCGACCGCCTGGGCCACGGCGCGCGGATCATCGACGACATCGCGTTCACCACCGACGGCGACCGGGCCGCGGAGCTGGGGCGGCTGGCGCACTGGGTGCGCGACCACCAGATCCCGCTCGAGCTGTGCCCCGTCTCCAACCTCCAGACGGGCGTCGCCGGCTCGATCGCGGCGCACCCGATCACCCGGCTCAAGGAGCTCGACTTCGCCGTCACGCTCAACACGGACAACCGCCTCATGTCCCGCACGTCGATGACGCACGAGATGAAGCTCCTCGTCGACGAGGCCGGCTGGACCGTCGACGACCTGGCGGACGTGACCGTCACCGCCGCCTGGGGCGCGTTCATCCACCACGACGAGCGTCGCGACCTCGTGGACCAGGTCATCCTCCCCGGATTCCAGAAAGTAGAAGGTGCCCTCGTATGACCGCATCGACCCCCGCGCCGCACGTCCTCGTACCGCGTGACAAGGCGGCTCTCGCCGCGTTCGTGGACCACACCCTGCTCAAGCCGGAGGCCACGGCCGCGGACGTCGCGGCCCTCGTCGAGGAGGGCGCCGAGCTCGGCGTCTACTCGGTGTGCGTCTCGCCCTCGTTCGTCTCGCTCGCGGTGGAGGTCGCCGCCGGGCGGCTCGCCGTCGCCACGGTCTGCGGGTTCCCGTCGGGCAAGCACATGAGCGACGTCAAGGCGTTCGAGGCCGCCCGCGCCGTCGCCGACGACGCCGACGAGGTCGACATGGTGATCGACGTCGGCACCGCTCGTGCCGGCCGGTTCGACGTCGTCGAGGCCGACATCGCCGCCGTCCGCGGCGCCGTCCAGCCCGGCCGCGTGCTCAAGGTGATCATCGAGTCCGCTGCGCTCACGGACGAGCAGATCGTCGGCGCGTGCAAGGCCGCCGAGGCCGCCGGCGCCGACTTCGTGAAGACGTCCACGGGCTTCCACCCGGCCGGCGGCGCCTCCGTGCACGCCGTCTCGCTCATGGCCCGCACCGTCGGCGCGCTGGGCGGGGGCAGCCTCGGGGTCAAGGCGTCCGGCGGCATCCGGGACCTGGAGACGGCACTCGCGATGATCGAGGCGGGCGCCACCCGCCTGGGGCTGTCGGGCACGGCCTCGGTCCTGGCGGGCTTCGACCAGGACGCGCCGGCCCCGGCGTCGACCGACACCTACTGACGCACCTCGCTGGTCGGGCTTGTCGAGACCAGGTCTCGACAAGCCCGACCGACGACGGGCCGCGCCTCAGCCGCGGCGGGTCGAGAGCCAGGCCTCGGCGGCCTGCCAGTGCTCCTTGAGCAGGACGTACCGGTCCTCGTGCCACGGCTTCACCGGGCCCGCCCAGTGGATCAGGGCCGGCTCGGACACGAGCTCCTGCGTGGGCCACGCGTTCCACCGCGCGTCCAGGACGCGGTACCGCGACCCGGCGTACGCGTTGAGCACGTCCTGGTCGTTGAGGCCGTACCGCTCGGCGTACGGCACGAACTCGGCGGTGAAGCCGTCGGCCCGCAGCACCGCCAGGTCGAGCAGCAGGATCCCGGCGTTGAAGCCCTGGTAGCCGTGCCGGTGCCGCTGCATCATGGCGCGCACCAGGTCGCGCGCGGCGGCCGGGTCGTGCTTGAGCAGCCGCGTGGCCCGGATGACGTTGCCCACGCCGTGCCGGTAGTTGTACGAGATCGACGGACGGGCCGCCAGCGGCGCTCCGCCCAGGTCGGTGTCGTACAGCTCCGCCAGGTCCGTCACGGTCAGCGCGTCCAGGTCGTGGTAGAGCACGCGGTCCAGGTGCGGCAGCAGCTCGGGCAGCAGCAGCCGGTCCATCGTGGCGACGGTGATGTGCTTGAGCATGCCGAGCACCGACCCGTAGTCGATCCCGTCGCAGGCGTACCACTCGAACGTGACCTCGGGGAACAGGGTGGCGAGCCGCTCATGGTCCGCCGTGGAGTGGTCGCGGGTCAGCGCGACGAACCGCACGGGCCGGTCGGTGTGCCGCACCACCCCGGCGACCACCACCTCCATCTGGGCGCGCAGGTTGCCGTCCAGGGCCACGGCGACGTTGAGCTCACCCGCCGCGGACCGCGGCGCCGTCGCCTCCACCACCGTGCGCGTGGCGCGCACGCCGGCCACGATGCCAG
>NZ_KI911760.1:31083-32426 GCF_000515355.1 Promicromonospora kroppenstedtii DSM 19349 | reverse complement strand
GGCGACCGGCGCGGCGTGCACCACCAGCGCCCGCTCCACCTCGGGCGCCACGGTGGCGGCCCAGGTCGCGTAGACCTCGTCGCGCGACGCGCCGGCGAGGACGCGGCCCATGGCGGGCGCAACGAGGTCGCGGATCCTCTCCCGCATCGCCAGCCGGGCGGCCTCGTCGGCGTCGAGCAGGCCGGCGAACCGGATGTCGGCGTCGTTCCGGGGGCGGAAGTCGACGTTCGCGCCGATGGACCAGGACGGCAGGAACGCGTGCAGGCGCGAGGTGACCACGCGCGAGTACCGGTCGCGGTAGGAGTCGAGCAGGTCCACGGCGTCGTACACGTTCCGGGCGAACGGGTTGCTGCGCACCGAGGGGTGCAGGTGCGTGACCAGCTCGGCGCCGGCGTCGTGCTCGGGTACAGGCGTGTCCACGTACACGGTAGGGGCGCCGGCAGGCGCGGGCGTGTGGCCCGCGGGGAAGACGGTGTCGATGGTCGTGGTGAGGCAGCCGCTGAAGAACGCCGGGACCCCCGCGTTGAGCAGCAGGTGCACGGTGGTCCAGTCGCGGCAGCCGATCGGCCCGTGGGCCCGGAGGTAGTCGATCGCGGTGGGCGTCAGGATGGCGTGCTTGTTGATGTGGAACGAGACGAACAGCGGCTGCAGGTTCTCGTGGAACGGGAAGTCGAACCGCAGGTCGAACTGGCTGTGCATGTACCAGCCGAACGCGAGCATCCACGTGTTCTCCGGCACGGCGTCGAGCCGGGACATGTCGCGCTGCACCAGGGTCAGGTCGACGTCGGCGCCCGGCCCGGGCACCACGTGCTCGGGCCGCACCCGGCCGGCGAGGCGCCGTACGGGCTCGGTGACGGCGTCGTCGCCGTGCAGGCGCACGCCCTCGTGGCGCAGCAGGTGGCCCAGGCTCGCGATGGTCTGCACCGTGTCGCCGATGTTGCTGGAGGAGACGTTCTCGTCGGGCGCCTTGTAGTCGAGCACGGCGAACGACACGTGCCCCGTCGGCACCTTCGCGGGCGTGGCGGGCCGCAGCGCCTTCTCGATCCAGGGCGCGAGGTGGTCCACGGACGCCTGGACCTGCTCGGTCAGGCCGGTGGCGTGGCGGGCGGCGTCGAGGGCCTCGGCCGCCAGCGCGAACTCGTCGGCGATGAACAGCAGGCGGGCGAGGTCGAGCAGCGCCGCCGCGTCGGACACGAACCCGTGGCGCACCCAGGTGGCCGCGGTGCGGGCGACGTCGGGGTCGGCCATGGCGATACCGGCCCGCAGGTACTCCGCGGGGGCGAGCCGGGCGGCGTCGTCGGGCCCGAGCTGGCGCAGGAGGTCCCACGCGAGCTCGCGCAGGC
>NZ_KI911760.1:29732-30983 GCF_000515355.1 Promicromonospora kroppenstedtii DSM 19349 | reverse complement strand
GCGTCGGGTCTCGGGATAGGCCATGAGCGAGTGGCAGAGCGAGCGCCACTGGCTGGTGTCCAGGGTGCGGGCCCCGCGGATCGAGGTGGTGACGGCCTCGTCGACGGGCAGGCCGCGGCGCAGGGCGGCGGTGACCACCGCATCGCCCGACGGCGGCTCGGGGCGCTCCTGGAACGGGCGGTCCGCGGCGCGGTCCGGGGCGGACCACACCTCGCGCGGCAGCCGGTTGGGCTCCTTGGCCAGGGCCCAGGACTCCTGGTCCGGAGCCGGCAGGGGCCGGGCGTCCGGTGACGGGTCCGGCTTGTCCGGGTGCGGGTTGTGCAGAGTCTCGGCCGTGGCGGCGAGCAGCGCCTCGGTGATCATCTCGTCGGCGGCCGGGATCTGGTGCGCAGTCTCACCGGACGCGGCGAGACGGCGGCTTGCAGGGGACATGAAGACTCCTCGTGGGGTCGACGGTTGTGCGGTGGAACCGTCGACCCGGCAGGTGCGGGCGCCGACGGTGGCCAGAGCGTAGTGCCCTTCGGTTACGGCCCGACGACGACTGGGTAGGCTCCCGGACATGTCTGCGCAACAACCTGCTGACCAGGGCGTATCGCCGTCGCAGCCGACCGGGCCGGGGACCCTCGTGGGCTGTCGGATGCGCAAGTGGGACGGCACCCCGCACTGGCGGTTCGACGCCGCGTACCTCGGCCGGGACGAGCACGGCACCTGGCTCGGCTACCCGACCGGCACTCGGTTCAGCCGGCCCGGGCGGGACTACCGCACGCGCCACCCCGGGGTCGTCCTCTTCGGCGACGGCGGGTGGGTCGCCGACCTCTACCGCGACAACCCGCGGGACGTGCTGCTCTACATCGACCTCGCCACGGTGCCCGAGTGGCGCGCCGTGCCCGACGGCGGGGGTCGCCGCCGTCCGGCGTTCGAGGTCTCCGCCGTCGACATGGACCTCGACGTGCTGGCGCTGCGGCCCGGCAGCGAGCGGGCGCGCGAACAGGGCGACTTCTTCATCGACGACGAGGACGAGTTCGCCGAGCACACCGTCCGGTACGGGTACCCACCGGAGGTCGTGACCCGGGTGCGGGCGGACGCCGACGCCCTGCTCGCCGCGGTGAGCGCCGGGGCGGCGCCGTACGACGGCGCGACGGCGGACCGCTGGTTCGCGGTCCTCGACGCGCTGTAGGCGGTGGTGCGTCCTGGCGCCGCGGGCTCAGTGCGCGCTGAGCACCAGGTCGTCCTGCTCCACGGCGGCGCGCC
>NZ_KI911760.1:29429-29632 GCF_000515355.1 Promicromonospora kroppenstedtii DSM 19349 | reverse complement strand
ATCGTGTTCTCCCCGGAGTTCCTGCGTGAGGGCCGGGCCCTGTACGACAACCTGCACCCCTCCCGGATCGTGGTCGGTGACCGCGGACCGCGGGGCAAGCAGTTCGCGGACCTGCTGCTGGAAGGCGCCCTGACCAAGGACACCCCGGTGCTGCTGACGGACGCGACCGAGGCCGAGGCGATCAAGCTGTTCGCCAACACCTA
>NZ_KI911760.1:6454-29329 GCF_000515355.1 Promicromonospora kroppenstedtii DSM 19349 | reverse complement strand
CCCTCGACGACGTCGCCGACAAGGTCTACACCCGCGACATCTACGGACGGGACTGAGCGATGCGCGTGCTGGTCACCGGCGGCGCCGGCTTCATCGGCGCCAACTTCGTGCACCAGACGGTGCGCGAGCGCCCCGACGCGCGGGTCACGGTGCTCGACGCCCTCACCTACGCAGGCGACCGCACCTCGCTCGACCCGGTCGCGGACCAGGTCGAGCTGATCGAGGGCTCGATCACCGACGCACCGCTCGTCGACCGCCTCGTGGGGGAGTCGGACCTGGTGGTCCACTTCGCCGCCGAGTCGCACAACGACAACTCGCTGAACGACCCGTCGCCGTTCGTGCAGACCAACCTGGTGGGCACGTTCACGCTGCTGGAGGCGGTGCGCAGGCACGGGGTGCGGTTCCACCACATCTCGACCGACGAGGTCTACGGCGACCTGCCGCTCGACACCCCGGAGCGGTTCACACCGGACACCCCGTACAACCCGTCGTCGCCGTACTCCTCGACCAAGGCGGGCTCGGACCTGCTGGTCAGGGCCTGGGTGCGGTCGTTCGGCGTGCGGGCGACCATCTCGAACTGCTCCAACAACTACGGTCCGTACCAGCACATCGAGAAGTTCATCCCGCGGCAGGTCACCAACCTGATCGACGGCGTGCGCCCCCGCCTGTACGGCGCCGGCCTCAACGTGCGCGACTGGATCCACGTCGACGACCACAACAGCGCGGTCTGGGCCATCATCGAGAAGGGCGTCATCGGCGAGACGTACCTGATCGGGGCCGACGGGGAGACCAGCAACCTGGACGTGGTGCGCACCCTGCTGGAGATCTTCGGGCGCGACGCCGACGACTACGACCACGTGACCGACCGGCCGGGGCACGACCTGCGGTACGCGATCGACGCGAGCCGGCTGCGCACGGAGCTGGGGTGGGCGCCGCGGTACACGGACTTCCGGGCTGGGCTGGCGGCGACCGTGGAGTGGTACCGGGAGCACGAGGCCTGGTGGAGGGGTGCGAAGGCGCTGACGGAGGCCAAGTACGCGGCTTCGGGGCAGTAGGTTTTCTTGGGTCCGGTACCCGTGGCTGGGTCCGGTCCGGGTCGCCTTTTTCGGTTGGCTGCCCCGAAGCCGGGTCTTGGCCTCCGTCAGGGCCTGGTCGCTCGGGTGGCGAGAAAAGCGTCGACCGCTCGCTGGGTGGGGAGGAGGCCTTGGGCTTGGGCCTCTGCCAAGGTCGGGGCCGCCTCGTCCTTGTCCGAGAGGAGGGGCATGAGGGGGCTGCCGTCGCGGGCGGTGGTGGGCCATTCGATGCCGAGCGCGGGGTCGAGGGGGTGGATGCCGTGCTCTCGGCCCGGGGCGTAGCCCGCGGAGCAGAGGTACAGGACGGTCGAGCTGTCCTCCAGGGACATGAACGCGTGGCCCAGGCCCTCGGACAGGTAGATCGCGCGGCGGTCGACGTCGTCCAGGAGGACGGCGTCCCAGGTGCCGAAGGTGGGCGAACCCACGCGGATGTCCACGACGACGTCGAGCACCGCACCGCTGACGCACATGACGTACTTGGCCTGGCTGGGCGGCACGTCGGCGAAGTGGATGCCGCGGAGCACCCCGGCGGCGGAGACCGAGCAGTTGGCCTGCTGGAGGTCGAAGGAGTGCCCGACGGCGTCGGCGAACGGGCCCGCCTTGAAGGCCTCCAGGAAAAGCCCGCGGGGGTCCCCGTGCTGCTTCGGTGTGATCTCGAACGCGCCGGGCACTGCCAGCTCGCGGTACTCCATGAGGCTCCTCGATTGGTTCGTCGGTGGCGCTGCGACCCTGGTTAGGATCCTAGGGTGACCAGCGGACAGAGCACGAAGCAGGGCTGGGTGGTCTTCGGCGCGGCGGGCATGCTCGGCCAGGACATGGTGGCCGCGGCGGAGGCCGCGGGACACCGCGTGACCGCGCTGCGCCGGTCCGACGTCGACATCACCTCCGCCTCGGCGGTGCTCGACGCCGTGGCCGGCCACGACGTCGTCGTCAACTGCGCGGCCTGGACCGCCGTCGACGACGCCGAGACGCACGAGCCCGAGGCCTTCGCCGCGAACGCGACGGGGCCCGCGCACCTGGCGCGTGCGGCCGCGGCGTCCGGGGCGCGCCTGGTCCACGTGTCCACGGACTACGTGTTCGACGGCGTCGCGACGGAGCCGTACGCCGAGGACGCACCGGTGGACCCGCGCTCGGCCTATGGGCGCACCAAGGCCGCGGGCGAGTGGGCGGTGCGCGCGCTCGCGCCGGACGCCCTGGTGGTGCGCACCGCCTGGCTCTACGGTGCGGGCGGCAAGTGCTTCCCGAAGACCATCGCGCGCGTCGCGGGGGAGCGGGACCGGCTCACCGTCGTGGACGACCAGACCGGGCAGCCCACCTGGACCGCAGACCTGGCCGACCTGGTCGTGCGGCTCCTCGCCGCCGGCGCGCCCGGCGGGCTGTACCACGGCACGTCGTCGGGCCAGGTGACGTGGCACGGGTTCGCCCGCGAGGTGGTCGCGGCCGCCGGGCTGACGACTCCGGTGGACCCGACGACGAGCGCCGCCTACCAGTCGCCGGCGCCCCGGCCGGCGTACTCGGTGCTGGGGCACGACCGGCTCCGGGCGGTGGGCGTGGAGCCGATCGGCGACTGGGCAGACCGCTGGAAGGCGGCGGCGGGGGCGGTGCTGGGCTGATCGAGCATCTCTTTGCCTGATTCCGCCATCTGTGTCAAGAAATCGGGTCAATATGGTTCGCGCTCTGCTAAGTTGTCGCCAGTTATCCGCTAGGTAGAGCGGAGCGTGGTGCGTGTGTGGGAGCCGTTCAGTGGGCTCGGCGCAGACCTGGATCAGCAGATCAGGGCGGCCCGGAGAAAGCTGGGCGGCTCGATCACCTCTGCTGCTCGGCTGACACCGGCCCACGTCATGGTGTGGGGCCAGTTCGCGGATGCGCCGGCCCGCGCGCTCCAGACCGGCGTCTACGGGACATCCACCGCAGCGATGCTGCTCGCGGCCCGCGGTAGGGACATGACCAGCACTGTCAGGCTGCTGCCAGGGGTCACGGAACCCTCGTCGGCCGAGTTCGACGTGTCTGATCTGTTGATCACGCACAAGGCCAGTGCTGTTGTCGAGGCGCTCAGCGCGGTGCGTTATCCCGGCGCCCACGCGACGGCGGCCTGTCTCACCCTCCTGTCGGGGGTCATCGATCGGCAGGGCTGGGGGCATCATGCGGTGCCTGGAGAGCCTGAGATGCCAAGTGTGCTTGCCACGTCCCACGCTCTGATCGCCCTTGCGGGGATCGAAGGGATCGACGAAAGCCTGCTCGAGGGGCCTGCTCTCTGGCTCAGCGGCCGCATCCTGGACGACGGGTTGCTGGGCACGCTCGAGCTTGCCTTCGCAGTGATCGCTCTCGCGAAGCTCAGGACGGCGGGCATCGGGCCTGAAGGCTCCGAAGCCCTTCGGCGCGGCGCGAACGTGCTGCGTGCAACCTTGCGACGCATGTCTGCCGATTCGATCGTGTACGAGCAAGTTCACTACTGGGTGCCCAAGCCGGGCGAGCAGCGTAACCACTACATGACGTTCCCGCTCCAGGTCGTCGTGGGTACCGCACTGCTCGAGTCAGGTGCGGGCGCGCGAGCGCGATCATCCCTGAGAGAGCTGGCGGGCAGGCTCTGTCGGGCTGTGGAGGCCGACGGAGGCCTCCGCTCCTCGCTCACCGAGCGGATCGGGGTGGTCGACGCCGGTCTGGTGGACAGGTTCTTCGCCGTGTACCTGGCTGCTCAGCCGGCACCGAGGTGGCGTCGGCGGATGTTTCTCCGCCTGGCGCGTGTGCGGTGGCTCCCGCGGACGTTGGTCTTCCTCGGGCTTGTGGTCGTTGCTTTCTGGACCTGGCGCGTCGCTTCGGGTGAGAGCGGGGGAATGTCTGCGGCATCTGTTGCGAACATCGTGTTCGCGCTGGTCACCGGAGTGCTCGGGTCCATGGCCTACTCGAGGTGGGATCGCCGCTGACTGTCAGGTGTGCCGCCAGGCCTTGCCCGGGACCGGCGTCGTCGTTCCGTCTTGGTGCAGCAGACGTACGCCTGGCGCGCTTGTGACGCGACCGATCAGGTAGCCATGTGGAAAGCGGGCGGTGGCCTCGGCGGCGGGGATCGATCCGTCGACGGTGAACGCCAGGCGGAAGTCGACCGAGTCGCCGAAGGTGATGGCCGCTGCAGGCTCGCCGACTACCGAGGCTGCCGCCGCCACGGTCCCTGAGACGGGTACCGCATGTGCGTCGAGGTCGATACCAACGCCGCTGGCCTCTGCGATCTGTTCCAGGGTGCCCTTGAGACCGTCGGAGGTGTCCTGGCACGCCGTAACGATGCCGGACGTGGCCAGCGCTGTACCGAGGCTCGTCTCGGCCCGGGGGCGGCGCCAGGCGTGGATGAGCTCCGCCTCCATCTCCGGCGTGACCCTGCCTGCTCCTGCACCGGCCGCGCGCGCCCGGAAGTACTTCATAGCGGCCCCGGCGATACCGGTCACGCCGCTGACGAAGACGTGGTCACCTGCGCGCGCTCCGCTGCGCCGGAGCGCACCACCTGGTGCGCACGCGCCCAGGGCCGTGCCCGAGAGCACGAGGGTGTCCGCGCCGCCGATGTCTCCCCCCACGCTCTCGATGCCGGCTGCCGCACAGGCCTCGTTGATCCCGGACATGACCCTGAGAAAGATCTCGTCGTCCAGCGACTTCGGATAACGCACCACGGACAGGAAGCCGATCGGCGCCGCGCCCATGGCCGCGACGTCGCTGACGTTGGCCATGACGAGGTAGTAGCCAAGATCGAACTCGTCGATGTGCCCCAGCTCGTACATGGAGAACCCGACGCCACGCACGTAGTCGCTGCCGACCACGATCTGCATCGGGCCGGAGACGTCGAAGACCGCGCAGTCGTCACGGTCCGCCGCGCGCACGCCGAGTCGTACCGTGCTCTCCGTCGCCGGGTCGACGGACCACGCCCGGGGCGTTCGACCGATCAGTGCTGTGATCAGCTCGACCCGGGTGGGCTCGTCCGAAAGCGTCACGTCATGTCCCCTGTCGTGCTTTCCTGTTCGATGAGTTGCGCCGCACTGTCGTGGCCCGTGAGCAATCGTCTGGAAGCATCCAGGGTCCGGCCGAGCAGTTCGTCGTCCGTGCGTAGTGCCCAGTCCCAGTCATAGGGTCTCGCGGAGGCATCGGTGTGGCGCGCCACGACACTACGGGCGTATTGCGGAAGGTGCGCGGGAGCGTCGAGAAGTGCGGCACGTGCTCCGTCGTGGTCCCAGTGCAGGAGGTAGTCCTGGCCTGCGTACCTCCGGGAGAACTGGGTCAGCGAATCGAGTCCTTTCAGGGATGCCCCGTAGTCGTCGTCGACGATGGGGCGAAGCTCGTTCGCAAAGGGAAACAGGTGCCAGTGCGCGTGATCGATGCATGAGCCGGCTCTCGATGAGGTTCCGCCCGAACCGTGCTCGATCACCGTGCACGCACCGAATCCGTGGCGATACCTGCGCGTCAGTTCTCCGATGACCGTTGCCGCATCGGGTCGAGCCGCCACGAAGGATGCCATTCCCGTGTGGTGGTCCCGCGGAATCAGCAGGAGATGTCCTAGTGTCATGGGTGCGTGGTCGGCGACCAGGAGCATCTCTTCCCTCGACGCGACGATGCGGTTCGCGATGAGTCGCAGGGACGAGGCCGGGGCGGCGACGACAGGGGCGCACAACTCGCAGTCGATCATTCGGAGCTGACCGGGCATGGGAAATCACCCCATAGGTAGCGAGCCTGACCGTTTTGTCCGGTTTAACATACCGTCATGACTCTGCTGCAGCAAGAGACCGAACTGCTGCCGCACGACGCGATCGTCGCGAAGGAGACGAGGCGCTTCTACGAGCGCTTCGCCGTCGAGTACGCGTCATCGATCCCGCACAACGTCACGGGTGCGATGAAGGAGTGGCTCGACGTCTTCGTGGCCGGCATCGAGCGTTCCGAACGCGTCTTCGAGATCGGATCCGGCACGGGGCGGGATGCCGCGTACCTCGAGTCGCTGGGGTATGACGTGCAGCGCTCCGAGATTGCGGAGCCGTTCCTGAAGTCTTTCCGCGAGCAGGGTGTCGAGGCGTTGAGGTTCGACGTTCTCACCGACCCGTTCCCGGCATCGCAACGTGCTGTGTTCGCGAACTCGGTGTTCTGTCATATGACTGCGCGCCAGCTAGGGCGTGCGCTCAAGAACGTGCACGACGCACTGGAGCCCGGCGGTCGGCTCGCATTCAACACCAAGGCCGATGAGGTGCGCTGGGGTGCGACGGTCAGAAATGCCCGGCTGCCGGGGTACCGCTACTTCTCGCACTGGCCGCCGAGCCTGATCCGCAGTGAGGTCGAGAACATGGGTTTCGACGTGCTGTGGTGGTCGGAGAAGCCCGCGATCCTTCGGCCCACGCCCTGGGTCAACCTGGTCGTGCGCAAACGCCAGGACTGAGATTGGCCCGGCCTTGCGTCACTGCTCCAGCAGGCCCAGGAGGTAGGTGCCGTAGCCCGACTTGGTGAGCTTCTCCGCCCGGGTGCGCAGGTCGTCGTCCGACAGGAAGCCGCGCCGCCAGGCGACCTCCTCGGGTGCGCCGATCTTCAGGCCCTGGCGTCGCTCGATGGTGCGCACGTAGTCGGAGGCCTCCAGCAGCGAGTCGAAGGTGCCGGTGTCGAGCCAGGCCGTGCCGCGGGGGAGCACCTCGACCTGGAGCCGGCCCTGGCGCAGGTACTCGGCGTTGACGTCGGTGATCTCGTACTCGCCGCGCGCCGAGGGCTTGAGGCCCTTGGCGATCTCGACGACGTCGTTGTCGTAGAAGTACAGGCCGGGCACCGCGTAGCTGGACCTCGGCCGAGCGGGCTTCTCCTCCAGGGAGAGTGCCTTGCCGTCGTCGTCGAACTCGACCACGCCGTAGGCGGTGGGGTCGGCGACCCGGTAGGCGAAGACGGCACCGCCGTCGAGGTCGGCGAAGCGCATGAGCTGATGGCCCAGACCGGGGCCGTAGAAGATGTTGTCGCCCAGCACGAGCGCCGCGGACTCGCTGCCGAGGAACTCCTCGCCGAGCACGAAGGCCTGGGCGAGCCCGTCGGGCGACGGCTGCGCCGTGTAGGTGATCGAGATGCCGAACTGGGAGCCGTCGCCGAGGAGGCGCCGGAACTGCTCGGCGTCGTGCGGGGTCGTGATGACCAGGATGTCGTCGATCCCGGCCAGGATCAGCGTGGAGAGCGGGTAGTAGATCATCGGCTTGTCGTAGACCGGGACGAGCTGCTTGCTGATGCCCTGGGTGATCGGGTGCAGGCGAGTGCCCGAACCGCCGGCGAGAATTATTCCGCGCATGAGGCGGATCCTCCCACGCCTCGGGTGGCCAGGGCCGTCGAAGACGCTCCCGACGAGCGAGTTCTTCCGGACTTCCATCCGTAAACATCTCTCATCAGGAAATCTCCGCGAGGATTCACCCGGATGAAATCCGATTGCCGGAGGAGCGGCTCTTGCGCAGCTCAGGGCGGGGTGAACCACGGGTGATCTCTTTCCGAGGGTGATGCGTCGGATACCGCCAGGGCGGTAGTCAGTTGCATATGCACGGACCTGAAGGAGTCGGTGACCTGCTCACCGCGCCGAACCCCGCCGAACCCGAATCGCAGTCCACCGGCCGTCGTCGCCGGAGCAAGGGCTTCGTGGCGGCGATCGTCATCGGCGCCCTGGTGCTGGTCGGCGGGAGCGGGGCCATGGCGTACTACGGGTACCGGATCGCGCTCGACGAGAAGATCGAGCGCATCGACGACCCCTTCGCCGACCTCGACGACGCGTCCCGTCCCGAGCCGGCGCCCCTGGAGGGCACCACGGCACCCGTGAACATCCTGGCGCTCGGCTCCGACAGCCGGATCTCGGCGGGCAACCCGTCCGACTGGAAGGTAGGCGCCCAGCGCACGGACGCGATCCTGCTGCTCCACCTGTCCGCCGACCGGAAGTCGGCCGCCGCGATCTCGATCCCGCGTGACTCCTGGGTGGACATCCCCGGCGTCGGCGAGGGCAAGATCAACGCCGCGTTCTCCTACGGCGGCCCGGCACTGATGATCCAGACGGTGGAGCAGCTCACCGGCGTGCGGATCGACCACTTCGCGGTGAGCGACTTCGAGTCGTTCACGACGCTCACCGACACCCTCGGTGGCGTCGAGATCAAGGTGCCCGACGGCGCCGGCGGGTCGGTCGAGCAGGAGATGACGGGCAAGGAGGCGCTGGAGTTCACGCGCGAGCGGTACGCGCTGGCGAACGGCGACTTCGGACGCGTGCAGCGGCAGCAGGCCTGGATGCGGGCGATCGCGACCAAGGCCACCCAGGACAAGAGCGACCTGCTCAAGATGTCCCGGTTCCTGGAGGCCGCCGTCCGGGCGGTCGCCGTCGACGAGGACCTGACGATCGACCGGATGCTGGAGCTGGCAGTCAGCGCCAAGGATCTCTCCACCGGTGACATCACCTTCATGACCGCGCCTTACGCGGGCACCGGCCGCAGCGCCGACGGGCAGTCGATCGTGCTGCTCGACCGGGAAGCGCTCGACCCGCTCATGCAGGCCGTGGCGAAGGACGACCTGCCCGACTACCTGGCCGGGTCGCCGGGCGGGATCGACATGCTGCCGGACGTCGTGGAGTAGGCCTGCTGGTTGCCGTTCTGCACCGGCTTCCGGTGCGGAAATATCGCCCGGGTGAACATCGACGCCTTTCACCCGCTATCAGCAATGGGTGGGTATGGGCCGCTTGTAGCATCAGGTCACCAATGGCGCATCCTGAACTCCGGCACCTTCCTTTTCGCGCCTGGCAGGTGCCCATCTCACTCATTGCTCTCGGGCAGACAAGGACATTCTTGCCGTGAAGGATCGCGCGTCGGGCGGGGTGCGTAGGCTCCGTCGCGCGCTGTGGCACCTGCGGCACGGCGGCGTCGAGCAGCTGCGGACGCACCTGGTCAGGCAGCGCATACCGTTGGCCGCGCAGGTGGGCGGGGCACGGCAGACCAGGAACGGCCTCACGTTCGACCCGTGGCCCGCGCGTCCGGTGTCCGGTCTGGCGGCGGACGGCGGCGCGGCTGGGCCCACCGCCGTCGGCGGACCACGAGACCTGCGCGTCGGCGTGATCCTGGACGACTTCTCGCGGCTCGCGTTCGCGCCCGAGTGGGACCAGGTCGCCGTCACCCCCGCTACCTGGCGGGACGAGCTGTCCGCCGGCCTGGACCTCCTGTTCGTGGAGTCCGCGTGGAACGGCAACGGCGGTGCGTGGCAGTACCACCTCACGGGGACGTCGGCCCCGCGGCCCGCGTTCGCCGAGCTCGTCGAGGCCTGCCGTGCGGCGGGCGTGCCCACGGTGTTCTGGAACAAGGAGGACCCGGTCCACTTCGAGGACTTCCTCGACGCGGCCCGGCTGTTCGACCGGGTCTACACCACCGACGTCGACCGGCTGCCCGCCTACACCGAGGCGCTGGGCCACGACCGGGTGGGCGTGCTGGAGTTCGCCGCGCAGCCCTCGGTCCACAATCCCGTGCGCCTGCACGGCCGGGGCCCGGAGCGGGACGTCGCGTTCGCCGGGATGTACTTCGCGCACAAGTACCCGGAGCGGCGTGAGCAGATGGACCTGCTGCTCGGCGCCGCCCTCGACGTGTCGCCGACGATGGAGCACGGGCTGGAGATCTTCAGCCGGTTCCGTGGCAGGGACGATAAGTATCAGTTCCCGGCGCCGCTGGACGGCCGCGTCGTCGGCTCGCTCGACTACGACCGCATGCTCACGGCGTACCGGGAGTACAAGGTCTTCCTGAACGTGAACTCGGTGGTCGGCTCGCCGTCCATGTGCGCGCGGCGAATCTTCGAGATCACCGCCAGCGGCACGCCCGTCGTCTCCACGCCGAGCGCGGCCGTGGGAGAGTTCTTCCCGCCGGACGAGGTCTTCGTCGCCGAGACCCGCGAGGCCGGCGCGCACGCGATCCGGGCGCTCGTCCGCTCGCCGGAGCTGCGCGACCGCGCCGTCCACAAGGGCCAGCGCCGTATCTGGCGCGAGCACACCTACGCGGCGCGGTCGCAGCGGGTGCTGCACGACGCCGGGCTGGTCGCCTCTCCCGTCGTCGCGCGGCCGAGCGTGACCGCCCTGGTCTCGACGAACCGCCCGCACCAGCTCGACCACGTGCTGGCCGTACTGGGTGCCCAGGAGAGTGTGGAGGTCCAGGTCGCGCTCCTGACGCACGGCTTCGAGGCGGACGACGTCGACCTGCGCGCCCGTGCGAAGGAGGCCGGCGTCGGCTCGCTGGAGCTGCTGACCGCGCCGTCCGACGTGCCGCTGGGCTCCTGCCTGAACCTGCTGCTGGAGGCGGCCGACGGCGACGTCGTGGCCAAGATCGACGACGACGACCTGTACGGCCCCCAGTACCTGTCCGACCAGCTCCACGCGCTGGCGTACTCCGGCGCGGACGTGGTGGGCAAGCAGGCGCACTACATGTACCTGGAGGGGGCTGACGCCACGATCCTGCGGTTCGCGGACCGAGAGCACCGGTACACGGACCGCGTGATGGGGCCGACGATCGTCGCTGGGCGTGAGATCGCTTCCAAGATCCGGTTCCGCTCGCTGGAGCGTGGCGAGGACACCGCGTTCCTCACGGACGTCGTGGAGGCGGGCGGGATCGTCTACTCCGCCGACCGGTTCAACTTCGTCCAGGTGCGATCGGCCCCGGGTGGGCACTCCTGGACGGTCAGCGAGGCCGAGCTGCTCGCGAGCGGCCAGGTCCAGCACTTCGGGCGTGCGGCGACGCACGTCATGTTCTGAGCGTACGAAAGAGGGAGTTCATGGGTATCAGCACCGTCGCGGTGGTCGGCCTCGGGTACATCGGCCTGCCTACGGCTGCGATCCTGGCCGCCAACGGCGTGCCCGTGACGGGCGTCGACGTGAGTTCCGCGACCGTGGGCGCGGTGAACCGCGGCCAGGTGCCGTTCGTCGAGCCCGACCTGGCTGGATACGTATCAGATGGGGTTGCCTCGGGCCGGCTGCGGGCGGTGTCGGCGCCTGAGCCGGCGGATGCCTACATCGTGGCCGTGCCCACGCCGTTCATGGACGACCACAAGCCCGACCTCTCGTACATCAAGGCTGCGGCCGAGGCAATCGCCCCCGTGTTGCGCGGCGGTGAGCTGATCGTCCTCGAGTCCACGTCGCCGCCCGGGACCACCCGGCGCATGGCGGAATGGGTGCTGGACAAGCGTCCCGACCTCAGCCTGGACGGCTCGGGCGACCGCCCCGTCATCTGGTTCGCCCACTGCCCCGAGCGGGTGCTGCCCGGCCGGATCATGGTCGAGCTCGTCACTAACGACCGCATCGTCGGCGGCCTCACACCCGAGGCCGTGCAGCGGGCCCGCGAGCTGTATCAGGTGTTCTGCCAGGGCGAGATCCTGCTGACCGACGCCGTGACGGCCGAGACGGCCAAGCTCGTCGAGAACTCGTTCCGGGACGTGAACATCGCGTTCGCCAACGAGCTGTCGCTCGTCGCGGACAAGCTGGGAGTCGACGTCTGGGAGCTCATCCGGCTCGCGAACCACCACCCGCGGGTCAACATCCTGCAGCCCGGTCCCGGTGTCGGCGGGCACTGCATCGCCGTCGACCCGTGGTTCATCGTGGACGCGGCGCCCGAGGAGGCGCGCCTGATCCGGACGGCGCGCGAGGTCAACGACCACAAGCCGCGCTGGGTGCTGCACAAGGTGGTCGACGCGGTCGCGGACCTTGGCGTGCCCAACCCGGTGATCGCCGCCTACGGGCTGGCGTTCAAGCCGAACATCGACGACCTGCGTGAGTCGCCGGCCATGATGATCACCACCGAGATCGCGCGGACGTTCCCGCACGCGACGGTGCTGGCCGTGGAGCCGCACGTGGACGAGCTTCCGGCGAAGCTCGCCGACCTGCCGAACGTGCGGTTGGCGGACACCGAGGAGGCGCTCGCGGCCGGGCAGGTGCACGTGCTGCTGGTGGACCACACGCAGTTCCGTGCGCTCGCCGGCCCTCTGGCGGGTGCGCGCGTGGTGGACACGCGGGGGATCCTGCGTTGAGCCGGCTCGCCCGGTTCCGCCGTCGGGGAGTGGCCGTCGCCGTGACGGCCGCGCTCGTCGTCGTGTCTGCCGCTGTGCTGACGCTCGGCCTGGTCGGGGTGCGGCCGAGCCCTTGGCTGGTGTTCGCGGGTGTGCTGGGCGTGCTGGTGTCCGTGAGTGTCCTCGTGGCCGGAGCCGTGTCGTGGTTGTCCGCGCGGACCGAGGCACGACTGCGGCAGCGGATCGACCGCCTCGAGGCGACGGTGCAGGACACGCGGTCGAAGGCCTCGCGGCACGAGTGGGTGCAGGAGCAGGCGCTCGAACGGATCGAGCGGACGAGCCGAGAGGCGGCGACCGGGGCGTCGCAGACGGCCTGGGCCACGTGGCGCGGACTCGCTCCCGTGGATGCGGTCCTCGCTGCCGATGCTGCGCCGCGCGTGCTCTTCGTGACCAGCAACGGGGGCGGCATGGGGCACATCGCCCGGTGCGCCGCGGTACTCCGGCACGCCGGCAGCACGCTCGACGGCCGGATCCTCACCCTCTCGACGGCGGCCTCGACGGTCGCCGCCGCGGGCTACGACGTGGCGTACTTCCCGAGCCAGACCGCTGCGGGTATCGGCCAGGACCAGTGGCGCAGGCGGTTCACACGTCGGCTCCTCGACGAGGTCGCCGCGTACCGCCCCACGTCGATCGTCTTCGACGGCACGTGGGTGTACCCGTCGCTGACGGACGTCGCGGACCTGGCCGGCCTGCCGCTGGTGTGGCTGCGTCGCGGGCTGTGGCGCGAGGGCACCGACCTGACGCAGGTGCGGAGCTGGCGTGACCACGTCACCTCGGTGATCGTGCCGGGCGACATCGCCGAGACGCAAGGGACCGCACCGGAGGTCTTCCGGGACGCGACGTGGATCGACCCGGTCTCCCTCGCACCTGCCGCGCTGATGTCGCGGGACAAGGCCCTCGCCTCGCTCGGGCTGGACCCGGAGCAGCGGTACGCGCTCGTGCAGCTCTCCGGCGGCAACGGTGACGGGTCGGCCACGGCGGCTGCCGTAGACGCGGTCCGGAGCCGGACGAACGTCGTCCCGGTGGTCATGCGCTCACCGCTGCTTGCCGGCGGTGCCGTCCGGGGTGCGGTCGAGCTCGACGGACGCTTCCCGCTCGTGGATCTTGCGGCCGCATGGGAGTTCACGGTGACCGGTGCCGGCTACAACTCGGTCCACGAAAACCTCCACACCGGTGTGCCGGGGATCTATCTGCCGAGCACGTCGACGATCACCGACGACCAGGTCCGGCGCGCCGAGAGGGTCGACGAGCTCGGGCTCGGCGTCTGCGTCGACGGCACTGAGCACCTCGGCGACGTGGTGAGCCGACTCGATTCTTCCGCCGTGCGCGAGCAGATCTCGGGCCGCATCAAGGAATATTCGTCGGTCAATGGCGCTGCGAAGGCCGGTGGTGCGATCTCTTCCTCGCACACAGACCTTTCCGGATCCGATCCGTCCCATCCTTAGAAACATCCCAGAGAGTCAACAGAGGAGAATTGTGAACAGGCTGCGAGTGCTGGTCGTCGCGGGCGTCGGGGTCTTCGTCACGGCGATGGTCGCCAGTGCTGTATTTCTGCCGGTCCAGGTCTTGATCGTGATCGCTGTGACGGGTCTGTCGTGTGTTGTCGTGGGTACGGGGTACGCCGGCATCAAGCAGACCCAACGTGCGAAGACGAGCATCTCGGGCGAGATCACGCGGCTGCAGAGGCAGGTGGACGAGCTGCGGAAGGAGTCGACGAAGGCCACGAGCGAGCTGGTCCGCGTCCGTGATCGCGACGCGCGTCTGCTGAACGAGCTGAATCAGCGCACCCAGCGCATCCGCGAAGTGGTGACGAAGTCGGTGGACGTCAACGCCCATGAGCGCAAGCAGGTCTCGACGGTGCTCACCCACCTGATGCGTGACCGGCAGGGTGTCGCCGTGGTCCCGGCAGGTCGGGGCTCCAACGGTGAGGAGTCCCGCGATGTCTGAGAAGAATGTCGTGGAGACCCGCCGGATCAATGCGTTCGGGAATTCGGTCGAGATCTCGGGGTACTCCGGCGACTACGTCTTCGAGCAGATCCGTCGGCATGAGACGTTCTACGAGCGGGACCTGCTCGATCTGCTCGCTTCCATCAACGTGAAGAACGGTCTCCTCGTCGACGTGGGGGCGAATCTCGGGAACCACACGCTGTTCCTGGCGCTGGCCTATCCGGGGCTGCGGGTGGTCGCGGTCGAGCCGTTCGAGAAGAACCTTGAGCTGCTGCGGCGGAATGTCGAGCAGAACGGGCTGAATGACCGTGTCGATGTCGTCGACGTGCCGTGGAGTGGCTCCAGCCGCGAGTACTCCCTGCTGCAGCGCATCGAGGGCAACCTGGGGACGATCTCGCTGTCGGAGCCGGCGACCGACCGTCCAACGGTGATCTCCGGGACGATGGACGACCACGTGGCCGGGCGGCCGGTGGCGATCGTCAAGATCGATGTCGAGGGCCATGAGACACAG
Source organism: Promicromonospora kroppenstedtii DSM 19349 (assembly GCF_000515355.1). Lineage (GTDB taxonomy): Bacteria > Actinomycetota > Actinomycetes > Actinomycetales > Cellulomonadaceae > Promicromonospora > Promicromonospora kroppenstedtii. Next base: position 14,746 of record NZ_KI911760.1, on the reverse strand, counting down.
GTGCTGCGCGGCGCGTCCCGCACCCTCGAGGCGAGCCATCCCGTTGTCGTCACCGAGGCCCACGATCCCGTCGCTCTGCGGGAGATCGAGGAGATGCTTGTTCCCCTCGGGTACGAGGCCGTCGCCGTCCGCGGCCGCTCACGCAACTTCGTCTGGTTGGCGGCCGGCGAAACCCTCGGCGCGGACGAGGTGCGGGCGATCACCCGGAGGGCCGGCGTCGAGACCATGGTCCTGGAGCGGAGCGATGTCGCTCGCGGTTTCGACACGGTCTATCGGCGCATCGACGAGTCCCGCAAGGGTGGGGTCACGGCTGAGGAGGTCAGGTCAGCGGTCGACGCGTCGCTGAGCGAGGCGAGGACGGCCGACGGGGCCTGGCGGGATCGGATGGAGAGCGGGTTCGTCGAGGAGTTGGAATTGCACAGGCGGGTTGAGGATCACATGGCTGGTGACCTGGAGTGGCGCCAGACGATGGAGTCCCAGTTGGAGGCGCTGGTCGCCGGACAGAAGCAGGCGGACACAGAGCGGCGTGCAGAGGTGAAGACCTGGCAGGCGGCCTACCAGAGCCTGTCGAGGCTGACGGGTGACCTGGCACCGGAGGTGTGGACCCACGTCGAGATGGACGGTGAGGTTGCCGCCACCCGGTCACGGGCGCGGGAAGGGGTGGACGGTCCCCGCGACGTCACCCCGCAGCGCGACCGGGACCGGGTCCGCGTCGGGATCGCCACCATGCCTGGTCGTGAGGAAGGGCTGGCCGCCGTGCTCGCGTCCCTGCACGCCCAGGCCGACGAGATCTTCGTCTACCTGAACGGGTACGAGCGGCCCGCGGATAGCCTCCCCGCCTACACCAACGTGACGTATCTGACCGGGGAGGACCTGGGCGACCGCGGAAAGTTCGTCGCGCTCGAAGGCTTCTCCGGCTACTACCTCACGTGTGACGACGACATCGCCTACCCGAAGTTCTATGTCGACCACATCGTCGCCGGTATCGAGCGGCACGGTCGACGTCGAGCGGTCGCCTGGCACGGATCTGTGTTCAAGGCACCGTTCGACAACTATTACGACCCGAGCTGCAGGCGTGTCTTCGCCTTCTACGCCCACCGGCCCGGTGACACGCCGGTCCATCTCGTCGGCACCGGTGTCACCGGCTTCCACACCTCGACGATCCAGTTCGCGATGGCTGACATGCCCGTGGCGAACATGGCCGACGTGTGGTTCGCGATCCGGGCCCGGGAACAGTCCGTCGGGCTGACCGTGCTGGCGCACGAACGAGACTGGGCCAAGCCGCTCGACAAGGAGGCCGCGTCGATCTCCAACTCGTCGCTCGGCCGGCGGGACACCGAGGCAGCCCTCGACATGCGTGCGATCGTGACCGACGAGGTGGCGACCCGGATGCCCTGGCCGCAGCTCGACGGGCCTGCTCCCGCGCCGAAGGCGCAGCTCCGGCTGGGGATCATCGGACGGACCGACCGCGCCCGATGGAAAAAGGGGGGAATCCTCAAGTCGTGCCACCTGATGGCGGAGACGCTGCGCCGGTTCGGCGCGGAGACCGAGCTCGCGGACATCGAGACCGGGGACCCGACCGGGTTCGGGGGCTTCGAACCGAACGTCGTCATGATCTACGTCGGTGACCCGAACCGTCCTGACTATGCCAAGGTCGACGAGTACATCGCGCACCACGCCGCGCTCGGGCGTGCACTGATCGTGAACATGTCCCTGGAGGGGCACCAGGAGCGGACGGAGTGGATCCGCGACCGGCTGCTCTACTGGCGCGGGGTCTATCCCGGTCAGGTCTATGCGATGGTGTTCACGAACGCGGCGAAGCACCTTCCCGAGTTCGCCGCGGTCCAGGACCAGATCGTCGTCATCCCCAAGACCATCGAGACGCTCGCTCCGGAACCGGTCACGTTCGAGGGCACCGAAGGTGTGTTCGTGGGCGACGTCGCCAAGCTCGTCGATCCGCGGATCATCGAGGGTGACATCCACGAGTGGTTGGGCGCGCTCCGCAAGGCGCTTCCGGGTGTCCCGCTCTACGCGGTCCAGCAGTACAAGCCCAAGTACGACGTCGACCTGGGGATCGACCACGTCTGGCCGTTCATGAAGGACGACATGTCCCAGAAGATGTCGTCGATGAGGATGATGGTCTCGTTCGCAGCGAACCTGACCTTTGAGATGGTGCCGCTGGAGGTGGCGTCACTCGGTGTCCCGGTCGTGCACCGGGTCATGCCGCACTCGCTCTCGGAGTACTTCGGCGTCTCGGCGCTCGAGGTCGGGACACCGAGCGACCTGGCCGCTCTGGTTGGCGAGGTCTACCACAACCCTCTTGTGTGGCGTTCCTTCAGCGACGCCGGCGCACATCGCGCCCGCAGCCTCCGTCTGGGATCGACCTCCGGGTACTTCTACGTGCAGCTGTTGCGCATCGCGAAGTCGGTCGCACGGTGACGGGACCCCATCGCAGTCCCAGGCTCGAAGGTTCCTCCGGGACGGGTGGCATCGTTCATGCCGAGCCCGAGGTGGTCCTGAGGGACGTCCAGGTCAAGGGAACTGTCTGGGTGGGATTCGCGACCTACATGAACGGGGGCCGGATCAGGGGATACACGGAGATCGGCCGGTTCTGCTCGATCGGGCGAGACGTGACGATCGGTACTGCCCACCACGATCTCGATCATTTCTCGACGTCGCCGTGGCTTGCCCGGACCGTGCCGGGTGGCTCGATGCGGCTCGCGCAGCAGGAGCCGCAGCGCCGTGTCGTGATCGGTCACGACTGCTGGATCGGCGATGGCGTCAAGATCGTGTCCGGGGTTCGAGTCGGAACGGGAGCGATCATCGGCGCCGGTGCCGTCGTCACCAAGGACGTGGCGCCGTTCTCCGTCGTGGGCGGCATCCCGGCTCGTCTCATCCGCCCGCGGCTTCCGGCGGAAACCGCTTCGCGGCTCCTCGCCAGCGAATGGTGGGAGTGCGATCCGCATGACCTGAAGTCGGTGTCAGAGCTGTCGGTCGAGGAGTTCGTCGAGTGGTCGAACGACCAGTCGCCCGCACAGGCCGGAACGTTTCCGCGTACCGCGCTGCCGACCGACGGTGGCAGCCAGCTGCACGATCGCTGATACTCGCGGCCGAGCACGGGTGTCGCGCCTCCGTCGGGAGGTGCGGCACCCGTCTCGTTTGTGCCGGCCTACTTCGTGTTGATCGCGACCAGCTTCTTGAGGTCCCGCCAGGCGTCGAGACGTCGGCTGAGGGTGTCCTCCATGAAGGCGATGTCGTCCTCGAACAGCTCAAGAAGTATCGCGATCTCCTGCGCCGAGACCTGGCCGGACTTCTTCATCGCCGCGACCCAGGGCTTGTGGTTCACCCGGCGCTTGAGCGTCGCCTTCGCCCAGAACTCGGGACTCTCGGCAAGCCCGAGCGCCTGGAGGAGGCGGGCGACCACGGCCTGCGGATCTCCGACGATGTCGTCGTAGAGGCTGACGTGCAGTCGGCTTGCGCCGATCGCCGTGGACCACGCCTCGTAGTGTCGCCGATAGTGGCTGAGATCGATGATGCCCAGGGACGCGGGCGCGCGGAAGATCGACTGCTGAGAGAGGTCGAGCTGGCCGTTGGCGACAGCGGTCCAGTACGCGGATACCGTTCGCGACACCGGGTCGCGCAACGACAGCAGGAGCGGGGCGTTCGGGTCCAGCATCTCCGCGATGTTGGACGCGGTCGGTGCACGGCGAGGTGACCGGTAGTTCCCGAGGCCTTCCCAGAAGTAGAGCACCGAGCGCTCGCCCCGTCGGTATTTTCCGGCTCCCGCGTCGAACGCGCCGAGATAGGCGTCCCTCTCCTTCGGATCGGCCAGGCGCTTCTGATCGTTGAAGAAGTTGCTCGCTGCTCCTCCGGAGGTCACGAAGACGTCGGGATGATAGGAGAGCTGCTTCTCGATCCAGGCAGTACCGCTTCGCTTTGCCCCCGCGATGAGGAAGTTGGGTCCACGGCCCTCGGGGAGTCGGTCCAGGCGGTCGGACGCCTGAGGGCTCGAAGCCGCCACTGCCGGTGCACGCTCGGCCAGCCTGGCGCTCGGCCCCGTAACGGGCGACGAGGCAGAGCTTGCCGACGCCGACGCCGCACCCGGCCCCCACACCACCCGCCCCTCGGTCCCGGTCAGCCGGCGCACGATCTCCAGGTACACCTTCTCCGCGTAGTGGAACGGTGCGTCCCCCCACGGGTGGTGCGGCCCGGACATGACCTCGGCAGGGTCCAGCGACACCACGTGCGCGCCGAGCGCCTGCGCCGCGACCTGCACATACGGCCGGAAGATCGAGTTGGCGTCGGCCGCGCGCACGCCGAAGCTGTCCGGCGTCTGCGCCCCGCTCTCCGACCACTCCGCCCACGCGATGTCGAGCAGCACGACGGTGGCCTGCGGCATGTAGTGCTGGAAGCGCTCGCCGATGTAGTTCATCGCCGTCGTCCAGTACTCGAAGTGCTGCTGGGTACCGAACGCGATGTGCTGGCTGCCCTGGGGCAGGTACTGCTCGGCACCGGACTCGATGAGCTCGACCGAGCGGGTCACCATGGACCCGTCGGGCAGCAGGTAGGCGCCGAGCCGCTCGTCGGTCAGGTCGACGAGCACCAGGTCGGTCGCCGAGCCGTGGGTGGACAGCAGCGACCGGAGGCTGGACGAGAAGTCACCGGTGACCATGCGCTGCTGGAACCGGGACTCCAGCGTCGGCGGGGCCATGGCCTCCACCGGCTTGGTGTACGCGCTCAGCACCGACTGCCGCGCCACGTACTCGACCAGCTCGAACTGCTCCGGATCGAAATGCTCGAACGTGTCCCGCGACACGCACGAGCCGTAGATAAAGACCCTGGTCTTGCTCATGCTCCACCCTCTGCAGTAACGGCAGTGAATTCTTCCGACAGGTCGAGGTCCGGCAGCAGGCCGGGCAGCTCGGGCGCGAGCATGCGCGCCGTCGCGTCCAGCACGCGGATCGCGCTTCGTCCGTCGCCGTACGGGTTGATGGCCTGCGCCATGAGCTCGTAGGCGGCGTCGTCGGTCATCAGCCGGTGCACCTCGGCCACGATGCGGTCCTCGGCGGTGCCGATCAGGCGCGCGGTACCGGCCTCGACCGCCTCGGGACGCTCCGTGTTCTCCCGCATGACGAGCACCGGCTTGCCCAGGCTGGGCGCCTCCTCCTGGAGTCCGCCCGAATCGGTGAGCACCACCGTGGACAGGGACAGCAGGTGCGTGAACTCGCCGTAGCCGAGCGGCTCGGTCACGGTGACGTTCGGCAGCCCGTCGAGGTGCGGCAGCACGGCGTCGCGCACCACGGGGTTGCGGTGCACGGGCAGCACGATCGCGGACTCGGGGAACCGCCGTGCGATACGTGCCAACGCGCGGCCGACGCCCTCCATCGCCGCGCCCCAGTTCTCCCGGCGGTGCGTCGTCACGAGCACGATCCGGCGGCCCGACGCCGCGACGCGCGCCAGGGCCGGGTCGGCGAACGCCGTCCGGCGCTCCACGGCCAGGTACAGGGCGTCGATCACCGTGTTGCCCGTCACGACGATGTCCTCCAGCGGGACGCCCTCGGCCACCAGGTTCGCGAGGCTGCGCAGGGTCGGCGCGAGGTGCAACGACGCGATCTGCGAGGTGATCTTGCGGTTCGCCTCCTCCGGGAACGGCGACGTGATGTCGCCACTGCGCAGGCCGGCCTCCAGGTGCACCACCGGGATCTGCCGGTAGAACGCGGCCAGCGCGGCCGCAGTCGACGTCGAGGTGTCGCCCTGCACCAGGACGACGTCGGGCCGGCGGGCCTCCAGGATCGGGTCGAGCCGCCCCATGACGCGCGCGACGATCTCCCCGAGCGTCTGCCCGTGGCTCATGATGTCGAGGTCGTGGTCCGGCACGATGCCGAAGACCTCGTTGACCTGGTCGAGCATCTCCCGGTGCTGCCCGGTCACGACCGTCACCGACTCGAAGCGGTCGTCAGCCTCCAGCGCCGTGATGACCGGGGCCACCTTGATGGCCTCCGGACGCGTCCCGTAGATGGTCATGACGAGGGGGCGACTCACAGGTCGTTCCTTTCCGCACGGATGGCCGCTGCGCGTTCCGCTGCGGCCCTGGCCTGCTTGGCGTCGCGGCCCGTCGGCCGCGCATGCCGTTCCCGCACCCGCCCCCTGGGTGGTTCCGGCGTGTCGAACCGCACCTGCGTCTCGCGCCGCTCGGCGAACGCCTCCTCGAGGATCCGCTTGGCCTCCTCGGGCTTGTCCTTGGCGAAGGCCCACGCCCACTTGCGGTAGCGGACGGCGACGTCCTGCGCCTCGCCGTCGAGCACCAGGCGGCCGTGGTGCAGCCAGATGGCACGGGTGCAGGACTCCTCGATGGTCTGGGCCGCGTGGCTCACCAGGAACACCGTGCCCGCCTGCTCGCGGAGCCTGGTCATCCGGGCCTCGCTGCGCTCCTTGAACGCCGCGTCGCCCGTGGCCAGGGCCTCGTCGATGAGCAGGATGTGCGGGCGCGCCGCCGTCGCGATGGCGAAGCGCAGGCGCGCCGCCATGCCCGACGAGTAGGTACGCATGGGCAGGTAGATGGACTTGCCCAGGCCGGCCAGCTCGATCACGTCGGGGATCGCGGCCTGTGCCTCGGCGGGGGAGAGGCCCATCGCCAGGCAGCCCAGGCGCACGTTCTCCTCGCCCGGCAGGTCCGGGACCAGGGCCGCGTTCACGCCGATGAGCACGGGCGTGCTCTCCGCCAGCACCTGTCCCTTGGTGGGCTTCTCCAGCCCGGCGATGATGCGCAGCAGCGTGCTCTTGCCGGAGCCGTTCTGCCCCACGAGGCCGATCTGCTCGCCGGAGTTGGCGACGAACGAGATGTCCGTCAGGGCGCGCACGGTCACCTTGGGCTCCTGGCCCATGACGTTCAGCACGGCCCGCTTCACCTTGGCCCGGCGGCCGTGGCTCGTGTCCGTGGACGGTGTCCGGTAGAACATCCGCAGCCCCTGCACGGCCACCGTGGGCCACAGCACGGGGGTGCTTCCTGACTTCGGCCGGACGGCGGCGAGCTGGCCGGTGTGCGGCGGGGCCTGCACCGACATCGGGATGGCGCCGGTGAGCGGTCGCGTGGCCGCCGGACCGGCGGCCGGAGCGGACGGCAGACCGCCGCCCTGGTTCAGCGGCGGCGGCATCGGGTAGTCGAGATCAGCGGCCATAGCTCTCCTCCGCCCGCCAGAAGACGACGAACCCGATCACCAGCGTGCCGACGGCCCAGCCGCCCAGCACGACCCAGCGCATCGGGTCGGGCGTCGTCGCGTACAGGACGCAGTCCCGCACGATGTCGAGCACGATGAACATGGGGTTCGCCTCGAGCCACACCTTCAGCTCCGGGTCGTTGGCGAGGAGCCGGTCGAACGAGAAGAACACCGCCGACGCGTACAGCCAGACGCGCATCGCCATGCCGATGAGGTTGGTGATGTCCGGCAGCGCGGCCGCCCACCGGGCGACCAGGAGCGAGAGTCCGGTGGTGAACATGACCTGGAGCGCCAGGGCGCCGGCGACCAGGGCGATGCGCCAGGTGTACTCCTCGGCCGGGGGCATGAAGTAGATCAGCGCGGCGAGGGTGACCAGCGTGGGGCCCAGGTTCAGCAGGTTGCGCAGCACCACGGAGATCGGCAGCGCCGCCCGCGGGAACGTGAACGCCCGGATCAGGTTCTTCCCGGTCTGCACCGACCGCGCGCCGCCGTTGATCGACTGCGTGGTGAACTGGAACAGGAACACACCGATCAGCAGGTAGCCGAGGAAGTTCTCGATGCCGCGCTCGTTCTTCATGAGCAGCCCGAAGACCAGGTAGTAGACCGCGCCGTCGATCAGCGGGTTCAGCACCAGCCACGCCTTGCCCAGCAGGCTCTGCCGGGTGCCGCTGGCCACCTTCGCGCGGGCGTCGGCCCACAGGAAGTGCCGGCGCGCCCACAGCAGCCGCACGTACTGCCCCAGCGGCGGTCGCGCTCCCACGCGCGACAGGTTGCCGAGCGTCACCAGCTTCGTCGTCGTCGGCGAGGCGTCGAACAGCGCCGCGTACGAACCGGTCTCGGGTCCCGCGCTCACACCCTCACCCCCAGGCACTTCCGGTAGATGCCCAGGTAGGTCTCCGCGTTACGCACCCATGTCCTCTCGGTAGCCACCCCGTGGCCCAGCTCCACCAGCTCGGCCCGTCGTCCGGCGTCGGCCAGCAGGCCGCCGACGGCGTCCGCCCAGCCCGCCAGGTCGTCCGCGTCGACGTGCAGCCCCGCACCGCCCACCGCCTCGACGAGCGCGGGCAGCGCGCTC
>NZ_KI911760.1:6146-6354 GCF_000515355.1 Promicromonospora kroppenstedtii DSM 19349 | reverse complement strand
GCCCCGAGCGAACCGATGGTCAGGGGGTAGCCGGGTCGCGTCGTGGCCGACGCGTCGAGCCCGTGGGCGCGCTGCGCCACGAAGATCGCGTGCGAGCGCAGCGTGTAGCCGCTCTGCGTGTGCGGCAGGGAATTGGTCAGGTGGTGCAGCACGGTGACGGCGCCCGACGGCGGGCCACCGGCGCGGCCGGGACCGGCGGTCTCGTCCT
>NZ_KI911760.1:1865-6046 GCF_000515355.1 Promicromonospora kroppenstedtii DSM 19349 | reverse complement strand
GCCGGCGCACCCGCTCGGGCGCCCGGCGGGCCGCCTGCACGGCGAGCCACAGGGGGTCCTCGACCACGGTGCGGGCCACGAAGGACGTGGTGTAGCGCAGGTTGCGTGCGAGCTCGCCCGCACGCCGGAACGGTCGTGCCATCAGTAGCGGGCCCCTCGTTCGACGGGCTCGGGCCGCAGCGGGTGCGGGAGCAGTTCGTCGAGCAGCTCGGTGTACCGGTGCCCCAGCACCTCGTCGCTCGCGTGCTCGGCCACCCACGTGGCGGCGTCGGGCGAGGCGGCGGGCACGACGCCGTCGGACAGCCAGCCGCACCACAGGTCGGCGAGGCCCTCGACGTCGCCGGGGTGCACCACGGCGCCCGCGCCGTTCGCCGAGACCAGGCTCGCGGCCTCGCCGGCGAGGCACGCGGAGGCGACCACGCCGGAGGCCATGACCTCGTACAGCTTGGACGGGACGGTCCACTCGAACGGCGCCCAGTCGCGCAGCGAGACGATCGCCGTGTCGGCCCACGCGTACAGGTCGCGCACCTGGGTCGACGGCACGGACGGTTCGACCCGGACGGGCGCGCCGAGCTCCTCCGCCAGCAGGCGCAGCGGCTCCAGCTCGTTGCCGTGGCCCACGATCCGCACGTCGAGCGCGTACCCGCGCTCCTGGACCAGCGCCGCGGCGCGGACCACGACGTCCAGACCCTGCGAACGGCCCACGGTGCCCGCGTACACGGCGCGCAGCGGGCGGCCCGTCAGGGCCACGGGGGCGTGCTCCCGGACCGCCTCGAACGCCGTGCCGTTACGTACCACCGCGACATTCCGGACGCCGCGCGAGCGCAGCACCTCGGCGAACGCCGCGGTGGTGGTGACCACGAGGTCGGCCCGGGCCTGCAGCCGGGTCACGGTCCGGTGCACCACGCGCGCGGCGAGGTCGCGGACCAGTCGGCGCAGGTCGGTGCGGCGACCCCGGCGCAGCAGGATGCCGCTGGGCTCGATGAGGTCGGGCCAGGCGTCGCGCATCTCGACGATCAGCCGGGCGCGGTGCCAGCGGGCGAGCGCCCAGCCCGCGACGACGCTGGGGATCCCGGGCACCGTGGCGATGACCACGGCGGGACGGCCGGCCGTCGGGCGGACCCCGCGCAGCACCGAGCTCACGGCCGCGACGAGCTGGTCCACGACCCGCGATCCGAGCCCATGAGAATGCTCGCGAAAATTCACCCGGATGATCTTCTCGCCATGGTTTCCCGTGGTTACCGCACCGGGTGAGAAATCGGGTGAATAATGGGTGATCTTTCCCGAGGGGTAGTGCGGCGGAGGGGTCAGTACGGTTACCGGATAACCCGCGGGTACAAGGTGCCCGGACAGGGCTCCCCACCGCCTCTGCGGTGCTCCGGTCTCGGGCGCGTAGTGGTGCGTGACGAGGAGAACCGCGCGGTTCTGCTGCCGTCTGACGCGTGCGACCACGCTGGATCCCCTCTCTGTTCGGCGCACTGCCGACCTTTATCGGAATTCACCCGCAAGGGCATTCTCCGGTTGCGGTGCAGGCTTAAGGGTAGTAGTCGGAATCGATACTAGGATCACCGGCCATGGCCGCACCCGATCGAATGAACGACTATCTCTCCGCACCCAACCCCGTTGACGGGGGGCTGCGTCACGCGCGTCGCGGCCGGCGGGGCAAGGGGTTCGTCGCCGGAATCGTCGTCGGTGCCCTCCTGCTGGTGGGCGGCGGGGCTACCGCTGCCTGGTTCGGCTACCGAGCCTCGCTCGACGACAACCTGGAGCGGATCGACGCCTTCGAGGGCGTCGACGAGTCGACCCGCCCCAGCGCCGCGCCCGCCGAAGGCCCGGACGCCCCCGTGAACATCCTGGTGCTCGGCTCCGACAGCCGGATCTCCGCCGGCGACCCGAACGCCTGGGAGGCCGGCGCCCAGCGCACCGACGCGATCATGCTCGTGCACCTGTCGGCCGACCGGCAGACCGCCGCGGCCATCTCCATCCCGCGTGACTCCTGGGTGCCCATCCCCGGCGTCGGCGAGGCCAAGATCAACGCCGCGTTCTCCTACGGCGGCCCCGCGCTGATGATCCAGACGGTCGAGCAGCTCACCGGTGTGCGCGTCGACCACTTCGCCGTGACCGACTTCCAGTCGTTCACCACCCTCACCGACTCCCTGGACGGCGTCGAGATCACCGTGCCCGACGGCGCCGGCGGCTCGGTGCGCCAGGCGATGAACGGCGAGGAGGCGCTCGCCTTCGCCCGCGAACGGCACGCCCTGGCGAACGGCGACTTCGGCCGCGTGCAGCGGCAGCAGGCCTGGATGCGCGCCATCGTGGCCAAGGCCAACAACAACCGCAGCGACCCCCTGAAGATGGCGGGCTTCCTGCAGGCCGTCACCAGCTCCGTGGCCGTGGACGAGGACTTCACCTTCGACCGGATGCAGGAGCTCTTCCAGAGCGCGGGGGACATCTCCACGAACGACATCACGTTCATGACGGCGCCCTACACGGGCACCGGGCGCAGCGCCGACGGGCAGTCGATCGTCGTGCTGGACCGCGCCACGTTCGACCCGCTGATGGAGGCCGTGGCGAAGGACGACCTGCCGGGCTTCCTGGCCGACGCCCCGGAGAACATGGACCTGCTGCCCGCGGTCGTGCAGTAGCCACCGTCGTGCGGTGACGGAACGGGCCGCCGTCCCCTCGGGGACGGCGGCCCGTTCTCGTGGCCCGGAGGGCTCAGAGACCCAGGATCGAGCGCAGGTCCGCCTGCACCAGGGCGAGCCGCTCCCGGGCGGCCACACGGGCCCTGGAGAGCTCCTCCGCGGTCGCATCCGCGTCCACGGCCGCGACCACCTCGATGTAGCACTTGATCTTGGGCTCGGTTCCGCTGGGGCGCACGATCACCCGGGTGTCGTCCGCGGTGAGCAGCACCACGCCGTCGGTCGGCGGCAGGCCGTTCAGGCCCTCCGCGAGGTCGCGCACGGAGTTCACCGGCGAGCCCGCCAGCTCCGACGGCGGCGCGTTGCGCAGCCACGTCATCGTCGTCTCGATGCGCGCGAGGTCCTCGAACCGGGCCGAGACCTGGCCCGTGACGTGCAGCCCGCAGGCCCGTGCGACGTCGTCGAGCTGGTCCAGGAGCGTGCGGCCCTCGTTCGCGAGCCGGTTGGCCAGCTGCGCGACGGCGACCGCCGCCGACAGCCCGTCCTTGTCCCGCACGTGCGCGGGGTCGACGCAGTAGCCCAGCGCCTCCTCGTACCCGAACACCAGGCCCGGGGTCCGGGAGATCCACTTGAAGCCCGTGAGCGTCGTGGCGTGCTCCAGCCCGAGCTTGCCGGCGATGGCGGCCAGCGCCCGTGACGACACGATGGAGCAGGCCAGCGTGCCGCCGGTGCCGGCGCGTACGGCCCGCTGGGCCGCGTCCCAGCCCAGCAGCATGCCGACCTCGTCGCCGTGCAGCATGCGCCAGCCCTGCGACCCTGCCGTCTCGGCGCCCTGGTAGGTGCCGTACTGCGGGTCGAAGACCGCCACGGCGCAGCGGTCCGCGTCCGGGTCGTTGGCGATGACCAGGTTCGCGTGCGCGTCCTGGGCCAGGGCCAGTGCCATGTCGATCGCGCCCGGCTCCTCCGGGTTGGGGAACGCCACGGTGGGGAAGTCCGGGTCGGGCTCCACCTGCTCCTCCACCGGCACGACGTCGGTGAAACCGGCCTCCGCCAGCACGCGGGCGATCGCGTCACCGCCCACCCCGTGCAGCGAGGTGGTGACGATGCGCAGCTTGCCCCGCGGCTCGCCGTCGTGCAGCGAGGCCACGGACCGGTAGTACTCGTCGGCGACCTCAGGGCCCAGGACGGTCCAGCCGGACTCGGCGCGCGGAACGTCCTTGGCGGGCCCCACGCGCGCGATCTCGCCCGCGATCCTCGCGTCGTACGGCGGGACGATCTGCGCGCCGCGGCCGGGCCCGCCGACGACGCGACCGCCTAGGTAGACCTTGTAGCCGTTGTCCGACGCCGGGTTGTGGCTCGCGGTGACCATGACGCCGGCGTCGGCGGCCAGGTGGCGCACCGCGAAGGCGAGCACCGGGGTGGGGCCGGCCGCCGGCATGAGCAGCACCTCGGCCCCGGCCGCGACCAGCACCCCCGCGGTGTCCCGCGCGAAGTCGGCGGAGCGGTAGCGGGCGTCGTAACCGATCACGACGCGCGGCT
>NZ_KI911760.1:0-1765 GCF_000515355.1 Promicromonospora kroppenstedtii DSM 19349 | reverse complement strand
GCGCGGCCGGCCGCGACGCCGAGGCCCGCGGGCAGCACGACCTCGAGGCGGCGTCCGCCGACCTCGACGACGACGCGCTCGGCCGTGACCTCCTCGACCTCGTCGTCGGAGGCCGGCGCGGGAGCAGGGGCGAGCGCCTTGAGCTCGTCGGCGAACTCGGTCTCGATCCAGCGCGTGTGCACGCGGAACGGGGAGCCGTCCGTCGGGACGAACGCCTCGGCGTCGAGCACCGCCTTGTGGAACGGGACCACCGTGGGGATGCCCTCGACCACGAGCTCGCGCAGCGCGCGGCGGGCCCGCTCGACCGCCTGGGTGCGCGTGGCGCCCGTGACGATGAGCTTGGCGATCATGGAGTCGAACGCGCCCGAGACGGTGTCGCCCGCGACGACGCCCGTGTCGACCCGCACGCCCGGTCCCGACGGCCAGGTGATCGTGTTCAGGCGGCCCGGCGCCGGCAGGAAGCCCGCGGCCGGGTCCTCGCCGTTGATGCGGAACTCCAGGGAGTGCCCGCGGATCGCGGGGGAGTCGTAGCCCAGCGGCTCGCCGGCGGCGATGCGCAGCTGCTCGCGGACCAGGTCGATCCCCGTGACCTCCTCGGTCACCGGGTGCTCGACCTGGAGGCGGGTGTTCACCTCGAGGAAGGAGATGGTGCCGTCCAGGCCCACGAGGAACTCGCAGGTCCCGGCGCCGACGTACCCGGCCTCGCGCAGGATGGCCTCCGAGGCCATGTACAGCGACTTCTCCTGCTCGGGCGTGAGGAACGGCGCGGGCGCCTCCTCGACGAGCTTCTGGTGGCGGCGCTGCAGGGAGCAGTCACGGGTCGACACCACGACGACGTTGCCGTGGGTGTCCGCGAGGCACTGCGTCTCCACGTGGCGCGGCTTGTCCAGGTAACGCTCCACGAAGCACTCGCCGCGGCCGAACGCGGCTGTCGCCTCGCGGACCGCGGAGTCGAACAGCTCGTCGATCTCGTCGAACGTGCGCGCGACCTTGAGGCCGCGGCCGCCGCCGCCGAACGCCGCCTTGATGGCGATGGGCAGGCCGTGCTCCTCGGCGAAGGCCCGAACCTCGCTGCTGTCCTTGACCGGGTCGGGCGTGCCGGGCACCAGGGGCGCGCCGGCGCGCTGCGCGATGTGCCTGGCGCTCACCTTGTCGCCGAGCGCGTCGATGGCCGACGGCGGCGGCCCGATCCAGACGAGCCCCGCGTCGATGACCGCCTGGGCGAACTCGGCGTTCTCCGACAGGAACCCGTAGCCCGGGTGCACGGCGTCGGCGCCGGAGCGGCGGGCGACGTCGAGCAGCTTGGCCGGGTCGAGGTACGTGTCGGCGGCGCGAGCGCCGCCGAGGGCGAACGCCTCGTCGGCGATCCGCACGTGCATGGCCTCGCGGTCCTGGTCGGCGTAGACGGCGACGGACGCCAGCCCCGCATCGGCGCATCCGCGGGCGACGCGGACGGCGATCTCACCACGGTTGGCGATGAGCACCTTCGAGATGGTTCGGGGCAGGCTGGAACTGGGCACGGCTCACCGTAACCCGGGTATCCGGGACCTATGTACCGGCTCCGGGCAGGCGGCGGAAAGTCTGGAGGCCAGACCAACCCCGGAGCAGGCCGTTTGTGGGAATCAGACATGGCGTCGGCACTGTGCAGTCCACTGAGCCGCCCGGGCTTGTCGGTATCGGGTAAACGGGGGCCTCCTGGTGGTCCTGGGCGGCGACGGGCTGACGGGGCGCCGGCTGGCGGCGGCCGGCGGCGGGCGGCGGGCGG
>NZ_KI911759.1:128321-130846 GCF_000515355.1 Promicromonospora kroppenstedtii DSM 19349 | reverse complement strand
CCGTCGCCGCCCCCGCACAGGCGGCATGCTCGGCCGTCGCCGCGCACGCGCCGAGCCACGTGGCGGACCCGCCCGGCTGCGACCCGGTCGGCATCCCGATCGAGCTGGGCGAACCCACCGACGGCGCGACCGACACCTGGCAGTCCACCGAGACGGACGGCGTCGGCTACAAGCTCCCCGCCGACTGGACCGGTCGCGCGATCGTGGGCGACGGCGGCGCCGGCCACGAGTGGGAGTCGCCCGAGACCATCTACTCGGACGAGTTCGGCGACCTGCACTGGCGGGTCCTGATGCAGTCGCCCTTCGTCGACCAGGAGATGCCCGACCCCGAGGTGCTGAACGAGCTCGGGTGGTACGCCTCGTACATCGACATCGACGGTGCCTCGGAGGCCGTGCTCACAGCTGCGCAGACCGAGCACTGGGGTGCCCCGGGCGTCGAGACGATCGACTTCCAGGTCTTCGTCCAGTCCGAGGAGACCGGCGTGGTCAGCCGGTTCATGGGCGAGCTGCCCCCGGGCGAGGAGGGCCAGTTCCTCCTGGACAACTTCGTACCGACGATCGAGCCCTGATCCTGGGCCGAGCCGAACCGAGGCGGGTCCCGGCAGGGGCCCGCCTCGTGGCCTCCGAGTCGGGGCTCAGCCCGCAAGGTGCTCCGCGAGCCGCTCGACGAAGGCCGCCTGGGCGCTGACGACGACGCGCCGCGCGTCGTCGGGCGCGAACCAGGTGACGCGGTCGATCTCGGGGACCTCGATCCGCCTGCCCGACCGCGGCGGCCATTCGACCTCGACCGTGTTGCTGCTGATCCGGGTCAGGTCGGGCCCGGGTCGCGGCCACTCGCGCGCCCACGCGAGCACCACCTTGCCGGCGCGCTGCCGCACCTCGCCCAGGTCGATGTCGGGGGCCGACGGCGCGGGCAGGTCCAGCCCGAGCTCCTCGCCCGCCTCGCGCAGCGCCGCGGCGTGCGGGTCCTCGCCGGGTTCGAGCTCGCCCTTCAGGACGGTCCACGAACCGGCGTCCTTGCGGGCCCAGAACGGCCCGCCCATGTGACCCAGCAGCACCTCGAGGCCGCCGCCGGGCAGCCGCCGGAAGGGCAGGAGGCCCGCGCTCGTCGTCGCCATGGGTCCCAGTCTGGGTGCTCGCGGCGTCGGCGACACCCCGACGCCGCTACGGTTCCGGGATGAGGACGATCACCGACCCCGCGGACCGCTTCGACATCCCGTTCACCGCCGACGAGAAGCAGACCCTGCTCGGGATCCTCGCCTTCCAGCGCGACACGCTGCGCTGGAAGTGCTCCGGGCTGAGCAGCGAGCTGCTCGCCTACCGCCACGCCCCGAGCACGCTCTCGCTCGGCGGTCTGCTCAAGCACCTCGCGGTGATCGAGGCGGCCTGGGTCAACGTGACGTTCGCGGGGACGGTGGAGACGCCGTCCTGGTACTCCCAGTACGAGGCGCAGCGGGAGCGCACCGACTGGACCTTCGCCACCGCCGTGGACGACTCGGCCGAACAGCTGCTGACCTGGCTCGACGAGGCGCAGCGGGTCACGGAGCGGGTGGTCGCCGAGGCGGACCTCGACGCGATCGCCCAGGAGCCGTTCTGGGACGGCGAGCGGGCCACGTTGCGGTGGATCCTGCTGCACCTGGTCCAGGAGTACGCCCGGCACCTGGGGCATGCAGATCTGATCCGGGAGGCGATCGACGGGTCGGCGGGGATCTAGGTCGTTGGCCTCAAGGTCCGTTGTTGTACGGGGCGGGCTGGGGCGGCGGGTGAGGTGCTGGTGCTACCGGTGCAGGTGCGGGTGCGGGTGCTGGTGATAGCTCGTATTGGCGCGCTCTGGGTGTTTGCCCACAGGGTGCGCATCCGAATTCTGCTATCGGCAGACCGGGTCGATTCGACGAGCGATGCGAACGTGTGTGCCATATATTGATGGCATGACGCGAATCGGTGAGGTACCAGATCGAGCAGGCGGGGAGCCTGCTCGATCGGTGCTGCCTGGGAACGGGCCGGGACTGCCTGGCGGGTCGGTGCTCAGGGGCGAGCCGAGGCCACTTGGTGGGGCGGTGCTGACCGGTGCTGCCGAGTCACCGGTAGCCACCGGTGCGTCCGAGGCCAGTGGCGTCGTCGACCTCGCGGGCGTGCGGGCCGTGCGCCGGGCCCTGGCAGAGATGATCTTGCCCGGTGCCACTGACACTCGGTCCGGTGACACCGACGTCTCGCTGGCGGTGCAGGCCCAGTGGGTCGATCTGATCGGTGAGTTGGAGGCCGTGAAGAACGCGATCACCGCGACCCAGGCGCGGCTGACGGTCGCCCTGGACGAGGCCACCCGCGCCGAGGAGGCCCGGCAGAGCATCCGGGCCGAACGGCAAGGGCGCGGTGTGCCGAACCAGGTCGGTGCCGCGTTGCGGGTCAGCCCACACGCCGGGGCCGGGTTCGTGGCCACCTCCCGCGTCTGGATCACCCAGATGCCCCACACCTTCACCGCCCTGCAGACCGGGGTCCTCTCGCAATGGCGGGCCACCCTCCTGGTG
>NZ_KI911759.1:125865-128221 GCF_000515355.1 Promicromonospora kroppenstedtii DSM 19349 | reverse complement strand
GACGAGCCGCAGCAGGCCGAGCTGGCCGACGCCGCCAAGGCCGGCCGGCCACGCACGGTCGGCCAGGCGCCCGAGCCTCCCGCATCGTCCGGGCTACCGCGCGGCCTCACCGATTTCGTGGGTCGGACGACCGAGCTCGATCTGGTGACCGAGCGCGGCCGGACGGCGTCCGCGGACGGCCCGGCTCCCGTCGTGGTGCTGCACGGACAGGCAGGGCTGGGCAAGACCGCGTGCGCTGTGCGGGCGGCCGAGCTGCTGAGCGGGAACTTCCCCGACGGACAGCTCTACGTGGACCTGCGCGGCGTCGACCCGGAACCGATGCCGACCACGGAGGCGCTGCACCGGCTGCTGCGTGCGTCCGGCCTGGACCCGCGCGCGATCGTCGAGGACGAGCAGGAGCGGGCCGGCCAGCTGCGGGCCGTGCTGGCGGACCGCCGCTGCCTGGTGGTACTGGACAACGCCGCCGACGAGGCCCAGGTGCGGCCCCTGCTGCCCGGCCGGGGCGCCGCCATGGTGCTCGTGACGAGCCGTCGCACCCTGGGCGGCCTGGAGGGCGTGACCAGGATCCCGCTCGCGCCGTTCTCGCGCCAGGAGTCGGCGCTGCTCCTGGCGGCCGTCACGCACCAGGGTGCGAACGAGCCGGAGCCGGGGACGGCGCGGGTGGCCGAGCTGTGCGGGCATCTGCCGCTGGCACTCCGGATCGCGGGCACCCGGCTGGCCTCCCGGCCCGAGTGGACGATGGGGCACCTGGCAGACCGCTTGTCCGACGACGACCTCCGGCTCGCCTACCTGGTCGACGGCGACGTCGGGGTCGAGGCGGCCTTCGCGTTGTCCTACGTGGCGCTCCCGGAACAGGCCAAGGAGTGCTTCCGGCGGCTGGCGCTGGTCCCCGCCGTCGACTTCGGCGTACCGGTCGTGGCCGCGCTCACCGAGACCGGCCTGTTCGACGCCGAGGACCAGCTCGACGAGCTGGTCGAGCTCGGGCTGCTCCAGCACGAGGGCACCGATCGGTACCGCTTCCACGACCTGATCCGTCTGTACGCCGCCCGCCGCCTCGGTGAGGAGGAGACCGACGAGGCACGCGAGGCCGCGGACCGGCGGATGACCGACTGGCTCCTGGAGACCGCGACGGTGGCCGGCAGATGGTTCGACGGCGACACGGACGGCGACACGGAGGGTGCCGACACCCGGCCGGACGGCACGAGGCTCGTCGCCCTGACCTCGCCGGACGACGCGCGCACCTGGCTGCTGGTCGAGAAGGAGTCCTGGCTGGCCGCGCTGCGCCTGGCGGCCGCGGCCGGACGCGACGAGCAGGTGGCCCGGTTCGGCGAGGCCATGAACTGGATCGCCAACGAGACGCAGGTCTGGGCGGGCGACTGGCTGGAGGTGTTCGGCCTGACCCGGGTGGCGGCCGCGCGGCTGCCCGACCGCCACCGCGAGATCTGGCACCGGATCCGCCACGTCTGGGCGTCGCTGGTGATCGCCACGCAGCGGCACGACGACGCGGCCCTGCGGGAGGTCGCCGGGCAGGCGATGGACACCTATCGCCTCGCGGAGCAGGTCGGCGCGGTCAAGGAGCAGGCGGAGGCGGCGTGCAACGCCGCCGAGGCCTGGCGGGTCGCCCAGGACGACGACCAGGCGCTCTGGGCCTACGACCGGGGACGTGAGCTGGCCCAGGCCGCCGACGACCGGAGCACCTACTTCTGGGCGAGCAGCGGGCTCGTCGTCGGGCTCGGCCGCGCCGGCCGGTACGACGAGGCCGTCGAGGCCTACCGCGCGATGCTGCGGGCGGTCGACGGGTTGCCGGCGCCCTCAGCGGCCGCCGCGAACACCCGGAACTTCGCCCTGGCCCGGCTGGCCGCGATCCTCGCGGACGCGGAGCGGTACGCCGAGGTCGTCGCGATCGTGGAGCCGGCCTTCGCCGGGTTCGTCGAGGAGGGCGGCAACTGGACGCCGCTGACGCACCTGTCGGCCGGCCGGGCGTACGCCGGGCTCGGCGCGAACGACAGGGCCCGCGAGCACCTGACCCTGGCGCTCGGACAGGGCGAGGCCCAGGGCCGGTGGAAGCCGCAGCCCGCGTTCGCCGACGAGGTGAACGCCATGATCGCCGCCCTCGACGCCGGGACGGCATCGTGACCGCCGCCTTCGGCCCGCTCCTGCGCACCCTGCGCCAGACCGCGGACCTGACGATAGAAGCCCTCTCCCACTCCTCCGGCGTGAGCGTGCGCGCCATCGGCGACATGGAGCGCGGCGTCAGCCGAGGCCCGCAGCGGCGCACGGTGCAGGCACTGGCCGACGCGCTCGGGCTCACGGACGAGCTGCGCGCCGAGCTGGCCGACGCCGCCAAGGCGGGCCG
>NZ_KI911759.1:119740-125765 GCF_000515355.1 Promicromonospora kroppenstedtii DSM 19349 | reverse complement strand
GCTGGCCCGCGAGAACGACAGCGACTGGGCCCTCGGCCTCGCGGCTTGCGCCCGGGCCCAGGTGACCTCGGGTCCCGACGCCGAGGAGGCGTACCGGGAGGCGGTCGAGCGGCTCGGCCGCACCGACGCGCGGCTGCTGCTGGCCCGGGCCCACCTCCTGTACGGCGAGTGGCTGCGCCTGGGCAACCGCCGCGTCGACGCCCGCGAACAGCTCGGCATCGCCTACGAGATGCTCAGCGAGATGGGCGCCGAGGCGTTCGCCGAGCGGGCGCGGCGCGGCCTGCAGGCCGCCGGGGAGACGATCCGCAGGCGCCTGCCCCAGCCCCACACCGTCCTGACCCCGCAGGAGTCGCAGATCGCGCGGCTCGCCGGCGAGGGGCTGACCAACCCGCAGATCGGCACCCAGCTCTTCATCAGCCCGCACACCGTGGAGTGGCACCTGCGCAAGGTCTTCCAGAAGCTCGGCATCGTCTCGCGCAAACAGCTGCGCGGGCAGCTCGTGGACCGGGCGGTCGCCACGGCCTGAGGTCCCTCGCCACCGCGGCGCGCGTACGATCCGAGGCGATGACCCGTGACGAATCGTCCGCGCTGGCCGCGGCCCTGCAGAACGCCCTGCCCGACGGCGCCGTGCTCACCGGCGTCCCCGACGTCGAGCGATACGCCCACGACGACGCCGAGTGGGCCGACCATGCGACGCCGGCCGCCGTGGTGCTGGCCACGAGTCTGGACGACGTCGTCACGACCGTCCGGATCGCCGGCGAGCACCGGGCCCCCGTGGTGCCGCGCGGCGCCGGGACGGGCCTGTCGGGCGGGGCGAACGCGATGGCCGGCGCCGTGGTGCTGTCGCTGGAGCGCATGACCCGCATCCGCGAGGTCAACGCGGCCGAGCGGTACGCCGTCGTCGAGGCGGGCGTGCTCAACGACGACCTGCGCCGGCACGTGGCGCAGCATGGCCTCTGGTACCCGCCGGACCCGGCGAGCCAGGCCATCTCGACGATCGGCGGCAACGTCGCCACCAACGCGGGCGGCCTGTGCTGCGTCAAGTACGGCGTCACGCGCGACTACGTGCTGGGGATGACCGTGGTGCTCGCCGACGGGTCAGTGGCCCGGCTGGGCCGCACCACCGCGAAGGGCGTCACCGGCTACGACCTGACGGGGCTGCTCGTGGGATCCGAGGGCACGCTGGGCATCATCGTCGACGTGACGCTCAAGCTCCGCCCGTTGGGCGGCCGCGAGGACCGCGCGATCGTGGGCTGGTTCGCCTCCCTGGCCGATGCCGGGAACGCGGTGGCCGCCGTCTCAGCCGCCGGGATCGTGCCCGCCGCGCTGGAGCTCATCGACAGCACCTGCCTGCGCGCCGTCGCCGACTGGCAGGACTGGACTCTGCCCGAGGGCGCCGCCGCACTGCTGCTGGCCAAGGTCGACGAGCCGGGGGACGCGGGCGAGGCGCTCGCCGAGCGGGTCGTCGGCCTCTTCGAGAAGGCGGGCGGCACGCAGGTGGAGCGCGCGTTCGCGCCCGACCAGGTGGACCGGCTGTTCCTGGCCCGCCGGCTGGCCTACCCCGCACTGGAGCGGCTGGGGCCCGTGCTCACCGAGGACGTCTGCGTGCCGCGCGGCGCCGTCCCGGAGATGCTGGGCCGCATCGAGCGCATCGCGCGCGACGCCGACGTCGTGATCGCCAACATCGCGCACGCCGGCGACGGCAACCTGCACCCGCTGATCATCGCGCCCGAGGGCGACGACGCCGCCAAGGCCCGCGCCAAGGTGGCCTTCGACCGGATCGTCGACGAGTGCCGGGCGCTCGGCGGGACCGTGACCGGGGAGCACGGCGTCGGCCTGCTCAAGCTGCCGGGCGCTGCGGCCGAGCTGAGCCCCGCGGTGCTCGCGATGCACCGGGCCGTCAAGGACGCGCTGGACCCGCGCGGCCTGCTCAACCCGGGCAAGGCGTTCCCGGCCGCCGGCTGACGTCTTACCGACCATGCACCTGCTGCCAGGACGGCCGCAGAACTGGCAGCAACTGCATGGTCGGTAGTTCCGCGGCCTCTGGCTCAAGACGACAAATCACCCCTAAACTGACGCACGCGTGGTTGAAACGTTGCAACGAAGCTCGCTTCTCACCCGATCGCAGCCGCCTGGAGGCGTCATGGCCCTGGACCGCAGAATGTTCCTGAAGACCGCCGGCGTCGCGTCGACCGCCGCGGTGTTCCCCGCCGGGCCCCGGCCGCACGAGGCCGGGGGCGACGTCCGCCTGGCCGACCCCCTCGTCGAGAAGAAGACGAGGCCGCTCGGCATCGACGTCGACCGGCCCCGGTTCTCGTGGACCGTCGAGTCCGGCCGGCGCGGCGTGGAGCAGGAGTCGTACCGGCTGCGGGTCAGCACCCGCGGGCCGCGCCCGCGCCAGGTGTGGGACAGCGGCGTCGTGCCGTCCCGGGAGTCCGCGAACGTCGAGTACGCGGGTCCCGCGCTGGCCCCCGCGACGGAGCACACCTGGCGGGTGGACGTGGTGACCAACCGCGGCCGGAGCACCACGACGTCGTCGTTCCGCACCGGGCTGTACGCCGACGCCGACTGGGCCGGGGCCGAGTGGATCGGCAACGAGCGTGGCCCGGACCAGGTGACCGACCTGCGGTTCGACGGCGCCTCGTGGATGTGGGCCGCCGAGGGCGAGCTGCCGGGCCAGGACCGGGCGTTCCGGATCACCCGGTCCGCGCCCGCGGGCACGGCGGCCACACAGGCCGAGGTGCTGATCACCGCCGACGACGCGTTCACGCTCTGGGTGGACGGCGCCGAGGTGGGCGGCACCGAGCCCACCGAGAACGGCTGGCAGTCGGCCCGCTTCTACATGGCCGACCTGACCAGCGCGCCCGGCAGCGACACCGTGCTCGCGGTGCGCGGCGCCAACGACGCCGTGAGCGCCGGCGCCGTGCTCGCCGTCGTCCGCCTCACGTTCTCGGACGGGACCACCGCGACCCTGAACAGCGGGGACGACTGGAAGGCCGCCACCACGTTCGGGGCCGACTTCGCCCGGCCGGACCTCGACGACTCCGGCTGGGAGCAGGCCGCGAAGATCGCGGCCTACGGCTCCGGGCCCTGGGGCAGCGGGGTGCGCCTGCCGACGCCGGACCCGCTGCCGGCACCGCTGCTGCGCAAGGAGCTCGACGTGCGGGCGGGACTGCGGCGCGCCACGCTCTACCTGGCCGCGGGCGGGTACGCGAACGTGTCGTTGAACGGCCGGCCCGCCGACGACCAGGTGCTCGCGCCCGGATTCACCGACTACGACGACACCGTGCAGTACACGGCCACAGACGTGACACGCGGGCTGCTGCAGGGCCGCAACGCGCTGGGCGTCGAGCTCGGCCGCGGCTTCTACGGCATGACGGGCGGCAACGTGTGGCGCTGGGAGGCGCCGCCGTGGCACGACGAGCCCGTGGTCCGGGCGGTGCTGCACCTGGAGTACGCCGACGGCGTCGTCGAGCGGGTGGTCACCGACGCGACCTGGCGTCTCCACGCAGGCCCCACGGTGTTCGACGACCTCTACGGCGGCGAGACGTACGACGCGCGCCGCACCCTGCCGGGCTGGGACACGGCCGGGTTCGACGACGACGCGTGGGCCGCGGCGACCGTGGCCTCCGGCCCGCGGGGCACCCTGGTCAACCAGCGGCAGCAGCCGGTCGAGGTGATCGAGTCCCTGCCCGCCGTCGAGGTCACGGAGCCCGAGCCGGGCGTGTACGTGGTGCGGTTCCCGCGCGTGCTCGCGGGCTGGGTGCGGTATGCCGTCACGGGTCCGGCCGGGGCCACGGTCCGGGCCGCGCACGGCGAGAAGCTGACCGCCGCCGGGCGCGTGAACCTGAGCAACAACGGCGGGTTCCAGGCGGGGTTCCAGACCGACCGGTTCACCCTGGCGGGCACCGGGCAGGCGGAGACGTGGGAGCCGCGGTTCTCGTACAAGGGCTTCCAGTACGTCGAGGTCACCGGGTGGCCGCAGGACGGCCCGCCGCCGATGGACGCGTTCACCGCGCAGGTCGTGCATACGGCCGCCGCGGAGACCGGCACGTTCGACAGCTCCAGCGAGGTCATGAACCGCACCCACCGGGCCGTGGTGGACACGCTGACCAACAACATCCACGGCATCCCGACCGACACCCCGATGTTCGAGAAGAACGGCTGGACCGGCGACGCCGCCGTCGGCGCGGAGATGTTCCTGCTGAATCTCGACGTGCACGAGCTGTTCGCCAAGTGGCTGCGCGACGTGCACGAGACCCGGGACGAGCAGGGCCGGCCGCTGGTCATCGCGCCGAGCTCCGGCGACTGGGGCGAGTGGGGCGTGTGCCCGCCGTGGCACGCGGCCTACGTGATGATCCCCTGGTGGCTCTACCAGTACGGCGCCGACCGGCGCGTGCTGACCGAGTGCTACGACGGCATGAAGCGGTACGTCGACCTCGAGTTCGACCGGTCCGACGGCGGCATCGTGCCGGACGCGCGGCTCGGCGACTGGGTCAGCCCGGAGGCGAGCCCCGCGGGCGGCAACGCGCCGGAGGACCTGCGGGTCTCGGCCACGGCGTTCCTGTACTCGATGACCCTGTTCATGCGGCGCAGCGCCGGGTTCCTCGGCAAGGCCGCCGACGTCGAGCACTTCGCCCGGAACGCCGCCACGGTCAAGGCCGCGTTCAACACCGAGTTCCTGGACACCGACGCCGGGTACTACCGGGGCGACGGCGACCGCGGGTACCGGCAGACGCACAACGTGCTCGCCGTCGAGTTCGGCCTGGTGCCCGACGCCGCCACGACGCGGCGGGTGGTCGACAGCATCGTCGCGGACGTGCGCGCCAAGGGCACCACGCTCAACACCGGGGTGCTGGGCACGAAGTGGCTGCTGCCGGTGCTGACCCGGCACGGGCACGCCGACGTCGCCTACGAGCTGGCCACCCAGACCCGGTACCCGAGCTGGGGCTACATGATCGAGCACGGCGCTACGTCGATGTGGGAGCACTGGTCGCTGGAGGCGCGCTCGTACGGGCACTACTTCCTGGGCACCGTCGACGACTGGTTCTACCAGCATGTCGCCGGCATCCAGGCGTCGCCCGAGACCGGTTTCCGGGACCTCACGATCGCTCCCGCGGTCACGGGGCACCTGGACCGGGCGGCGGCGTCGGTCCGGACGCCGTACGGGCGGGTCGCCAGCGAGTGGCGGCGCACGGGCGACCGGCTCCGGCTGGACGTGACCGTCCCCGTCGGGTCGACGGCGACGGTGCGGCTGCCTGCCGCCGACCCCGACGCCGTCTCCGAGCGGGGGCGGCCGCTGGCGCACGCCGAGGGCGTCACGGACGTCTCGACCGAGGACGGCGTGGTGCTGGTGCGGGTCGGGTCGGGCCGGTACGCGTTCGTCGCCTAGTGCTTTGTCGCGGATACTGCCGAGGTTCTGTTCAAGCCACGATGTTGCAACGTTTTACGCTCGCTCCTGCGGGCAGAAGGTCGTGGTCTGAACAGAGCCTCAGCCCTAGTTGCCGCCGCCCCGGGCCTCTTCGAACCACTCCGGCGGGGAGAACTGGGACAGCGAGAGCTCGGCGCCGAACGGGTCCCGGATCGCCGCCTCCTTGGTCCACTCGGTCTCCTGTCGCGCCAGGACCGTCGCGCCCGCCCGCTCCGCGAGAGCGGCGGACGCGTCCCGGTCGGCCACCAAGAAGGTCACGGACCAGTGGGCGGGCCCTGCCGCACGCAGGATCCCGGCCGCGACGTCCGCGAACCCGTCCGGTGCGCCCTGCTGCCGCTCGTAGATGTCCGGGTCGAAGGTGCGGGCCAGGTGGTCGCCGTAGCCGGGCACGCGCAGCATCCCGGAACCGAGGTCGTCGCTGTGCTCCCAGCCGAGCAGCGGGCCGTAGAAGCGCAGCGCAGCGTCCATGTCCGGCGTGCTCAGGTTGCTGAAGTTCCACGTGCCCGGCGCGTTGACCGACTGCGCGCCGGGCCGCGTGCCCGCCTGGACCAGCCGGCAGGTCGCGCCCTGCGGGTCGACGATCCGCGCCATCCG
>NZ_KI911759.1:119342-119640 GCF_000515355.1 Promicromonospora kroppenstedtii DSM 19349 | reverse complement strand
GACGACGTGCCCGCCGCCGAGCTCCTGGACTGGCTCCCCCTCGCGTGCAGGGTGGCCCACAACGTCTGGGACTTCGACGCCTGGACCAGCTTGTCACGGCGGCTGGTCGACATCGCCCGGGAGACGGGCACGCTGTCGGTGCTGCCCGCGGCCCTGCACCTGCTGGTCTCCGAACCGGGCCCTGGGCCGGGGAGCTCGCCGTGGCCGACGCGCTGCTGGCGGAGGCGGTCTCCGTCGGTGAGGCGACGGGCAGCCGGTTCTCCGCCCAGTACGCGGCCCTGGTGCTCGAGCCCTGGCG
>NZ_KI911759.1:112813-119242 GCF_000515355.1 Promicromonospora kroppenstedtii DSM 19349 | reverse complement strand
ATCCGCCCGGCGGGCTCCCCCGGCGGCCCGACGTCCTCGGGCCCCGAGCTCACGACGCCGCCCAGCTCGACGACCCGGGCGGCCGCGGCGTCGGCGTCGTCCACGGCGATGTAGGTGTGCCACATGACCTCGCCGTCGAAACCGGCCGACGGCGTCCCGATGGCACCGACCGTGGTGGCCTCCGTGCCGTCGAGCGACGCGACGACGTAGCGCCCGGCCGCGCCGGGCGGCAGCCGCTCGCTGTACCGCCAGCCGAACAGGTCGGCGTAGAAGGCGAGGGCCGCGTCGACGTCGTGCGTCTCCAGGTCGATCCAGCTCGGCACGCCGTGGGGGTAGGTGCGCGGCGGGGTGGTGGGTGTGTCAGCCATGACGTCCTCCAGGTCGGGTCCGCTACCCCCGATACTGCCTCCCGCCACTGACATCCGCTGCCGGGCCATCAGTAGTCTGCGGCCATGGCAGACCTGGGAAGCGTCACCTGGCCGCCCGAGCCGATCCGCACCGAGCGGCTGATGCTGCGCGAGCCTGAGGCCCGCGACCGGGCGGCGCTCATCGAGCTGAACGCGTCGCCCGAGGTGGGGGCGTATATCGGCGGAGCGCGCCCCCGCGACGAGCTGGAGGCCGCGATCCCCGCGGTGCCGAAGGGCCGGCCGGGTCAGTTCGTGGTCGACCTTGACGGGGCGATGATCGGGGCCATCACGCTCGAGAGCCGCGACGGCGAGCACCAGGCGCCCCGAGCCGCCGGGAAGGTCGAGCTGGGCTACCTGTTCCTGCCGCAGGTGTGGGGCCGGGGCTACGCCGCGGAGTCGTGCGCGGCCGTCCTCGACTGGTTCTCGGGCGCGCTCCCCGGCGAGCCCGTGGTGCTGACCACGCAGACCGCCAACGTGCGCTCGGTGCGCCTCGCGACGCGGCTGGGCTTCGTCGAGACGGCCAGGTTCGAGGCGTACGGCGCCGAGCAGTGGTTCGGCGTGCGGCCCCCGGGCGTCCGACAGGGCGTGGGTCGCTCAGCCCTCTGACGCGGCGCAGCGGATTGCGCGTCCCGACGGCGGGACGGTAGCGTCTGCCGTGATCGTGTACCGACCGCAGGAGGTGAGACCCGTGAACGCAGTGACCGCACCGGGTGCTCCCCCGCAGTCCACGATCCCGGCGACGATCTAGTCGCCTCGGGAGCGCCGCACCGGCAATCGCGAAAGGCGACTCCCATGAACACCACACCCTCTTCTGCTGTGCCCCGTACCCGCGCCCTCGTTCTCGGTGGCGGCGGGTCGACCGGCAACGCCTGGCTCATCGGCGTCGTCGCCGGGCTGTACGACGCCGGCGTCGACGTGACCACCGCCGACCTGACCGTCGGGACGTCCGCCGGGTCGACCACCGCGGCCCAGCTCGGTGGGGCGACTCCCGCCGAGCTGTACGGCGCCGTCCTCGCGGCCCCGGCCCCAGCCGGCACCAGGCCGACCCAGGATCCCGCCCGCGTCCGGGCTGCGGCCGACCAGATGGAACGCACCCGCCGGATCGTCGAGGACGCCACGGACGTCGCCGACATGCGTCGCCGGCTGGGCGCGGCGGCCCTCGACCTGCCCGGCACGTCGGACGACGCGGTGCAGGCGCAGTGGCGCGCCACCGTCGCCTCCCGCCTCCCCGACCAGGCGTGGCCGGACCGGGCGATCGCCCTCACGGCCGTCGACGCCCGCACCGGAGAACCCGTCCTGTTCGACCGGCACAGCGGCGTCGACCTGGCGGACGCCGTCGCGGCGAGCTGCTCCAGCGGCTTCGCCTACCGCATCGGCGAGGGCCGGTACATCGACGGCGGCTACCGGGCCAACGCCGAGAACGCCGACCTGGCGGCCGGGTACACGCGCGTGCTCGTGCTGTCCCCGTTCGGCGGCCGCACCCGCGCGCCCGCGGACTGGGGCCTGGACCTCGCCACGCAGGTGAGCGCCCTGCGCGCGGGCGGCAGCCGGGTCGAGACGGTCTTCCCGGGCGACGTCGCCGGGCTCATGTCCGGCGCCGGCGCCATGGACTACTCCCGGCGTCCGGCCGTGGCGCAGGCGGGCTACGACCAGGGGAAGTCCCTCGCCGGGCAGGTGGGCGAGCTCTGGCGCTGAGCCAGGTGTGACGCCTAGGGCGCCGACCGCCCGCGGTGCCGCCGCACCGCGGCGCGGTTGGCGCAGCGCACCGAGCAGTAGCGCTGCCGACCGTTGCGGGTCACGTCGACCACGACGTTCGTGCAGGGCTCCGACGCGCAGCGCGCCAGGCGGTGCATGCCGCGCGTGACGAGGTGGAGCGAGGTGCCCACGCTGATCACCGCCCGCAGCACTGCCGAGAGCACCTGGTTCTCGTCCCGGTAGTGCAGGTGCCAGCCCTCGCCGTCGTGGTCGGTCAGGCGCGGATAGGCCGCCACGGCGGCCATCTGGGCGTTCAGCAGCGCGGCGCGCTGCTCGGGCTCCGGCGTGTCCACGACGCGCAGCCACTCGTCGATGGCCTGGCGGGCGTGCGCGTGGTCGGCCGGCTCCTCGCGGAACTCCATGGTCATGCCGAACTCGCGGGTGCGGTCCTCGATCCCCGCCCGGTCGTCCGGCCAGTCGTTGGCCAGGGACGCGGCGAGCAGCACCGCGTACTCGCCGTAAGGGTTGAGATGCACAAGGCCATTACATCATCGTGGAGGGATGACGACGACCGAGCACTCGTGGACGACCGACTCACGCCACCCCACCTCGGCCGGCTGGGTGCTCTACGTGCGGTGCACCAGGTGCGGGGCGCGCCGCGTGGACCTGCAGGCCCGCACGGACGCGCCGCCGGCCGCCCTCAGCAGGGCCTTCGGCGGCGCGTGATCCCAGGGCACTACGCCCGCGCGAACAGCTCCGGCCGCTCCGCCTGGATGTGCGTGATGTCCTGCAGCACCACGCGCAGGTGCTCGCGCAGCCGCGCGACGGCCGCGACGACGTCGCCCAGGTCCAGCGCGTCGACCACGCTCTCGTGCTGCTCGATGAGGCCGGTCATCTTGCCGCCCTCGGGCAGCGAGAGCCGGCGGGCGCGGTCCATCTGCGCCTTCGCGGACGCCACGATGCGCCACGCGGACTCGTGCCCGCAGGCGCGCATGAGCCGCAGGTGGAACTCCTCGTCGAGGTCGAAGAACGCCCCGGCGTCCTCGGCGCGCTCCGCCTCGTGCTGCCGCACGATCAGGGCGCGCAGCTCGGCGACGTCGCCCGCGGTCACCAGGGAGCCGCCCTGCTCCAGCGACGAGCACTCGATGGCCTCGCGCACGAACTGGGCCGAGACGACGTCCTCGTAGCGAATGGGCCCCACGAAGCTTCCGCGCTGCGGGAACACCTCCACGAGCCCCTCCTCGGCGAGCAGGATCAGGCTCTCGCGCACGGGGGTGCGGCTGACGCCGAGGCGCGAGCCGATCTCGGCCTCCGACAGCGGCTCGCCCGGGGCCAGCTCCAGCCCGATGATCTGCCGGCGGAGCCAGGTGTGGACCAGACGGCGGGTGTTCTCCCCGCGGACCCGGGCGGTGGTCAGGAGTGGCGGCGTCGACATGCCCTGATTCTGCCGTAGATCTGCAATCGTGTTCTAGCGCACTAGTATGCTAGCGTCCCGGGGTGATCCACTGCGAGGAGGCAGCATGAGCGGCACCCCGGCCGGCACGGTCGACCCGAAGACTCTGCGAAAGACGGTCGGCGCGTCCGTCATCGGCACCATCGCCGAGTACTACGACTTCTTCATCTACGGCACGGCCTCGGCCCTGGTGTTCAACCAGATCTTCTTCCCCGAGGCCGACCCGCTGGTCGGCACGCTCGCCGCGTTCTCGACGTACGCGGTGGGCTTCTTCGCCCGGCCGCTCGGCGGACTGGTCTGGGGCCACATCGGTGACCGGCTGGGCCGCAAGAAGGCGCTCGTGTTCACCCTGCTGCTCACCGGGCTCGGCACGTTCGCCGTCGGCCTGATGCCCACCTACGAGCAGATCGGCATGTGGGCGGCCGTCATCCTGGTGGTCGTCCGGCTCATCCAGGGCTTCGGCGTCGGCGGTGAGCAGGGTGGCGCCGTCCTGCTCACGGCCGAGGCGTCGCCGCAGAAGCGGCGCGGCTTCTACGCGAGCTTCGTGCAGCTCGGTTCCCCCGTGGCCTACCTCATCCCGACGGCGCTGTTCGCCGGCCTGCAGCAGTGGATGGACGAGGACGCGTTCCTCGCCTGGGGCTGGCGCGTGCCGTTCCTGCTGTCGATCGTCGTGGTCGCCGTCGGCCTGTACATCCGGTCGAAGGTCGACGAGTCCGAGACCTTCAAGGCCGCCCGCGAGCGCAAGGCCGAGTCGCACGCCCCGCTGCGCCAGCTGTTCGGCCAGCGCCGTCGCGAGGTGGTGGGCGGGTTCTTCGCCAAGTTCGTCGAGGCCGCGATGTTCCCCTTCTACACGATCTTCCTGGTCGCGTACGCGGACAACAACGGCTACAGCTCCGGCCTGGTGCTGGAGGCGGTCATCATCGCGATCCTGGTCGAGATCGTCATGATCCCGGTGTGGGGGCACATCACCGACCGCGTCGGACGCCGCCCGGTGTTCCTGACGCTGGCCGTGCTGAACCTGCTGCTCATCGTGCCCGCGTTCCTCGCGGTGCAGACGGAGAACCTCGCGGTGATCACGGCGCTGCTCGTGGTCGGCCTCGGGCTCGGCCACTCGGGCACGTACGCCCCGCAGGCGTCGTTCTTCCCGGAGCTCTTCGACTCCTCGGTGCGCTACTCGGGCGTCTCGGTGGTGTGGCAGTTCGGCGCCATGGTCGCCTCGGGCCCGTTCACCGTGGTCGCCACGGCACTGCTGGTCGCGGCCGACGGCGGCTTCTGGCTGGTCGCCGGGTACACGGCGCTGCTCGTGGTGTGCTCGATCGTCGCGCTCGTCATGCTGCCCGAGACGGCGCCCGCGCGGCGTGGCGGCGTGGAGTACGCGAGCTGGCCGGCGCTCGGTGGTGCTGGTTCGGATGGTGCTGGTCCGGCCGATGGCGCCGCGCCGGTCGACGGCGGCACGCCGGCTGCGGCGAAGCAGGACTGACAACACGCTGCGCGGACGTCGCCCTGGAGACGGGGCGGCGTCCGCGTTGCCGTGTCACGAGAGGTAGCCGCCGGCCGACCAGGTCGCGTCTACCTCCAGGGCAGCAAGGACCACGCCCGGGCAGTCGCGCTCGAGCACTTCGCGTTCTGCCCGGACAACATCTGGCAGAGCGACCACAACACGGTCGACAAGTACGCCTCGGCGCTCATCGGCGTGAACGTCTGGACGTTCTGGTGGGACCGAGGCCCGCCGTCGCGGCCCATCAAAAGGACCGCACCGTGGGCCCGGACAGTCCTTACATCCTGGAGGCGTGTTGCGCTGAGTAGACAATGTCTACGCAGCGCAACACACCTCCAGGACCTACGTTCACCCCGCGCCGCTGTTGCTGCCGGCCCGGGTGCGGCTCCCGGCTGCAGCCGCCCTCACTCGACGAACCGTTCCACCGACTCCACGCGGATGACCGCGTCGTCGGGCACGTCTCGGAAGAAGTCGACGGCGACCTTCTTCTCCTCGCCGGGACCGAGCTTCTCGACGAACACCGGGCCCCGGTCGTAGGTCATCTTGCCGTTCTTGCTCTCGGCGACCAGCGTGGCGCTGTACGTGAACGCCTGTGTCCCGCTGTTGGTCACCGTGACCGGGACCGAGATCCAGCTGGGCTGCTTGATCTCGGCAGCGCCGACCGCGAGGTCCGCGCCCAGGTCCGCGAAGCCGACGTCCTCGAACTCCGCGACGGTCAGCGCCGGGACGGTCACGGTGCCGCCGAGGTCGGTCCTGAGCTCGACGGAGCCGGTCACCACGGCATGGATCCGCAGCACGTCACCGGATTCCACGCCGTCGAGCAGCAACTCCGGCCCGATGACGACTGCCGGGTCCTCCAGCTCCCGCTCGGTGCCCGGCTGATCCACCCCGAGGCCGCCGAGGAACCGGTCGGTGCCCGTGGTGCTGTCGAACCTCGCGACCTCCGCGTAGACCACGATGGCCCGCCCCTCGGCCTTGCCGGGGTGCTCGACGACGGACCTCCACCGGGCCGCGTCGACCTCGACGAAGTCGGCAGGAGGAGCAGGTGTGGCCTCGTCCTCCGGGGCGGCGGTGCTCCGGTCCACGATCGCCCTCGCCGCGTCGGACACGAACGTTGACGCCGCCATCGCGACGAACACGCCGAGGACTACGCCGGCCACCGACAGGACGATGCCGGTGATCGCGGCCCCGCGCCCGGTCGGCGGGTCGGTGCGGCGCGAGCGGGCCAGGCCCACGAACCCGAGCACGATGCCGAGGATCGACGGCACGAACAGGAGGCTGAGGAACAACGACGTGATGCCCAGCACGAGGCTCGTCGTCGCGGGCGGGTTGGCCTGCGCGGCCGGCACACCGGCCGAGCCGTACGGCGCCGAGCC
>NZ_KI911759.1:112175-112713 GCF_000515355.1 Promicromonospora kroppenstedtii DSM 19349 | reverse complement strand
GCCAGCCCGGCGGCCAGGAGCAGGCCCACGTAGCCCACGCCGCGGACCACGCCGAGCAGGGCGGGCGCCTCGGTGCCGGCGTCGGCACCGGTCTTGGGCACGTCGACGACGTCGCTGGGCGCGCCGACCGCGAAGCTCAGCGAGCCGCCGATCGGGTGCCCGTCCTCGGAGACGAGCCGCCAGACGACCACGAGGGTGCCGTCGGCGACCTCCTCGTCGAGGTCGACGAGGAGCCGCGACGCCCGGACCGTGGCCGTGGAGGCCACCTCGGTGCCCGTCGCGTCGAACACCTTGATCCCGGCCGGGACGCCGATCACGGACTCGTTGAAGGTGAACGTGACCCGCTCGGGGGCGGTCTCGAGCACCGCCCCCTGGGCCGGGTCGGTGCTGACGAGAGTGGCGTGGGCCGAGGCGCTACCCGCCGGGCCCACCAGGAGGGCCGCCAGGACGGTGAGCAGGAGCAGCCAGCACCCGGCGCGCCGGCCGGCGTCGGCGAGGCTCATGGGTTCCGACGGCGGCGGAGCAGGACGACGCCGCC
>NZ_KI911759.1:106384-112075 GCF_000515355.1 Promicromonospora kroppenstedtii DSM 19349 | reverse complement strand
CGGAGCCGCTGACGACGGCGGGGCCAGCGGCAGGGTCTCCGACGTCGGCGGTTCGGACGCGGTGAACCTCAGGTCCTGGGTCCGCTCGAACTCCCGCTCGCCCACCGTGGTCCTCCGTCGCCGTGCCTCGTCGTGCGCGTCGCCGGTTCCCCCTCGGCCCGAGCGGCGTGCGCTCTCTTGGAAGGGAATCGTACGGGCCGATAGCGGACAAGTGGCCGAAAAATCTCGAACAAGAACATTGCCACCCGGGTGAACTCCCAGGTCACGCCCGCGCGTCGAGCTCCCCCACCGCCGCGACAGCGCGGGGCACCGGCAGCGCGCGCCGGCACCCCGCGTCGTCGTCGGCCCTACTGGCCGGTGAAGACGAACGTCGAGCCGGGCTCCTTCTCGATGTCCCCCTCACCGGAGTTGGTGACGGTCACGTTCGACAGGATCGCGTTGCCGCGGGCGCCGCCCATCGCGAGGATGCCGGAGCCGTTGTTCGACGTGTCGATCCGGACGTTCGTGATGCGGACGTCGGGCATGTTGCCGCCGCCGTTCTTGAACTGGATGCCGTCGTACGTGGAGTCGACGATGTCCGTGTCGCGGATGGTGACCCCGGTGATGTCGTGGGTCTGCGGGAAGATCGTGATCGCCCCGAACTCCTGGTCCTCGTTCCAGAACGCCCCACCCGTGCGGTAGAGGCCGTTGTTGGCGATGAGAGTGGTCCCCGAGAACGGCAGCGGGTCGTGGTCGGTCGCGAGCATGATGCCGGGGTAGTTCATGGTGTCGTAGACCAGGTTGTTCTCGATCGAGTTGTCGTAGCCGCCGTAGATCGCGATGCCGTTGGCACGCCACGGGAGCTGGACGGTGTTGTTGCGGAACGCGTTGTCGTGGCCGATGTCGACGGTGCGGTCCTTGACGTAGGGGTTGGCCCAGACCGCGAGGGCGTCGTCGCCGGTGTTGCGGAAGGTCGAGTTGAAGACGAGCGAGTTGCGCGTCCCGTTGCTGAAGTTGATGCCGTCCGCGTAGGTGTTGCGGATACGCATCCCGGAGAACTCGACGCCGTCGCCGGGACCCCACAGCTCGGGGATGTTGGTGTAGTCGCGCCCGACCCAGACGCCGACGTTCGCGTGCTCGATCCACACGTTGGTGATCTTCGTGTCCTGACCGAACCGCCCGTTGAGGCCGACACCGCCCTCCTCCTGGCCGTTGTTGCCGCGGATGTCGCCGGAGCCGAAGATCGCGATGTCGGAGATCTGGACGTTGTCGTCGATGTCGAACCCGAAGTTGCCCTCGTGCGGGTGGTTGATGACGCCCGGGGCGAGGTGCGGCTTGATCAGGCTGTAGAGCTGCGAGTGCCACATGCCCGCGCCGCGGATCGTGACGTCGCTGATGCCCACCTGGTTGTGCGTGCCGCGGTCGAGCGGGTCGTCGGTGAGGATCTTCTTCTCCTGGCGCCACTGACCGGCCGGGATCCACACGCAGTCGATCTCGCCCTCCTGGTCGGCGGTGACGGCGGCCTGGATGGCGGCGGTGTCCTCCAGCCCGTCGTTCGGGACGGCGCCGTACTCGGTGATGGACGTGCACTGCGCCGGCTTCGAGGCGGGCGGCGCGACCTGCTCGAGCTCGACCAGGTCGATGATGTAGAAGGAGGCGTCGTCACCCGTGTCGCGCTGCAGCTTGAACACCGTGCCCGCCGGGAAGGACCGGTTCAGCAGGGCGTGCGACTCGTCGAACAGGCGGCGGGCGTCGCCGCCCGGGGTGTTGACGAGACCCTCGGGCTGGTCGGTGGTGCCGTACAGCCAGGAGTGCTTCGAGGAGAGCGTCAGCTTCTGCACGAACTGGCCGTCCGCGTAGAGGCTGATCGTCTTCTCCTGTCCCCCGCCGCCGGCGGCGTCGGGGATCGAGTTGCGGACCACGATCGAGTTGGTCGGATTGGTGGACGTGAACTGCACGTACTGGCCCGTGCTGTTCAGCCGCACCGACTCGCGGCCCGACGACTCGGTGGCGAAGTTGGTGTGCCCGAACGTGCGCAGCGGGTCGGTCTGCAGGAGCGTGCCGTTGTGCTGCCCGTCCTCGGCCTCGTAGGTGGTGTACGGCACGGCCGCGCCGCGGCCCACGGTCACCGCGAGCGTGCCCGCGTTGTTGTCCTCGTCGGTCTCGTCGACGACGTCGGTCGCGTCTGCCGTGGCGGTCACGGTGACGCCGCCGTTGGTCGCCGTCCACGAGCCGGTCGGGGTGACGGTGACGGTGCCGCCCGCCGGCACGGCCGGCGTCGTCCCGTTGAGGGTGGTGGAGCCGGCGACGACGCGCGTGACCGAACCGGCCGCGGCGGACTGGTTGCCGCGGTTGCGCACCTGCACGCTGAACGACACGGCCGCGCCGACCGCGGGGTTGGCCGGGTTCGAGGACACGGAGACGACCTCCAGGTCCGGCCCGGGCGCCTCACCGACCACGAGCTTGGCGGACGCCGTGAACGCGTTGTCGGTCTCGTTCTGCTCGGCGACCGCGTTGCCGGGGTCGACGACGGCGCCGACCGTGTACTCGCCCGCGGGCTTGGTGCCGGCCGCGACCGTCACCTGGGCGGTCGCACCGGGCTGCAGCGCGGCGACGTCCGCCGAGCCCGCCGTGCTGCCGCCGATCTTCCCGTCCAGCGTGGTGGCCGCCGAGGCCCGGTCGCCCGTGTTCTTCACGGTCGCCGTGAGCGTCAGGGGCGTGGTCGCCGTCGGCGACGCCGGGGAAGCCGTCACCGCCGTGACCGTGAGGTTCGGGTTCGGCGCCGGGGCGCCGTAGACCTCGAGCTCGGCGACCTGCCCGTTACCCGCACCGGTGTTGGCGGTGAAGCGCAGGCGGACGTCGGTGACCGTGCCGGTCACGGGAACGTCCACGAGGTTGCCGCTCCCGGGCGCGAACGCGTACCCGGCGGACGCCTTGAGCTCCTGCCACGCCCCCGTGCCGGCGTGCCCCCAGACCGAGAAGGTCTGGGTGCGCGCCCCCCAGGCGCTGTCGGGGTTCACGCGCACCCGCACGCCGCTGACCTGCGTGGGCGCGGCGAGGGAGACGTCGAGCGTGGACGGATACTGCCCGCCGGCGCCCTCCCAGTACGTACCGGTCTGGCCGTCCACCGCGTTGGCGGCGACGTAGGTCCACTCGGTCGACGACGCGGCCGCGGGCCGGTTCAGGGCGTAGTTGGTGCCGGTCGGGTCGGTGGGATCGGTGGGGTCCGTCGGGTCGGTCGGGTCGCCCGTGGGCGTGCCCCAGACCTGCAGCTCGGAGACCTGGCCGTTGCCCGCGCCGGTGTTGGCGGTGAACGCGAGGCGCACCTCGTCGGCCTCCCCGTCCAGCGGGACCACGACGGTGTTGCCGCTCGCCGGGTCGAAGGAATAGGCGGCCGAGGCCTTGAGCGTGCGGAACGACGACTCGCCCTCGGACCGGCCGAGCACGCTGAACGTCTGCGTGCGCGGCGCCCACTCGGCGGGCGGCGGCAGCTTGACGACGGCGCGCTCGACGTCGGCCTCCTGCCCGAGGTCGACCGTGAGGTGCGCCGGGTACTGGCCGCCCGCGCCCTCCCAGTAGGACGAGACGTTCCCGTCGTTCGCGTTGGCCGCGACGTACGTCTGCGTCACGGACGACGCCGTGATCGGCTTGCCGAGGGCGAGGTCGGTGGCGTCCGCGGCGTGCGCGACGGCGGCCAGTCCGAACGGCGCGACGAGCGCCAGCGCGGCGCCCGTCACGACCGTGTGCTTCCAGGGGATTCTCATGAACGTCCTCGTTCTCCCGCCGGGGGCGGGCTCGGCCACCCGCGGGCGTCGTCGCCCGACGTCGGCACGCCCGCCGTGGCGCGCGTCGACGTCCTGGGTGGATCGGGTCGGCGCCACCGAGGCAGCCGTGGAGACCTGCCGAACCGGGGGCGAGAGTGCAGAGTTGCAGTACGTGCACTGCTTTGTGCTCGTCATCTGTCAATTTCTTGCAGTCTTGCGGTTCGGATATTACGAGGGCGAATCGTGGGGCGTCAAGAGTGCGGTGAGGTCTCGCCGCGCGGCGGCGACGCCGGAGCTGCGTGCGCGGGCACAGGTGCATCGGCGGGGTGGAGCTGCGCGGTAGTCAGGGGGCGACGCGCAGCGGTCCGAGGGCTTCCCCGAAAGATCCCCCGCTCCCGCACTGGTGCGCCGCACCCGCCGGGCGGACCGTTGGGGGATGGATACCAGCCCGAAAGCACCCACGGCCGAGGCCGTCGCCGAACGGCTCTTCGGCGCCATCCTCGGCACTGTGGACCTCATGTCGACCTTCCTGGGCGACCGCCTGGGCTGGTACCGGTCCCTCGCCGACGACGGACCCGCGACCCCGCCCCAGCTCGCCGAGCGCACCGGCACGGATGCCCGGTACGCGCGCGAGTGGCTGGAGCAGCAGACGGTGACCGGCCTGCTGCACCTCGACTCGGACGGCGACGCCCCTGACGAGCGCGTCTTCAGCATCCCGTCGGCCACCGCGGAGGTCATGACCGACCAGCACAGCCTCAGCTTCCTGGCACCCCTCGGCCGGATGTTCGGCGCGGTCGGTCCGGCCCTTCCCCGGCTCCTCGACGCCTACCGCACCGGCGACGGGATCAGCTGGGCCGAGCTCGGCGACCACGCACGCGAGGGACAGGCGGACGCGAACCGGCCGTGGTTCGAGCACCGGCTGGCCGACGCGCTCGCCGACGTCACCGACCTGCACGGACTGCTCGCGCGCCCCGGTGCCCGCGTCCTCGACGTCGGCTCCGGCGGCGGGTGGTCCAGCATCGCGCTCGGCCGGGCCTACCCGAACGCCACGGTGCACGGGATCGACATCGACGCGCCGTCGGTCGTGATGGCGGCCGCGAACGCCCGGACAGCCGGCGTCTCCGACCGGGTCCGGTTCTCGCACGGGGACGCCGCGGAGCTTCCGGTCGAACACTATGACGTGGCCTTCGCCTTCGAGTGCGTCCACGACATGCCCCGGCCCGTCGACGTGCTCGCCGCCGTCCGGAGGTCGCTGACACCCGGCGCCCCGCTGATCGTGATGGACGAGGCCGTCGCCGAGACGTTCGCGCCCGACGGCGACGAGCTCGAGCGCATGATGTACGGCTTCAGCCTCTTCGTCTGTCTGCCCGACGGCCGCTCCAGCAGCCCGAGCGCGGCCACCGGGACGGTCATGCGCCCCGACCGTCTGCGGGACTACGCCCAGGCCGCCGGCTTCGGCACGGTCGAGGTGCTACCGATCAGCGACTTCGGCTTCTTCCGCTTCTACCGGATCACCTGAGCGCCTCGGGGCTCCTGGCCAGACCCTCAGGAACCGTCCGGCACCCGGAACGTCACCGTCCGCACCGGGTTGTCGAACTCCGTGGTGCGCAGCGACACCTGCACCTCCCACTCCCCCGTCGTCGGCAGCACGACGTCGCCCGCGTAGATCCCCGGCCCGAGCGAGCTGAGCGACAGCTCGCCGAGCTCCACCTCGTCGGACGCCAGGCTCATCCGCGGGGCCTCGAAGCCCTCCGCGGGCTCGCCCGCCTGATCGGCCATCTCGATGGTGAGCGTGGCAGGCCCCACGGCGACGGGGTCCAGGGTGATCCG
This sequence comes from Promicromonospora kroppenstedtii DSM 19349, assembly GCF_000515355.1. GTDB lineage: Bacteria > Actinomycetota > Actinomycetes > Actinomycetales > Cellulomonadaceae > Promicromonospora > Promicromonospora kroppenstedtii. The sequence goes on along the minus strand of NZ_KI911759.1, from coordinate 106,502 downwards.
CGCCGAGATGTCGTCCAGGCGCACCGATTCGGTGGCGCTCTCCCCGCGGTCCTCGGCCGCGACCGCCGATGCCGCCTCGGGACTTCGGTCCACCAGGAAGCCGGTGACCGCCAGCACG